>NZ_JBQFRW010000002.1:0-867306 GCF_056537625.1 Ruegeria sp. C6 | reverse complement strand
AGGTTCAAATCCTGCTCCCGCAACCAACTTTAGAAAATCTCAGAGCAGCCCGTGCAGACTACAATTGATCACCCCGATCAATTGCTTAACGATCAGACACTTTATCGCGCCACGCCCTTAAATCGACGCGTGATGAAGAATGGGAGAATAGGGATGACCCTGAATCTATCGCTCTACGTGCTTCTGATCTCAACCCATTAATGGCGCGATATTGGTATTCTGCACCAAGCGTTCCGATCGCTTAATGCCAATGCCGCGTTCAAACGCAGTCTGTTGGCGTGAAAGCCCAATGATCAGCTTGATCCGTCTCGCAGCAGAGACGAATCAATCCGTGCGCTTCATTCCCATATTCAATCTCCTTTGCGGCAAAATGCCTTGAAAGGAGCGGTATCAACCAATCACACGTCCTAGTTTGTTCAAACCTGTAAAAGTAGTTTTGCGACGTCCAATAGTCCTGCTTGCCCAAAAAGCTCATCAGTGCTCGGTGTTGTATATGAGTTCATGGCATCTGGCTGCAAAGATGACCCTGCATCTAACCAATACCAGTGGTCTAGATTTAGTTTATTGGTATCAGCCGAAAAACCTTCGAAAATGTTCTTGACGTCAACACCTGACACCTTTGAAGTCGACTTGCGCTGCATCATCGCGATTGCTCCGGCGACCAAGGCAGCAGCACCCGACGTGCCCCCAAATTCAGCATATAGTCCCGAAGGATCGTCGCGCGCACTTTCTCGTTTCTTCACGGGGCCAGCGAGTGTTCCTTCCACGTAGCCCCGCGGTCCTGGAACATCCAAGGAAAGTAACCGTTGTGAGGCAAATAAAATTTCAGGGATATCATCATAAGGTGGTTCGCGCTTTTTGTGCACGTTCTCTACCCAGAAGTCGCCTGCTGAAGCAGCGCGACGGTCCAATCGGATTTGGTATCGGTTATATACTTCTCCGTCATCTGAAGGTGCGACTACGGTCAGATCACCCGAGTAGTTGGAATAACCCGATCGGTAGCCGTTGTAATTGACGGCGCCTACTGAAATGACACCGTTTGCGGGATTGGATGACAAACTAGCCGGGTAAATCAGTTCACTCCTGCCCTCATTACCTGCGGCGCATACAACAGGCGTCTGCTTGCTTACCCATTCTATGACTTTCTCAAGTAGAGCCCAGGATTTTTGGATATCCAAAATATCTTCATGAACTTCTCCCGCCTTGCTTTTATGAAGGCGGGTCTCTTCATCATCGTCAAAAGAGGTTGGATAGCCGGGCCAATACGAAGGGTCAGCGGCATCGCGCGGAAATAGAATGACATCCACACCTTTCGCTTCTGCATATAGAAAGGCCGCTATCAGTTCTTCAGGGCTAGGAGATATTGAAGTTGTGATAGGAACTACTTTGCTTAGCGGGTCTACGCCAAAGTAAGGGGCAACATTACCCGCATTGCCGAACTGATCCAATTCATAACTGGTACCGCTAGTCAGGCCAGCGCATCCAGTCCCGTGAGCGGCATACCGATCATCATAGGCATCGACGTAACGCTTGACGCCAAAACCGTTACTAATTCTGTTAATTATCTCGGTTTCTTCGGGGTCGAGACCAGGTATGACCAAAGCGCTGATTCCGGTCAAATGTTGTTCTGGTAGCTCGCGGTGTCTGTTTGCTGCAGGATATGCCGATAACTCCTCGTACTTTGCTCCATACGGGTGGCTCGCTAGATCAATTGCGTCATTCCAAATAACTTGATCTGGAGGGGGAAGGGGGGCCTCTGGCGCTTCTAAGTTTGGATGATGCCGGGCCACCCCCATATCAATGAGGCCAATTTTTACATCCCGTCCTGCAAAATCCCATTCGACACCAGTTATCGTCGGGCAAACCTCACCAGATGAGGTGCCAGTTGGTACGGAAATCGCATTGATCGCCACCAGATGCCAAAGATAGTAGTAACGTTTATATAACTCATCGCCAACAGGCATTGGCTCACCTCCCCTTTGTAGCTATCCCAGCCATTCGTCCTGGGCTTCATCCATCAGTTCATCGAGAGCTTCTGTTAGATAAACCACTGTTTTCTTTGCGAGACTTCGTCCTGCAGCTGTATCACTTGGGTAGTGTAGACCTGCCCATTCTCGGTTCTCGGCAATACGCTGGGCGCGATGGAAAAGCGCTATCGTTCCCGGATGCTCTGGAACCAGCCGAGAGAACAGCTCTGCAATCGCGAATGATTGATAAGAATGGTTGGATGGATATGCAGCGTGATACGGTACGGGGATGTAAGGACGGATAAGCGGCTGCACGATGTTTGGTCGAGGTCGGCTGAACCTATTCTTGTAAGTAAGGCCGATCTCGTTGGTGATTTCCAGCAGGATGACCATCAAGGCCTTCGTCGCATCAAATCCGCCCTGCTCGTCAATCCCTAAAGGGGTCAGGTAATCGTCAATTCCGAACTGCGCTTGTGCAACAATTTCGTCGCGACGGCGCACTTGATCTGGCTGTTTCAGTTGCTCCTGAAGCTCCAGCAGATGAGTGGTTTCGTTCAGGCTTTCATCGGGTCCTGGAGGTGGTAGAAGATCAATATTCTCCCAGATTTTCCCGAGTATACTTGTATCAATAGGAACGCCAATTTTACAGAGATCACGCATTTCGCGCCACCCAAATGAGGCATCGCTCCCACCGAAATCGAACTCAGTGCGGTTTCTATTTCGATTCCTATTTCTGTTTCTATTTCGATTCCTGTTTCTATTGCGGTTTCTATTTCTGTTGCGGTTCAGGGCAAAGGATGAAGACTGACCCATCGCAATTACCGCGGCTCCGAGTGCAGACCGGCTTCCAATTTCTGTGGCAACCGAATTAGCTACTTGTTCGTTCCGCTGAAGACGATCTACCAGAGTCATCTCATCAAAAAACAAATTCAATTTCTCAAGTGTTGGATCATCAATTATGTCGTCCTTGATCTCACGAATCGCATTGATGTACGCCCAGAATGTTTGCTGCTGTTCGTCATAGATTAGCGATACAAGTTCATCCCTATTTCGCTCAGGATTGTCCTCTGCGCCCAAGTTCGCCAGCTTTAAAACTTTACACGAAATCAATTCCCCACGCCGAACGAGCATACCGAAGTTGTTGAGAAAACTAACGTAATTCAATGAATCCCCCTCCCTTGATCGAAATACTAAATTTGTTTTGGCAGCCCGATACGGCTCAGACCATCCTCCATAAGTTTTGCGCTGAAGCGGGTTGGAACCGGAAACCAGTCTTCTCGAATACTTGTGAGAGACATGTCTGGCTCCAATTCGACAAGTCGATGTAACGCTTTCTCACCTTTGGTGTGATCGCCCAAGTGACCGTAAGATGCCGCCAGATAGCGCATAACTGCTTTGAACTGTGGTTGTACCGCCATCACGTTTTCGCCAAATTTGACGGCCTGTTCGAAGTCGCCATTTACCAACGATGCTACGCAGCTTGCGCCGTCGAATAGATGACGATAAGGGCTGTGCCGTCCGATAACCCTAGCTTTGTTCGCCGCCTCCACTGCAAGCCTCGGACGATCGGTATAGCAGTAGAGCATCGCAGCAGAATCCCAACACATTGCACGATATGGGCTCAGCTCTAGGGCTCTGTCAGAAAGGTCCTGAGCAATCGAAAACTCGCGGAACACGTAGGAATAGACGTGAGCGACAAGCCCTAAAACGGTCCCGTTATCTGCGTCAGCTTCGACTGCTCGCCTCGCTAGCTCTCGTGCTCTTTCTTCAAGCTCAATGTCCCACGTTCCGTAACGTTCGCCGATTTGGAACGTCGTAAAATATGCTAGCCAGGCCAAGTAAACAGGTTTGGGGTCGATTTCGTAGGCCGCCAATATGTCTGCCTGCAAATGGTCCAAACCGGGTCCAGACATTGTTAGCAAGTGATGGACTGCTGAGATCGCCGTCTTTGCAGCATGATGGGCAGCGGGGTCTCGCATATGACGCCCATTCACCAATGCCGTGAGGAGCGCATCGGTAGCGTAGCTTACAAAAGCTGCAACGCTGGAGGTTGAGAGCCCAAGAAAGTCGCCCTGATCAGCCACCACATTCTGATTCCAAATAACTTTCCGGTCCTCGGGGCGCATTGCAGTGACAGAAACTTGAAGCATGCTTTCGCAGGCTGACGCTCTGCACTGAAGAAACAAGTCGGGACCAACACCGTGGCTGGGGCTGGAGTTGTATGGCCCGGGCACGTTCGGGGTGCGATAGTCCTGAACAATCAGGGCCTCGGTTTCCGAAAGAGATTTTGATAGCTGCTCTGCGACGATATTTGCTACGAAAGAGGCTTTTTCCGATCCCGCTCCCACATCTGAGGCTAGAAGGCCAATTACGAAATTTGTTCTCGTAGTTTCTACCCATGACGCATTAGGCGTTGGCTGAGTTGTGAGATCGGTTTTGCTTACTAGATTAGCACCATCTTGGTTGATGCATCGAACCGCAGACCGTTGATGCTGGAGCCAATCCATGAAAGCAGCATTGCGGCAATTGAAACCCTCCAACAGCCTATTATTCGATAGTTCTGCTGCTGGCTCCGTTACGTCTATTTCCAATTCTTGTTGATTGAGGCAAATGAGATCTTTGTCGCGAACTACACTGATTAGGGTTGCCAAACCCGTGTGTTCATTGGTGGCGTCAACGAGCCGCTCCAATAAAGCAGACCTTTCAGAAGTAGACTGGTCCTCCCAAATAATTTCGCCAGCCCGATGCGCTGAAAAAACACCTTGAGAGCAAGCTAAGAGCGAGAGAAGCATTGTCTGCTCGTTGCTTAGGTCCAGCAAAGTGTTTTGGGAGCCCCAATACTTCGGATACCCAATCAATTCGAGACGGGCCTTTGTCAGCGACCCTTGGTCCGAAACTCTGATCACCTTGAATAACTCGAGAGAGTTTCCCAGATTTTTTAGTGTTGGGTAGCCGATGGAGACAAACCGAAAGTCGTTTCCACCCCGAAGCGAATTTCGGACCGCACTGGAGACCAGGACATCACCGGCCGATCCAGCACTTTCGATACGGGCCGCGGTGTTTACGGTATTCCCTATGATTTGGCGGTCTATTTCAAATGTATCACCAACATGTACACCGATCCTGAATCCGCGATCATAGTTTCCGACTTGTTCGGAAAGAGTTTCCTGTACCCTCAACGAGGCTTCTACCGCGACTGAAACACTTCTAAATGTCGCGCAAAAACCATCACCAGCAATACCCGTGACTTCACCTCCAAGAGCGACCACTACTTCACTGGCTAAATTCAGATCCGCGCGAATAGTGGATAGGGTTCGCATTTCAGTTTCGCGAACCGCTAACGAGTACCCACATGCATCAATGAACACGATGGCCATTAGGCGGGCTTCGGGTGTTTTAGTCTTGGAAAACTTTGTCTGGTCTACCCCATATCTTGACCTCAAAGTAAATATATTAAACGTTTCTAATGCCTAAAATTCGACACCCTGATCGATTGTTTTAAATAAAAATAACCCCACAGTTAGGGTCAGTAGTACACTAATCTCAGTAACTCGTCGACATTAAACGCGCTCGACATTTGCAATTGCGAACGCAGGTATTTGTTAAGTGCCAGATATAAATAAATAAATTTAGTGGTGGGTGATATGAACTGATACTTTCCGGTCATTGGTAGATGTTAAAGAGGGAAAGCTTCCGCATTACTTCATAAGTGCTTGATTCCGGTGAATAAGAAAGAAACGCACCGTCGCAGCGCGAGATAAGGATGCACATTAAGAGGTCAAAGAGCGAATGCCACTTGAATTTCGACAAAAGGCGTTTCTTGACATCTTGTCATTGGCTTCAATTATTGCATCAACACGTACCAAGACTTCAAGCGCTGCTAATTCATCTTTCTCTATGACAACACAACGGTAAAACCCAAGGGTCGTGTTACAATTGAATTAGATCTTTGGATTTCTACCAATTGAAGCATTGTACTATATTTCGTCAAAATGGATGCTTATCAGTTGAAGTATATTGAACTAACCTAGAACTCCCCCGTTTTTTGTTTAGAACAAATTTTTCTCCCAAGGTTTGATGACTTGAACCGTTCTCTGGAACGAAGGATGCGCGATGGGCACAGATGGGGAAGCAAGATGCATTCCAGTTTAAAGTGTCAGTTCAGTAGCTCGGGAAGTGCCCATCCAGTGTTGGCTGTGCTATTCGGTTGAAGCTTGATGAGGCTATCCCTCATCCAATGAGAGGTATCGTAGTTTCTGCTGATAAGGACACCAAGCAGCGATGGTCCGCTTATCGAGCCTTCTTCATAGGTGGAGAGAGTGACGTCATAGTGTTATCTTTCGCATTCAAACTTTCATCACTGAGCACCTTCGAAGTGTAGGGTTCTCTGTGGCCCCGAGAATCTTTCCGAAACATCTTGTTTCCAATTCACGAACTAAGAGTTTCGAATTTAGCCGTGGACACATTTTTGCCATAATGCCATCCTGCCACAGAGGGCGGCATGTCTTTATTTTTAGCACTTTCTAGTTTTTCCAACTGGATTTGAGGGGGTTACCTAGTTCGATATGCCGCCCCACGAGCAGTCTTCTGATAGCCCAATGACCGAAGCGCATTTTCGGTGGCGTTGATACAATGCGCGTTCAAACCTTTTGTATCGCGCATCTGGGTGTAGTTATGATGTACTTCGACAGCGCCATTAGATTCTATGGGCGCAGTTTCAGGTATCTTTCCATTGATCGTTGCGCGCCGAATGATGTGCAATCGGCGATGCAGAGGTGCAACAGGTCAAGATAGAAATGCCATCAGAACGACCCCAACTAACGTCCTGAGAGCGGTATCTGAGCAAGTAAGCGCTACCTGGATAGCAAGTTTCCGCAACGTAAACATAAGCTCACTTTTCGCCTTTCAAGACTTGCTCTATGCCGGGTGCAGCATTCCGGTGGGGGCCGATATGAAACTCAGTGCGTTGGAAATCCTTTGCGTCATTTTGGCAAGTGTTGTGGCAGTGGCTGGTTTTGCCGGAGCCGTGAATGCGCTTGTTTCAGCGATCTAATGTAGCACCGCAAATTTGTAGGGCCTTTAAGTGCATGTTGTCGCGCTCGTGACAACTGTTCTCTAGGGGCGCCGAAGGCTTTACGATAAGGTTATGAAATTAAACAATTAAAGAAATACCATACACTTCTTTGTCGTCCATCGGTGACGCCGTCGTCACCCAAAGTGAACAGGTCTAGGGCCCGAAAACAAGCCCGCTTCGTCCAAATCTCGCGGTGGCGGTATTAGATTGAAAGCGTCGCCTCACATTCCACCTAGCAGAGGGGTCGGCGAGGGGGTCGAGCCAACCCCTCTGAAGGGGATACACGGATCAGTGAAAGTGGTCCGTTGAGTTCAGGTTATGCGATGCGTGTAGGCCCGTATATTGGGGGTTCCCCGTAGTTGGGAAAATTAATCTTTCAGACACATTCCGGACATCTCGCCCAGATACCAAAACGATACGGCGCGCCTAGAAGATGTCTGATGATTTCTTGAGGGGGTACGAGTTTGGCGCGTCGTACCTTGAACCTCGATTATTTCCCAAAAACCTCAAGCGAGGCTGATAACGGTGCCCTGCTTCAAGGACGCATCCGCCGCATCGGCCAGCAACTGAGCCCGCAGCCCATCGATGATACTTGGTGCAAGTTGTCCTGATCCGGACACAGCGGCAGTGAAATGGGCCATCTCGGCTTGATAGGCGCCTTCGTAGCGTTCAAGAAAGAAATGCTGGGCGGGGGCTTTGCGGAAACCCGACGGAGTCGCGACCTCAACCGCATTCTCCAACATGTTTTCGGCCCGCAACATGCCCTTCTCGCCATGCACCTCGATGCGCTGATCATAGCCATAGCTGGCGCGGCGCGAGTTGGAGATCTGGCAAATCTTGCCACTGGCTGTCGTCAGGGTTACGGCTGCGGTGTCGACGTCTCCGGCTTTGCCGATCTCGGGATCGACGAGCGATGATCCAACAGCGTAAACGCTGATAGGTTCTTCGCCCAGCAAGAAACGTGCCATATCCAAGTCATGGATCATCATATCGCGGAACAACCCACCCGAGCTTTCGATATAGCTGATCGGTGGCGGCGAGGGGTCGCGGGACAGAATGGTGACAATTTCGACCGCGCCGATCTCACCTTCGGCGATGCGGGATTGAATATTGGCAAAGCTCGGATCAAAGCGGCGGTTGAAGGCCGTCATGAAGGGCACGCCGGTGGCTTCGACCACCTTGATGCAGTCGCGGATGCGGTCAGCAGACATGTCCACCGGCTTTTCGCAGAAGATCGCTTTGCCGGCATTCGCCGCTTTATGGATCAGATCGTAATGGGTGTCGGTCGGAGTACCGATGACGACAGCATCGACATCTTTGCTTTCGATCAGTTCGTCCGCCGACAGGATCTGTGCGCCAGTTTTGTCGGCCAGCATCTGAGCCGGTTCTGTGAATGCGTCCGCCACTGCGCTCACCCGTGCGCCATCAATCTGCCCGATCGAGCGCGCATGAACCTGACCGATCCGCCCGCACCCCAATAGCCCGATATTCAGCATGTCATGCCCCTTTGAACGCTTTCAGTACCCGGCGCGTCGCCTTGACCACCGGTACATGTGTATCTTTCAGTATTTGAACGCGGTCGAACCTGTCCGGATCGGCATTCACGGCCGTTCGCAGGGCATTCCCAAAGGCCATTCGCAGCTCGGTCCCGATATTAAATTTGCAGATTTTCGATCCGCGCGCCAGCGCAGCACGTTGCGCAACCGGCACGCCCGAGCCGCCATGGATCACCAGAGGTATATCGGTCACGGCTTCGATGGCGCGGATACGGGTCTCGTCCAGACCGCCCTCTTTGTTCTGCTGCAAGTGGACGTTGCCGACCGAGATCGCCATTGCATCCACGCTGGTCTCTCGGGCGAATTGCGCGGCTTCCGCCGGGTCGGTTCCGTCCGAACCTTCACCACCCGAATAGCCGACAAAACCGATTTCACCCTCGCAGGAGACACCAGCGGCATGGGCCATCTCGGCAATTGCAGTGGTCTCGGCGATATTCTGTTCCAAAGGCTTGCGTGAGCCGTCAAACATGACAGAGGTGAAGCCGCTGTCGATGGCGATGTGGCATTCGTCATGGGTGTAGCCATGGTCCAGATGCGCCACGACGGGCACGCTGGCACATTCGGCCAGATGGCGGAACATCTTGCCCAGAACCGGCAGCGGCGTGTGTTCGCGGCATGATGGGCCGGCTTGCAGGATGATCGGTACGCCTTCGGCTTCGGCAGCGGCCACGTAGGCACGCATATCCTCCCAGCCCAGCGTCACCAACCCGGCCACGGCATAGCCGTCGCGCAGCGCGGGTTGCAGCACGTCCGATAATGTCACAAGGCTCATTTGAACTTGGCCACCATGTCCATAATGCCCGGGATCGTATGCAGCTGGGCTGCATGGGTCGGTTGGAAATACTGCTTCAGCGAGCGCTGACTGAGCCCGCCAAGGATGGTGAAATAGTACATTTCATACCCCGGCAAAACTGCGCAGGGGTGATAGCCCTTGTCCAGCAGGATCGTCGAGCCATCCATGATGTGATAGGCATCACCCGGCTTGTTGTCTTCGCGCTGCAGCATCTGGACGCCAGAACCATAGTTGGGCCGGAAGCGGAAATTATAGGTTTCGTCATGGCGGGTTTCGATCATTTCGCCATCGTCGCTTTTGCGGTCGGTGTCATGTTTGTGGCTGGGAAAGCCGGACCAGCCGCCCTGACCCACGGTATAAAGTTCAGACACCAGCAAGCGGCCGACCTTGTCGTGATGGTTCGCGCCCAGAATGTGTTTGATTTTTCGATGGGTTTTGGTGTCGTCCGATCCATACTGCACCAGATCCAGTTCGGGTACGCGGACATCAAAGGGTTCAAGCACACGGTCGAATTTTGCGCCCGCGATGAAGGTTTCGGTTTCATCCGTCATGCAGGTTATTCGAACCTTGGCGCCGACGGGAACGTATACGCCCTCGGGCTCGCCATCCCAGACGTCGATGGCGCGGTTGCCAAGGTTGGTATAGATCGCGCCGTCCACATCGACATCCACGGTACCGGTGGCGGGCACGATGCAGGTCTCATAGCCCGGTACGGCATATTCGAACACCTCGCCCTTTTTCAGTTTGACGATGTTGAAATAGTTTAGCGGCACCAGATCATGGTCGGCATCGACGATAGGTTTGTTCTGGTTGTCATGGGGCGCAATATGCATCTGCGTCTCCTTTCAGGTATCCGTGGAGCCCGGGTGTTGGGCCAGAAATTCGTCAAGTTCGGGCGTCGTCGGCATGGCCCCGGCGCAGCCGGGTTTCGACACGACGATCGACGCGCAGGCCGAACCGCGCAGCACCGCATCGCGCAGGTCATGCCCCGCAGCGATCGAGGCCAGCAGTCCGGCCAGAAAACTGTCGCCCGCGCCGTTGGGCTTCACGGCGGTAACGGGGTAGATGCCGGTGCGGACCTCTTGCCCGTCTGCCAGCGTAATGGCCCCCTCATGGCCCATCTTGTAGATCACCATCTTGCCGTTGGCCGCCAATTCGCGGGCCTTGTCTAAACCTTTTTCGATGCCGCCCGCCATAAAGCCGAACTCTTCATCATTGCCCACGATCAGATCGCTTTCATTCCCTGCGCGGGTCAGAACCTCTGAGGCGACTTCGGGTGATGGCCAACTATAGGGGCGGTAATCGATGTCGAAAATCACCGGCAGGCCTGAGGCGCGCGCATTTTCAAACGCGCGGAAGGTGGCCGAGCGTGAGGGTTCCGCAGCAAACACCGTGCCCGCCGTGATCAGGGCTGAGAAGGCGCTGTAGTCGACCTCATCCATATCCGCCTCGGTTACCTGGAAATCAGCGGCGCCGTTGCGGTAGATGACATTCTGAAAGTCTTCGATGCAACTTTCGTAGACAGCCAAAGACGTACGCGCCTCGCCACCCACAGCTCGGACATATCTCGTTTCAACGCCATAGTCGCGCAGCCGGTTCACACAGAACCGCCCCACGGCATCATCCGAGACCGAGGTGACCAGCGCCGCTTGCGATCCCAGCTTCACCAGTCCGGCGCAGATATTGGCGCTTGATCCGCCCAGATCGGCGCGAAACACTTGTGCGTCTTCGCTTTTGGTTCCGACCGGATCCGCAAACATGTCCATTCCGGCCCTGCCGAACACGGCAAAGCGGTTACCTTTTATACCTTCGATCAGAGTCACGTGCGCCCCTCGGTATTGCCTGCCCGCGCGGCATCCAGCACCTCGGGGTAGGGATAGTTCAGGCCCAGCAACTGCCGCAGATCGGGACTTGCCTGATCAAGGAAATCCTGCGGCAGCGCAGCGGGCATATCTTCCATCGGTTTAACCCATTTGGGCAGATACTGGATCAGGATCGCGCTGCGGTCGTGATCTGATTTGTTCGGCATCGCGCAATGCCACGTTACGCCATAGAACAGAGCAACATCGCCAGGCTCACCGGTCATCTGCTCGCATTTGTCATAGAACTTGTCTTCGGGCGTGGGATAACGCAGCTCTTTCTGCGATCCGGGTACATAGCCGGTCGCGCCGCTTTCCTTGGTGAACGGGTCCAGCAAAACCGAGACCTGTGCATTCATCGGAAATGATCCATTCAGACCGACGGGATGCGTTTCGGGGCTGTGAAAGTCCCAATAGGGATAGTCGACATGCGGCTCCTGCCCCGGCCCGCCCGGCAGGATGCGATTGGCAGCGATCGAGCCCATGATGAACTCGGTCCCCAGAAACTTGCGGAGGATCTTCATCAGAACCGGATGCGCAGCCATGCGTGAAAACACGTCGCCCTTGGCCAACAGGTTCCAGACCCGCCGCTGCAGGTTCAGTTTGCCATCCTCTTCCGCAGCGCCTTGGAAATGGGTCACTTTCTCGGCCGCTGTTTCGGATTCGGCCATGACGATGGCACGTGCCTCGGCGATCTCTTCAGGGGTGAAAAGGCCCGAAATTGCGACGACTCCATCACCGTTCAGCAATTCATCCACAATGACGTCTGGGTCAGCCGTTTCTGCCTTGAACCGTTTCATCAGATGCCCTTGCGTTGTTTTTCGCGGGTCGATTCCCATTCGACATGGGCATCACGAACCCTCTCGTCAGCCGAAGTGTGGGGTGTTCCAACCTCCCACCATGCATGGCCTTCAGTGGTCCAGCCTTCATAGGCGTCCACGTCCATCACAATCACATAAGTCTTGTCGCTGGCCTTGGCGCGCTTGAACGCTTCGGCCAGTTCTGCCGGGTTCGCGACCTTTTCGCTGGTGGCCCCCATCGAGGCCGCGTGGGCCGCGAAATCAACGCCAAAGGCTTCGGGGATGGTGGGGCAGTCTTCCAGCAGGTTGTTGAAGCTTTCGTTGCCTGTGTTGTTCTGCAGCTTGTTGATGACTGCAAAACCGCCATTGTCCAGCACCAGAACAATCATCTTTTTGCGGCTCAGAACCGAGGAATAGATGTCCGAGTTCAGCATCAGATATGAGCCATCACCGCAAAACGTAATCGTGTCCTTATCCGGCTCACGCTCAGATTGGGCAATGCGCGCGCCCCAAGCGCCTGCGATCTCATAGCCCATGCAGGAGAATCCGAACTCAACATCAACGGTGCCAATATCCAGCGTGCGCCAGTTGGCGGTGACTTCAGCGGGTAGACCTCCGGCAGCGGCGACCACGCGGTCACGCGAGTCACAGAGTTCGTTCACAACGCCGATGGCTTGAGCATAGGAATTCGGACGGTTCCCGTAAGACACATTTTCGGCCACGTAAGCATCCCACTTGCGGCGCTCGTCTTGCGCCAGTGAAACCCAATCGGATGCAGCCGTGTAGTCAATTGCCTGTGTTAGAGCCTGAATCGACAGCTTGGCATCCCCAACAACTGGCAAGGACATGTGCTTACCCGCATCATGCCGCGCAGCATTGATCGAGATGAACTGAGCGTCCTTGGCAAAGACAGTCCATGAGCCGGTCGTGAAATCCTGCAAGCGCGTCCCGACGGCGACAATCACATCGGCTTGTTCCGCAATCGCGTTGGCACTGTCCGATCCAGTGACGCCGATCGGGCCAATGTTCAGCGGGTGGGTCGCCAGCATATTGGCGCGGCCCGCGATGGTTTCGACGACCGGGATCTGAAGCTTTTCGGCGAATTCGGTCAGCTCGGTCACGGCTTTGGAATACTGCACGCCACCACCTGCGATGATCATCGGGCGTTTCGCGCATGCCAACGCGGTAGCGGCATCGGCGATTTCATCCGCATCGGGAGATTGGCGACGAATGCGATGCACTTTTTTCTCAAAGAACTTCACCGGGTAGTCATAGGTCCAACCCTGCACATCCTGTGGCAACCCGAGGAACGCCGGCCCGCAATCGCCCGGGTCCAGCATTGTCGCTATAGCGGCGGGCAGAGATTGAATGACCTGTGCCGGATGCGTGATGCGATCCCAATAGCGGCTGACCGGTTTGAAGGCGTCATTCACACCAAACGTCGGGTCATAGTAGTTCTCCATCTGCTGCAGAACCGGATCCGGCAAGCGGGTGATGAACGTGTCCCCGCACAACATCAGCATTGGCAGTCGGTTCGCATGGGCCAGTCCAGCAGCAGTCAACAGATTCGCAGTGCCGGGGCCTGCGCTAGCGGTGCAGAACATGAATCGCTGACGCAGCCATTGCTTGGCATAGCCCGCGGCGGCGAATCCCATGCTCTGTTCATTCTGCCCGCGATACAACGGCAGCTCATCCCGGGCAGTATTCAGTGCCTCGCCCAGGCAGGTCACATTGCCATGACCAAAAATCCCGAAGCCCCCGCCACATAGGCGATATTCCTGACCATCGATCTCGATGAATTGGTTCGACAGCCAGCGAATGATCGCCTGCGCCGTTGTCAGGTAAACAGTGTCGTGTTGCGCGGACATGTCTGCGGGCTCCTTTAGGAAAATTATGATGCAGTGCCGAATGCAGCTTGCGAGAGTCCTATTCTCACGATACAAGTTTTGCAACCGGTTGCAAATGGTTTTCAAGAAAAAGCGAGGGAGGACGTCGGAATGGCAGAGATCGGTATTGGCATTCTAGGCGGCGGATATATGGGCAAGGCCCATGCGGTCGCCATGTCCTCGGTTGGGGCGGTGTTCAACACGGCCTTGCGACCACGGTTAGAGATGGTGTGCGCCTCGTCACCGGAAAGCGCTGAGCGGTATCGTCAGGCCTATGGATTCGCGCGCTCGACGAATGACTGGCGTGTGTTGGTGAACGACCCGAAGGTCGAGGCCGTTGTGATCGCCACGCCTCCGGAAACACATCGCGAGATCGCTCAGGCAGCGTTTGCGCTGGGCAAACCTGTGCTGTGTGAAAAGCCTTTGGGCGCGTCGCTGGAGGATGGTGCGGCGATGTCAGCAGCGGCCGAGGCCTCGGGCTTGGCCAACATGGTTGGTTTCAATTATATCCGCACCCCGGCCAGCCAATACGCTCGCGCTCTGATAGCCGAAGGAGAGATCGGCGACATCACATGGTTTCGGGGTGAGCATACCGAAGATTTCTACGCGCACCCTCAAGCCCCGGCAACCTGGCGTACAACAGGAATGTCGAACGGAACGATGGGTGATCTTGCGCCTCATATGATCAATGCCGCACTGGCTTTGATCGGCCCGATTTCACGCGTGATGGCCGAGGTCGAAACCGTGCACAATAGCCGCCCGGGTGGCGAAGTTGACAATGACGACCACGCTCAGATGATGGTGCGGTTCGCGAACGGAGCAATGGGATCGATCTATATCAGTCGAATCGCGACTGGGCGCAAGATGGGCTATGCCTATGAGATCAGTGGCACCAAGGGTGCGATCCGCTTTGATCAGGAAGACCAGAACGTTTTGTGGCTCTACCGTATGGAGGGTCCCGAAGCTGAGCGTGGCTTTCGTAAGATCCTGACCGGCCCTGCGCACCCGGACTATGAGCCGTTCTGTCAAGGGCCGGGCCATGGCACGGGCTATCAGGATCAGATCATCATCGAGGCGCGAGATTTCCTGCGCGCGATCGAGACAGGTAAACCGGTCTGGCCGACCTTCCACGACGGGCATGAGGTCAACCGGGTCGTCGCTGCGGCATTGGCATCGTCAGCGGATGAAAGCTGGAAAAATATCGAAGATTTCTGAGCATCGGAGACAAGACAAGATGAGCATCAGAATTGGCAATGCGCCCTGTTCCTGGGGCGTGGAATTTGCGCAGGACCCGCGCAATCCGCATTGGAAAACCGTTCTCAGCGAATGCGCTGCGGCCGGGTATAAGGGTATCGAACTCGGCCCGGTGGGTTTCATGCCCGAAGACCCTGCGGTGCTGGCCGATGCGCTGGCCGAGCATGATCTTGAACTGATCGGCGGCGTTGTGTTCCGCAACTATCACGACCCCGACGCGTGGGAAGACGTGCTGGACGCCACCCACCGCACCGCTCGCGCATTGAAAGCGCATGGGGCGCAGCTCATGGTGCTGATCGATGCGATCTCACCCCGCCGCGCGCCAACCGCTGGTCGCGCCGATGAGGCTGAGCAGATGGACAAGGCCGAGTGGACGGCGTTCCGGGATCGCCTTTCTGAAAGCGCGCGGATCGGGTCCGAGGAATACGGGCTGACCGTTGGGATGCACGCTCATGCTGCGGGCTTCATGGACTTTGAACCTGAACTTATCCGTTTGCTGGACGAGGTCGATGAAAGCCTTTTGAAAATTTGCTTCGATACGGGGCATCACTCTTATGCCGGGTTCGATCCGGTCGGCTTCATGAAGCGCTACGTTGATCGGATCTCGTACATGCACTTCAAGGATATCTCTCCGACAGTGAAAGCGGATGTAATTGCCAATCGGACG
This sequence comes from Ruegeria sp. C6, assembly GCF_056537625.1. Classification (NCBI taxonomy): domain Bacteria; kingdom Pseudomonadati; phylum Pseudomonadota; class Alphaproteobacteria; order Rhodobacterales; family Roseobacteraceae; genus Ruegeria; species Ruegeria sp. C6. Next base: position 851,450 of record NZ_JBQFRW010000002.1, on the reverse strand, counting down.
GGCTTCTATGATGCTTGCGGGCAGGGGATTTTCTGCAATCTGGGCGACGGCGACGTGGACTTTCCGACCGTTCGCCAGGTGCTGCTGGACGCTGGTTTCACAGGATGGTGCACGGTCGAGCAGGATTGCGACCCAACGCTCGACCCTGATCCTGTAGGGGACGCGCGGAAGAATCGTGAATACCTTGAATCAATTGGTTTCAGTTAAGGAGGTCCAGACCATGACCAAGCTGAAATGGGGCATGATCGGAGGCGGCGAAGGTAGCCAGATCGGACCGGCGCACCGGTTGGGGGCGCTGGCGGACGGGCATTTCCAATTCACCGCCGGAGCGCTGGATCACAGGCCTGACATTGGTCGCGAATACGCCCAACGATTGGGTATCGCGGCAGACCGAGCCTACGGCGACTGGACCGAGATGCTGGAAGGTGAGCGCGGGCGCGAGGATCGGATTGATCTGGTCACTGTAGCCACTCCAAATGCGACGCATTTCGAGATCACCAAAGCGTACCTTGAGGCCGGGTTCAACGTGCTGTGCGAAAAGCCCATGACCATGACGGTGGAAGAGGGCGAAGAGATTGTCAAAGTCGCCGAGAAATCAGGGAAGATTTGCGCGGTAAACTACTGTTACTCGGCTTATCCGATGGTGCGTCAGGCTCGCGCGATGGTGCGCGCAGGTGAGATCGGCAAAATCCGTCTGGTCGTTACCAATTTCAGTCACGGCCATCACGGAGACGCCACTGATGCTGACAATCCACGCGTGCGCTGGCGCTATGATCCTGCGATGGCGGGTGTTTCCGGGCAGTTCGCTGATTGCGGTATCCACGCGATGCACATGGCCGGGTTCATTGCGGATGATGAGGTTGAGACCCTGTCTGCAGATTTTGCTTCAACCATTGGCAGCCGTGAACTTGAAGATGATGCCATGGTCAACTTCCGCACGACAAAAGGCGCTGTTGGCCGGTTGTGGACCTCTTCGGTCGCCATCGGTCGGCAGCACGGGTTCGACATTCAGGTGTTCGGAGAAACCGGCGGTCTTCGATGGGCGTCGGAGCAGCCGAACCAGCTTATCTACACGCCTGTTGGTGGTCGCCTGCAGATCATAGAAAAAGGCGAAGGCGGGCTGCATGAAGACGCGCAACGACTCAGCCGGGTGGCGATTGCGCATCCCGAAGGGTTCCCGTTGGCGGTTGCGAATATCTATTGCGATCTCGCAGATGCTATTGCCGGGGAAACCCGCGACGGCTTGCCCAATGCGGCAGACGGCGTGCGGTCGATGGCGGCTGTGCATACAGCGGTCGAGTCGGCGAAACAGGGCAGCGCGTGGATGGATGCCCGGCCACCGATGTTTCGTTAACTCTCAGATACGGGGCGCAATGTGCCCCGTTCCACCACCGAACATGGGAATATCCGCGCCTCCGGATATCGGTCGGGTTCGTTCAGGGTTGCCACCATTAGCTCGATCGAGGAACTCACGATTTGCCGGATCGGCTGATGGATGGTGGTGAGATCAATATTCTCCCACCGTGCCATTTCCATGTCGTTCAGGCCGATGATGCCGATGTCTTCGGGCACCTTTAGGCCACTATCCAGAATTGCGGATAACACCCCGATGGACAACACGTCATCGCCGCAGAAATATGCATCAGCCCGCTCAGATTGCAGCAAGCGTAGCATTTCCTGACGACCTGCATCGAATGAGTAAGCCTCAGCAAACGAGCAGGTCACATCAATGCTAGGATGCCGGGCCATCTCTGACATGAATCCCGCATGGCGATCCTGAGTCGAGGTCGCCGCCTCGGGCCCGCCGAGAAAGGCTACTTTCGTATAACCACGCGCGACCAGCTCGCGGGCCGCCATGCGTCCGCATTCCACATTGTCGATCCCGACCACATGAACCTGCGGTGAAGAGGATGACCGGCCAAAGCTGTGCACCACTGGTACGCCAGCATCCCGAAACGCTTTTGCGAACCCGGGCGGCAAGGTCGACGACGCTACGACAACGCCATCGACCGAATATTGGCGCAGCATTCGTACCGAATTTTCGGGTTCAACCTCGTCGGTCAGATTCACCAGCAACGGGCGCAGGCCTCGGTCCTGCAGCCCCCGGGTAAAGAGGTCGAAAACTTCAAGAAAAATCGGGTTGTGGAAGTTGTTCGAGACCAGCCCGATCAGCTTAGTTCGGCCTGTGGTCAGAGATGAAGCCAGTGCATTTGGGCTGTATCCCAGCTCACGCGCGGCCTTCTCGACTTTTCGGCGCATCTTGTCGGATACCGAGGCCCCATCGGTGAAAGTGCGCGACACCGCCGAACGTGAAACGCCGGCGCGTTCTGCAACCTCTTTCAATGTGACAGCCATGATCCGTCTGACCTTCCTGCGTTTAGTGGCAGTCCTTTTACCTGTATTCTTTGGCAGATACAGTATGAAACACATCTGACACCGTTTGCAACCGGTTGCAAAATTTTGACAGATATGCTCTAACTCGAGTCGGAGAGGTGCGAAGGACTGCCTCAATCCGCGATAACATGAGTTTTGGGAGGACATCATGACTTCACTGACGAAGAAGTTGGCGCTGGCGGCGGCGGTAGCTGCGACGCCTCTGATCGCAGCCACGGGCGCTGCGGCGGAAGGTGAGAAATACATTCTGGTCAGCCACGCGCCAGACAGCGACAGCTGGTGGAACACGATCAAGAACGGCATCGCGCTGGCAGGCGACCAGATGGGTGTCGAAGTCGAATACCGCAATCCGCCCACTGGCGACCTTGCTGATATGGCGCGGATTATCGATCAGGCGGCTGCTTCGGGTCCGAACGGGATCATTACCACGTTGGCGGATTATGATGTGCTGAGCGGACCGATCAAATCAGCGGTTGATGCGGGCGTTGATGTCATCATCATGAACACTGGTACGCCGGATCAGGCACGGGAAGTTGGTGCCCTGATGTATGTGGGTCAGCCCGAATATGATGCCGGATTTGCTGCAGGCCAGCGCGCCAAGGGTGACGGCATCGGCTCGTTCCTTTGTGTGAACCACTATATCGTTCAGCCCTCAAGCCAGGAACGTTGTCAGGGCTTTGCAGACGGCTTGGGCATTGAACTGGGGGATCAGATGATCGACGCCGGCCAGGACCCAGCCGAGATCAAGAACCGCGTGCTGGCCTATCTGTCGGCGAACCCGGATACTGATGCGGTTCTGACACTGGGTCCAACCTCGGCTGATCCGACAATTCTGGCGCTGGAAGAAAATGGTATGGCCGGTGACATCTATTTCGGCACCTTCGATCTGGGTGGTGAGATTGTCAAAGGCATCAAGTCTGGCGTGATCCAGTGGGGAATTGATCAGCAGCCCTTCCTGCAGGCTTACCTGCCGGTTGTTGTGATGACCAACTACCACCGCTATGGCGTTTTGCCGGGCAACAACATCAATTCGGGTCCCGGCTTCGTAACTGCTGATGGTCTGACCAAGATCGAAGAATTTGCTGGCGAGTACCGCTGATTCTTACAGCGCGGGCGCCCCGCCAAAGCGGCGCCCGCCAACAACTATCTGACGCAAAATCACTGCTTAACTCGGAGGGGCGTTCTAATGAGCGAGTCTGCTCAAAACACGGCTGTAACCGACGAACGGATTAAAGAAATATCGCCGCTGCGCAAGGCCTTGATCCGGCCTGAACTCGGCGGGATGGTTGGCACCGTTGCCGTCTTCACCTTCTTTCTTTTGTTCGCTTTTGATAGCGGCATGTTCAACGCACAGGGCATGATGAACTGGTCGGTTGTCTCGGCGCAGTTCATGATCATCGCCGTAGGTGCGTGCCTTCTGATGATTGCCGGTGAGTTTGACCTGTCAGTCGGGTCGATGATTGGCTTTTCGGGCATGATGATCGCAATTTTTTCGGTCACGCTGGCGTGGCCGGTCTGGATGGCGATTCTCGTCACGTTTGCAATGGCGGTGGCAATCGGCGCGCTGAACGGTTGGATCGTGATCCGGACTGGTTTGCCCAGCTTTATCGTAACGCTGGCCTTTCTGTTCATTTTGCGCGGCTTTACAATCTTCCTGCCGCAGGTGATCGAGCGCAAAACTATTATCGGCGGTGTGAAAGACGCAGCCGAAGGCGATTGGCTGGCGCCGATCTTTGGTGGTAAAATTTTGCAGGGATTGTTCCAATGGCTCGGGGATGCCGGGATCATCGCCGTATTCGAGCGTGGCACCCGCGCCGGTCAGCCAGTTGTGGATGGTATTCCAATGCTGATTGTCTGGGCGATCGCACTGATCATCTTTGGTCACGTGCTGCTGACCAAAACGCGGTTCGGCAATTGGATCTTCGCCTCGGGCGGGGATGCTGAGGCGGCGCGCAACTCGGGTGTGCCTGTGAACCGGGTCAAGATTCTGATGTTTATGTTCACGGCCTTCTGCGCCACCGTCTTTGCGGTCTGTCAGGTGATGGAGTTCGGATCGGCTGGTGCTGACCGGGGTCTGCTAAAAGAGTTCGAGGCGATCATCGCCGTGGTCATCGGCGGCGCGCTTCTGACCGGAGGATACGGCTCGGTACTGGGCGCGGCGCTGGGCGCGTTGATCTTTGGCGTGGTGCAACAGGGGTTGTTCTTTGCCGGTGTCGAAAGCTCGCTGTTCCGGGTCTTCCTAGGGGTGATCCTGCTTGGGGCTGTGATCCTCAACACCTATATCCGCCGCATCATCACGGGGGAGCGTTGATATGAATCCCGAACATGAACCCATCATCCAGATGAAAAACATCGAAAAGCACTTCGGCAGCGTGATCGCGCTGGCGGGTGTCTCGGTGGACGTGTTCCCCGGTGAATGCCACTGCCTTCTCGGCGACAACGGTGCGGGAAAGTCGACCTTCATCAAGACCATGTCGGGCGTGCACCAGCCCACCCACGGAGAAATTCTGTTCGAAGGCCACCCCATGCATTTCGCCGACCCGCGTGATGCCATCGAGGCCGGGATCGCAACCGTACACCAGCATCTGGCCATGATCCCGCTGATGTCGGTCTCGCGCAATTTCTTCATGGGCAATGAGCCGGTAAAGAAGGTCGGACCTCTTCACTTTTTTGATCATGACTATGCCAACAAGGTCACGATGGAAGAGATGAAGAAAATGGGGATCAACTTGCGCGGCCCTGATCAGGCGGTGGGCACGCTGTCAGGTGGTGAACGCCAGACCGTCGCCATCGCGCGGGCGGTGCATTTCGGGGCGAAGGTTCTGATTTTGGATGAACCGACCTCGGCCCTTGGGGTGCGCCAAACAGCCAATGTTCTGGCGACCATCGACAAGGTGCGCAAGCAGGGGATCGCGGTGGTCTTCATTACTCACAACGTCCGCCATGCACTGGCGGTTGGTGACAGGTTCACGGTTCTCAATCGCGGGCAGACGCTGGGTACGGCGCAGCGTGGCCAGATCACCCCGGAAGAGCTGCAGGACCTGATGGCCGGTGGTCAGGAGATGGTCGAGCTTGAAGGCAGTCTGGGCGGAACCGTCTGATACTTTTTTGCCCCGCTGGCTGTGCTGGCGGGGTGACTACTTCTTCTCGAAGTACAATATGACTTCACCCAGCCTTACGCCAAAACGCGAAACATAGGCTCGGTTCAATAACCGGTCATCCGACAACAACCACATCCAGTCATCGAAATTGACACGCATGGTGCCGTCTTTGACGGGCAGGTCGATTTTGTACTTCCAGTTAAACGTATCGCCCCTTTCGACCCCACTGGCTGTGCCCAGCACACCGGGAGCGGTGCCGGTCCAGGTGTCATCGCCGGTCTTGGTCAGGGTCCAGATCCGTTGTTCGGTCGCACCATCGTGATAGACGAAATCTTCGACAAGCGTCAGAGTCTCTCCGTCCCATGTGCCGTCAATATCGACCTGGAAGCGACGCGGGACATTACCTAGTACATCCTGAAACTGACCATAAGCGACAGTCCTACCTTCGAAGAACTCTTCAAGGTTCAGTTGACGATCTGACAGAAACGTTTTTGGTATACGCGGTTTGGCCGAGCATGCGGCGAGGATGGCCAACCCCGCGATCGCGACACCTGCAATAAGGGTACGGCGGGCGATCATTGCAAAACCCTCAGCTCAGAGTCTGCATCGTGGCCGTTTGCGCCATGCAGATGGGTGGATTTCACTTCAGGCGCAGGGCGCATCGTGGCGACCAGCTCGGCCACCTTGATCCCGAATTTTCGCATCTCGGACCGGTTCATGATTACACCGTTCTCCGTCAGATACATCCAGTCGGTCACATCCAGTGTATGCCCGCCCGCGTCCTCGGGCAGGATGATGCGATAGGTCAGCTTGACGGTTGAGCCCGAAATCACGCCTTTGCCCTCGCCGACAATATCGTCCGCTGTTGCGGTGAAAGTGTTGCCCGTGCCCAACGTCAGATGCCATTTGCGGGTCATCTGTTTGCCGTTGGAATAGGTGAAATACTCGGACAGCGTACCGGTATTGCCGTCCCATTCGCCCACCATGCGTGCGACAAAGCTGTTCGACATCTTGCCGTTGGGGCCATAGATCAATCCTTCGGACAGGATTTCGCCATTCAGGTTCTTTTTGAGTGAAAACTCAGGTCCGGTTCCGCTGTAGTCGGAGGGTGATTGCGAGCGGAAACTGAGGAACCGGTTCTTCACAGCAAACAGCGCAAAAATCGCAAGCAGACAGATCAGGAGCGTTTTCATTTGGCAGAGACCTCTGTCGGGAGGGTCAGGACCATGCCAAACGCTCCGAGTTTCAAAATGCAGGGCAGCACCGCATAGGCGAGGGTGAGTGTATTCAAAGCCTCGGCAGAATTGGCCTGTCCAGGTGTAAAGCCGCTGCGTTCCAGTAGCGGCAGTGTGAAAAAGGCGGCCAGAGCTAGACCCAGCTTGCCTGCGAAGGACCAGATGCCGAACGCAGCAGATGCGTTCAGCCCGGCCCGGGTCAGAACGACCGAGAACATTGCTGGCAGGACAACCATGTCCGCCCCAAGCGCCGCGCCGGATGCGAGGCATATGATGGCGAAACCGACGAGATTCCCAGGGGCTAGAAGAGCGGCCCCGACAAAGCCGAGAATGGCCAGCGGCATGGCGATCATCAGAGTCTGTTTCGGGCCAATTCGGTTGCTGAGCCTGGCCCAGAACGGAACGCTGAGCCCGGCGCTGAGGAAGAACAGGATCAGCAATGGCCCCGCTTTGCCTGGCAGTTGCAGCCGATCTTCAACAAAGAACAGAAACAGGGTCGAGGTGATGGCGACGGGCAGGCTGTTGACCAACGCAAGGGCAAGCAGACGTAAAGCCCCAGCCTGTCCTAGGCCTGCAAAGGACAGCACTTGACCGGTGATCGGCGTGCGTCGCCACATTGGCAGGGTAACAGCCAGAGTCACAACGCTCAGAAGCCCGAGAAACATTCCAAAGGCCGGATACCCTTGCGCGGCTGCGCCAAGCGCCACGAACACAGCGGGTGCTGCGGCTGCTATGATAACTCCGGTCAGTTGTCCGCCTTCGCGGAAGGCGGCCAGTGTCATCAGTTCCTTCGCACTAGTATGTTTCGCCAGCGTGGCGCTGCGGCCATAAAGCAAGATGGTCCCGAGGCTGTAGGCCGAGAATAACAGGATCAGAATAGACACTAATATGGTGATACTTGCCCCTTCTGGCAAACCAAACAGCAATGGGAATCCAATCGCCAGACCCAGCGCAGAGGCGGCGGCAAACAACATTTGCCCACCGGGCCAGCGATCAATGGCCCAGCCAATCAGTGGATCTTGCACTAGATCGACCAGCCGGATGACCAGCAGAATGGTGCCAATCACCCCCAGCCCGATACCGAGATTCACGGCGGCAAAGCGCGGCAGGTGGATGTAAAGCGGGATACCTGCTGCAGCAAGCATCAGCGCATAGAGGCTGACACGCGGGTACAGCATCACTGCCCCTTCAACTGCTGTGTGAACGAGGCGGATCGTGTATTGTTACCCAGAAAAATTGACATGAAGCTGCGTGTGATACCCGGATTTGTCAGGGTGCAGGTTTTGCTTCCGTTGCGCCAGAAGCTGACGTTGTTGGGGCCTTGCGCGATGGCCAGGTAGCTATCGCCTTTGCTGACCGCCTGAAAACAGCCCTGCAATTGGGCTTCCGTCGGCGCAGGATTGCCTTGTCGGGCCATCTCTTCCCGGGTCGACTCGACCAGCGCTTTTTGTTTCAGGTTTTTTCGATAGGTCAATTGTAGGCCGAAATTCTCGTTCCAGTTGAATGCGGCACCGCCGGGCGTGTAAAGCTTGGCGTCATAGAGCGGCAGCCCCAGAAAACGGAATGTCCCGGTGCCGCGCAGCTTAGGGTCTTTGATTGCATCCGACAAAGGCGAAGCCGCCAGTCCGCCGGGGACCATCAGCGCCAGTGACAGCAGCGCAGCGCAACAGGTTCTATACGCTGGCCGAAACAGCGAGGTCCGTTTCAGGGATACCATTGTCAGCTCCGATGCTCTGCGGGATGGCGGTGAGGCGCTCGACAACATGCATTGCGCTGGCAATCCCGTCTTCGTGGAAACCATGCCGGTTATACGCCCCGGCAAACCAGGTTCGGTTCTGTCCCTGCATCTCGCGGATTTGCCCTTGCGCGCGCAAGGCGGCTTTGTCGAACACCGGATGGGCGAACTCGACCTCGTCATAGATTTTGTCCGCGGGAATGTCTGATGCGGCGTTCAGGGTCACAAACAGTGGGTCACTGTCGGGGATATTCTGAAGCCGATTCATCCAATATGTGACCCCAACATTGCCCTTTTGCGATCGATAGGTCCAACTGGACCAGCAAGCACGCCGCCTGGGCATTTGGCGGGGATCACAGTGCAGGATAGCTTTGTTCGGTTGATATCTAATCGCGCCGAGCGCAGCTTTTTCCGCTTCGGTCGCTGCATCACCCAAGATGGCGAGAGACTGATCGGAATGGGTTGCCAGTATGATTTCGTCAAACAGAGCGGCCTCACCTCCTGCATGGACGGTGACGCCCAGATCATGCCGCTCGATCCGCTGCACGGGTGCGGACAGTCTGATGTCAGCACCGCGCGCACGTAGCGCAGTTTCGATCCGGCGGACATATTCGATGCTGCCGCCTTTCACGGTGTACCACTGGTGCTGATTGGCACGGCCCGAGGCCAGCAGCGCGTGATTGCGGAAGAACTGCACCAGCGAGCGGGCTGGGAACTGATCGACGAACTCGACCGGAGTTGACCAGATCGCGCCGCACATCGGCATCAGATAATTGTGCCGGAACCAGTGGCCGAGACGCAGCTGATCCACAAGCTCACCGATCGTGGTGTCGTCGTCCTGCGCGGCTTCGGGGGCCTCTTTGCCAAACCGCAGGATATCGGCGATCATCTTGTAATAGGCTGGACGCGCGAGGTTGCGCTTTTGCGCGGTCAAAGTGCGCAGATTGTTCAACCCATATTCAATGCGGCCATTGTCGATAGTTGCACCAAAGCTCATCTCACTTTTGGTGACCGGCACGTTCAGCTCACCAAACAGCCGGGTCAAATAGGGGTATGTGACATAGTTGAAGACGATGAAACCGGTATCTACCGGCTGATCTCCGTTCTTTCCGGCCATCACCGTGCGGGCGTGGCCGCCCAGTCGAGGTTCAGCCTCGAACACGGTTATATCGTTGTCTTCGGAAAGGTAATAAGCTGCGGAGAGACCTGAAATGCCTGCGCCTATGACTGCGATTTTCTTGCGTACGCCCCGGGTTTCGTCGAACATTCCATCCTCGTTATTCGGTATTTACAACAAGATACGCAGGGAATGAGCCTTTGGATCAACCGCATTAGAAGTTTTTTTCCGACGCGCTATGTAGTGTTATCTGGCCGAATGCTACGAGCGCTGGGCGTGATCCATTGCTGCTGTCAGAACGTATTCGTCCTAGTAGTACGAAAAAAGACTTACGCATGAGCAGTTTTGACGGAAAAACCTATTGGATCATTGGCGCCAGCGAAGGGCTGGGCCGTTGCTTGGCCGAAAAGCTGAGCCGCGAAGGCGCGCATTTGATCCTTTCTGCTCGCAATGCCGAGCGATTGGATGAAATCTGTGGCACCTTGCCTAATGCACGTGCTGTACCGATGGATGTGACTGATCTCGACACTGTGCGCCGCGCTGTGGTGGAGGCTGGCTCAATTGACGCGCTTGTCTACAACGCAGGCGCCTATGAGCCGATCAGTACGTCAGATTGGGACACCGATGCCGCTTTGGCGATCAGCGATGTGAACTATTCCGGTGCGCTTCGGGTGTTGGGTGAAACCGTCCCAGGATTTGTGGGCTCAGGCAGTGGTGATATCACGCTGATCGGGTCGCTTGCCGGGTATCATGGGCTTCCCAATGCGATCTCGTACGGGGCCAGCAAGGCTGCGCTGATCTCGCTGGCCGAGACCATGCGGCACGATCTGACAGGGTCAGGCGTGACGGTGCGCATTGTCAATCCGGGGTTCATCAAGACCCGTCTGACCGACAAGAACAGTTTCAAAATGCCGATGCTGATGACACCCGAAGATGCGGCCGATCGCGTATTGCGCGCCATGTCCCGTCGCCGGTTTCGAACCGATTTCCCGATACCGTTCTCATGGGTTGTGCGCTTGATCGATTATTTGCCCGATATTCTGGTGTACCGGGGAAAGTGACCCTATCCGCAAGTAAGCCTCTGAATTGTGCCTGCGCCGTTCACATAAACGTTCAGCCGGTCGATGCGATAATCCTGCGTGGCAATATCATCCGGGCCCAGAACGCGCGACCGTTCAGGCAGTTGGGCTTGTATGGTTGAAACCGGCTCACCAATGGTGTTCGCAAACGGTTCTCCCTTACAAAATGCAAGATCAACCGGTGCCTCCTCTAGTTCAAGCGCCGCGTCCTGCGGTGCAGAGGTTTCAGAACATGCGGTCAGAAGAATTAGGATCGGAAATAAACGGTACATTGGCGCTGGGCTTTCTGGTGATGTCGTTTCTGAAATATCAAAGATTTAGCCAACCTGTCATGAAAGCGCAGTTGAAAAAACCCTGTATTTGACGCAGGGTCGGGCAAAACAGACAGGGAGACAAGCACCATGCGTACCCGTGCCGCCGTCGCCGTTCAGGCAGGCAAACCTTTGGAAGTGATGGACGTAAACCTTGAAGGCCCCAAAGCGGGCGAGGTTCTGGTCGAGATCAAGGCGACAGGCATTTGCCATACCGATGAATTCACCCTGTCGGGCGCCGACCCTGAAGGCTTGTTTCCCGCCATTCTGGGCCATGAAGGCGCAGGTGTCGTGCTTGAGGTCGGCCCGGGTGTAACCAGCCTGAAACCCGGCGATCACGTCATCCCGCTTTACACGCCCGAGTGTCGTGAGTGCGAATACTGCCTGCATCCCAAGACCAACCTGTGCCAGGCAATTCGCGAAACCCAAGGCCAGGGCCTCATGCCGGATGGCACCTCGCGTTTTTCTACGTTGGATGGCGATCCGATCCTGCACTACATGGGCTGCTCGACCTTCTCGAACCATACGGTTCTACCTGAAATCGCGCTCGCCAAAGTGCGTGAGGACGCGCCCTTTGACAAGATCTGCTATATCGGCTGCGGCGTGACCACCGGAATTGGCGCGGTGATCAACACTGCAAAGGTAGAAATTGGCAGCCGTGCCATCGTGTTCGGTTTGGGCGGTATCGGCCTGAACGTGATTCAGGGCCTGCGTCTGGCTGGCGCGGATCAGATCGTGGGCGTTGATTTGAATCCAGCCAAGGTGGAAATGGCGACCAAGTTCGGCATGACGGATTTCGTGAACCCCTCTGAGGTCGAAGGTGATCTGGTGCCGTATCTGGTCAACCTGACCAAGGGCGGCGCGGATTATACCTTTGACGCCACAGGCAATGTCGGCGTAATGCGAGCGGCACTGGAATCGGCTCACAAGGGCTGGGGTGAATCGATCATCATCGGTGTGGCACCTGCGGGTGCCGAAATCTCGACTCGTCCATTCCAACTGGTAACGGGCCGCTCATGGCGTGGCACCGCGTTTGGCGGAGCGCGTGGACGCACCGACGTCCCGAAAATCGTGGATTGGTACATGGACGGGAAGATCGAGATCGACCCCATGATTACCCACACCATGGGCCTGGATGACATCAACCATGGTTTCGACCTGATGCATAAAGGCGAGAGTATCCGATCAGTGGTCGTCTACTAAGGCTCTATAAGGGCTGAAATGGATTGCACGGCGCGCTGCAATGCGCGCCGTTTTTTATCCTCCGGGCCTCGTCGCTCCAGTATCTGACCGCGGCGACCTGACGCGCAGCACAGGCGTATTAGCAGAGGTAGTGTTTGATCGGCTCTCTCGCCAAACCACGAAAACACCTGATGCGATGATGATACTTGCGCCAACGGCGACCCAGATATCCGGGTGCTCGCCAAAGAAAATCACGCCGAAGATCGTGGCCCAGATGATCTGGCTGTATTGACTGGGCGCAATGACGCCGGCGGGGGCGGCGCGATAAGCAAGGATGATCAGGTGCTGTGCGATTACCGAGAACACCCCGACAAACGCCATCATCGCCAGATGCAGCAATGATGGTGGTTGATAGACTGCCGGTTGGGCGACGCTCATGACGGCGATGGCCAGCAGCATAGGATAAAGGATCAGGACGGCAGAGCGTTCTTCATTCCCGATTTTGCGGACAAGAACCGAAGCAAATGCGCTGCAGAAGGCTGCTGCCAGAGCCGCTAAATGGCCCAGGGTGATTTCGGTCGCGCCAGGGCGCAGGACGATCAGGACGCCGATCAGGCCGACGCCCACGGCCGCCCACCTTTGGGCACGGACCACCTCACCCAGAATCGGAATCGACAGAACAGTTACGATCAGCGGGAAGGAAAATAGCAGGGAATAGACTTCGGCCAGCGGCAGCACCGAAAAAGCGTAGAAGGCACAAGACATGGCCATGATCATCGTCGCTGATCGCAACAGCACCAACCACGGATGCCGCGGCAGGAAATTCCCAGTGGTCCGATCGGCCAGAATTGTTACTGCCATAGGGACAAAGGAAAACAGCGTCGCAAAGAAGATGATCTGCAAAACCGAATAGGTGCCACCCAGCACCTTGATCAGCACGTCATGCGTCGCGAAGACGGCAAAGCCTAAGAACGCAAAGGCAAGCCCACGAAGGGTGGAGTTCTGAGCGCTCATGACAAAAGCCTCAATCATAGATGGATCGTTTGGGGTGTTTGATGTTTGCTTAGACCCAAATTGGTCTGACGGGTAGCCCTTATTTTATCGCTAACATTCTTTTGCTGGCAGGGTTGCAGATTTTGCAATACGCAGGAAACGGGTCGAGTCCAAAACAAGCGATTGCCATGATCATCTCAAATCAAGGACAAACATCATGCACGGAATTTCAGCCCTACCAACACAGCAGGTTCAGGCATATCGCGCCGGTGCGCCGGATGGATATGGAAACCCACCAGAGCGTGCGATTTCCAATGGGGCGGGCAACCCATGCCGTCATTGTTTGAAATACATACCGGAAGGCAAAGAGATGCTGGTGTTGGCGCACCGACCCTTCCCGGAAACGCAGCCTTATGCAGAGACTGGACCGATCTTCCTTTGTGCCGACCCCTGCGCACGCTATGAAAGTGAGGATGTGCTGCCCGAGGCGTTGACCGACTCGCCCAACTACCTGATCAAAGGGTATGGTCCGGACGACCGAATTGTCTATGGAACCGGGATCATCACCCCACAGGCGCAGTTGCATGAGGCGGCTGAAAAAATCTTCTCCCGCGCTGAAGTCGCTTACATCCACATCCGATCTGCTCTGAACAACTGTTATCACGCACGGATCGATCGTGTCTAAAGCTTGACGCGGTGCATCCCCCGATGTGGTTGGTTCGGGTCGTTGACAGTTGCGTCGTCGACCCGACTGGAGGTCAACGCAAGGAACACATCCTCAAGATCAGCTTCTTCAGTGCGGACGTCCTGGATGCGAATATCGGCCTGACGTACAGATTCCAGCACCTGCTCGGCTGTAGTTAGGTTGCTGTGGTATTGCAGCACAAGGTCGCCGTTCTCACGTTGCGCTGCAATCACGTTATCCGCTACAGGCAGAGTCTGCATGGGGCTATCCGGCACGATCACCATGGTTCGGCTGTCCATGCGGCCCAGCAGATTGGCCGTGCTGTCTTGTGCGATCTTTTCGCCGTGATTGATAATGGCGATCTCGTCACACATCTCTTGCGCTTCTTCCAGATAGTGCGTGGTCAGGATGATGGTCATGCCCTGTTCGTTCAGCTTGCGCACATTGGCCCAAAGCATCTGTCGCAGTTCGATATCCACACCCGCCGTGGGTTCGTCGAGCACCAGAATCTTGGGATGGTGCACCAGCGCCTTGGCCAGCAGCAGACGCCGCCGCATTCCGCCCGAGAGCGTGCGCGCATAGGCCTCGGCCTTGTCGGCAAGGCCAACGAGGTCGAGGATCTCATCGCTTCGCCGATCAGACTTGGGAACACCGTACAGCCCGGCCTGAACTTCTAATGCGCCTCGAGGTGTAAAGAACGGATCAAGGTTCAATTCCTGAGGCATCACGCCGATGGCGGCGCGGGATTGGCGCGGGTTTTGATCCTGGTCGAAGCCCCAGATCGAGACGCTGCCAGACGTTTTGACCACCAGCCCCGCCAGAATGTTGATCAGGGTCGATTTGCCGGCTCCATTCGGGCCAAGCAGACCGAAAACGGACCCCTGCGGCACCGTCAGGTCGATCCCTTTCAAAGCCTGTTTCTCGGGCTGGCCCTTGCCGCCGCCATAGGTCTTGCGCAGTGATCTGATTGTGATTGCCGCATCGGACATGTGGCCCTTGCCCCCGGTTTGCTCATCGCCCATAAACGCACCTAATACATGCCCGCGAGGCCGACAACCAAAGAAGGATCGCCAGCCGTGACCATCGAAGCGCCGGAAACCAAGATTGTCGATAATACCCGTGTCGCCTGCGATGGTGGCGAGGGTGCGCTGGGCCATCCGCGCGTCTGGCTGCAGATTCCCGAAGACACTGGTTGGGTCGAGTGCCCCTATTGCGATTGCAAATACGTGCTGCGCGGTGAGGACTCTGGTCAGGACGCGTAAGGGCGACCAGGACGGCAGGCGGTCGTAACTGGCGAGGATGGATAATGCTGTTCACAGCCAAAACGATTGACCTTTCCGACAGTCAGCCAATCGCGAACGGGACTGTGCGCAGTGTCTATGACTTTCCCGGTCATCCTGACTTACTGATCAAAGTTTTTACCCGGTCCCAAGATCGTGTCTCGCACAGGCTTGGCAAGCGACTGGCATGGAAACTGTTCCCCGAGGCGCAGTATCGCAGCACATTGAAAGAGCTGGAATGCGAGCTTCGCGTATCACTTAAACTCGGGACGGAAATTGAGCGTTCACCCCTGTCCAGGATGTTGGGCGTGGTTCAGACGACGCATGGGGCGGGGGTTGTGGTTGAGCGCATTTCTGGCCTTGATGGCGGGCTTGCACCAAAGCTGTATGAAGTCTGCCGTAGTGGATTGGATGCCCCGGTTTTAGATGCGCTGAATGCATTCGTCGGGCAGATGTTTGACCTTCACATCGTCGCCCGCGACGTCAAAAGTTCGAATATTGTCTTCGGGACAAGGGGCGCTGGTCCGGCCTGTTTCCTGATCGATGGATATGGTGAGCGGAACCTCATCCCACTGCGCAGCCTGTCCCAACGTCTGAATGATCGCTCGCTGAACAAACAATTCGCGTTGATCGCGCAAAAAGCAGGTTTGGCTTGGAATGCGGATAAGCGCACTTTTTCGAATAGCTAAGACCAGACCACGGGCAAATTAGGTCGCAACGAATTGGCCAGGTGGCCTCGTCTTTCGTGCAGCCCTTATGTACAACTTGGCGCAACCCAGCGCAGGAGCCTCATATGACCACCACCCAATTCGGAAAAGGCTGCCATCTGCATCTGATTGATGGATCAGCCTTTATCTTCCGCGCCTATCACGCTTTACCGCCGTTGACGCGGAAATCGGATGGGCTACCAATTGGGGCGGTATCGGGGTTCTGCAACATGCTGCAGAAATATGTCGAAGGGAACGCCGGGCCGGATGCGCCGACCCATGTTGCGGTGATCTTCGACAAGGGCTCGCATACGTTCCGTAATGATCTGTATGATCTCTACAAGGCCAACCGTGAAGCGATGCCCGAGGATTTGCGCCCGCAAATGCCGCTGACTCGCGAAGCCACCAAAGCGTTCAACATCGCCTGCAAAGAACTTGAAGGCTATGAAGCCGACGACATTATCGCGACCCTCGCCGTTCAGGCACGTGAGGCCGGTGGGCGGGTGACCATTGTCAGTTCTGACAAAGACCTGATGCAGCTTGTGGGTGGCGGTGTCGAGATGCTGGATGCGATGAAGAACAAGCGCGTCGATCGCGACGGGGTGGTTGAGAAGTTCGGCGTCGGGCCCGAGCGGGTTGTCGATGTGCAGGCTTTGGCCGGGGATTCGGTGGATAACGTACCGGGCGCTCCGGGCATTGGTGTGAAGACGGCGGCGCTGTTGATCAATGAATATGGCGATCTGGAAACCCTGCTGGATCGCGCTGAAGAGATCAAACAGCCCAAGCGCCGCCAGACCCTGATCGAAAAGCGCGACCAGATCGAGCTTTCGAAGAAACTTGTGCAATTGGATGAAAACACACCGTTGGATTTCACTCTGGATGACCTTGAGGTGAAGGATCCCGATGCTGAGACTTTGATGAAGTTTCTGGCAGAGATGGAATTTCGGACGCTCACCAAACGCATTGCTGACAAGCTGGGCGTCGAGTCCCCTGTCATCCCCGATATATCCACGCCCGAGGCGGAGTCACAGGCCGAAGACGTCCCATTTGATGCAACGAAATACGAATGCGTGCGCGATGCTGCGGCTTTGCAGAAATGGATCGATCAGGCCTACGAGCGCGGCTGGGTTGCGGTGGATACCGAGACCACTGGCCTGAATGAGATGATCGCCGATTTGGTCGGGATTTCGCTATGTGTCGAGGCGGGTGAGGCTTGTTACATCCCGTTGACTCACCGTGAAAGCGCGACCGATGATCTGTTCGGATCGGATGCGCTGGCCGATGGACAGATGCCGCTGGATGAGGCTCTAAACTTTCTGAAACCGATGTTTGAGGATCCGTCGATCCTGAAGATCGGACAGAACATGAAATACGATGCCAAAATCTTTGAGCGATACGGCGTCGACGTTGCCCCCATCGACGACACGATGCTGATGTCCTACGCCATGCACGGCGGTGAGCATGGGCATGGCATGGATACGCTATCTGAACGCTATCTGAGCCATACGCCGATTCCCATCAAACCTCTGCTTGGCTCGGGCAAGTCTGCAATCACTTTCGACAAGGTGCCGATTGACGAGGCCACGGCCTACGCTGCCGAGGATGCGGACATCACCCTTCGCCTGTGGAAATTGTTCAAGCCGCAGTTGCATCAGGTGCAGGTGACGACGGTGTATGAAACACTTGAACGTCCATTGGTGCCGGTTCTCAAAGAAATGGAGATGCATGGCATCAAGGTCGATCGCGATGTTCTCAGCCGAATGTCAAATGCATTTGCGCAGAAGATGGCCGGGTTAGAGGCTGAAATCCACGAATTGGCGGGTGAGAATTTTAACGTCGGTTCGCCGGCGCAACTGGGTGAAATCCTGTTCGACAAAATGGGGCTTGAGGGCGGCAAGAAGGGCAAGACCGGTAAGTACTCGACCGGGGCGGACATTCTTGAGGACCTTGCAACGGAACATGAACTGCCGCGCCGGGTGCTGGACTGGCGGCAACTCTCCAAGCTGAAATCGACCTATACGGACGCGCTGCAGACCCATATCAATCCTGATACGGGCCGGGTGCATACGTCTTACTCGATCACTGGGGCGAATACGGGCCGACTGGCCTCGACCGATCCCAACCTGCAAAACATTCCGGTGCGGACTGAGGAAGGTCGGCGCATACGTGAGGCGTTCATTGCCGAGCCGGGCAATGTGCTGGTCAGCCTTGATTACAGCCAGATTGAGCTACGGATTCTGGCCCATATCGCCGATATTCCGACCCTGAAACAGGCGTTTGCGGATGGATTGGACATTCACGCAATGACAGCGTCCGAGATGTTTGATGTTCCGTTGGAAGAGATGACGCCGGATATCCGTCGTCAGGCCAAGGCGATCAACTTTGGTGTGATCTACGGCATTTCGGGCTTTGGGCTGGCGCGCAATCTGCGCATTCCCCGGGCGGATGCGCAGGGTTTCATCGATCGCTATTTCGAACGTTTCCCCGGCATCCGGCGCTATATGGACGACACGATCGCGTTTGCCAAAGAGAATGGCTATGTCCAGACCCTGTTCGGCCGGAAAATCCATACACCCGAGATCAATGCCAAGGGGCCGCATGCCGGGTTCTCGCGTCGTGCTGCGATCAATGCTCCGATCCAAGGGACGGCAGCAGATGTGATCCGGCGCGCGATGGTGAGGATGCCGGATGCGATCAACGGCTTGCCCGCCAAGATGCTGTTGCAGGTGCATGACGAGCTGCTGTTCGAAGTGGCTGAAGAGGCTGTGGATCAAACCATTTCGGTCGCGCGCGCGGTGATGGAAGGGGCAGCAGATCCGGCAGTGAAGCTGGATATTAAGCTGGTCGCGGATGCCGGACAAGGCGCGAACTGGGCCGAGGCCCATTAGGGGCGGCGCTGCTCATCAAGCCCTGCGGGCCCTCTTTGCAGCGGGTCAGGCTTCTGGCCTGACCAGGCGGGCGATCAGGCGTTTTACGAAAGGGCCCAGCGTCAGGATGACGGTGAAGGCGATAGGCCAGCAAAAGGCCCAAGAGGCCATCCAGTCTCCGAGTGTTGAAGGGCTGAAGCCGATAGCTTTGAGCGTGGCTATGCCTGTGACGACGCAGGACATCAAGCCGGACATGATCAAGGCGAACAGGGCATTGGCATAGCGGGCAGATATCATGCGGGGCATCCTTGGCGTGTCGATGCCCTCAATTGCGCCATTTCAGTCTGAAAATCCAGCGTTCATATAGGGTTTAATACTGTATCCAAGCCAGTGAGTCCTCAGTCCGCCGAGTTGAGGGGTTGTATTCGGCGCTGACCCAGCCGCTGTAATCCGACTGGTCCATCGCAGCAAACAACGCGGCAAAGTCCATTGTACCCAGCCCGGGTTCCGAGCGATCCGGCGCAGCCCCGATCTGTGCATGGACAATACGGGGCTGAAAACGGTGCCAAATCGCCAGCGCGTCGCCGTGGATCATCTGTGCATGAAAACTGTCATATTGTAGGCCGACATTTGCGCGGTCGACGCGGTCCAGCACTTCGGCGGCCAGATCATAATTGTTCAGGAAGTAACCGGGTTGCGATACGGGGTTGAGCGGTTCGATTGTAAACCGCTGTGCCGGCGCGAGGTCGGCGGCCCATTGCAGGTTCTCGACAAAACAACGCAGGGACTCGGGGCCGGAAGCGTATCCTGCCATAACGTGAATCATCTCTGGCCGCAGCACATCCGCGTAGCGCAGAACGCGCCGGATATCGGACTTAAACCTGCCAGAGCTGCCGGGCATGGCGGCGTAACCCGGTTCACCGCCGGTATAATTCGGGGGCGGGGCGTTGATCAGCACCAGATCAAGCCCGCTGGACAGCAGCGCGCGGCGGGTCTCTTTGGCCGCGAGGTCGTAGGGGAAGAGAATTTCAACAGCCGTAAACCCGGCCTGCGCGGCGGCTTGAAACCGGTCGAGATAGGGCAGTTCTGCAAACAGCAGTGAAAGATTGGCGGCAAATCTGGGCATCGGGCATCCGGTGTCGAACTTTGCAGAGCCTAACGATCACGACGGCCACGTGAAAGAGACTGAAAACGACAGATTGTCGAAAATCGGCCAGATAAAGGCTTCCGAATCAGGGACCATCAGGCTCGAGCGGTATCCCGTTGCGAGGGCCGCGCCAACAATAAGGTCTGATCACGATGGCCATGAGCCCTGAACCCGCGCGCGGGACCGCTATAGCTGTATCTGACGGTCGACAGACCGCGTTCACCGGAAATACGCTGGCGGTGGCTTCGATGCTGACGTGGGCGGCGGGTTTCCCGGCGGCTGAGATCCTATTGCAAAGCTGGCCACCTATCGCCCTGTTCGCAGCACGGATGTCTCTTGCGGTGTTGGTCATGGTACCAATCTGGCTGATTCTGGACGGACCGGCTCAGGTATTACGCGCCCGTTGGGGCCATGCCCTCCTGGTTGGAGGTTTGGGGCTAGGGTCGGGGATGTTCCTGATCCTTGTGGCGCAGAAGCTGACCGACCCAGTTACCGTTGCCATTATCGCCTCGTGTGCGCCTTTGATCGCTACGATCATGGAGCTTGTGGCGGGAACGCGGCGATTGCGCTGGAGCTTTGCGCAGGGATTGGTGATTTCAATCATTGGCGGCCTGATTGCCACCAGCGCGGTGGCACCGGCACAATTAGGACTGGGCGCGATGTGCGCAGTTGTGTCTACCGCGCTGTTCTGTTGGGCCAGCATGGCCACTGCGCGCGACTTCCCCGAGCTTAGCCAGTTGGGCCGTAGCACCATTACCTTGGTCGGAGGATTGTCGACCGCAGCCATTCTGGTGCCGTTAGCCGGATTGCTGGGGCTAGAGGTCATGCCTACACGCCCCGTAGATGTGGCGCAGATGGGTATGTTGGTGTTCTACGCACTGTTCTCACTGGGCCTGAGCCAATTTTTCTTCATAGCATCAGTGGGAAAACTAGGGGTCGCCCTGGCGTCATTCCACATCAATATCGCGCCATTTTATGTGATGGTGATCATGATGGCGCTGGGCGAGGACTGGAACTGGACCCGCGCGCTGGGCGCGTCGCTGGTGGCGCTTGCGGTCGTGCTGGCGCAGGACCGCAAACCGCGACCGGTTCAATCCTCTAGCACATCGGATGCGATCAGTGGGAAAAACTGGCCGTCCGACCAGACACCAAACCAACCGTCGTGATGTCTGGCGATCTCGACCAACCGGTAAAAGCTCTTGCGATCAATGCGCGCCTCAAGATTCGCGCGCACCAATATGTAGGGTGAGGGCTCATCAGTTTCCGTATTTAGGACAATGCGTATCGGGTGATCGGGCCCGGCGATGGCTGTATCGCCCACTTGCGTCGTAAAAGTCAGACGTTGGGCTTCGCCTTGTCCCTCATGCTCAAAATCAACGGCAACAAACGGCGCATCCTCGACGGTGATTCCCACCTTTTCAGCGGGAGTGACGAGAAAGTACCTACCCTCTTCTTTCTTAAGAATTGAGGAAAATAGCTTAACAAGCTCGACCCTGTTGATCGGTGACCCTAGATAACTCCAAGTACCATCTTTGGCGATCCGAATGTCCAGATCGCCACAAAACGGAGGATTCCATAGGTGAACGGGCGGCAAACCCCGCGTTTTGGCCGCTTTGACCGAAGCCGCCAGACCGTCTGGTGAAGGGGTCACGGGTTTTTGTCCGCTCATTGCTTTTGCCATTTCCTCTCAGCGCGATACACTTCAATCATAACAGTCCACGGAAGGGAACCTCATGTCCGAACCTGCCGACCTCGTGTCCGAGATCGAAGCGCTGGAAAACAAGCTGCAAGAGGCCAAATCCTCGATCACCCGCCGCTTTATCGGGCAGGAGAAGGTTGTGGACCTGACCCTGACCGCGCTTTTGTGCGGCGGTCACGCGCTGCTGATCGGTCTGCCGGGGCTGGGCAAGACGCGGTTGGTCGAGACGCTTTCGACCGTGATGGGCCTGCATGGCAACCGCATCCAGTTCACGCCGGACCTGATGCCTGCTGATATTCTGGGCTCGGAAGTGCTGGATACTGCCGAAGATGGCAGCCGCCATTTCCGGTTCATCTCCGGCCCGATTTTCTGTGAGTTGCTGATGGCGGATGAGATCAACCGTGCCAGTCCCCGGACTCAATCGGCACTGTTGCAGGCGATGCAAGAGCGTACGGTGACAGTCGCGGGCGAAGACCGCGAATTGGGCGTACCGTTCCATGTGCTGGCAACGCAGAACCCGATTGAGCAGGAAGGGACCTATCCATTGCCCGAAGCTCAACTGGACCGGTTTCTAGTGCAGGTCGACGTGGAATATCCGGATCGCCAGACCGAGCGTGATATTCTGCTGGCTACCACGGGTGTTGAGGAAGCCGAGGCGCATCAGATTTTCACCAAAGAAGAATTGCTGGCCGCACAGGTTCTGTTGCGCCGGATGCCTGTAGGAGAGTCGGTTGTCGAACTGATCCTCGATCTGGTCCGCGCCTTCCGCCCGGATGAGGCAGGTGTGTCAGAGCGGGTGAAGGAATCTGTTGCCTGGGGTCCCGGACCGCGCGCTGCGCAGGCTCTGATGATGACCGTGCGCGCAAATGCGATGCTGGAAGGCCGTTTGGCCCCCAATGCCGAGGATGTTCTGACCATGGCGCGTCCGGTTCTCAGCCACCGTATGGCGTTGAACTTCGCGGCGCGGGCACGTGGTGACAGCCTCTCTGACCTGATTGAGTCCACCGCTACTGGGCTGGTCCGAACTGAGGCCGCGGCGTGAGCGCCGCCCAGACCCTACGCGAACGCTCCGAGGCCGAGGCGTCCCGGTTGCCGCCGTTATTGGCGCGTGCCGAGCATCTGGCCGGAACCGTGTTATTGGGCGATCACGGGCGGAGACGCTCGGGTCTGGGGGATGATTTCTGGCAGTACCGCCCTGCGCAGATTGGCGACAGTCGCCGGTTGATCGACCATCGCCGTTCGGCCCGTGGTGATCAGCAGTTTGTACGTGAGCGCGAATGGCAGATTGCACAGTCGATCATGCTTTGGGTCGATCAGGGCGCGTCGATGCGGTTTGCTTCGGACAAGAACTTGCAGACCAAGGCCGATCGTGCGCGCCTGCTGGGGCTGTCGACCGCTATCCTGCTTGTGCGTGGCGGCGAGCGCGTTGGTCTGACTGGCACGAGGCTGCCCCCGCGCAGGGGGAATGCTCAGATCATTCGGCTGGCCCAAGCCTGGTCTGAAGATGCGCAAACCGATTACGCGCCACCCGAACACCGCGCCATGATCCCGCATGCGCGTGCGGTATTTATTTCGGATTTTCTTGGGCCGCTGGACGAGGTCGAGCTGGCCCTTACCAAAGCCGCTGACCGGGGCGTGCGCGGCGTGTTGCTGCAGGTTCTGGACCCCAGCGAGGAGTCCTTTCCCTATTCGGGACGTACCATTTTTGAAAGTGTTGGTGGCACCGCTCGACATGAAACCTTGAAGGCCGCTGATTTGCGCGATCGTTATCTGGATCGCTTAGCGGCGCGCAAGGATGCGCTGACCCACCTGTGCCGCGCGACTGGCTGGCAGATGGGGCTCCATCACACTGATGACAGCGCTCAATCGGCTCTGTTGTGGCTTTATCGCGCCATGGATGGGGGTGCGCAATGACGGTTCTTGCAGGAATCGGATTTACCGCGCCTTGGGTGCTGCTGGGTCTTCTGACCCTTCCGATTTTGTGGTTGATCCTGCGTGCCGTCCCACCTGCACCGATCCGACGTCTTTTCCCGGCGGTCACCTTGCTGCTGGGATTGAAGGATGATGAAAGCGTTTCGGACCGTACACCATGGTGGTTGCTGCTACTGCGGATGCTGGCAGCCGCAGCGATCATCATCGGGCTGGCAGGGCCGGTGCTGAACCCCTCACGCGATGAGACCGGATCCGGGCCGCTTCTGCTGGTGCTGGATGCAAGCTGGGGGGGCGCGACACGTTGGTCCTCGACACTTGATCAGATTGATGCGCAATTGACGGAAGCCGGGCGGGCGGGTCGTCCTGTGTCGATCTTGCGTCTGACTGAGCCTGAGGCACCTGTGTTTCAGGCCGCCGAGGCGTGGCGTGGTCGTCTGCCGGGCCTTACACCGATGCCGTGGCAGCCAACCGAAGCGCAGATTGACCAAATTCTGATCGCGTTGGGACAGGTCGAAGGTGGCTTCGACACCCATTGGTTCAGCGACCGTCTGTCCTATGTCGGCCATGATCGTTTGACTTCTGCCCTGCAGGCGCGTGGGGACGTGATTGTCTACCAATCCTCTGCACCTGTCACCGCGATCTTGCCCGCCACCTATCAGGACGGCGCAATCCGACTCAGCGTACAGCGCGCTAATCCAGGACCAGAGGAAAGAGTCACCGTTCTTGCGCAAGGGCGCGACCCGGCAGGAGCAATGCGGGTGCTGCAATCGACCAATCTTGAGTTCGAAAACGGCTCTACGCAGGCGGAAATTGATCTTGCGCTTCCATCGGAACTGCGCGCACGCATTACACGGTTCGAGATTCAAGGCCAGCGCTCTGCCGGTGCCATTACACTGACAGATGACAGCCTGCGTCGGCGCGAAGTGGCATTGATCGCAGGTACCCTGAACCGCGAAGGGTTAGAGTTACTGTCGCCGCTTCACTACCTGACACAGGTGCTGATTCCGACCGCTGATTTTGTCGAAGGCGGCCTGGCCGAGGTTCTCCCCGCGAACCCGGATGTGATCGTATTGGCGGATGTGGCCAAGCTGTCCGAGTCGGAACAGGCTGAAGTCGTCGAATGGGTTGAACAGGGCGGCCTACTGCTGCGCTTTGCCGGCCCACGCATGGCCGCCAGCGATCTGGGGCGCGATACTGAGGATGCACTGTTGCCGGTTCGACTTCGTAGCGGTGGCCGCTCGGTCGGCGGCGCCATGAGCTGGGGTGAAGCGAAGGGGCTTGCTCCGTTCACTGAAAACTCGCCGTTCTATGGGTTGGAGATTCCTGCGGACGTCTCTGTGACCACTCAGGTCATGGCACAACCAGATCCTAATTTGGCGGATCGGGTCATTGCATCACTGTCGGATGGCACACCATTGGTGACCCGAAAACCGCTGGGGCTGGGGCAGGTGGTTCTGTTCCATGTCACGGCTGATGCGGAATGGTCCAGCCTTCCGCTGTCCGGGCTGTTTGTCGAAATGCTCGACCGGCTTGCCGTTGCCTCTGCTGCCAAATCGCGTCAAGAGGCTCAGATGCAGGGCACCGTATGGGAGCCGATTCAAATAATGGATGGCTTCGGTGTTTTGACTGACGCAGGAACGCTGCCCGGTGTCGATGGAGTCGAACTGGTTTCTGGGCAAATCGGGCCGGACCTGCGCCCGGGGCTTTATGAAAACGGCAAGCAGAAACTGGCGCGGAATGTTCTTGCCGAGGATGCTGTACTATCCCCGGTGATCTGGCCGTCTGACGTCCCAATCCGGGGTCAGGAGGTCAGCAATGAGACTCCGTTGGAAGGGCTGTTGCTTGGCCTTGCACTGTTGTTGCTGACAATCGATGTGATTGCGTCTTTGGCGTTGTCGGGGCGCTTGGCCAAGGCAACCCCTGTTGCATTTGCGCTTGCTGCCCTGTTCCTTGCCCCTGAGGTGCGGGCACAGACCCCTGAAGACACCGATTTTGCATTGAACGCGACGCATGAGCTTGTGCTGGCGCATGTACTTACCGGGAATGCTCAGGTCGACGATATCGCGCTGGCCGGGCTGCGCGGGTTGGTGCAGACGCTGCATTTTCGCACTTCGGTCGAACCCGCCGATCCGATTGGCATCGACCTTGAACGTGATGAGCTTGCATTCTTTCCGCTGCTCTATTGGCCTGTTACTCCGGACCAGCCACAGCCCTCGGTTGAAGCCTATGCAAAGCTGAACGCCTATCTGCGTTCGGGCGGGATGATTTTATTTGATACGCGCGACGCCGATATCGCCGGTTTCGGGGCGTCCAGCCCCAATGGGCGCAAGCTGCAACAACTGGCCGCCCCGTTGAATATCCCCTCATTAGAGCCTGTCCCGCGTGATCATGTCCTGACCCGCGCCTTTTATCTGCTGCAGGATTTCCCCGGACGATATTCTGGCACCGAGGTCTGGGTCGAGGCCGCGCCACCCGATGCCGAGCAGATCGAAGGAATGCCCTTCCGAAACCTCAACGATAACGTGACCCCGGTGGTGATCGGCGGTAATGACTGGGCCGGGGCCTGGGCGGTGGATCGCAACGGTCAGTCCCTATTGCCCGTGGGTCGCGGTTATGCCGGAGAACGGCAGCGCGAGTTGGCCAATCGGTTTGGGGTTAATCTGGTGATGCATGTGCTGACCGGGAATTACAAATCCGATCAGGTTCACGTGCCCGCGCTTTTGGACAGGTTGGGACAATGACCGGAACCGTCATCTTTGACCCGCTAATCCCTTGGCCGTTTCTGGCAGCCGTGGCATTGATTGCCATGTCAGGTGTGGTTCTGGCGCTTTGGCGCGGTCTGTCGGGCTGGGCCCTGCGCGGCTTGGCGGCCTTGGTCATCCTCGGGGCGCTTAGCGGTCCTGTCTATCAGGTCGAAGATCGCGCGCCGCTTACCGACATCGTGTTGATGATCGAAGATGAAAGCGCCAGTCAAACCCTATCGGATCGTGCCGAACAGACTGCTCAGGCTGCCAACGACCTCGCGACCGAGATCGAAGCCCGAGAAAATACCGAGCTGCGCCGCATCCAGGTTGGTGACGGCGATGGTGACGAGGGCACGCAGGTCATGGCTGCGCTGAACGCGGCGCTGGCCGAAGAACCCCGTGCGCGGATAGCGGGCATTATCGTGGTGTCAGACGGCATCGTTCATGATGCAGACCTGGCACCCGACCTGCCTGCTCCAATGCATCTGTTGCAGACCGGGCGCGAAGGCGATTGGGATCGGCGCCTGATCGTGCGTAACGCCCCAGCCTTCGCCATTATCGGTGAACCCGTGACCCTGACCCTGCGCGTCGAAGATACTGGCGCTGCGCCTGCTGGAGTTACTAACGCTCCGCTTGAGATTTCCGTCGATGGAGGTGAACCCGAGCAGTTCACCATTCCAATCGGTCTGGAGGTCGAGCTCCCGATCACGCTGCCGCATGGCGGTCGGAACGTCATCCAGTTCACGGTTCCGCAGGCCGAGGGTGAGCTGACTGACCGCAACAACACGGCTCTGATCCAGATGAACGGCGTGCGGGATCGCCTGCGTGTTCTGCTGGTTTCGGGCGAGCCGCATCCGGGCGGGCGTACGTGGCGCAATCTGTTGAAATCCGACAGCTCGGTTGATCTGGTCCATTTCACCATCCTGCGGCCACCGGAAAAGCAGGACGGCGTTCCGGTGGACGAACTCTCATTGATTGCCTTCCCGACGCGAGAGTTGTTTCTGGAGAAGATCAATGATTTCGACCTGATCATCTTTGATCGCTACAAGCGGCGCGGCATCCTGCCTGCGATCTATCTGGACAATGTTGGCGACTATATCGTCAATGGTGGCGCGGTGCTGGTCGCTGCTGGCCCTGATTTTGCCACGGCTGACAGCCTGTACCGATCCCCGCTTGGGCCGGTCCTGCCCGCAAAACCCAGTGCGCGTGTTTACGAGGAACGGTACGTGCCCATGGTCACCGATCTGGGCCAGCGTCATCCGGTTACCGCTGATCTGGGCGATGCTGAGACTTGGGGCGCTTGGCTGCGCCAGATCGATGTCAGCCAGCTGTCCGGCAATATGCTCATGACCGGCGTGGATGATCGTCCGTTGCTGCTGTTGGATCGCGTGGGTGAAGGCCGTGTGGCGCTGATGGCATCAGACCACGCCTGGCTATGGAGCCGCGGCTTTGAGGGCGGTGGCCCGCAGTTGGAACTACTCCGCAGGCTGGCGCATTGGATGATGAAAGAACCCGAGCTTGAGGAAGAGGCGCTGTGGGCCGAAGCGAACGGCCAGTCCATGCGTATTATCCGTCAAACGCTGGAGGATGAGGTTGGCCCGGTCACCGTCACCCTCCCCAACGGCGACACCTTGGAGATTACGCTAAACGAAGT
The DNA here is from genome assembly GCF_056537625.1 of Ruegeria sp. C6. Classification (NCBI taxonomy): domain Bacteria; kingdom Pseudomonadati; phylum Pseudomonadota; class Alphaproteobacteria; order Rhodobacterales; family Roseobacteraceae; genus Ruegeria; species Ruegeria sp. C6. The sequence goes on along the minus strand of NZ_JBQFRW010000002.1, from coordinate 823,588 downwards.
CTCGCCCGGTCGGTTCGAGGCGCAGTACTTCGGCCCTGAAATTGGCCTGTACCGTCTGGAAGAGGGTGCGCATTCTGCCGTGATCGGTCTTGGTCCTGCTGCACCAAAGGAATTCGAGCGCACGATCGCGACCGATGAGATTCTAAGCCCCGTTCTGGCCAGCCTGCGCGGGGGAACGATCCGGTTGGAAGAGGGTCTGCCCTCAATCCGGAATGTCCGTGCGGGCCGACCGGCAGCAGGTCGGGGCTGGATCGGACTGACCCCGCGCGACGCCTATGAAACCCGCGATGTTACACAGGCCGGGTTGCTTCCACCCTGGCTGGTGCTGTTGCTTGCCGGTGGGTTCCTCTTGGCCGGTTGGTTGCGCGAGGGACGTCGCTAACGCTGCTTAAGCACTTTTTCATGCTCTACCGCGATGCTCTGAGCAGATTATCGCGGGAAAACTTTACATGAGTCTTGCTGAGAAACTGGCGCAGGAACGGCGCGCACGACTGGCGGCCGAGCGGTTGTTGCATCTGAAACAGGCCGAGTTGTCTGCTGCCAACCGCAAATTGGGACGCCATGCTATCGCATTGACACGTCAGATCGATGAGACTCAGGCCGAGGTTGCGACGGTTCGCGATGAAAACGAAAAGGTCAAATCCGATCTGACCGTAGCCAATGCCAAGATCGAAGTGGCTGAACGCCGCCTGTGGCATTCGATCCAGACCATCCCTGACGGGTTTGCCTTTTTCGACGGCAACAACACACTGATCGGTGCCAACGCCGCTTACCTAAGCGTTTTCGATGGGCTGGAAGAGGTCGCGCCGGGGATCAGCTACACGCGTATTCTCGAAATTCTGACCCATGAAGGGATCGTGGACATCGGCGCGGAAAATATCGCGGACTGGCAGGCGCGTATGCTTGCACGCTGGGCGCAACCGCACCCCGAACCCGAGGTGATCCAGTTGTGGAACAGCCAATATATCCGGCTGATTGATCAGCGGGGCCACGGCGGTGACGTGCTGAGCCTGGCGTTGAACATCACAGCCTCGGTCCGGCATGAGGCCGAGCTAAACGCTGCACGTGAACGGGCCGAGGCCGCAAACCGCGCCAAATCCGCCTTTCTGGCCAATATGAGCCATGAGATTCGCACGCCGATGAACGGGATCGTCGGTATGACCGAACTGCTGACCGAAACCCCGATGAACGAAGAACAAAGGCTCTATGTAAGCACAATTCGCAATTCGGGCGAGGCTTTGCTGGTCATCATCAACGATGTTCTCGACTATTCCAAGATCGAGGCCGACAAGTTGACGCTGCACCCCGAACAGTTCGATTTGGAGCGCTGTATCCTTGAGGTCGCGATGCTGTTGCAACCCAGCGTACGCGACAAGGGCCTGACCTTGCTGGTGGACTATGACCTGTTCCTGCCGACGCTTTTTGTGGGTGATCCGGGGCGGATTCGGCAGATTCTGACCAACCTTGTCGGCAATGCAGTGAAGTTTACCGCGCAGGGCCATGTCCTTATCCGGGTGACCGGTGTTCCTGACGCGACAACTGAAACCTGCGACATCCACGTGGCCATCGAGGATACGGGTATCGGAATCAAAGCCGACAAGGTCCCGCACATCTTTGGTGAATTCAATCAGGTTGAGGATGCCCAGAACCGCCAATTCGAAGGCACGGGTTTGGGGCTGGCAATCACCAAGCGGCTGATCTCGATGATGGGCGGTGCCGTCTGGGTCGAAAGCGACGCGGGCAAAGGATCTTGCTTTGGTTTCCGTATCACACTGCCCACGGCCGAAGGTCCGCAGCCCGTTCCGCCCGATCTGGCGGGGCAGTTGGGCCAGGTTCTGGTGGTCGAGGATATGGCCGTCAACCGCGCCATTCTGACCAAACAACTGAGCCGCCTTGGGTCTCAGGCGCTCACCCGTTCAACAGGGGCTGAAGCGCTTTCTGCAATGGACAAAACTATTGATCTGGTGCTGTGCGATCACGATCTGCCGGACATGGACGGTCTGGAACTCGCCACAACACTGCGCGACAAAGGATGGGGTGATCTGCCAATTGTGGTGATGTCGGCCAATCCGGGTGTGATTCATGCCGACCCGGCCCATCGCCTGATTGACGGCGTGTTGCAAAAGCCCATTCCTCGCGCCGAGCTGTATTCACGGCTGATGGCGCTGGGTGCTCCTGTATTCAAGTCGGATCGCAGTGACGACCGCGTCGCTGATCCCGAGACTCATGCGCGAGTTCCGCAGAATCAGAGGCTGATGCGGGTTCTGGCAGCCGAGGACAATCGAACCAATCAACTGATCCTTCAAAAGATGACCAAAGATCTGAATATCGATTTGAAATTCGTCTCTAATGGGTTGGAGGCGGTCGAAACCTTCGCCATTTTCGACCCGGACCTGATTTTCATGGATATCTCGATGCCCAAGATGGATGGGAAAGAGGCGACGGGTGAAATCCGGCGGCGCGAGATCGGAACGGATCGACATGTTCCCATAGTGGCCCTGACGGCCCATGCCATGACAGGGGATGATCAGGGCATACTGGCAGCCGGGCTTGATCATTATCTGACCAAACCGTTGCACAAGAAACTGATCCACAAGATGATACTGGAACATCGTCCAGCCGATGCCCAATTGGTCGGTGCAGAAGGTGAAAGTACGGAATAGGATCGATTTATGTCAGATGAGCGCGGTTTTCGCCCCCGGGGATTGGGTGAGATTGCAATTCGCTGCACCGATATGGCGGCAATGGTGTATTTCTATGAGAAGGTGATCGGGTTGCAGCGATTGCAAGGCGACCATAACAGCGCCATCACCTTTTTTCGGATTGCCGAAGGGTTTGGTGGACATACACAGGTGCTGGCCCTGTTTCACCAGTCTGTTGGCTCTGAGCGTGGATCGGGCCAGACTGGCGCGGCAGTGCCAGTAACAGGGGGTGCCTCGGCCCTGCACCATATCGCGCTGTCGCTGCCCTTTGTCGAACAGGATGCTGTCATGCGCTGGTACGACCAGATCGACCAGCCTTATCGGGTCGAGCATTTCGGCTGGATCGGCTGGCGCGGTATCTTCACCCAAGACCCCGAAGGGAACACCGTTGAGCTTGTAGCCTACGACCCTTCACTGCTTGATCAGGCCTGATAGGGGCGAACAAACACAGGTTTGTAGTCGTCAGACAGATCTGCCCTGTATTCATAACCACCGCTGTCGAAATCCAACAGGCCACTGGGATCGGTCAGGCGGTGCTGGATGATGTAGCGTGCCATCGCACCGCGCGCTTTCTTGGCAAAGAAGCTGACGATCTTGGGGGTGCCGCCCTTGTCCTCCATGAAGACCGGGGTCACAACGGGCAGCTTCAGTGCCTTCAGGTCGACCGCGCCGAAGTATTCCTGACTGGCGCAGTTCACCAGAACCTTGCTGTCAGTTTCGGCGGCCTGCGCGTTCAGCACCTTGCTTAGCTGATCGCGCCAATATTCGTACAGGTTTTTTCCGCGTCTGGTTTTCAGTTTACTACCCATCTCAAGCCGGTAGGCCTGTATGGCATCCAGCGGGCGCAATACGCCATAAAGCCCGGACAGAATGCGCAGGTGATCCTGTGCCCAGGCCATTTCGTCAGCATCCAGCGATGCGGCTTCAAGCCCTTGATAGGTATCGCCCGCAAACGCCAGTGCGGCAGGGCGCGTCGTCTCCGCATCGGGCGCGTCCGAGAACATACGATACCGGTCGCGGTTCAGGCGGGCCAAGTCGTCGCTCAGGTCCATCAGTTTTTTCAGATCGCCCAATGTCAGATTGCGTGCGGTCTTCGACAAGCGGATCGCGTCATCCTGAAAATCGGGTTGGGTTAATTCGACGTTTCGTTCTGCCCAATCCAGCCGCTTGGCCGGGGAAATCACTACCAGCATATCCGCCCTCGTTTCTCGCCTGTTCAGGCGTATCTAGCCCGCCTGTTGCAGCACGTCCAGAAACGCCGCGCCAAACCTTTCGTGACGACGGTCACCCAGAACCTGCTCCATCGCTCGTGGATCATCCGGGTGCAGTTGCGCCACTTTCGCCAGTTGCGAGGCCGTACAGCTTAGCGGTTTGTCGATCCCGTCGGGGCCACGCGACAATTGCGATTGAACCTTAAGCAACTGATCGTAAATGTCGCCCTGATTGCGGCCAGCAAGTTTGCGCCTTGCGGGGTGCAGCTCTTCTACCGCGCCGGTCAGCACCTCAAGGAAAGTGGAACCATAGCGTTCCAGTTTCTTTGACCCGATACCGCTGATCCGCGCCATGTCATCCAGATTTGAAGGTCGGGTTTCTGCCATCTCGATTAGGGTGCGATCAGGAAAAATGACATAAGCTGGGACCCGAGCGGCCTCGGCCAGTGCGCGCCGCTTGGCCTTGAGCGCCGAGAGCAGCGGCGCGTCTTCCTCGGACACCATCGCTTTGACAGCGGGTCGTCGGGTGGCTTTGCGGATGGTATCCTTGCGCAGATCGATCAGCGCCTCACCTTTCAGGATGGGTTTGGCGGTTTCTGTCATACGCAGCGCGCCGTGGCGTTCAGGGTCGGGGCGCACCAAATCATGGCCCATCATCTGCCGGAAGATCGCTTGCCATTGCGGGCGCGACCAGTCCTTGCCGATGCCGTAGGTGGACAGATTGTCGTGTCGCCGTGCGCGAATTTTATCGGTCTCGTTGGCAAGCAGAATGTCGATCAGATGACCTGCGCCGAACCATTCCTCGGTGCGTAGAATGGCGGACAGAGCCATGCGGACGGGCGTTGTGCCGTCGAAGACTTCAGGCGGGTTGTCGCAGAGATCGCACTTGCCGCAGGGTTCAGCCTGTTCCCCAAAATACCCCAGCAAGGTCTGGCGGCGGCATTTTAGGGCTTCGGCCAATCCCAGCAGCGCGTTAAGACGCGCATGATCCGCCATGCGCCGTTCAGGTGGGGCCAGCCCTTCGTCGATCTGTGAGCGTCGTAGTCGGATATCGTCAGGCCCGAACAAGGTCAGGGTCTCGGCTGGTCCACCATCGCGCCCGGCGCGACCGATTTCTTGATAATAGGCCTCGATCGATTTCGGCAAATCCGCATGGGCGACCCAGCGGATGTCCGGCTTGTCGATACCCATGCCAAAGGCGACCGTAGCGACGACAATCAGCCCGTCCTCGCGCGCAAAGCGAGCTTCCACGATGCGGCGATCCTCGGCCTCCATCCCGCCGTGATAGTGGCAGGCCGTGTGACCTTCGGCGCGCAGGGCTTGCGCCAGCACCTCGGTCTTGTTGCGGGTCCCGCAATAGACGATGCCGGATTGGGTTTTGCGCGCGGCAGCGAAATCGAGGATCTGTTTGCGCGGTCCATCCTTGGCGGCAAAAGCCAGATGGATATTGGGCCTGTCGAACCCCCGCAGGAACTTGCGCGGCTCAACACCGTCGAACAGTTTTTCGACGATCTCGTCCTGCGTTTCCGCATCCGCTGTCGCGGTGAACGCGGCGAGGGGCACATTCAAAGCGCGCCGCAGCTCTCCGATCCGCAGATAATCAGGGCGGAAATCGTGGCCCCATTGGCTGACACAATGGGCTTCATCCACCGCGATCAGATTGACGTTAATCCTACGCAGCATCCCCAGCGCCGACCCGGCGGCCAGTCGCTCGGGCGCCATGTACAGAAGCTTGAGCCGCCCAGCCTCTAATGCGTCCCACACCGCATCAGTTTCTTCGGGGGTGTTGCCCGAGGTGAGCGCGCCCGCCTCGACACCGGCTTCCTGCAGCCCACGCACCTGATCGCGCATCAAGGCGATCAGCGGAGAGATCACAACAGTCACGCCGTCTCGCAGCAACGCAGGTAATTGGAAACATAAGGACTTGCCCCCACCAGTGGGCATGATCGCCAGCACGTTTTCACCTGCGGTCACGGCGTCGACGATCTCTTCCTGACCGGGGCGGAAGTCGTCGAATCCGAAAACGTCTCGCAACAAGGGTGCGGAGTCGAACATGCGACGGAGGGTCCTGTTTTATGGTTTATCTGCTCTTAAGACAGGACCATCACATACTAAGATTCGGTGAACAAGAGGTCAGTAGAAATAGACCGCGTTGTTGATCAGGATGATCCGCAACGCATAGACCCCGATCAGCACCACCAGAGGGGTCAGATCCAGACCGCCCATGGCGGGCAGAATGCGGCGAATGGGGCCGTAGATCGGCTCTAACAAACGGTTCAGTCCGTACCAGATTTGCGCCACCAGTTGCTGGTGCAGGTTCAGCACCTGGAAGTTGATCAGCCAGCTCATGATCACATGGGCAAGGATGATGAACCAGACAATGTCCAGGATCAGCAGAAGGATTTGGATCAGCGACAGCATGGGCACTCCGTTCGTCAATTGCCCTGAGACCTAAGCGTCACAGCCGCAAAGAGCAAGTGCGCCCCAACAGAACGCTTGCGAATTGACCCAAAGCCCCGTCTTATGATCGCAACAATAATAATATGGGGCAGAGATGGCGGAGATTTCCAAGCGTAAGCGCATCTGGGGCTGGTGGTTTTTCGACTGGGCCAGCCAGCCGTTCCATACATTGCTGGTGACCTTTGTCTTTGGCCCCTATTTCGCCGGGGTGGCGGCTCAATACTATGCGAATACCGGATTAGACACCGATGCTGCGGCGGCGCAGGCGCAGACCGTCTGGGCGAATTGCCTGACCATAACTGGGCTGATCATCGCGTTCGGAGCGCCCCTGTTGGGCGCGATGGCGGATGTTTCGGGTCGGCGCATCCCGTGGATTCTCGGGTTTTCGGTGATGTACGCGGTGGGGTCTGCCGCGTTGTGGTACACGATGCCCGATGGCTCCAACATGTGGTTGATGCTATCGGCTTTTGGTCTGGGCTTTGTGGGCGCAGAATATGCACTGATCTTCATCAACTCTCAGCTGCCCGATCTGGGTGACGATAGAGAAGTGGGCGAGATTTCAGGTTCGGGCTTCGCCTTCGGCTATTTCGGAGGCTTGCTGTCGCTGGCCATCATGCTGGCGCTGTTTGTTGAACAGCCCGACGGCAAGACCTTGATTGGTATGGATCCGTTGTTCGGGCTGGATGCGGCAACGCGTGAAGGGACGCGGTTTGTCGGCCCCTTCACCGCTGGATGGTTCGTGTTGTTCATGGTGCCGTATTTCCTGTGGGTTCGGGATGATCCTGAGACCAACAAACAGGGTAGCTTGGGTGAGGCACTGCGCTTGCTGGGCAAGTCCGTGGCGTCGCTGCGTCACCGGGTCAGTCTGGCGACCTATCTGGGGTCGTCGATGTTCTATCGCGACGCGCTGAACGGGCTATACAGTTTCGGAGGCGTCTATGCGCGGCTGGTGCTTGAATGGGACCTGATAAAAATCGGCGTATTTGGAATCGTCAGCGTTCTGGCCTCGGCCATCTTTGCGTGGATCGGGGGCAAGATGGATCGCAAGTACGGCCCTAAACCGGTGATATTGGTTGCGATTTGGGTTCTGATCTTTGTCTGCGTAACGGTTGTGTCGATGGATCGAACACAGATCTACGGAATTTCATTACCCGTAGGCTCGGGCCTGCCGGACATGGCGTTCTTCGGGTGCGGAGTTCTGATCGGCGGCATGGGAGGTATTCTGCAATCCGCCAGCCGTTCAATGATGGTACGCCATACTGATCCCGCCACCCCGGTCGAGAGTTTTGGGCTGTACGGGCTTTCGGGTCGGGCGACCGCCTTTGCAGCGCCGCTATTGATCGGAATAGCAACAGCAGCAACCGGTAGTGCAAGACTGGGGGTGTCACCGATCATTCTGTTGTTTATTCTGGGCCTAGTCCTGATGCGCTGGGTGAAACCGGAAGGGGATCAGAGCAGATGATTTTACTACGTTTTTTGGCCGTTCTGGCCGCAATAGCACTGGCAGGCGCGGCCACGGCACAGCCCTTGGCCAAACAGTTATTCGGAGCCCAGAAGGTTGGGTCGCAGCAAAAATCTGCCGCATTCGGCAGTTATTCGCGCGGGTGCGCCGCCGGGTCGGTGCAACTCCCTGAAACCGGGCCAACTTGGCAAGCCATGCGCCTGTCGCGCAATCGCAATTGGGGGCATCCTCAGGCGATCGACTATGTGCAGGATCTCAGCCGGTTTGCCGCGAAACAACCGGGGTGGAATGGTCTCTATATCGGGGATATCAGCCAACCGCGGGGGGGGCCGATGACCTCGGGCCATCGTTCGCACCAGTTGGGTTTGGATATCGATATCTGGATGCTGCCGGGCGATAACATGCGCCTAAGCCGCAAAGCACGCGAGAATATCTCGTCTATATCCTTGCGCCGCGCGAACGGCGCGTATGTAAACGGCAACTGGACCAAGCAGCACCATGCGGTATTGCGCGAAGCCGCTAAGGACAAGCGCGTTGCCCGGATCTTCGTATTCCCGGGTGCAAAGGTGCAGATGTGCAATGACGAGAAGGGCAATAAAGCCTACTTGCGCAAGATCCGGCCGTGGTGGGGACATCACTATCATTTCCACGTGCGGCTGAAATGCCCGAAAGGATCGAAAGGTTGTGTAAATCAGGACCCGCCTCCCAAGGGTGATGGTTGCGCCGAAGCGCAGCAATGGGTGCGCAATATTCTGAACCCACCGCCACCTGATCCAAATGCGCCAGCACCGAAAAAGCGTCGTGAGTTTCGTCTGGCTGATCTACCCCAGCAATGTACCGCCGTTCTGCAATCCAACTGATCACGGCGCTTCTGCTGGCAGGGACTGTTCAGGCGATGGAGCTTAAGCAGGCTTCGCTGCTGGACAGCTATGTCTGGCGCGACAACGCCAACTGGTTCGGTGGATTTTCGGCGATTCATATCTCCGAAAACGGGCGGAACATGGTCGCTATCAGTGACCGGTCAACACTGATCACCGCGCGAATTGAACGAGATCAAGATACGATCAGAAACATCCAAATCCTTGACCAGTGGCCGATTCTGTCCAGCAAAGGCCGTATCTTGAAGGGGAGGGCAGGGGATTCCGAAGGGCTCGCCGTTGCTGCAGATGGCAGCGTTTACGTCTCGTTCGAAGGCGTTCACCGAGTCGTGCATTACACTGCCCCCGACGCCAATGGACGGGTTCTGCCGCGCCCGCGAGAGTTCCTGAATATGGACCTCAACGGCTCATTTGAAGCGCTGGCGATAGATGGTCGCGGGCGGTTGTATACGCTGACCGAAAAGACCCGCACTGTTCGGGGCGATATACCGGTCTATCGCTGGGATGGCGCACGCTGGTCAGCGCCTTTTGTGCTGCCGCCCCGTGGAAAGTTCCTACCGGTTGCAGCGGATTTCGGGCCCGACGGGAGGCTCTATGTGTTAGAGCGTGCAGTGGCTTTCATCGGCTTCCGCTCACGCCTGCGACGCTGGGTGATCTCTGGCGACGTGCCCAAGGCCGAAGAAACGCTGTTTGAAACCGCTACCGGGACCCATGATAATCTGGAAGGTCTTTCGGTCTGGCGCGATCAGGACGGGCGGTTGCGCGCAACCATGGTATCGGACGACAATTTTCGTTCCTTGCAACGTACCGAGCTGGTGGAATATTTGCTGCCCGATTGACAGGCGGCAGACAAAGGTCTAAACGCACGGCCTGCCTCGGGATGAGCCTGGGGCCAAGTCGCCGCTACCTTGTCAAAACGGGCATCTGAAAATGCAACGCAGCTTTATTCCCGGCATCCTTGCCATGGCCTCGATCGTCGTGGCCTCAAACATCCTGGTCCAGTTCCTGATCCTTGACGGCCTGTTGACCTGGGGTGCCTTCACCTATCCGTTGGCCTTTCTGGTCACGGACATCATGAACCGCGTCTACGGCGTGGGTCCGGCCCGCAAGGTCGTATTCGCCGGTTTTGTCACCGGTATCATCTGCTCGCTGATCGGCAGCCAGATCATGCTGCAGGGTGACGGGTTTACCTATGCAGCCGTACCGCTGCGCATTGCTGTGGCTTCGGGCACCGCCTTCCTGATTGCGCAATTGACCGACGTCACTGTGTTCAACTCACTGCGTGGTGGCCGCTGGTGGCGCGCACCGCTGGTGTCGACACTGGTTGGCTCGGCGCTGGACACCGCGATCTTCTTTACCCTTGCGTTCTCGGCCTCAGTTACCGTCTTTGGTGCCAATGCAGATTCAGCGATCAACTGGGCGTGGGAGCCTGTGCCGTTTATGCTAAGCGGCCCGATGGCCCCGCTCTGGGTAACGCTGGCCTTCGCCGACTGGCTGGTGAAACTGTTGCTGGCGCTAATCGCCCTGATTCCGTTCAAGGTGATTGTTGCCCGTTTGACCGCCGCGCAGCCTGCATAAAAAAGTGCTTTGAGATTGGCGCATCTTGTGTCAGGCTCAAAATTAACCGCAACAGATAGAAAAGGAGGTGATCCAGTGTCGAGAAAGAGATTGGAGAGAGGTGTTGGAACAACCGGGGGGATCGCCTGTTAAGGCAGCCCTTGGCGGAGCGCTCGCTCCGGCTGGTCGATTGATCTAACCGACCCAACCTCCTGAACTTTCGAAGGGCCGTCCCGCCGGGGCGGCCCTTTTTGTTTTCAACTGCGCCCTGTAAGGTCCGATCCATGTTGCGCATCACCGACGATATCGCCCTGCAAGACTGGGAAATGACCGAAAGCTTCGTGCGGTCCTCTGGTCCGGGTGGGCAGAACGTCAACAAGGTCTCCACCGCCGTTGAGCTGCGGTTCGAGGCCGCGCGCTCACCTTCCTTGCCTGATCCGGTCAAGACACGTCTGAAACGGCTGGCCGGACGTCGCTGGACCAAGGACGGCGCGATCATCATTCAATGTGAAGAAACACGCTCTCAGGCCCGCAACCGCGACATCGCCCGCGCCCGGTTGGCTGAACTGATCACGCGGGCTTTGGTCAATCCCAAGCGCAGGATCGCGACCAAACCTACGTACGGTTCGGTCAAAAGGCGGTTGGCGGCAAAGAAAGCCCGCGCGGATGTCAAAGCCCTGCGAGGCAAAGTGTCCGAAGATTGATCTGGCAGTTTCGCTGCACGTTGCTACTCTGCCGGTGCAAGACGCAGGGGAGGTAAAGCCATGAGGCTTGAGGGAAAAACCGCCATCGTAACCGGCGGTGCATCCGGGTTCGGCGCTGGGATTGCGCAAAAGTTCCTGACCGAAGGCGCCCGCGTGATGATCGCAGATATCAATGGCGAAGCGGCTTCCGACATGGCGTCCGCGGAGGGCACGAATGCCATCGCACAGCACGTTGATGTCTCGGATGCGGCATCGGTTCAGGCCATGGCACATGCGGTATCGGAAGAATTCGGAAAACTTGATATTCTGGTGAATAATGCGGGCGTGACGCACCTGCCGGCTCCACTTGAGGACGTCGATGACGATGAATTCGACCGCGTCTTCGCCGTGAACATGAAATCCGTCTACCTGACCGCGCGCGCCTTTGTTCCGCAGATGAAGATACGCGGCGCGGGGACGATCCTGAACGTGGCCTCAACGGCAGGCCTGTCGCCGCGCCCTAATCTGAACTGGTACAACGCCTCCAAAGGCTGGATGATCACCGCGACCAAGACGATGGCCGTCGAACTTGCCCCCTCGGGCGTGCGCGTTAACGCGATCTGCCCGGTGGCGGGTGAAACCCCGCTGCTGAAATCCTTCATGGGTGAAGACACCCCGGAAATCCGCGCCAAATTCCTGTCGACGATCCCGCTTGGTCGCTTCTCAACTCCCGAAGACATGGCAAACGCCGCCTGTTTCCTCTGCTCGGACGAGGCCAGCATGATCACCGGCACAGCCCTAGAAGTGGACGGAGGCCGATGCATCTGATCCGCCCTTCATCTGGCCATAAATATCTCCGCCGGAGGCAGCGCGCGCCAGCGCGATTTCCGGCCCAGTGTGCGAGACGAACATGAACCCCGGACCCAGAAACCTGATCACTGATGTCGCTGGCCTCAAGGTTGGCAATGCGCACGATGATACGCTTAAATCAGGCACAACTGTCCTGACGGCGGACAACCCGTTCACAGCTTCGGTTCATGTGATGGGCGGCGCCCCCGGCACGCGTGAGACCGACCTTCTGGCGGTCGACAAAACTGTTGATCGGGTCGACGCGATTGCTTTGTCCGGCGGCTCGGCCTTTGGACTGGATGCGTGCTCGGGCGTTTCAGACGCATTGCGCGCTCAGGGGCGCGGATTTCAGGTCGGTTCGGCCGTCGTGCCCATCGTGCCGGGCGCGATTCTGTTCGATCTACTCAATAGTGGAGATAAGAACTGGACCGAAAATCCTTATCGCGATCTGGGGAAGTCTGCGTATTTGACCGCCTCACCAGAATTTGAACTGGGCTCGGTAGGGGCTGGTACCGGCGCATTGGCCGCGATGCACAAGGGTGGCTTAGGCTCGGCTTCGTTAAAGCTTGAGGGTGGCGTAACCGTCGGCGCGCTGGTTGCCGCCAATCCGCTTGGCAGCGTAACCACACCGGGTGATCGGCATTTTTGGGCTGCGCCGTTTGAGATCGATGACGAGTTCGGTGGATTGGGGCCAGATCCGACCTCGGGCCTTGGTTTCTCTCTTGTCAGCCGCAAGGCGCAGATGATGTATTCTGCTCCGCCAGATCGCGCAAACACCACGATTGCTATAGTTGCAACTGATGCAGCGCTGACCAAACCGCAATGCCAGCGTCTGGCGGTAGCAGCCCATGACGGCATCGCCCGCGCCATCGTGCCTGCGCACACGCCTGGCGATGGAGATCTGGTATTCGGTCTCAGCACCGACGCGCGCACCGTTGGCCCCGAGGCGATGGCGATGATCGGCCATGCGGCCTCGATCTGTCTTGCGCGCGCGATTGCACGGGCTATCTATCTGGCTTCCCCTCGCGCTGGCGACCTGCTGCCCTGCTGGTCGCAGTTACATGACTTCGGTTAAGTACGACACCGATCGCCTGTGACACAGTGCCGTCGCGCGGCAATCTGCGCGTTGACTCTCTGCTGTGCCAGCGATCCATTCGGTGCAGCCAATTCATATCGGAGCAAAAGCTATGAATCGTATCCTTGCCACCGCAATTGCCGGTCTGCTGGCCCTTCCTGTCTATGCAGAAGGTGATGCCGAAGCGGGTAAGAAGACCTTCAACAAATGCAAATCCTGTCACATGATTGCTGACCCTGCGGGTGAAGTTATCGTTAAGGGCGGTAAGACGGGTCCGAACCTGTACGGAATCGCAGGCCGCACCGCCGGCACTGAAGAAGGCTTCAGATACGGCGACAGCATCGTGGCCGCGGGCGAAAATGGGCTGGTCTGGGATGAAGAGACTTTCGTGGCCTACGCCCAAGACCCCAAAGCATTCTTGAAAGACTATTTGGGGGAAACCTCTGCCAAGTCGAAAATGACCTTCAAGCTGAAGAAAGGCGCCGAAGACGTTTACGCCTATATCGTGAGCGTTTCGGGAGAGTAACTCCGCCAACAGGTTTACAGACGAACTTCGAAATGCCGCAGCCCCTGCGGCCTTTCGTGCGATTGATTGACATTGTAATCAGCGCCACTTTGGGGAAAACCGGTAAGGCCATGTGCACCGGAGATCGCCAACAGGAGACGACAGATGGGAATCTTGATCCCGGCTTGGGTTGAGGGCGAACTGACACCCGTCGACAAGCTGGAGGCGCATGAAAAGGGGCTGCGACACAAGGCTGTGTCCGTGTTTGCCGTGCGCGGGACCGAGATATTGCTGCAACGCCGGGCGATGGGCAAATACCACACGCCGGGTCTATGGGCGAATACCTGTTGTACGCATCCGGATTGGGACGAAAGCGCTTCGCATTGTGCCGTCCGGCGCCTGCGCGAAGAATTGGGCATCACCGGGCTCTATCCCGAATACCGGCATCGATTGGAGTATCACGCCGATGTCGGCAACGGAATGGTCGAGAACGAGGTGGTCGACGTCTTTCTGGCCCATGTGCGTGGAGCCTTGAAAATCGAGCCTAACCCGGAAGAAGTGATGGATATCCGCTGGGTCGATTACCACGATCTGCTGGCCGAGGTGAAGCGGCACCCCGACCGTTTTACCCCGTGGCTCAAGATTTATCTGCACAATCACGCTGACACGATATTTGGACCTGACCTGATAATCTCGGCCAATTCATAACCCTGCCTTGCAAGGCGGACGCAAGCGGCATACATCAACGCGTCATGGCCAAGCAGAAGCAGAACACTGACCCGAATTACAAAGTGATCGCCGAAAACCGGCGTGCGCGCTTCGATTATGCGATCGAAGACGATCTCGAATGCGGTATTGTCCTGGAAGGGTCCGAGGTCAAATCCCTGCGTGCCGGTGGGTCGAACATTGCTGAAAGCTATGCGTCGGTTGATGACGGAGAGCTATGGCTGATCAACAGCTATATCGCGCCCTATGAGCAGGCCAAGGTCTTCAAACATGAAGAACGCCGCCGCCGTAAACTGCTGGTGTCACGCAAGGAACTGTCGAACCTGTGGAACGCGACCCAACGCAAAGGCATGACGCTGGTGCCGCTGGTGCTTTACTTTAATCACAAGGGTCGGGCGAAGCTGAAGATCGGCATCGCCAAAGGTAAGAAGCTGCACGACAAGCGCGAAACGCAGGCCAAGCGCGACTGGTCACGGCAGAAACAGCGCTTGATGAAGGACCACAGTTAGAACGCCATGGCCGCCTGAACCGCGCGTTGCCAGCGCGAATAGGCCGCGTCTCGGTCAGCAACGGGTTTTGCAGGCTCAAACCGCCGGTCCAGATCCCAGGTTTCGGCGAATCCGGCCTGATCCGGGTAGACACCCGCTTTCATGCCCGCCAGCCATGCGGCACCAAGCGCGGTGGTTTCCTGCATCACCGGGCGGTCGACCGGGGCGCCCAGAATGTCGGAAAGCCCCTGCATGGCCCAGTCCGAGGCGCTCATTCCGCCGTCGACGCGCAGGATCACGTCAGTCTCTGCGCCCCAATCGCCCTGCATGGCGTGCCACAGGTCGCGGGTCTGGAACGCGATGCTTTCCAGCGTGGCGCGCGTGATTTCGGCGCGGCCTGAATTGCGAGTCAGGCCAAAGATTGCGCCCCGGCAATCGGGTTTCCAATAAGGCGCGCCCAGCCCAGTAAAGGCAGGGACGAGAACAACGTGCTGGTTTGGATCAGCTTTGGCGGCCAGTTCACCGCTTTGCGGTGCGGTTTCGATGATTTGCAACGCATCGCGCAGCCATTGCACCGCCGCACCGGCAATGAAAATCGAGCCTTCAAGCGCATAGGTTTTCTGCCCGTCCAACTGATAGGCAATTGTCGTTAGCAGCCGGTTTTTCGATTCAACTGGCTGCGTACCGGTGTTGAGTAGTGCGAAACAGCCCGTGCCATAGGTGGATTTCATCATGCCCGGCTGGAAACAGGCCTGTCCGATGGTGGCAGCTTGCTGATCCCCCGCCACGCCGAGAATTGGAGTGTTACCGCCAAACAGTGAGGTCGATCCGAAGTCTGCGGCGCAATCGCGCACGTCGGGCAACAAAGCTTGGGGGATGTCCAGCAAGTCGCAGATCTCGGTACTCCATTCCCCTTTGTGAATATCGAATAGCAATGTGCGGGCCGCATTGGTGGCATCGGTGGCGTGCACGCGCCCTTCTGTCAGTCGCCAGATCAGGAAGGTATCGATTGTGCCGAACAGCAGCTCTCCGGCGGCGGCACGGTCGCGTGCGCCGGGGACGGTATCAAGCAACCATTTGACCTTGGTGCCTGAAAAATAAGGATCTAGCAGCAGACCGGTCTGGGCAGTTACGTCATCCTCGCATCCCGCTTTGCGAAGACGCTCGCAAATCTCAGCGGTGCGACGGTCCTGCCAGACGACTGCGTTGTGAATGGGGGTCCCGGTGGCGCGATCCCAGATGACAGTGGTTTCGCGTTGGTTGGTAATCCCGATACCAGCGATCTGTGCCGCGGATACACCTGTCGTTTGCATCACTTCACGGCAAACCGTCAGAACGCTGTCCCATATCTCCTCGGCATCATGCTCAACCCAGCCTTCCTGTGGGAAATGCTGTGTAAACTCGTGCTGCGCAGTGCCGACGCGCTGCATTTGCGCGTCGAACAGGATTGCACGAGACGATGTGGTGCCCTGATCGATTGCCAGTATATAGGTCATTCCTGCGCCCCTCCCGCTTTGGTTTTGCAGGACTTTAGCGCAAACACAACCAAACGTACCAGAGGGGAAATCAGACCGGAGACACCGGTAGATTGTCGATCAGCCGCACGCCGTCGACCAAGGCTGCCGCAAACAGTCGTGCGGGTCGTTTGGCATGGGTCATAGGCTCCAGCGTTTCAGCGCAGCGTAGTTGCAGATACTCCACTTCGTTGAAGCCGGCGGCCAAAAGATCGGCCTGTGCCTGAGAAGCCAAAGCTTCGAATTCTTCGCCGTTTTCCAGCGCCTGAACAACTGCACGCATGATACGATGTTTTTCGGCTGCGATGGCCAGACCATCCTCGGATAGCCTTTGATTGCGCGAAGACATTGCGAGGCCCGAAGGTTCACGCACCGTGGGGCAACCAATCACCTCGATCGGAATATCGAGGTCGCGGGCCATCCGGCGGACGATCATAAGCTGCTGATAGTCTTTTTCCCCGAAATAGGCTCGATCCGCTTGCGTTTGCAGGAACAGCTTGGCGACAACTGTTGCCACACCATCGAAATGACCCGGGCGGAATTCTCCCTCCATCGCGACGGTCAGACCCGAGACCGAGACTGTGGTGGCGAAGCCATCTGGGTAAATCTCATCCGGGTCGGGCGTGTAAATCGCATCGACGTTGTAAGGCGTGAGTTTTTTTGCGTCTTCTTGTTCGGTGCGCGGATAGTTGGCGAGGTCTTCGGGGTTGTTGAACTGCTTGGGGTTTACAAAGATCGTCACGATCACCCGGTCGCAAGCCGTCTTCGCGGCTTCGGCCAGCGACAGATGCCCCTGGTGCAGCGCACCCATGGTGGGGACAATTCCGATCACCTCACCATTCAGATGCCAATCACGAGTCAGCGCACGCAAGTCTGCCAGTCGACGCAGAATAGGCGCGGTCATGACTTGGGTCCTTTGACGGGTACGGCATCGGCAAAGACATGTTCGTCTGCCGGGAAGCTTCGCGCACGAACCTCGGCTGCGTATTCAGCAATGGCGGCTTCGGCCAACGGGCCAAGATCAGCATAGCGTTTGACGAATTTCGGTTTGAAGGCGGTGAAAAAGCCAAGCATATCGTCCACCACCAGAATTTGCCCGTCGCACCCGGCCGAGGCACCAATGCCAATTGTGGGGATCGCAATCTCAGCGGTAATTCGGT
This sequence comes from Ruegeria sp. C6, assembly GCF_056537625.1. NCBI lineage: Bacteria > Pseudomonadati > Pseudomonadota > Alphaproteobacteria > Rhodobacterales > Roseobacteraceae > Ruegeria > Ruegeria sp. C6. Next base: position 806,318 of record NZ_JBQFRW010000002.1, on the reverse strand, counting down.
TTGCCAAACCCTGCGGAACTTTCTCTAACACGACCGAAAACGCGCCTGCTTCGGCGACGGCCCGGGCGTCGGCCAATACGGCATCGGCCTGTTCGTCGCGCCCTTGTACCTTATAGCCACCCAAAGTGTTTATCGACTGCGGTGTCAGGCCAATATGTGCCATCACCGGGATCCCGCGTTTGACCAGAAACCGGATGGTTTCAGCCATCTCGAAGCCACCTTCCAGCTTAACCGCCCCAGCTCCTGTTTCCGACATCAGCCGGGCTGCGTTGCGGAATGCCTGAGCCGGGTCATGCTCGTAGCTGGCGAAAGGCATGTCGATCACCATCATTGCCTTGTCCAGACCACGGGCAACGGCCTGGCCGTGCATGATCATCATCTCCATCGTCACACCAAGAGTCGACGTCAACCCGTGCAACACCATGCCGACGCTGTCACCGACCAGAACGAAGTCACAATGCGCATCCATCAACTGCGCCATCGGTGTTGTGTAGGCGGTCAACGAGACCAGAGGATCAGTACCTTTCCGGGCGCGGATATCCTCGGCGTTCGGGGCTTTCTTGCGGGCGGTGGCGCTCATGCTCGCTCCTCGCAGGTTTCATGTTGCAGCGCGGCATAGCAGATGCGGCAGGCGCAAAGAAACCCCGGTTGCGCCAACAATTCCTTGATTGACCTCGGGTTTGCGAGGACATTGGTCGCAGATCGGCCCGAAAAAAGCAGGGCTAGCCAATTTCAGTGGGGAGAGATTTTCATGACAAAGCAGCGCTTTCGCTCGTTCGCGTCGGCCCTGGTCCTTGGCGCGGGCCTGTTTGCCACGCAGGCCATGGCCAAATCTGACATCACCATCGCCATGCAGCTTGAGCCACCGCATCTGGACCCGACCAGCGCTGCGGCGCAGGCTATCGATTCGGTTGTCTACACCAATATCTTCGAAGGCCTGACCCGGTTCATGGGGGATGGCTCGGTGGTGCCGGGGCTGGCCGAAAGCTGGGAAATCTCGGATGACGGTACCGTTTACACATTCAAGCTGCGCGACGGTGTGACATTTCACGATGGCACAACGATGGATGCCGAGGACGTCAAGTTCACCCTTGATCGCGCCACGGCAGAAGACAGCGCCAACGCGCAGAAGGCTTTGTTTGCGGGCATTAAAAGTGTCGAGGTAGTGGACCCCCTGACCGTTCAGGTGACGTTGAATGAGCCGAACGGGAACTTCCTTTTCAATCTCGCCTGGGGTGACGCGGTGATCGTTGCGCCCGAAAGCATCGAGAATATCAAGACCAATCCGGTTGGCACGGGGGCCTTCACCTTCTCTGACTGGCTGCAGGGTGACAGCATCATCCTGAATCGCAACCCCGACTATTGGGGCGAACAGCCCGCGTTAGAGACCGCAACGTTTAAGTTTATCTCGGATCCGACCGCCGCCTTTGCCGCCATGATGGCCGAGGATGTAGACGTGTTCGACAACTTCCCCGCACCCGAGAATCTGCCGCAATTCGAGGCTGATCCGCGCTTTCAGGTTCTTGTCGGCTCGACCGAGGGGGAAACCATTCTGTCGACCAACAACAAACAAGCCCCGTTTGATGACATATTGGTCCGACAGGCATTGGCCCACGCGATTGACAGGCAGGCCATCATTGATGGGGCTATGTTCGGCTATGGCACACCCATCGGTACGCATTTTGCTCCGCATAATCCGGCTTACGTCGATCTGACCGGCAATTCGGCCTATGACCCGGAAAAAGCCAAGGCGCTGCTGGCCGAGGCCGGGTATCCCGATGGGTTCGAGACCACGCTGCACTTGCCGCCGCCTTCCTACGCCCGACGCGGGGGTGAAATCATCGCTGCCCAACTGGCCGATATTGGCATCACCGCCGAGATCATCAATGTGGAATGGGCGCAGTGGCTGGAAAGCGTGTTCAAGGGCAAGGAGTTTGGCCTGACCATCGTCAGCCATACCGAGCCGATGGATATCGGTATTTATGCCCGGCCCGACTATTACTTCCAATATGACAGCACCGACTTTCAGGCATTGATGGACACGCTGAATTCGACCACGGACCCTGATGAGCGCACACGTTTGCTGGGTGAGGCACAGCGCTTGATTTCGACCGATTACGTCAACGGGTACCTGTTTCAACTTGCCAAGCTTGGCGTGGCCAAGGCCGGTGTTGAGGGGCTATGGGAAAACGCACCCACGGCAGCGATCGATCTGACCGGGATCAGTTGGTCCGAATAGAAGAACAGAGTTGGACCGGGGCGATGGCCAGCGCCCCGGCGCGAACTGTTGCACCATGAAACCCACAAGGATTCTGGTTTGGCGGGTTTCTTTTTGTCTATCTTCTCGTGCCTTAGGCGCTGGACCCACACGGGATGTGACCCTAACGTTTCCAAATGCTCCGCTACGCCCTCAAACGTCTGCTGTCGCTGATCCTGAGCCTGGCCGTCGCCTCGGTTGTCATCTTTGCAGTGATCGAGGTCGCGCCCGGTGATCCGGCGTCGTTCATGCTGGGCGTGAACGCGCAGGCCGATACATTGACTGCGCTGAGAGCTGAACTGGGCCTCGATGTCTCGAAGATCGAGCGGTACTTCAACTGGGTCGGCGGGATGCTGGTTGGGGATTTTGGTACGTCCTACACCTATCGCACACCCGTGTCGCAGATGATCGCAGATCGATTGTGGGTGTCATTGCCGCTGGCTTTGTACGCGCTGACCCTGTCCACGCTGATTGCTTTCCCCGCCGGTATCTACGCAGCCTCACGGCGCGGCAAACCGGGTGATCTGACCGTGATGGCTGCGACTCAGCTTGGTATCGCGGTGCCAAATTTCTGGTTCGCGATGATGCTGGTGTTGGTCTTTGCCATCAATTTGCGCTGGTTCAATGCCGGCGGTTTCGCGGGTTGGGAGAACGGCATTTGGACCGGTCTACATTCGCTGACCCTTCCAGCCATAGCATTGGCCCTGCCGCAAGCGGCGATCCTTGCGCGGGTTATGCGCTCGGCTCTGTTGGATATTCTGGCCGAGGATTTTATGCGCACCGCACGCGCCAAGGGCCTTTCGCGTCGGCAGGCGCTTTGGCGACACGGAGTGCGGAATGCTCTGATCCCGGTACTGACGATCATTGGACTCCAATTTTCCTTCCTGCTGGCGGGTTCGATCATCATCGAACAGGTGTTTTATCTACCCGGCCTTGGGCGGCTGGTTTTTCAGGCTATATCGGCGCGCGATCTGATCGTCGTGGAGTCGGTCGTTATGCTGCTGGTTTTTGCCGTCATCATGGTGAACTTTTTTGTCGATCTGGCCTATGCCGCAGTCGATCCAAGGCTGAGGAGCAGGACATGAGCCGCAACCTGATCCTTGGCGCGACGCTGTCCTCACTGGTGGTGCTGGCAGCGCTGGTGTCCTTTGTCTGGACCCCATACGACCACGCCGCGCTGAGCATTCCGGCCAAGCTGCAGCCACCCAGCGCGCAGCACTGGTTCGGTACCGATCATTTCGGACGCGACATGTTCTCGATGATCATGGTTGGTGCGCGCACCTCGATTGCGGTGGCGCTTGTCGCGGTCGGGATTGGTATGGCGCTGGGCGTTCCCTTGGGTCTGGCCGCCGCTGCGCGCAGTGGATCGTGGCTAGATGAATTCATCATGCGCGGCAATGATCTGGTCTTTGCATTCCCCTCTCTCGTCATCGCCATTCTGATCACTGCCGTCTTTGGTGCCGGGGCCATTAACGCGATCATCGCCATCGGTATCTTCAACATCCCCGTTTTTGCCCGCATCACCCGAGGCGCGGCTTTGTCTCTTTGGGAGCGCGAGTTTATCCTTGCCGCCCGCGTGTCAGGCAAAGGCGCGGCACGGATATCGGCTGAACATATCCTGCCCAATGTCGCCAATCTGCTGATTGTTCAGGGAACAATCCAGTTCTCACTTGGCATTCTGGCCGAGGCTGGGCTGTCCTATGTCGGTCTTGGTGCGCAACCCCCTACGCCAAGCTGGGGCAGAATGCTGGCCGATGCGCAGACGATGGTTAGTTTTGCCCCGCATTTGGCTCTGATTCCGGGTCTTGCCATCATCGTGACGGTTCTTGGCCTGAACCTTCTGGGTGATGGCTTGCGCGATTGGTTGGACCCTCGGATACGGGTGGCCCGCGCATGAGTCTTTTGCAGATCAAGGACCTCTCGTTGGCTATCCACGGCACGCCGATTTTAAAGAAGATTAACCTGTCGATTGCCCCTGGGCAGATCGTGGCTGTGACCGGAGAAAGCGGTTCGGGCAAATCAATGACAGCCTTTGCCGTGATGCAGTTGCTGCCAAACGATGCCGAAGTAGATGGGGTGCTAGAGTTAGAGGGCCAGAACCTGCTGAACCGGTCTGAGGCCGAGATTTGTGCGCTGCGGGGCGCTGCGATCGGAATGGTTTTCCAAGAGCCGATGACTGCCCTGAACCCGGTGAAGACCATCGGCGATCAAGTTATGGAGACTATCCTGATCCACAAGGCCATGCCCCCGGCCAAAGTGCGCGCTCGGGCCGAAGAGGTTCTGGCCCGGGTTGGATTGCCAACCGACAGGTTTCCGTTGAAGCGTTATCCTCACGAACTGTCAGGCGGTCAGCGCCAGCGAGTGGTGATCGCCATGGCGATTGCACTGCGCCCCCGACTGTTGATCGCGGATGAGCCGACAACGGCGCTTGATGTGACCACGCAGGCGCAAATCCTTGATCTGCTTAAAGGGCTCGTGTCGGAGTATGGCATGGGTCTGCTGATGATCACGCATGATTTGGCGGTGGTTGCAGACATGGCGGATCAGATTGTGGTCATGCGGCATGGGGAGGTTGTTGAAACGGGCGCAACAGATCATCTCCTGCGCCATATGCAGCACCCTTACACCCGTATGCTGTTCGAAGCTTCGGGGCATCAAGTCAACCTGCCGACCTCTCCTGCACCGCGAGCGTTGCTTGAGATCGAGAACGTGGTGCGGGACTACCGTCTGCCCCGAACGCGCCTGTTTGCCACGCCCGGTCATCATCGGGCCGTCGATCAGGTCAGCTTTACCCTGAATCGGGGGGAGCGTTTAGGGCTGGTTGGAGAGTCCGGTTGTGGAAAATCGACCCTAACACGAGCTATTTTGGGCTTGGAGGAGGTGCAGCAAGGCCGCATTTCCCTTGATGGTCAGCCTGTTTTCACCGGCCACAAACCCAATCTGGCAGTGCGACGCAGGATGCAGGTGGTGTTTCAGGACCCTTATGGCAGCTTCAATCCTCGCCACCGGGTCGCGCGCCTGATCACCGAGCCATTTCATTTGCTGGACACCCCGCCAACCGGTTCTGAACGGCAGGATCGCGTCGCTGAGATGCTTACCGCCGTTGGCCTAAGCCCCGATGATGCGGGCCGCTACATTCACGAATTCTCAGGTGGGCAGCGGCAACGTATCGCTATTGCGCGCGCTCTGATTATTCGACCCGAGTTGATCCTGTTTGATGAGGCTGTCTCGGCGCTGGATGTCTCGGTCCGCGCCCAAATTCTCGACCTGCTGGCCGAGCTTTGTGCGGCTTACGATCTGACTTACCTGTTCATCAGCCATGACCTGAGCGTGGTTCGAACCATCACCGACCGTGTGTTGGTGATGCAGGCCGGCAAGATTGTGGAACTGGGTGAAACCGAGCAAGTCTTCACAGAGCCTCAGCATCCTTACACAAGAACTCTGATCAATGCGGCACCGAAATTGCCGGAGACTGGACGAGGCGCTGCATGATAAACCCTTGTATAGAGCCTGATATTGGAGCTTCCGATGACTAACCCCCTCTGGTTCGATCCCAACCTTTGCCTGATCGGCGGAGAATGGAAAATGCCCGCGTCAGGTCAAACCTTGCCGCTGGTGAATCCCTCGGACGGTTCCGAAATTTGCCAGATCGCTCGAGGTGGCGAAACCGATATCGACGCTGCAGTGCGGGCCGCCCGATCCGCGTGCGATGGCGATTGGGGTCGCATGACGGCCCTGGAGCGAGGGCGTATCCTCACCCGACTGGGGCAACTGGTTCTGGACCGAGTGGATGATCTGGCACAGCTAGAGGCGATGGATGTCGGCAAACCGTTGACCCAAGCGCGGGCAGATGCGGTAGCATTGGCGCGGTATTGCGAATTTTATGGTGGTGCTGCGGATAAAGTGATGGGCGAGACCATTCCCTATCTGGATGGCTATACCGTCTACACGTTGCGCGAGCCGCACGGTGTGACCGGCCACATCGTGCCGTGGAATTATCCGATGCAGATCATTGGCCGTTCTGTCGGGGCGGCGCTGGCAATGGGTAACGCCTGTGTTCTGAAACCGGCGGAAGAGGCCTGCCTGACCGCACTGGCCTTCGCGCATCTGGCGATACAGGCGGGCCTTCCGCTTGGTGCCCTGAATGTGGTGCCCGGCCTGGGGGCTGAGGCGGGCGCGGCCCTGTCGGCACACCCGGGTGTGGATCACATTTCATTCACCGGTTCGGTCGCGACAGGCGCGTTGGTTCAGCAGGCGGCGGGTCGAAACGTTGTTCCGGTGACACTGGAACTGGGCGGCAAGTCGCCGCAACTGGTTTTCGATGACGCCGATCTGGATGCCGCGCTGCCGTATCTGGTGAATGCGGGTATACAGAATGCGGGCCAGACCTGCTCGGCCTCGTCGCGCATTCTGGTGCAGCGCGGTGTTTATGATGCGGTGAAATCCCGTATGGCCTTGGCATACCAAGAGCTTACCGTCGGTCCGGCGATCCGGGATTTGCGCGTTGGTCCGCTGATCTCAACACGGCAAAAAGAAATCGTGACCGGTTTCCTTCACCAAGGCTCGGACTTGGCGATTGCCGCCGAGGGCCAGATTGCGGCTGGCGCACCCGAATCCGGCGCATATGTCAGGCCCACATTGTTCTCGGATGTGCCGCCCGATCATGCCTTGGCGCGGGATGAGATCTTTGGCCCCGTACAGGTTCTGATCCCGTTTGACACCGAGGAACAGGCTCTAACCATAGCAAATAGCACCGAATATGGCCTTGTTGCCAGCGTCTGGACCCGAGATGGTGGGCGGCAGATGCGGCTGGCCAAGGGTTTACGCTCGGGGCAGGTGTTCATTAACAACTACGGCGCGGGCGGAGGTGTCGAGCTGCCTTTTGGCGGCGTTGGAAAATCCGGCCATGGCCGCGAAAAAGGGTTCGAGGCGCTTTATGGGTTCTCGCAGCTCAAGACGGTTGCGGCCTACCACGGCTAAACGATCACTTCGATCGGCTCCTGCGCTCCAACGCCAAAGACGCGCTTGTACCGCTCAATCTGCTCGGCGGGTCCCATCGCCTTTTCCGGGTTGTCCGATAGTTTGACCGTCGGGTAGCCATTGGCCGAGACCGCCTTGCAGACTAGCGAAAAGGGAGCCAATGCGTCATTCGGTACAAGTTCACGGAAGTCATTGGTCAGCAACGTACCCCAGCCGAACGAGACATTGGTTTGATCCGCGAACTGAGCGTGCAATTCGCGTATCTTGTCCACATCCAACCCGTCCGAGAAAATAACCCGCTTCTGCGTCGGGTCTTCGCCGCGTGATTTCCACCAGTCTATTGCGATTTTTGCGCCGGTTGCGGGGTCGCCGCTGTCAACGCGAATGCCGGTCCAGCCTGCCAGCCAGTCAGGCGCGCGGTCCAGAAACCCTTTGGTGCCATACGTGTCGGGCAGAATGATGCGCAGATTTCCATCATGTTCCTCGTGCCAGTCGCTGAGGACGTCATAGGGCGCCTGCGCAAGCGCGGCGTCGTCTTCGGCGAGCGCAGAATACACCATAGGTAGTTCATGTGCGTTGGTGCCAATAGCCTCAACTTCGCGTCGCATTGCGATCAGACAGTTGGACGTTCCGGTAAAGGACGAACCCAAACCTTCAATCATGGCCTGCACACACCAGTCCTGCCAAAGGAAGGAATGCCGCCGCCGCGTGCCGAAATCCGCGATCCCAAGCCCCTCAATAGTGCGAAGCTGGGCTATCTTTTCCCATACGCGTGTCATTGCACGGGCATAGAGCACCTGTAGTTCGAACCGGCGCATATCGTTCAGAACCGCGCGTGAGCGTAATTCCATCAGTACGGCCAGCGCCGGGATCTCCCATAGCATGACCTCGTGCCACTTACCCTCAAAGGTCAGCTCATACTGATCACCCTTACGCTCCAGATGGTAAGGGGGTAGGCGCAGGTTCTCGAACCATTCCATGAAATCCGGGCGGAACATCTGACGCTTGCCGTAGAATGTATTGCCCCGCAACCACGTGCTTTCCCCACGACTCAGACTTAGCGAGCGGATGTGATCCAACTGCTCGCGTAGCTCGCCTTCATCGATCAAACGGGCCAATGGCACGTGATTCGACCGGTTGATCAGCGAAAACACCACATCGGTTTGGGGCTTATTTCGAAACACTGACTGGCACATCAGCAGTTTGTAGAAATCTGTGTCGATCAATGACCGGATAATCGGGTCAATCTTCCATTTATGATTGTAGACCCGCGTCGCGATATCGACCATGGGGACCTCCTGCAATTTCCGTTGTTAGATCAATCGGAGCACGAAATGGCAAGAGTCGCGGAATTGGGAACAATGCCCACGACAGAACACATTACGGGCTTATTGTGGGTTTCCTTCACGCTTTAGTGAGGGCTGGGGATGGAACTGAAGGTTGAAGTTAGTGAATGAGTCTCGAGTACGATTTTGACATTGTTGCAATAGCTCCGGATGAGGTTGATCCTGAGCATGGGCAAACATCGATAACTGGGCGGCCCCCGGTGCGGGCGCGGTTCAGGGATATCAAGACGGCAGACGCTTTGCGCGCTGCATCGCCCAAGATTCGCAGAATATTTCTGGAATCAGGATTTAGCCTGGACGAGTCGGATGGGCATCTTGCCCGAGGTTATTTTCGGCCAGAAGAGGCTGAAGATCGCCTCCTGATCCTAAAGCGTCTTTTTGCGAATATCCGGAATATGGGTGTCCAGGGAGAGTATAGTGGTGAGTTCGATTTCCATCACTTCTTGGGCCATATCAGGACCGCAAAGCCCGGGACCGTGAACCGGAAAATGCCCGAGCGACCATTGCAAGCGCCACGCCCAAGACCAGTGCGTCCAAAGCGTCGCACGGTTTCTGGGCGTATCGGTTTCGCGTTAGGTCTTGCCGTGATCCTGTTTGTGTTTCTGAAACTGCTGGCCGAGCATGGTGCCGCGCTTTGATCCTCAGGCCAGTGTCACACCTGCTGCGCGCATGGCCTGCTCTGCGACAGCCAAAGATCCGTCCATATCAATGGCGCGGCACAAGTTGCTTAAGACAGTGACATCAAACCCCAGCTGTGCCGCATCTACCGCCGAATAATGCACGCAGAAATCTGTCGCCAAACCGACCATGGTCAGCTGCGTGATCCCGCGCGTCTCAAGATAGCCTTTTAGACCAGTGGGCGTGGAATGGTCGTTTTCGAAAAACGCGCTATAGCTGTCGATAGCGCTGCGAAATCCCTTGCGGATGATCAGATCGCCATCTGTTCGCAAATCCGGATGGAAGTTCGCGCCTGCGCTGCTCTGAACACAGTGATCGGGCCACAAGACCTGAGGGCCATAAGGCATGTCGATCATCTCGAACGGCGCTTTGCCAGTATGAGAACTGGCGAATGAAGAATGCCCCGCCGGGTGCCAATCCTGTGTCAGGATCACCGTATCGAACGTATCCATGATCGCATTGATCGGTGCGACGATCTCGTCCCCTCCGGCAACGGCAAGCGCGCCGCCTGGGCAGAAGTCATTCTGAACATCGATAACGAGCAGGGCGTGGGACATGCTGGCCTCCTAAAGTCGTGTTATCGGTATGGTGCGCAGCGGGTATCGTCAATGCGGTCTCTTGTGTGTTTTTGCCAAGGGCATTAGATCGCCCACATGTACACAATCGCTGCCCTCTATCATTTCACGCGTTTTCCCGACCCCGATGCGCTACGCCCGGCTTTGCACGAGCTTTGCCGCGCGCAGTCGGTGAAAGGCACCTTGCTGCTGGCGCAAGAAGGGATCAATGGCACCATCGCCGGACCCCGCGCAGGTATCGATGCGGTTCTGGCGCATATCCGTGCGTTGCCAGGATGCAGTGATCTTGAGTGGAAAGAGGCGACCTCGGACAATCCGCCCTTCGGCAAGATGAAGGTGCGGTTGAAGAAAGAGATCGTGACGATGGGCCAGCCCGATGTCGATCCCCGCGCAAATGTCGGGAATTACGTCGAGCCTGAGGACTGGAACGCGCTGATCCGATCAGATGATGTGGTGTTGATCGACACCCGCAACGATTACGAGGTGGCGATTGGCACATTCGAGGGTGCAATAGACCCTAATACAGCCAGTTTTCGCGATTTCCCGGCGTGGTGGGAACAGAACAAGGAGCGCTTTCACAACAAACGCGTTGCCATGTTCTGCACCGGTGGCATCCGGTGCGAAAAATCCACCAACTACCTGCTGGGGCAAGGGGTCGAGGATGTCTATCACCTGAAAGGTGGCATCCTGCGGTATCTGGAAGAAACGCCACCCGAAGACAGCACTTGGCAGGGTGAGTGTTTTGTCTTCGACAACCGCGTTTCAGTTGGTCACGGGCTGGTCGAAGGCCCACACAAGCTGTGCCATGGTTGCCGTCGCCCGATCCTGCCCGAAGATGTGAAACGCCCTGAATACGAGCATGGCGTATCCTGCCATCGGTGTATCAATGAGACTTCAGAACAGGACAAGTCGCGGTTTCGCGAGCGGCAAAAGCAGATACAGCTGGCCCGCGCGCGGGGCGAGGAACATCTGGGCTCTGACTGAAATCAGCTTGCAGGCCGCGTTTGAAATCGGATGATTGTGCGCAAGCCCAACCGACGGAGCGCTCATGACCCACGAACCCAGAACCCTGGAAGAATGGAAATCAACTTTGCTGGCGGCGCTTGGGCTGGTCTTGGCAAGCTTTCTTGCGTGGTACGGTCTGTCGCGCCTGAACGAAGCTACTGCAGGCGACACCATTGGCACGCTTTCCTCGGTAGGCCTTCTAATCTGGATCGCCTCGCAGTCTTGGTACTACATGACCCAGGTGAAATCCCCCCGGAGGTTGTTGTTCCTGATGGGGGTGTCCTTCATTCAGGTCGTGCCATTCCTGTTCGCAGCCGTCTACGGCGCGTTTGGATATAACGATCATTGTGTGATCGGCGCTGAAGGGCCAGCCGATATTCTGTATTTCTCATACGTCACCTTCACAACGGTCGGATATGGGGACATGTCCCCAACTGGCTTTTGCCGTGGGCTGGCTGTGGCCGAGGCTGTGACGGGTTACATCCTGTTGGGCATGTTTGTGGCCGCCGCCGTCGCGCTATACGCGCGCAACCACGGCAAATAGAGCGATCTATTTATTATGATCGATCCAGCGCGACATCATTTGTTTGTCGCGGAAACATTCGGACGGGATCGGGCGGCGCTTGCTACGCGAGATACGTTCGGCAAAAGCAACCTGCTTACCTGTTGGGTAGTTTGCAAAGGGCGACGGATCATGCGGCTTATGGGCTGAAATCCAGTCCGACAGGGATTTGCGGTCACGCTGCGCCTCGACCGGAATCTCAAGCGCTGATTGTTGCGCGATGGCGCGGGCAAAGCGCATCTGCCGATCTGTAACTGGCAGCAGGTGATAGTCGTTTGTCGGGCCGCTCAGGGCGGAATTTCGCATGTTCTGGGCCATCGGGTAATCCTCTGACTGTGAAGAACATAAATAGAACATTAACCTTTCGTTTCAAGGGAAGACCCTTTGTATTAGGCGAGATCCTGCCAATTTGCGACTTGATTGACTGATCAGTCAATAATCGATAGTTCGATTCTCAACGTACGCGATCTCTTTGCCTATAGAGATTTCTGAACACAAAGGGAACCGGCATGAAGTTTCAACCCAAGGCCAGCCACTTCATCAATGGCGAGTATGTCGAGGACACCAATGGCGCGCCCATCGACGTTATCTACCCCGCCACCGGAGAGGTCATCGCACGGCTGCATTCCGCCACGCCTGAGATTGTTGAAAAGGCTCTAAACAGTGCAAAATCGGCCCAAGCGGCTTGGGCTGCCCTATCGGGCACCGAGCGAGGCCGTGTGCTGCGACGCGCGGCCGACATCATGCGGGATCGCAATCGTGACTTATCGATTATCGAAACCCATGATACCGGCAAACCTCTGCAGGAAACGCTGGTGGCCGACGCTACCAGCGGCGCGGATGCGCTGGAGTATTTTGGCGGTCTGGCGGCCTCGCTGACCGGCGAACATATCCCTCTGGCAGACGGGGATTTTGTCTATACCGTCCGCGAGGCGCTGGGCGTTTGTGTGGGCATTGGGGCATGGAACTACCCGACGCAGATCGCTTGCTGGAAGGGTGCCCCGGCGTTGGCGTGCGGAAACACAATGATCTTCAAGCCTTCCGAGACTACTCCGCTGTCGGCATTGCAAGTAGCCGAGATTTTGATCGAGGCAGGTGCACCCAAAGGCGTCTATAACGTTGTTCAGGGCTACGGTGATGTAGGCGCCAGCCTGGTGACCGACCCCCGAGTGGCCAAGGTCTCGCTAACAGGGTCGGTTCCAACGGGTCGCAAGGTGTACGCTGCTGCCGCCGATGGCATGAAACATGTCACCATGGAATTGGGTGGCAAGTCCCCGACGATCGTGTTCGACGACGCCGACATCGAAAATGCCGTGTCAGGCGCCATTCTGGGAAATTTCTATTCCTCGGGACAGGTCTGTTCCAACGGCACTCGAGTTTTTGTGCAAAAGGGAATCAAGGAAGCGTTCCTTAAGCGCCTGTCTGAACGCCTTGCTACGGCGAAAATCGGCGACCCGATGGATGAAGAGGTCAACTTTGGTCCGATGGTCAGCGAAAACCAGATGAATATCGCGCTTGGCTATGTCGAAAAGGGGAGGGCCGAAGGCGCGCGGCTGATCTATGGCGGCGAACGGGTCGAAGGCGATGGTTTCTACATGCAACCCACGGTTTTTGCCGATGTTAAGGACGATATGACAATCGCGCGCGAAGAGATTTTCGGCCCCGTGATGTCGGTGCTGGACTTCGACACCGAAGAAGAGGTTTTGGCCCGTGCCAATGACACCGAATTCGGTCTGGCCGCCGGCGTCTTCACCAACGACCTGACCCGCGCCCACCGCATCGTGGCAGGTTTTGAGGCGGGGACTTGTTACATCAACACTTATAACCTGGCCCCGGTAGAGGCACCGTTCGGCGGATCTAAGATGTCGGGTGTCGGTCGCGAGAACTCGAAACTGGCAATCAACCACTTCAGCGAGATGAAGACAGTCTACGTCTCGATGAATGATGTGGAGGCCCCATACTGAATAAATCCGGTTGAATAGTCTCTGTTCTTGATGGTTCACGTCGGGGACAGAGCACATGCTGGCTCGTACATATGACTAAATTCCTCAAGAGGCCTCCTCCGCAAACCGGAGATCAGCCTGTGAAAACACACGCCCAAGCTTATGTGATCGGTGCAGTTTGATCCTTTATCAACTGGCCAAGTTTGGTTGGATTGACGTGGCGATGCTGGAAAGGGCGAGCTATCTTCGGGCCAACCCCAGACCATGTCCCTGGCACAATACGCAATGCCAATTGTAGCGATTGTTTTGGCGGAGCATGTTCGCATCTGGGCTGAACACATCTCTGGGGCGGGTCTGCAGGATCCCGATGTGGCAACCGTAATGCCCTGGAATACGGTTTCAGAAAGTCTGAGTCACTCGGCCCGGTTTACCAAGGTCAGATGTGGTGATCGTAATCTCAGATGGAGTTGTCCAAGAACCAGCACACTTGAACGCGTGCGGTGGTCATGAATGATCATTGAGCCAGCTGAAGATCTTCGACACGTTCACTGAGTTTACCGCCACTGTCCTATGGGCATCATTGATTGATGCATAGGAAGTCAAAATGAATTCAATACCTTTGTTAGAGGCTGATTTTGGCGTCTATCAGCCTACAGGCCAAAGCAGTTACACTTGTCTCTGCAAGAACAGACTTCCAAGGTTCAATTCGGGTCGATTGCGCGCACTGTCTCAAGCATTTCAGTGATCTGCGCGCGTGCGATGGTGCTGTCCTGTATTAGCATTGCGGCGTCCGACAATGGCTTGTCCGGCTGTCGCGCAACGGGCTTGATCAGGGACGTTCGGATGCGGGACAAATCGGTGAAGGTGTTTGACCTCTCTTCATCCGCACCGCTGGAGCCCGCCAACCAGTTGTATCGATCGGCCATCTCGTGCTTCCCGCCTGCCTGTAATGCGTGCGCGGCGGCATCGAAATCCTGTGTTTGCATCATGGCCTGGGCGCGTAACTCTTGTGCGGTGTCCGAGGAATCGTCCGCGATTTCCAGCAGCGCCTGACGGGGACGGTTGCCCAACAGAGCCGCCTTTGCCCGAAGCCGAGCACGATCACGGCTGCGTTCCCGATCTTGCGGTCGGTTTGCCAGCGCGTAAGCCTGCGCTGAAAACCCAAGGTCAGCCAGTCGCTCTGCCATGGACACGGCAGTTTCGACCGTCAGCGCGTTGCGTCGCCTGTCCTTCAATTCCATCACATGGCGCAGGAAAGTAATGTCGTCCGCCCGCTCCGCCAGCAATTGGAACACCTGATCTCGTGTCCTCTGCCATTCGTCGGAATCTGAGACATCCTCAAAACTGGCAAGAGCTCCGGTAAAATCCTGCGACAAAGCCATCGCCAAAGCGTGTGCACGCGCCAACATCGGGCCAAGTTCGGACTTCCGAAGCTCGCGCGCATAACTTGCAGCTAAATCGAGGTCGCGGGGCGAGACCGTACCCCGGTCCGACCACCGCTTTTCGATCAACCGCGCAAGTGCCAACGGCGCATCGGTCGCGGCATCGGGCGCCGATATGACCTCGGTCAACAGCGTTTCTGCGGTATCGGTATCCCCTGCAGCATCCGCGATTTTAGCTTGGGCAAAGGTTACATCAGCGGGTTCGTCCTCTAAGATCCGATCGACCGCACGCAAGATCCGGCGCGATGCTTCAAGCCGGCCTGCCGAGACAAACATCTCGGCGATATCCGGGCCGAGATGTTGCCTGAGATGCCACGGCAGCCGACCAAAACTGCGTTCGATCGCTTTCACATGCGCATCGGATTGAAGTTTACCCTCACTCAAAAGCGCCCAGAGTGCGGCGGCACCATCACATCTTTGCTGCCCTTCCAAAGGGTTCGGCGTCGGTGCAGGCAACTCGTCCATCACTGATGCGATGGCCGCTACTCTGCGCTGCTCAACCGAGGTCTCCGACAACAAAGACAGGGCTTGGTGCGCTTCTACACCGAACCCGAAATACGTATAGAGCTTCGCCAAATCCATTGCATACGCCTGGTCGACACGATCGAATTCCTGAAATAGCCCGACCCGCAATTCGGCCACATCCTCGGAAAATGATCGAGCGCCCGACCATGTCTCAAAACCCAGTTCGCTGTCCGTGATACATTCCGGTTTGCTATCAATCTGAGGAACTGCCAGATTGCCCAGCCCCGAAACCTCATTGAGCACTGAAGACAGTCGCAGATTTGGCACCAGCTTTTCCGAAGATCGCAGCGGACCAAAACTGGACGATTCCCTGCGTCCGACACCTGCCAGTTCAAGATCAACAACCTCTCGATCAGCGCTTTGCAATATACGTGATGCCAACTGCTCCTCAAAATTTCGTTGATTTAACTGCAGCAAAGGCAAGGCCAGTTCGGTGGCTGGAATATCAGTAGGTAAGGGTTTTGGGGCCGGGATACTTGCAGTCCTGGGAAGTGCCTCTGGCTCTACCGGGTCATTTGCAGGTGTACCCTGGTCGGGTGCGATATCTATGACCACCATAGTTTGGCGATGCAGAAATGCCGTTGCCACGCAGTCGCACCCAAATGTCATCTCCAACGCTGCACCTGGCCCGACCTGTTGAAGCGATTGCAGACGGTTCCCCGACAGGCGGTCGAAGACAGCTGCAGTGTTGAATGTCGCATTATCGATGCCAATGCTCAGCCGCGCGCCGTTCTCGACCGGATCCAACATCCAACCGGTGCCAGAGGGGACCTGTACCACCAGACGCGTGTATCCCTCATGCTCGCCCGATCGCACGGTCAAAGCCTGTGCTGACGCGCTTGTGCCCCATGCGAGCAAGACCAAAGACAATGCGCGGATCATGCTGCAGCCTGCTTGAGTTCCTTAAGCGCGTCTTCAAGTTCCGAGAAACCGGGCCGGTTGTGGGTCGGTGTGTTCTGGCGGCCGACCTCAATACACATGGCCGCGTTGTGGTTGTGAAGATTAGCCACCAGAACCTCTTTGATGAGTTGGTAAAAGTGGTTGTCTTCTTCGACAACAGATTTCAGCTTGCCCGCAAAAGGGCCCACCAATCCATAAGCCAGAAAAACCCCCAGAAACGTCCCAACCAACGCGCCGCCGATCAGCTTACCCAGAACTTCCGGTGGTTGGTCGATTGATCCCATCGTCTTGATCACACCCAGAACGGCGGCCACGATCCCCAAGGCGGGCAACCCGTCAGCAACGGTTTGCAGCGCGTGGCTTGAATGCATGGCATGGTGGAAGTTCGCCTCCATCCGCTTTTCCAGCACCTCCTCAACCTGGTGCGGGTCGTCATAGTTCATCGCCGCCGAGCGCATGGTGTCACAGATCAGGTCCACCGCTTCTTTGTCGGCTTGAATCTTGGGATATGCGGAAAATAGCGATGAGCTTCCTGGCTCTTCAATGTGCTGCTCTACCTCGACCGGGTTCGCGCGTGCGATCCGGATCAGAGAGAATAACAAGCATAACAGATCGCGATAATCCTCGGGCTTCCATTTGGGTCCTTTGAAAACTTTCGCGATATCCTTGGCGGTGTGTTTTACGCCGCCGATATCATTGCTGATCAGAAATGCGCCGACTGCGGCCCCTCCGATCATCATCATCTCGAAGGGCAGTGATTTCATAATGATGGCCATCTTGCCGCCTGCGGCAAGGTAGCCGCCGAATACCATGACGAAGATGACGGCAATTCCGATGAGCCCGATCATGAAAGGTCTCCAGCGTTGAGGATGCAGATAGATATGGCCATGAGGGTCATTCCTGTGGGGCACGTGCATTGCGCCCGGCCATGATCACGCTGATGGTGTAAGCAGCCTCGGGGCTGAGACCGGCCATAACTTCAGCGGCAGCTTCCGGTGGCATGCGAGACAGGAAGCCAGCGGCGAATACCGCGTCCATCATTTCGAACAACGCGGCGGCATCTTTGGGCTTCATGCTCTGATACACGTCGGTCAGTTGTGTCAGATCGTTTTCGGCGGCCTTTTCGGCAATCGCCACCGTTTCACGCAGAGCGTTCTCGGCGTCCTCCAGCATGGTGAGCCGGGTTTCGATGGCCTGATCGGCAATGTCGAGCGCCCGTTCCCGGTCCAAAATCGTGCTTTCACGCTGGTTTAGAGTCTTTTCACGGCGCAATAGTTCCGTAAGCAGCAATTTTAGATCTGCCGCATTCGCCTCTTTGCGTTCACCACCGACGGGCGAGGCCATGTTTGGTTCCGCGCCGCGGGCAAGTGCAGGCCCGGCCTCAAGCCCGATGCGAATAATCGCAGAGCCGACCATCAGCAAGGAAATGACGGTCAGAACACCGCCGCGCGCTCGGCGATCAGGCGCTTTTGCCCGGTTGCGACTCATTTCGCTGCTCCGTCAGATGGTGCGGCGTGCCGAAAGAACATCAGGCCTTCTGGTTTCTTTGCGGGCGGCTCTGGTGGTGCTTCCGATGGCTCAGTCGAGACCTCAGTTGGTTCACCAGACGGATCGGATACAGTTTCTTGTGCTTCGCCGGGCTGCTCAGACCTGCCCTCAGCAGGTGCGTCATCTGGCTGATCCATGGGAACTTCCGGCTCAGAGGGCTCTTCCTGAACGACGTCGTGCATCGAGGCCATCATAAGCTCCAACCGTTGTGCGACGGTTTCCGCCCGTTCGGTCAGCGTCTGCAACGCGGTGCCGGAATCATCCGAAGCCTGACGCGCGCTATCCAGCGATTTTCGCAACTCTTCTGCTTGCGAGGACAGCACGGAAACGGCGCCACCCACACCCTTCTCAAGATCGGTAAACCGCTTCAGGCGTCGCGACAGAACGAAACAATACAGACCAGCCCCAAGAGCGCCCGCAACCAGCAGAATATCGGCAATCAACTCCACCATCGCCTCCTAATTCAGTACAAATTCCATGACCAGAACGTCACGCACGCGGCCTTCGCCCACGACGATCCCAATGCGTCGTAGCAGGTGTCCGCGGATCCTCATCAAAGCCAGAGAATCTTCCAGATCGGTTAACTCAAGGGCGCGCAAATAGCTGTTCAGAACGTCCATGATTCGCGGCTGCATCTTTTCAACCTCGGCGGCGTATCCCGCGTTCACTTCAAGCTGCGCGTGAAATTTCAAATGTCGCGAATCATCTGACTTGACCGAGATTATCACCGGCGGAAGATCGACAAATTTCACATCGGGAAGTGCCTTTACGGAAGCGTCTTCGCCTTTCTTTTTGGCCTCTTTCACCATCTCGGACCCACCTATGGGAAGCAGGCCGGATGCAGTTATGAAATAGCCGCCAACACCGCCCGCGATAGCCAGAATCAGCCCAAGCAGAAAGCCTTTTTTCCCTGATTTTTTAGGGGTTTCCGCCTCATCTGCAGTTGCGTCGGTCATGCCGTCCTCATGAATCTGTTCGGCAACCGTCATAACCCCTCAGGGACTAACCGATTGTTAAGGGCAATCGTCCAAACAAGGGCAGAGCCGCACAGAATGTCGGTGAGTCGGAGGTAAGCGTGCAGCAGATCGGAACTGTCTGGGCAAGTTTGGACAGGCGCAAACAAATTATCGTGGCCGGTGCCGTGGCACTGGTGTTTCTGGGTGTGCTTGCGATGTCACGGATTGTGACAGCGCCGTCGATGACGCTGCTTTATGCGGGGCTCGAAAGCGGTGCAGCCGGGGATATCGTGCGGGCGCTGGACCAGCGTGGTGTGAACTATGAAATAAGGGGTGGCTCGATCTACGTCCCCGGCGTTCAGCGGGATGAGTTGCGGATGACTTTGGCCAGCGAGGGCCTGCCTGCGAACGGCAATCGCGGTTACGAACTGCTGGATTCGCTCAGCGGCTTTGGCACTACGTCGCAGATGTTTGATGCCGCCTATTGGCGCGCAAAAGAAGGAGAGCTGGCGCGCACGATTGTGGGCAGCCCGCATGTCAGCAAGGCCCGGGTGCACATCGCCAACAGCTCCTCCAACCCGTTTCAGCGCAGCATAGCGCTAACCGCTTCGGTTTATCTGGTCCCGTCGGGTGCACCGATTAACGGAGATCAGGCAAAGGCGATCCGGTTCTTAGTGGCGTCGGCGGTTAGCGGGCTGGCACCGGAAAACGTCACTGTGATTGATTCAAACGGGGCCGTGATTGGCGCGCAGGACACGGCGGTGGCAGCCGATACTGCAGATGATAAGGCGCGCCAATTGCGTGAGAAAGTTCTACGTCTGGTCGAAGCCCGGGTCGGGGCCGGCAACGCGGTGGTTGAGGTCAGCGTAGATACGGTGACCGAAACCGAGTCTATCCGGGAACGTCGCTTTGACCCCAAAGGCCGTGTTGCGATCAGCACGGATGTTGAAGAACGGTCGGACAGTGCGCGTAATCAGTCGGCGGATGTGACAGTGGCGTCGAATTTGCCGGATGGCGACGGGGCCGGAGGCGATGAATCCAATTCAAATGCCACTCAGACCCGCGAACGGGTGAATTATGAGGTGTCAGAGACCGAGTTGGAAGTTCATCGCGCGCCAGGTGCGATCAAACGTCTGACTGTCGCGGTGCTGGTCAACGGTGTTCGAGCGGCAGGTACAGATGGCGTCGAGATTTTTGAACCCATGCCGCAGCCCGAGCTTGATGCACTGCAAGAGCTTGTGGCTTCTGCGGTCGGGTTTGATGCTGAACGCGGCGACGTCATCACACTGAAATCGCTCGACTTGCCCATGGTTGAACCCCAGGGCGAGTTGGTGTCCGGGTCGATTTGGCAGAACATGCATATCGACGCTATGTCGCTAATCCAGATGGTGGTTTTGGCGCTGGTTTCCCTTGTTTTGGGTCTGTTTGTCATACGGCCAATTCTGACGAAATCTGCGGCATCGGCGCTGCTGCCAGCAGGTGCACCGGTCGAGGTCGCCCCAGCGCCTTCCCTGACCGGAGAAATTGCGACCGCAGATGCGCCGGACTTTGCACCGCTCGCGGATGCGGCGCAGCCGAATGTTCCGGCGATTGCCGCTGCGCGTGGGGAAGATCCTGTCGACCGTTTGCGCGCCATGATCGGCGACAAGCAGGAAGAGACGGTAGAGATCCTGCGCAGCTGGCTTGAAGAAGGCGAGGAGAAGGTGTGATGTCGATCGCTCATCTTCTTGAAGACTTCAACGCCTCTGCGGCTGGGGTGGCCGTACATCTACTGGATGAAGACGCACTGGAAGAACAGCGGCTTGCTGCATTTGAACAAGGCTATGGGGCGGGCTGGGAAGATGCGGTTCAGGCACAGGAACAGACTGGCACACAGCTAAGCTCCGATCTGTCGGCGACGTTATCCGACCTGTCCTTTACCTATCAAGAAGCATTGACCCGCATGACCCTGTCGCTGGAACCGATGTTCCAGAGCCTGGTTCAGACTATTCTGCCTGAGACGATCGAGCATGGCTTTGCGAAGCGATTGACCGAGCAGCTTTGCGACATGGCGCGTGAGCAGGTCGACCAGCCACTGCAGCTGACTGTTCCGGCGGGCACTTCGGATCAGGTCGAGGCGATGCTGCCGCAGGATATCTCGCCGCGTCCCCAGGTCATCGAGGATGTCTCGCTCCAGCCGGGACAGGCGCGATTGCAGGTGGGGATCGCCCAACGCGAGGTGGACTGCGCTGCCTTGCTCTCATCCATTGCTGCAACGTTCGACGCATATCTGTTTGAAGCAAAAGAGGCTTTGTCAAATGAGTGATCCTCAACCACCGAAACCCGAAAAACCCAACCCGTTCGAGACTGTTCCGATCGAAGTCACCGTCTCGGTCGGGCGTGCGCGGCCTTTGATCCGTGACCTGTTGAGCATGGGCGAAAATGCCGTACTGACACTGGACAAGCGGATCGAGGATCCGGTTGACCTCTATGTCGGGGACCAATTGGTCGCGCGCGGTCTGTTGGAAGAGATGGAGGGCGACCAGTCCGGGCAACTGGCTGTACGGCTGACCGAAATCTCGGATCTGCAGAACGGGATCGGATGATGCGCTACCTTTTTTGGCTGGCATTTTTGCTGGTCATACCCTCCGGTGGCGCGGCGCAAGAACTGTCGCTGTCCCTGGGCGAGGGCGGGTCGATCTCGGCCCGGACCATCCAGTTGATTTTGCTGATCACGGTGCTCAGCCTGGCACCGGGACTGGCGATCATGATCACCTGTTTCCCGTTTTTGATCACGGTTTTGGCGATCCTGCGGCAAGGAATCGGCTTGCAGCAGTCACCACCAAACATGTTGATCGTCAGTTTGGCGCTGTTTCTGACCTATTTCGTCATGGAGCCGGTTTTTACCGAGGCGTGGGAGACAGGGATTCAGCCGATGGTCGAGGAAACGCTTGACGTAGAGCCTGCACTGGAACGCGCGCTGGTGCCGTTTCGCAGTTTTATGGCAGCGCGTATTGATGCCGACACGTTTCAGGCCATGGCAGACCTGCGCCCGGATGGTGCTGCGATTCAACTATCGCCCGAGGCCCCGTTATCCGTGCTGATGCCGTCCTTCATGTTGTCGGAAATCGCGCGGGCCTTTCAGATCGGGTTCCTGATTTTCCTGCCTTTCCTGATAATCGATCTCGTTGTCGCAGCGGTTTTGATGTCGATGGGAATGATGATGGTGCCCCCGGCTACGGTCTCGCTGCCTTTCAAATTGGCGTTTTTCGTCATCGCTGATGGCTGGGCCTTGATCGCCAGCGCCTTGGTGCGCAGCTATGCGCCATGACTATTGCCGGGTGATCTGAAGTCGGGCGCGCAGGCCCTGATCTCCGGCCTCGAAACTCAGCGTTCCGCCGTGTTGTTCGGCAACGGTGCTGACAATTGTCAGGCCCAATCCGAACCCATCCGAAGATCCGATGTTTGATCCGCGCTGGAACGGTGCCAGTAGCGCCTCGATATCCGCGACCGATAGGTCGGTGCCCTTGTCTTCGACGATGATCGTGGCGGTCTGAGCATCAGTTTCCAGTTCAACCTCGGCGTGACGACCGTATTTCAGGGCATTGTCGATCAGATTGGACAACGCTCGTTTCAATGCGATCGGTTGACCCGTCACCAGGATGCGCCGCGTTTCCGGTAGCGACGCATGCCCACGGCGTGACATGAAAACAGACGACGCACTTTCGACGACAACGGGATCAACGGCTTTCAACGACACAGGCCGGTCCATATCCTGATAATCGGCCACAAGCGATTCAACCAGCGAGGTCAACGATATCTGGCGCGGTTCCTCGACGCTGAGTTCCGATCGCGTGTAAGTAAGCACGCTTTCTATCATGCCGGTCATCTGGTCCACGTCGGCCTCGAGCTTTTCGCGCAACTCGCCATCGGGAATCAGCGCCGCACGCAGCCGGACGCGGGTTGCAGGGGTCCCCAGATCGTGGCTGACACCCGACAGTACAATGGCGCGTTTCTCAAGCTGCGCACGTTCGGCATCGAGGTGATCATTCACCGCAGTCACGATATCGCGCAGCTCTTCAGGCCCGTCCGCGTCATAGCTTTGCGGCCCGCCGCGACGTCGGCGGTCACCAAGTGCCTGAGCAAAGCGTGCGAAACTGTCAGAAACATTCCCGACCGAGGTCAGAAGCACCGCCAAGGACACAATGCCCAGCAATATTGCGGGCAAACGCAGATCAACCGGCGCAGCCTTACAGCCCCAGATTTCGGTGCCGTCGACTTGCTGCCAAACTCCGCGCCCGAATTGCGCGATCAGGATAGGTTCGCTGCAATATGTGGCCAACAGACGGGTCAGGTTCCCCATCTTCTCGGGGCCGGTCTGATCGCTGCCGGAGACGATGTCTGAAACCGGATAGACCAGTCGATCCGATAACACCGCAAGCGTCAATTCGCGGCCACTCAAGGGAGCTGAACTGTCGGTCAGGATCGACAGATTGGTGACAAAGCGGCGATCCGCAAAGCCGGGCATTTGCTGGAACGCTCCCCTGTCAGCAAGAGCGGCTGCCTCGGTTGGCAATGGGTTGATCAACAGGCCGGGTGGCGGCGCCATCCCCGCTCGCAAATCTTCGTATATGGTGAAACCAGCAACAAATGCTGCGGTCTGGTACCGGTTCCACGCCTGTGCCGAGGTGAACCACATCCCGGCAGCGACCAGCCCCGCGACAAAGGCGGACAGGGTCCAGAGCCAGCCAAAACTGCGCAGGCGCAGGGTCATGCGTCCTCATCCACCATAACGTCAGCGGTAAACAGATAGCCAACACCGCGCTCGGTGCGCAGCATCTGGGGGTCTTTTGGATTGGCCTCGATTTTCGACCGCAACCGCCCCACCAGCATATCTATGGCACGGCCTTGCGCCTCGGGCTTGTCGGCCTCACCGGTTACATCCAGTGCGGCGGCGATCTCATCACGGGTCAGCGGAATATGCGGGTTCGCCAGCAAAACCTTCAGCAGGGCGGTCTCCCGTTGGGACAGGGAAACCAGATAGCCTTCGGGCGAATGCACCTCGTCCCGTTTGCCGTCAAAGACCCAGCCGTCAAAGTGAAAGGTGCGCGTGCGGCGGCGGTATGCCAGCGAAGGCGTGCGTCGGGCGCGTTGCATCACCGCACGGACGCGGGCCAGCAACAGTTGCGGGTTGAATGGTTTGGCGATGTAATCGTCTGCTCCAACCTCATATCCTGCCATGCGCTGATGATCCGCCGACAGGGCCGATACCAGAATGATCGGTACATCCTGTTCGGCCCGCAACCGGGCACAGATCTCGACGCCGTTTTCATCGCCCAGCATCACGTCCAACAGGATCAGGTCGATCCGCCCCGAGGTTAGATGCGTGCGTATTTCACTTTCGGAACTGGCAGGCAGAGCAATATACCCGTTCTGCTGAAAGAACTGGGTCATCATCGACCGCATCTCCGAATCGTCGTCCACCACCAGGAGCCGGGGAATGCCCACTCTGTTTCTCCTCCTTAGGGTTCTCCGTCGCCGCCAATTGTAACGAATGGAAACGGATTCAAGGCCAACGTAACACGGGGTAACAAAAGCGGTGAAAATTTCCACCTTGTCAGGATATTGCATCGCATTCTGCGTTGCCATGCGGCAATCCGTTAGCGCTATATCACCTATGGCCGCCCTTGGGGTGGCACCGAATTCTCAGGGAGGAGAACAAAAAATGAAGCGTTTTGCATTTGCCACCGTGTCGACCTTGGCCGTAGTGGCCGGGTCGGCTGTTGTGGCTGAACCAAAGGCCGAAGTTCTGCACTGGTGGACATCCGGTGGTGAGGCGAAATCGGTCGCGGTTCTGCAGGAAGAGTTCGCCTCGAACGGCGGCACATGGACCGATATGCCGGTCGCAGGTGGCGGCGGCGATGCGGCCATGACTGCGCTGCGGGCCCGGGTTCTTGCGGGTAACGCGCCGACTGCTGTTCAGCTGAAAGGACCTGCCATTCAGGAATGGTATGAAGAGGGCGTTTTGGCAGACATTTCATCCGTGGCAGAAGCCGAAGGCTGGGCCGATGTGCTGCCAGCATCGATTGCAGGCCACATGATGTGCGAAGGTACGTGGTGCGCAGCACCTGTGAACGTGCACCGCATCGACTGGATCTGGGCCAATGCTGACGTTCTGGCCGCCAACGACATTGAAATGCCCACAACTTGGGAAGAGTTCAACGCCGCTGCCGAAAAACTGCAGGCTGCCGGAGTGATCCCGTTGGCCCATGGTGGCCAGGCGTGGCAAGACGCCACAGTGTTCGAAGCGGTTGCGCTGGGTCTGGGTGGCCCCGAGTTCTACCAGAAAGCCTTTGTCGATCTCGACCCCGAGGCGCTGACCTCTGACACCATGGTGCAGGTCTTTGACCAGATGCGCACCCTGCGCGGTTATGTGGACGAAAACTTCTCAGGCCGCGACTGGAACCTTGCCACCGCCATGGTGATGAATGGCGAAGCAGCTTTCCAGATCATGGGTGACTGGGCCAAGGGCGAATTCCTGGCGGCTGGCAAGAAGCCCGGCGAAGACTTCCTGTGTGCCTCGACCCCCGGCGACGGATATCTGTACAACGTCGACAGCTTCGCCATGTTCGAAGTGGAAGGTGACGACAACCGCGCTGGTCAGGAATTGCTGGCCAAGCTGATCGTCGCGCCGAAATTCCAGGAAGTGTTCAACCTGAACAAGGGTTCGATCCCTGCGCGGACTGATGTGGCGCTGGATGCGTTCGACATCTGCGCGCAGATCTCGGCCGAAGATATGGGTTCGACCTCGGCAGGCGGTTCGCTGCTGCCGTCTTATGCCCATGGCATGGCGCTGCGCGGGTCGCAGGCCGGTGCGATTACGGATGTTGTAACCGCACATTTCAACTCGGATATGTCCTCGGCTGACGCGGTTCAGCAACTGGCGGACGCGGTAGCAAACAGCTACTGATCCAATACGCTCTGCCCCCTATAGTGAGGGGCAGAGCATCTTTCCCCGGAGGCTAAAATGTCCGAATGGCTGGAAAACCACCTGCCCAAGGTGGTGCTGGCACCGTCGTTCATCGCCGTATTGATCTTTGTCTACGGATTTATCGGATGGACCGCATGGGTGTCGCTAACCCGATCGAAACTACTGCCGAAATACGAGATCAAAGGCTTCATTCAGTATGAACGCCTGTTCGACTCACCCCGCTGGGATACGGCGATCAACAACCTGTATATCTTTGGCGCGCTGTTCATCGTGATCGCGATGGTACTGGGCCTGTTGCTGGCCATCCTGCTGGATCAGAAGATCCGCGTCGAAGGCGCGATCCGGACGATCTACTTGTACCCGATGGCGTTGTCGATGATCGTGACCGGTACGGCGTGGAAGTGGATTTTGAACCCGGGCCTGGGCATCGAATCCATGGTGCAGGGGTGGGGCTTTCCGAATTTCGAATTCGACTGGCTGGTGAACCCTGACTATGCGATCTACACTATCGTGATCGCCGCGATCTGGCAGAGTTCCGGCTTCGTCATGGCGTTGTTTTTGGCCGGTTTGCGTTCGGTCGATGGCGAGATCATCAAGGCCGCACAGGTCGATGGTATCCCCACTTGGCGCATCTATACGGCGATCATCATCCCTTCGATGGCCCCGATTTTCCTGTCTGCTTTCATCGTGCTGGCGCACCTCGCAATCAAAAGCTTCGACCTTGTCATCGCCCTGACTGGTGGCGGTCCGGGCTACGCAACCGATCTGCCCGCTACTTACATGTACGCCATGGCGTTTTCGCGCGGCGATATTGGTCAAGCAGCCTCGTCCGCGATGATCATGATGCTGGTCGTCTTTGCCATCGTGGTTCCCTATCTTTACTCAGAGCTGAGGGCGAAAAATGACTGATCTGTCGATGCCCCAAACACAAACCCGCACCCAAAGCGCTACGGGCAAGATTGCCCTGCGTTGGTTGCTTTATATCCTGCTTGGCCTGTTTGCACTGTATTACCTGATGCCGCTCTTCGTGATGTTGACGACTTCATTGAAAAGCCTTGAGGAAATCCGCACCGGCAGCCTGATTTCGCTGCCGCGAGAGGTCAGCTTCGACGCCTGGAAAACCGCATGGTCCGGCGCTTGTACCGGTATCCAGTGTGAAGGTTTGCGACCCTATTTCTGGAACTCGGTTCTGATCGCGGTGCCTGCGGTATTTTTGTCGACCCTGTTGGGTGCGCTGAACGGCTATGTCGTGGCGCAATGGCGGTTCAAAGGGGCCAATATCATCTTCTCGCTGATGCTGTTCGGTTGCTTCATCCCGTTCCAAGTTGTTCTGCTGCCAATGGCACGTCTGCTGGGTATGATGGGGATTGCGGGTACCATTCCGGGCCTGATCTTTGTCCATGTGATCTACGGGCTGGGCTTCACCACGCTGTTCTTCCGCAACTACTATGTCACCATTCCGGCCGAGCTGACCAAGGCGGCGCGGGTTGATGGGGCTGGGTTCATGCGGATTTTCTGGTCGATCTTCCTGCCGCTGTCGCTACCAATCATCGTGGTGACTGTGATCTGGCAGTTCACGCAGATCTGGAACGACTTCCTGTTTGGCGTGTCGTTCAGCCAGGCAGGGACACAGCCCGTAACTGTTGCGCTCAACAACATCGTAAACTCCACCACCGGCGTCAAAGAATACAACGTCGACATGGCTGCCGCGATCATCGCAGGGCTGCCGACGCTGCTCGTCTATGTCGTTGCCGGTAAGTATTTCATCCGCGGCCTGACCGCTGGCTCAGTGAAGGGATAAGACCCATGGCTCCCATCCTTGATATCAACAAACTCTACAAGAATTACGGCGCGACCGAGATTCTGAAAGACATCAACATCTCGATTGAACCGGGCGATTTCCTGGTGCTTGTCGGCCCCTCGGGCTGCGGTAAGTCTACGCTGCTGAACTGCATTGCGGGACTGGAAGAGATCACCGGTGGCACATTGTCCATCGGCGGCAACGACATGACCCATGTCAGCCCCAAGGATCGCGACATCGCGATGGTGTTCCAGTCTTACGCTTTGTACCCGACCATGTCGGTGGCCAAGAACATCACCTTCGGCATGAAAGTGCGCGGGGTCGATCAGGCCACGCAGGAAGCCAAGCTGAAAGACGTCGCCTCCTTGCTGCAGATCGAGCCATTGCTGAACCGCCGCCCCAGCCAACTGTCGGGTGGTCAGCGTCAGCGGGTCGCGATGGGCCGGGCGTTGGTGCGCGACCCCAAGCTGTTCCTGTTCGATGAACCGCTGTCGAACCTTGACGCCAAGCTGCGGGTCGAGATGCGGACCGAGATCAAGAAGCTGCACCAGACACTGGACGCATCCATAGTTTATGTTACCCACGACCAGATCGAAGCGATGACGCTGGCCACCAAGATCGTAGTCCTGAAAGGCGGGGTCGTGCAGCAGATCGGTACTCCGGCCGAGATCTACAACAACCCGGCCAACCTGTTTGTGGCGGATTTCATGGGCTCACCTGCGATGAACCTGATCCCGGCACAGGCATCGAACAATGGCTCGGGGACGCAAATCTCGATCGCGCGCGAATCCGGTGAAACGCTGGTTCTGAACGATGCACGCGACTTGTCTCTGCCGCAGGATGTCATCCTTGGTCTACGCCCTGAAGATATCGCCGAGGCGGGGTTCCGCGCTGGCGCAGGCGTGCAGGAAGCCGCCTGCATGGTCGATATGGTCGAACCCGCAGGGGCAGATACCTATGTTGTGTCGGAATTGGGTGGCAAGCAGGTCACGGCGCGGCTGCATGCTGAAACCAGCGCGCAGGCCGGTCAATTGCTGAACCTGGCGTTCGACATGAGCAAGGTGTCCTACTTTGCCAAGGAAACGGGTGAACGGCTGAATTAAGTTGCCGTTGGCCCGCACCAACCCGGGGTGGGCCATACCAATCACAGTCGGTTTTGGCCGGTAAATTTGAAATATGCTATCTTGGGACGTAGCGAAGGGAGGCGCGCTATGTCCGATCCGTATTCCGATCTGGCCGGGCAGGATATCTCGGTCCAAGAGCGTATCGCCGAAGCTATGGAAGCGCGGTGTCTGGAGCCGGCGCAGAAAGATATCAGGGATAGCTATCTAAGTGATCTGATTGTCCCTGAGGGCGGGTTCGCGGTTGAGCTGGGTTCAGGCACCGGGCACATCACGCAAGAGCTGCTGTCAGTTGGCGGGGTGGAGCGCGCGCTCGGCATTGAGCCCTCACCGGTTATGGTCGAACGTGCGAGAAACAGCTTCGCCAGCGAGAGCAATCTTGTTTTTGAAACCGGCGATGCAAAGGCAACCAGGCTTGAAGATAGCTCAGCAGACCTTGTTCTGGCGCATACACTGTTGTGCCATGTACCCGGCCCCGAAGATGTGGTTTCCGAGGCCTTTCGGATACTGAAACCGGGCGGGATATTTGCGATTTGCGATGGGGACTACGATACCGCCACAGCGCAGATTGCCGATTTTGATCCTCTGGATCAACTCATTCGGTTCATGATCAATCAGAACGTCACAAACCTCTGGATCATGCGCCAGATTGGCGGTGCACTCTCTCAAGCAGGTTTTGAGTTGGGCCGTCGCCGGGGACACGGTTATGTGGCCGAAGGAGAGGCGACTTACTTTCTGACCGTTATCGACCGTGGTGCGGATCGAATGGCCGAGACCGGGTTGTTGGCGCCTGAAACGGCACAGGCGCTGAAATCCGAGGCCCGGGCGCGTGTGTCTGCAAACACGTTTTTTGGCTACATGTCTTATGTCAGCCAGATCGCGCGCAAGCCTGCAACCTGAACAAAAAAGCCACCGCGCGAACGGGTCGAGCGGTGGCCGGCGTAGGATAATACCTCTGATCAGCCAGTCTTTTTCAGATCCTTGATCAGGCGATTCAGGTCGCCGCCGCGCGCATCCAGCATTGCGCCAATCTCTGTGCGCTCGGTCAGCAACAAATTCACACCTTCGATGAACATGTTGTAGAACTTTCCACGACCCGATTTGTCGGACACCAGGAATGTCACTTCGAACGGGGATGAGCCGCGCAATTTGACCGAGGTTCTGACCTCGTATCCGGTCTTGATCTTGCGCGCGTTACGCACGGTGACCTCACCGCCGATGAACTCGCGGAACCGGCGACCATATTTGCGCGAAATATAGCCTTCGAACGCTTTGGTGAACTGACGCAGCTGTGCGGATGAGGCTGTGCGTGCATCCGCCCCCAGCGCATAGCGGGCCATGATCGGCACATCACCGTATTGCACAAAGATCTTTTGAAAATCACGCAGCATGGCATTTTCGGATTTACCCGAGTCAATGATACGCGTGATATCGGCCACAACGCTGTTGACCAGCTGTTTGGCCTGCGCTTCGGTCAGCGCGAACGCGGGCAGAGGCAATGCGGCAACTGTCATCCCGGTCAGGGCGGTGGCCACAAAACGGCGTCGGTTCAACAGGTTATTCGGCATAGGGGTCCTCGTACGGGTCAAGATAGGGGTCTCTGACAGGGTCGGTCCCGGTGGTGGCGTAGGGATCGTCATACAGACCCAGATAGGCGTCTTCATCATCCCTTGCCAGTTCAAAGCGGCGATTTTGCAGGTAGATCGTGCGCGCTTGCGCGTAACTGTCTGCACTTTCGTACAGAATCGAATCAACTGTATCCGAGAACCGACCGCGATCTCCCATCCGCCGCACGACCTCGGCATAGACACCAATATTGTCGACCGGGCGGGTCGGGCTAAAGTTGATCGGATTCGAGAACAGGTTGACCACAACGCCGACCGCATCGCGCGCGGTGGACGGGCCGTAGAAGGGCAGTTCCACATAAGCACCTTCGCCCACGCCCCAGACATGCAGGGTTTCGCCGAAATCAGTATCAACAGGCGGCAGGTTCAGCTCATCCGCCGGGGCTGACAGGCCAAAGCCGCCCACGGTCGAGTTGATCAGAAAGCGCAGCAGCGCATTGCCGGACTGTTTCAGATTGCCTTGCAGCAGATAGTCCAGCGCCTGCCCGGGCATCGTCAGGTTTTCGGCAAAGTGATTGAAACTGGTAACCATCGGATCTGGTACGATCTTCACATAGCCTTTCGAGGCCGGTCGGAACAGGAATCGGTCCACACCCAGATTGAACTTGTGAATGCCCCGGTTGGTCCCTTCATAGGGGTCAAAAATCTCACCCCGCGCCGCTGCGTCCTGAGGCTGCGTCGCGCATGCCGATAGGACCGTCAGGATGCCGAATATGATCAGGTGCTTCAGACGAATGTAACTTGGCACTGTCTTCGTTACTCCGAAAATTGCCCAGCGGTATCCGGGCCTTCAATCAATACAGCCTTTGCACCCTTGGTGGCGCAATTGGTCTCACATAGAGGTTTCGCGCAGGATTTGAAACAACAACTCGCGTTTACCTCAGCCGATGGGGCGACGTAAAGTGACACGAATTCAACACTTCCTGAATAAGAGAAGACCTGCCCAGTTTGCAGGCAATGGGAAAAATCCCGCTTTCACGCTTTCGGAAACAGGTTTTCCCGGTTAGCGTCCGCGCGGAATCACTATGAGATGAGGATAATCCACATGAGCATCGCAGCAAAACTGGACAGCCTGGGTGTCAGCCTGTCGGACGCACCTGCTCCGGCAGCGAACTACGTTCCTTTCGTGCGCATTGGCAACATTGTCTACGTGTCGGGCCAGATCTCCAAGGCGGATGATCTGATCACTGGTAAGCTCGGTGATGATATGGATGTTGAGGCAGGCGCCGCTGCAGCCAAAGTCTGCGCCATCAACCTGTTGGCTCAGGTCAAGGCGGCCTGTGGTGGCGATATCGACAAGCTGGTGCGCGTGATCAAGCTGACTGGTTTTGTAAACTCGACCGCTGATTTCACAGAACAGCCGAAGGTGATCAACGGGGCCTCCGACTTCCTGGTCGAAGCGCTGGGCGACGCCGGTCGTCATTCGCGCTCGGCCGTCAGCGCAGCCTCATTGCCTTTGGGTGTTGCCGTTGAAATCGAGGGTATTTTCGAGATTCAATGAAACCGTCCCTTCCGTCTGAGTTCCTGCAGCGCCCGATAGCACATCGCGCGCTGCATGACATTTCTGATCAGCGGCCCGAGAATAGCCGGGCCGCCATTCGTGCCGCAATTGACGCCGGTTATGGGGTCGAGATTGATCTGCAACGCACCCGTGACAATCGGGCCATGGTGTTTCACGACTATGACATGACACGTCTGACCGGGCAGCCCGGACCGATCCAACAGATCACCGAGACACAAGCGCGGGCCCAGACGCTTCTGCATTCTGACGGTGAAGGTATCCCCTCGCTGGAAGAGGTGCTGGCCATTGTTGCAGGACGGGTGCCCTTGCTCATCGAGTTGAAGGATCAAGATGGTGCAATGGGCCCCGATATCGGTGCTTTGGAAGCAGATGTTGTAGGCGCACTGAAAGACTATGAAGGCCCGGTCGCGCTGATGTCGTTCAACCCGCATTCAGTCGCAGAGATTGCACGCCTTGCGCCACATTTGCCGCGCGGTCTCGTTACCAGCTCTTACGAGCCCAAGGTCGAGCTTCTGCCGCAAGCCGTCTGCGATCATCTGCGCAACATCCCGGATTTCGACCGCGTTGGAGCCAGCTTTATCAGCCATGAAGTCATCGATCTTGACCGCCCCCGGGTCGCTGAGTTGAAGGCACACGGTGTGCCGATCCTGTGCTGGACCGTGCGCTCGCTTGAACAAGAAGCAGAGGCACGCAAGGTTGCCGATAATGTCACGTTCGAAGGCTATCTGGCCGAACATCCCGCTTGATCCCGGCGCGCGCGATCACAGATAAAGGTGCAGCGCGGAGGGGATATGGATCAGGCACAGATTGAGGTTCGGGTTCTGACATCGGTCTCGCAGATTTCCGCGAGCGACTGGGACAGTTGCGCCTGCCCTGAGGTTGCCGATGGCGGGCGACCGCTTGATCCGTTCACGACACATCGGTTTTTGCATGCCCTGGAAGAAAGCGGCTCGGTCGGGCGTGGTACTGGCTGGCAGCCGCAATACCTGACGGCCTATCTGGACGGGATGCTGATTGCAGCAGCCCCGATGTTTGCCAAGTCGCACTCCCAGGGTGAATACATCTTCGACCATAGCTGGGCTCATGCCTATGAAAGCGCGGGCGGGCGATATTATCCCAAGCTGCAGATCGCGGTGCCCTTCACACCCGCGACTGGCAGGCGTTTTTTGGTGCGACCCGGCTACGATGCTGTCGGGATCTCGGCGCTGGTGCAAGGAGCGGTGCAACTGGCCGCTGAGAATCGAATTTCATCGCTACACGCTACGTTCTGCACCGAGGCCGAAGCGCTGGCAGGGGAACAGATGGGCCTGATGGTCCGCCACTCGCAGCAGTTTCACTGGCTCAATGATGATTACGCCGATTTTGACGAGTTTCTGGCTGCGCTGTCCTCGCGCAAACGCAAGAATATCAAGAAGGAACGCACGCAGGCCTGTGATTTCGGTGGGCAGATTCGAACAATCACCGGCGATGATCTGCGACCCGAGCATTGGGACGCGTTCTGGCGGTTCTATCAGGATACCGGCGCGCGAAAATGGGGCTCGCCCTACCTGACGCGACAATTCTTTGATATCGCTCAGGAAACCATGACGGATGACATCGCCTTGGTGCTGGCCGAACGCAATGGATACCCCGTCGCCGGTGCGTTAAATTTTGTCGGGCGGGAAACGCTGTATGGCCGGTATTGGGGCTGTGTCGAACATCACCCCTGCCTGCATTTCGAACTGTGCTATTATAGGGCGATCGACTTTGCCATTGCGGAAGGTCTGGCGCGGGTTGAGGCCGGTGCGCAGGGCGAGCACAAGCTGGCGCGCGGCTATCTGCCAACCCGCACGCATAGCTTGCACTGGGTTGGCGATCCGGGTTTTGCTGATGCGGTTCAGAAATATCTGGACGCCGAGTCCCACGCAGTGGGAGAAGAGATCGAGATTCTGACGGATTATGGTCCGTTCAGGAAATCGAACCCGGAGGAACAGCAATGACCGAACTTCTGTCAACCGAGACCCGCGGCCCGCTGCTGGACCCGCTGTTCAGAAATGGCTGGACCATGGTCGAAGACCGCGATGCGATCACCAAGACCTTCATCTTCGATAATTTTGTCGCCGCTTTTGGCTGGATGACGCAGGTGGCGATCTGGGCCGAGAAATGGAACCACCACCCCGAATGGTCGAATGTCTACCGCACGGTCGAGGTGGTCCTGTCGACCCATGATGTTGGCGGTCTGTCTGCACAAGACGCCAAGCTGGCGCGTAAGATGGACAGCCTGCTAACGGTCTCCGCGTGAACCCGTCCCACCGGCCAGCAATGTTGCCGTTCCCAGCTGCTTGAATTCTGCCGGGGTGATCGTGCCGTCGCTGACATTGATATTGCCCGGAATTCTGATCGTACGGGTGCCGACGGACCGCACGCTGCGGGCCGACGGATTGATGTCGAGACACCGATTTTCATAGCAGGTCAGACCGCTGGTATTGATCTGAATCTGCACCTGACCATCAGGGCCGCTGATCACCGGGGATTGCTGTACGTCACATGCGGCCAAAGCCACCAGGCTACCGAGGCAGATCCATTTATTCATGACACGCTCCTGCCAACCAAGTTGGCGTTTAATCTAAGAGACCGTTGCCATCCTTATCCGCAGCGTCAAAATCGTTCTGCATTTGGCTGACATACTCTGCCTTTGAGATAAGACTGTCGCCATCCCGGTCAACGGCTTCGAACTGTTTGATATCCAAGAACGGTTTTGCTTCGCTCAGGCCCAGAGTGCCGTTCTTGTCTTCGTCCATTGCCTGAAATGCATAGTCCGAGAAGGCGTTGAATTCGTCCTTGGACAGGAAGCCGTCATTGTTGGTGTCGATGTTATTCAACTCGGCCTCGTGCAGTTCTGCGACAGTCTCGGCGTTTGCAGCAGCAGCCATCACGAATACGGTGGTGATAATCAATACTCGTTTCATCTCAAATCTCCTCAGCACGCGTAACGTTCGCCAGACACGCCACCCGCAGCGGCGCCCGCCGCCGTCAGGATGGTCTTGCCTGAACCACCGCCAAATTGATTGCCGATCACTCCACCGATCAAGGCACCGCCTATGGTACCACTCAGGCAGGCGATCTCGTGCTGTCGGGCAGCCTGTTGTTGGGGTGTGGGTGCAGGTCCGCACGCCGCCAGGGCCCCGGCGGTGCCAAGAAACAATGTAAGCAATTTCAGTCGCATCAATGAACTCCCCAGTTGTATGGGCCAAGTATTGGCGCATCGGGGCGTTGCATCAAGTTAAATGCGTTTCACGTGGCCCCGGTCAAACCGGGGCCGACAGGGATCAGATACTATCAAGCAGGCCTTCACCAGCCGAGACCTCACAGACACCGGGGTTTTCTTCCAGATTCATCGCCACAACCTTGCCGTCTTCAACCAGCATTGCGTAGCGTTTGGAGCGTGCAATCAGGCCTACGGGCGGGGCGTCGAAATCCATGCCGATGGCCTTGGTAAACTCGGACGCTGCATCGGCCAGCATGGTCAGCCCGGCCGCTGTTGCACCGGTGCTTTCTCCCCAGGCGCCCATCACGAAAGGGTCGTTGACCGAGATACAGATGATTTCCTCTACACCCTTGGCATCGAACTGGTCCTTGGTCCGCATGAAGCTTGGTACATGAGCGGTTGTGCAGGTTCCGGTGAACGCACCGGGTACAGCGAAGATCACAACCTTGCGCCCTTTGGTCTTGTCTGAAATCCGAACCTCCTCGGGGCCTTCGGCACCCATCTGGATCAGCGTGGCCTCGGGCAGCATGTCACCTGTTGCAATCATTTTTACGCTCCTGTCATTTGGATTTGCAGAGTCGGGCTTTGCCGCAATATAGGTGGTCGAAACAAAGTAACCACGTGAATTCTGCAGGGTGAGCGAAACATGAGCCATATTGTCGTGATCGGGGCAGGGCAGGCCGGTGCTTCTTTGGTAGCACGGCTGCGCAAGGACGGGTTCGAAGGTGACATCACCCTGATCGGAGCCGAGCCGCATTTGCCCTACCAACGCCCGCCCTTGTCCAAGGCTTACCTGTTGGGCGAGATGGAGCTGGAGCGCCTGTTCTTGCGGCCCGAGAGCTTCTATGTCGAAAACAATATCACCCTACGGTTGGGTCAACGTGTGACGGCGATTGATCCAAAGGCCAAGACGGTGACCCTCGGCGATGAGGTGATCACCTATGATGAACTGGCGCTGACCACTGGGTCCGACCCACGCCGCCTGCCCGCAGCGATCGGGGGCGATCTTGAGGGTGTCCATGTGGTGCGAGATCTCGCCCATATCGACGAGATGGAACCTCGGGTATCGGATGGCGCCCGCGCGCTGATCGTTGGTGGCGGCTATATCGGGCTTGAAGCCGCCGCCGTTTGTGCCAAGCGCGGGGTCAGGGTGACATTGGTCGAGATGGCCGACCGCATCCTTCAGCGTGTCGCGGCCAAAGAGACAAGCGACTACTTTCGCACGCTGCACACCGAATACGGGGCCGACATTCGTGAGGGCGTCGGGTTGGATCGTCTGGTTGGTGAAAGTGGCAAGGTGACGGGCGCCGTCCTGACCGATGGCACCCAACTTGAGGTGGATTTTGTTGTCGTCGGCGTCGGCATCGCGCCGTCGACTCAACTGGCTGAAATGGCCGGGTTAGAGCTGGATAACGGCATCAAGACCGACGCCCATGGCCGCACCTCAGATCCGTCGATCTGGGCGGCGGGCGATTGCGCGTCGTTCCCGCATGGCGAAGGCCGTATTCGCCTGGAAAGCGTGCCGAACGCCATTGATCAGGCCGAAATCGTGGCCCAGAACATGCTGGGTGCAGCTAAGGATTACACCGCAACACCTTGGTTCTGGTCGGACCAGTATGACGTCAAGCTTCAGATCGCCGGGCTGAATACCGGCTATGACCGTGTGGTGACTCGCAAGGGTGAGGGCGCGACGGTGTCCTTCTGGTACTACAAGGGCGATCAGCTGATCGCGGTCGATGCGATGAATGACCCGCGTGCTTATATGGTCGGCAAACGCCTGATTGATGCGGGAAAGACCGCTGATCCTGTTGTCGTTGCCGACCCAGAAGCGGACCTGAAACCGCTGCTCAAAGCGTGAGGATCATCGCCGGAGACTTCCGGGGCCGGGCTCTGACTTCGGTTGGCAAAGGCGATGCCGGTGCGCATCTTCGCCCGACCACTGACCGGGTAAGGGAAAGCCTGTTCAACGTTTTAAATAATCAGATCGACTTCGACGGCTTGCAGGTTCTCGACCTGTTTGCGGGCACCGGTGCATTGGGACTTGAAGCGCTGTCTCGCGGCGCGTCCCACGTCACGTTTGTCGATGATGGGAGGGTCGCGCAGGGTCTGATCCGCAAGAATATCGCCCTGACCGGA
This sequence comes from Ruegeria sp. C6, assembly GCF_056537625.1. Classification (NCBI taxonomy): domain Bacteria; kingdom Pseudomonadati; phylum Pseudomonadota; class Alphaproteobacteria; order Rhodobacterales; family Roseobacteraceae; genus Ruegeria; species Ruegeria sp. C6. The sequence continues at coordinate 769,179 of NZ_JBQFRW010000002.1, read as the reverse complement.
AGCGCCAGCCAGACCACTTTGATCCGGCGGGATGCGACCCGTTTGGGCGAAAACCCGGGCGCTGTTTGTGATCTGGTTTTTCTGGATCCGCCTTACGGAAAAGCTCTGGGTCAAAGGGCACTGGCCGCGGCTACCCAAGTTGGTTGGCTGTCTGATGACGCTCTGATCGTCTGGGAAGAAAGCACCCCAATGACTGCGCCCGAGGGCTTTACGCTGCACGACACGCGGAAGTATGGCGACACGCATATCTCGCTGATGTGGCGCACAGGGGGCTGAGATGCACGATCTGGTTATCTTTGATTGCGACGGCGTTCTGGTCGATAGCGAGGTTTTGTCCAATCAGGTCATGGTCGACAATCTCGCCGGCCATGGCCTGCACTTGTCCTTAGCCGAATGCATGTCCCTGTTTGTTGGTGGCACCATGACCGGTGTGCGCGACAAGGCGCGCGAGCTGGGGGCTGATCTGCCGGATGACTGGACTGATCAAATCTATGCGGAAATCTACGAGACGCTGAAAGCAGGCACGCCTCTGGTCGCGGGTATCCGTGAATTGCTGGCGCAACTGGATGCAAGCGACATTCCCTACTGTGTCGCCTCAAATGGTCGGCCTGAGAAAATGAAGATCACTTTGGGCCAGAATGGTCTTTGGGAGCGTTTTCAAGATGTGATGTTTTCGGCTCAGGTGCTTGGAACGGGCAAGCCCGACCCGACCCTGTTCCTGACCGCTGCCCAGCATTTCGGCGCAACGGTGCCGGTTGTGATCGAAGACAGCGAAAACGGTGTCACCGCAGCAATGCGCGCCAATATGCGCTGCCTGGGCTATGCGGCCCATGATGATGGTGCGCGATTGGAAGAACTAGGGGCCGAAGTGTTCTCCGACATGTTACATGCGCCCAAGCTTTTGGGACTTTGAGCCATAAACGTGTTATGCTTGGTCCATGGACCGCGCTATCACACCTCCGCTCTGGGCTTTTTCGAAAGACGCTGACACCACAACTGGGCCTCCGCCCAAATCGATGCGCGCGCCGGTGTTCATTCACGACGCGGTCATCCCGTGGCGGGATGAAACCTTGCTACTGAAGCTACTACGCGATCAGGCGACCGATCAGGACGAATAGGTCGGGTGATATTTGCCGCCCGGTGACAAGGTGAAAATCTCAACCCCATCTGCGGTCACACCGACCGAATGCTCGAACTGCGCCGACAGCGATTTGTCGCGGGTCACGGCAGTCCAGTCATCGGACAGTGTCTTGGTTTCAGGACGCCCCAGATTGACCATCGGCTCGATGGTAAAGAACATGCCCTCTTCCAACACAGCTCCGGTACCCGGACGCCCATAGTGCAGGACATTTGGTGGCGCGTGGAACACCCTGCCCAGACCGTGGCCGCAGAAATCGCGTACAACGCTCATCCGATGCGCCTCGACATAGGCCTGAATGGCGTGGCCGATATCGCCGAAGGTATTGCCCGGCTTGACCATCTCGATACCCTTGAACAGCGCGTCGTGGGTCACCTGAATCAGCCGTTCGGCCTTGCGCGGCAATTTACCCGCCACATACATGCGCGACGTATCACCGAACCAGCCATCAACGATGACGGTCACGTCGATATTCAGAATGTCGCCATCCTTCAGCTTTTTGTCACCCGGAATGCCGTGACAGACCACGTGGTTCACGCTGATGCAGCTGGCGTGCTGATAACCCTTGTAGCCAATGGTTGCCGATTCCGCGCCTGCATCCTCGACCATCTGAGTGATCAGCCCGTCAATCGCACCGGTGGTCTGGCCGACAAAAACATGTTCAGCAATGTCATCCAATATCCGCGCAGCCAGCGCCCCTGCCGCATGCATGCCGGCAAAGTCACTCTGTTCATAGATGCGGATACCGTCTTTGGTCAGACGGCCACGATGTTCTTTCATCGGTGCGGGACTCCAAATATTTCACGCAGCACTTCTTTTACGCTGCTTGTGCAGAAAGTACCAGAGGGCTCGGTTTTCAACTAGTAAATAGGGTCTATCAAAGAAGTTTCTAGCCCGCGCCCCATTGCCGGGCGGGCTCAACCCAGACGCCTTCGGGCGTGATCCGAGTTCCAACGACAAAGCGTTCAACCCCAATCGCTGCCTCAAACGCCGCCGCATAGGCTGGGTCAATATCATCGGCCAGTGCAAACCGATCGCAATCGGTCCTCTGCACCAGATAAAGCATGATCGCCCGATGGCCCTGTACGGCCATCTTTGCCAGTTCGCCCAAATGTTTGGTGCCGCGTGCGGTGACGCTGTCGGGAAACTCGGCGAGGCCCGCTTGGCGTGAGAGGGTGACGCTTTTGACCTCGACATAAGCATCGGGTAGGCCCGGCCCAGTCAGCAGGAAATCGATACGGCTGTTTTCACCGTATTTGACCTCGGGGCGCACGGTTTCATAGGCGGCCAGCTCGGGGATTTCACGCGCCTCGAGCGCCAACCGAAGCGCCTTGTTGGGGACTGATGTGTCGACCCCTGTGAAATGCCCGTTCTCATGATCGACCAGCCGCCAGCCGTATTTCAGCTTTTTCTTCGGATCGTCGTTGGGCTCCAGCCAGATTTTCTCACCCGGTTCTGCCAGCCCCATCATTGAGCCCGGATTGGCGCAATGGGCTGTCACCTCGCGCCCGTCTTCCAGCCTGCAGTCTGCCAGAAAGCGTTTGTAGCGGCGGATCAGTCGAGCGGGGACAAGGGGGGTTTCAAATCGCATGGCCAAGGGCCTATACCTGCCCTAACGGTCGATCAAGAGGGAGGGCGCGTCATGGCCAATCCAACCGCTGCAATGTTGGTGATCGGGGATGAGATCCTTTCGGGCCGCACCCGCGATGCCAATATGCATTATCTGGCTGGAGAGCTGACCAAACACGGCATTGACCTGAAAGAGGTGCGCATTGTCAGCGATGATGCACCCGCGATTGAGGCAGCCGTAAGGGCGCTATCAGAGGCCCATGACCATGTGTTTACCAGTGGTGGTATTGGTCCGACCCATGACGACATCACCGCTGACTGCATCGCCCGTGCCTTTGGCGTGCATATCGATGTTCGCGACGACGCGCGTGCATTGCTTGAGGCGCATTACGAGAAATCCGGGCTGGAGCTGAACGACGCTCGCCTGCGCATGGCGCGTATTCCGGAAGGGGCCGAATTGATCGACAACCCGGTCTCGACCGCGCCCGGCTTTACCATCAACAACGTCCATGTCATGGCCGGGGTGCCTTTGGTTTTTCAGGCCATGGTTGCGAGTGTTCTGCCTTCGCTCATCGGAGGTAGCCCGCTTTTGTCGCAGACGCTGCGTGTGGATCGGGGTGAAGGCGATATTGCAGCAACTTTGGCCGCACTGGCCAAAGACTTCGGCGATCTTTCGATCGGCTGTTATCCGTTTCAGACGAATGGCGTCTTCGGAGCCAACGTCGTCGTGCGCGGCACCGAGGGTGGACGGATCGATGCCGCCATGACCCGCCTTGCGAAAGAGATCGAGCTTTGAATCCCGATTGGGCCGCTGTTGTCGATGGCACATGGCCTGCCGCCGGCTATCAAACGCAAGGCCCACTTCGACTGCGGCAAGGACAGGGCGGAGGTTCACGCGTTTCTGCCGCCAATCGCACCGGGGACGTCACCAGCGCCGATATCGATGCGGCCGAAAGCGCCATGCAGGCGATGGGTCAAAAACGCATCTTCTGCCTGCGTCCGGGGGATGAGGCGCTGGATGCAATGCTTGCGCAACGCGGCTACGACATCCTTGATCCGGTCAATATTTATTCCTGCCCGGCGCAGCAGTTGACCGATATCCCGATCCCGCGCGTGACTGTTTTCAACATCTGGGAACCGCTGGCCATCATGCGTGAGATCTGGGCGCAGGGCGGTATCGGCCCCGAACGGATTGCGATCATGTACCGGGCACCGGGCCCAAAGACCGGCCTTTTGTTGCGCCACAGCGATCAGCCCGCAGGAACAGGCTTCGTGGCGATCCATGAAGGTATCGCGATGGTTCACGCGCTCGAAATCCTGCCGGATCACCGCCGCAAGGGGTTGGGCCAGTGGGCCATGCGCGCCGCGGCCTTTTGGGCGCTGGACAATGGCGCGCAGACGCTTAGCGTGATCTGTACCAAGGCGAACGCGGGGGCCAATGGCCTCTATCACTCGCTTGGGATGAAGATCGTCGGAGAATACCACTATCGCCAGCGCGTCTGAGGAGGACGAATTGACAAAACAGGACATGCCCACTGCCCTGGATCTGCCAATGGTGGACCCACTACCGTCAGAGACGCAGAAATACTTTGATATCTGTGTTGAGAAACTGGGAATGGTGCCGAATGTCCTGCGCGCCTATGCCTTCGATATCGACAAGCTGAATGCCTTCACTTCGATGTATAATGATCTGATGCTGGCCGATAGCGGGCTGGCCAAGCTGGAACGCGAGATGATTGCGGTCGTGGTGTCCTCGATCAACAAATGCTTCTACTGCCTCGTGGCTCATGGCGCAGCGGTGCGGCAGCTTTCGGGCGATCCGCAGCTGGGTGAGATGCTGGTCATGAACTACCGCGTCGCCAAATTGGACGCGCGCCAACGTGCAATGCTGGATTTCGCAGCCAAGATGACTACCGCCAGCACCACAATCGAAGAGCCCGATCGCCAGCTTTTACGTGATGTCGGGTTTTCGGATCGCGATATCTGGGACATTGCCAATGTCACCGGTTTCTTCAATATGACCAACCGCGTGGCCAGTGCCACTGCCATGGTCCCGAACCCCGAGTATCACGCACAGTTCCGATGATCCGTTTCCTGTTCCTTAGCCTCCTTTTGGCCGTGCCTGTGCAGGCGCAGGAACTGACGTTGCCCGCCAGCGCCCGGCAGATTTCGGATCGCACCAGTGCATTGGACAGCTACGACCTGCCAACCGGCGTGTTTGCCGACGGCGCAGTTCCATCCCGCACTGTCGAAGGGCGTGTCGAGCGGCTAACATGGCGTCTGCAGGCCGGGTCCAGCACGACGCTGCAAATTCTTGCACCGCTTCGGGATCAGCTTCAGGCGCAAGGTTTCGAGATCACGTTTGAATGCGAGGCACGCAATTGTGGCGGGTTCGATTTCCGCTTTGGCACCGAAGTGGTGCCGACGCCTGACATGTATGTGGCGATCCACGATTACCGTTTTCTATCCGCCTCCCGCGGTGACGAAGTGCTGAGCCTGCTGGTCAGCCGCAACCCGCCGGATGGCTATGTGCAGATGATCCGGGTAACCCCGCAAGGTACGCAGCCTGCGCAGCCACTTGTGATCGAGGAAACTGTTGAGGGCCCTGCCGGGTTGCTAAACGATCTCAGCAGTACCGGACATGTCATCCTTGATGACCTGCACTTTCGCACCGGCGAAGTCGCGCTGGGCGAAGGGCCGTTTGCCTCGCTGGCGCTGCTTGCGGGCTATTTGGCCGACAATCCTTCGACCCGTTTGGCGCTGGTAGGGCACACGGATGATACGGGCGCATTGCAGGCCAATATTGCGGTCAGCACCAAACGGGCGGAAGCCGTGCGTGCGCGCCTGATCGAAGCGCACGGTGTTGCCGCCGACCGGATCGAGGCGCAGGGCGTAGGCTATCTTGCGCCCATTACCTCTAACGCTACGCCCGAGGGCCGCGATCTCAATCGCCGGGTCGAGGCGGTGTTGCTGGTCAACTAGCAGGCGCGAGCACCGCGGACGCCCTGTGTCCCTCTTGCCCTGATGGCGCGGCCTGATGCACACTTGCAGCTAATCGGTGCGTCTGTCTTGCCATCAGGCCTGTTGGCAGGCAGTCCCACCAGTCACCATGCTTTGGGAGGAATGCGTCATGGCATCCAAAACCGAAGATACCACTCCGCCGGATAACACGGTCCCACAGCAATCCATGCCCGAGGTTAACAGGCTGACGGCCGAGGATATTACCGCATCGCTGAAGGCCGGGTTTTCCGACTTCCTCGCACACCCGGTCATGAGCGGCTTTTTCGGCCTGTTCTACGCGGTTTTCGGCATCCTGTTCGTTTGGTGCCTGGTCGGGCTTGGTAAGATCTGGATGATCATTCCTGCCGCCGTAGGCTTTCCGCTGGTTGCCCCATTTGCGGCCGCCGGGCTTTATGAAATGTCCCGTAGGATGCAGAAAGGGGAAAGCTTCGGTTGGTCCGAAATCCTCAGCGTCATGGCCCATCAACGCAAGCGCGAGATGGGTTGGATGGCCTTTGTCACCCTGTTCATTTTCTGGGTATGGACCTACCAAATCCGCCTTTGGCTGGCGATCATCCTGCAAAAGGCGTCCTTCTCGGATTTCGAAGGGTTCATGAACACCATCTTCTTCACACCGCAAGGCTGGACCTTTCTGGCGGTCGGCACCTGTATCGGCGCTTTTTTGTCGGCGGTCCTGTTCTCGGTGACTGTGGTGGCCATGCCCATGCTTCTGGATCGGGAAACCAACTTTGTTTCCGCCATGCTCACTTCCATTCGCGTGGTCGCTGAAAGCCCGGTGGTAATGCTCAGTTGGGCGGCGATCATCTCGGTTACCATGCTGTTGTCGCTGGTTCCGGCGTTTCTGGGGCTGATTTTCACGCTGCCGATCCTGGGCCATACCACGTGGCACCTGTATCAGCGGGCCGTATCACCAGAGACTAACTGATGCATCGCTAGACAAAAAAAGACCCGTGCCATTCAGCACGGGCCGTTTAGGTGCCACAGGGAGAATTCTACCAATCCATCGGACCCTTTTCAGCAAAGGACTCGACAAGAAAATCAATGAACGCCCGCACCTTGGGCTGGGTGAACCGGCCCGGCGGGTAGACCGCATAGACGCCCTGAACCTCATCCGGTAGCGATGGCATGGCGTCTACCACCTCGCCCGATTTCAGTGCTTCGGCATATAGATAGCTGGGCAGATGCGCGATCCCAAGCCCCGAGATCGCGGCGTTCAGCAGCGACTGCCCGTCATTCACGCTCAGCCAGCCAGCAGTGCGGACCTGACGCTTCTCGCCCGAAGGCGCCGTCAGCTTCCACACGCTGCCCGAGGATTGGCTGGAGTAATGCAGCAGTTTGTGCTCGTTCAAATCGTCGATCTTCTGCGGGCGTCCGAACTGCTCGATATATCTCGGCGACGCGACCATGCGTTTCACTGTTTCGGTCAGCTTGCGGGCGCGCAGCGTGCTGTCTTCCAGCTCGCCAATGCGCACGGCCACGTCAAAGCCTTCGGAAATCAGCTCAACATAGCGGTTGTTCAGAACCATGTTCACGGTGATGTCCGGATAGGCCGACAGGAAGTCCGACAGGACCGGCGACAGGTGATTGACGCCAAAATCTGTTGCCACAGAGATCCGCAGCAGACCAGAAGGCGCAGATTGCATCGAAGTCACCAGCGCATCCGCTTCGCCTGCGTCGTTCAGCACGCGACGGGCGCGATCATAATAGGCCAACCCGATCTCGGTTGGCGAAACCCGGCGCGTTGTCCGGTTCAAAAGCCTTGCCCCCAACCGCGCCTCAAGGCTCGAGACGTGTTTAGACACGGCTGATTTGGAGATGCCCATTTTCTTGGCCGCGTCGGTGAAACCACCCTGGTCCACCACGTTGGAAAAGGCCTCCATTTCAGTTAGTCGATCCATTCTCGTTCCCCAGGTCTTCCGTTCGTTGTCTCTTTATCGCGATCAATCTGGGCAAGAACTGGGCAGACATGGGATAATATCAGGGTTTTGAATCGGATCGTTTGCAACTAGGAAACGCCCGGACCTATATGCCGCGGACCATGCCTTTCGATACAAAACCCCGTTTTCTGGACTTTTTTCCAATCGTGCTATGATGAGAATGGCATTTTTGTGACCACGGAGGAGACTATGAAAGCCCTATTTGCTATCATTACCCTGTGTCTGACCGCCAGCCTCGTGTGGGCCGGGGGGGAAACACCATCGAATCCAGATGCGAAGGTCTATTTCGTGAACTTGTCTGACGGGGACACCGTGCAATCACCTGTGACCGTAGTCTTTGGCCTCAGCGGCATGGGCGTTGCCCCTGCAGGAACCGAGAAGGAAAATACAGGGCACCATCACCTCCTGATTGATCGCCCACCACTTGGGCAGGGAGAAGACGGTGCGGACGAACTGTCATACGGTCTGCCCGCAGACGACAATCACATTCATTTCGGTGGCGGTCAGACTGAGGTGACTTTGGAACTTGCTCCGGGTGAGCATACTTTGCAGCTGGTGCTTGGGGATGCAGGCCACGTCCCTCATGCGACGCCCATTGTGTCCGAGGTGATTACGATCACAGTGGAGTAACAATTCACCTCCGCCGCAAAACGCGATTATGCGGCGGCAGGCAGCAGGAATATATCGCGGGCAAGCTGCGTGTTGAGACGGTCCGCAGAATACCATTGGTTGAGTACTGACTTGGCCATCAGGTCGGAATTTTCCTGTGCGAAACTCTTAAAGTCAGTAGCTTGCGTGTTGGCCAGCCGCTCTGCGATCAGGCTCATGAATGCGTAGGTGATTGTCAGATTGAACTTGTTCGGTGCGCCTGCGTTCGCTGCTAACGTGCGAATTCCCTTGGCGTAGATCGCTGCGGCATCGATGAAATCATACTTGCGTAGCAGGTCATAAGCGACTTGCACATGTTCGGCGTGTCCGAACGTTGCGTTGTCGATTGCGTGTGCTTCAAATGCGATGGTGACGTCGGCGTATCGCGATGCGCTCATTCTTCATCCTCCTTGAAACGGTGGCTGTCTTCAGCTGTCCAATCGAAGTCGTAGACACTTTTGAGTTGTTTGATCTTCTTCAGCGTCTCTTCAGAGAAGGCTGGCTTGTTCTCAAAGCTGTGCAGCGCGATGCCCTCAATCAGGTCGCCAAGGGTCATGTCCAGCGATTCTGCCAGCCCTTTGAGAACTTTCAGAAGCCGCTTCTCGATTCGAATTCCTGTTTGGGTGCGTTCTATTTTCTGACTCATGTGGTACATATGTATATTGATAACAGTTGAGTCAAGGAAAACGAAAAAAGCCGCCTCTTCCGGGGCGGCTTTCTCCAGCGCACTGGCATTACAACGTCAGAACGCTGCCGCCAGACGTGTGCCCTGATTGATCGCACGTTTGGCGTCCAGCTCGGCTGCCACATCTGCGCCACCAATCACATGCGGGGTCATTCCACGTTCGATCAGCTCATCCGCCAGCGACCGGTCCGAGACCTGCCCGGCACATAGGACGATCGACTCGGCTGCGATCACGGTTGGATCATCGCGGGTTTCGCCAAAGCTGACATGCAGGCCGTCCTCGTCGATGCGCTCATAATTCACACCACCAACGAAACTGACGTCCTTCATCTTTAATGTCGCGCGGTGGATCCAGCCCGTTGTCTTTCCCAGCCCCTTGCCGTGACGCTGTGCCTTGCGCTGCAGCAGCGTGACCTGCCGTGCTGGTGCTTCGGGCTGCGGGCCCTCGGGGGCCAGGCCCGAGCGGTGTTCTGCGGGGTCGGTCACGCCCCATTCCTTCATCCACAATGGAAGGTCCGTGGTTGGGCTGTGACCGTCTTCCAACAGGAATTCGGAGACATCGAACCCGATGCCTCCGGCCCCGATCACGGCGACGGTGCTGCCGACCTTGGCCTTGTCGCGCAGCACGTCGATGTAGCTGAGCACATTATCCCGATCCTGGCCGGGAATCTGTGGATCACGAGGAGTGACACCGGTGGCGATGACCACCTCATCATAACCGATCAGATCATCTGCGCTGACTTCGCGGTTCAGTTCGACCGTCACGCCTAGGTCGTCCATCATGGTGCGATACCAGTCGACCAGTCCCCAGAACTCTTCTTTCCCTGGCACCTGTTTGGCCATGTTCAACTGCCCGCCTATCTCGGCGGCGCGATCAAACAGGGTTACATCATGGCCGCGCTGGGCAGCTGTCATCGCGGTGGACAAACCTGCAGGGCCAGCGCCGACAACGGCCACTGTCTTGCGTGTCTCGGCCTTGCCGATCACCAATTCGGTCTCATGACAGGCGCGCGGATTGACCAGGCATGAGGTCAGCTTGCCGCTGAAAGTGTGGTCCAGACAGGCCTGATTGCATGCGATACACGGCGCGATCTTCGCGGCTTCATCTGCAATCGCCTTGTTCACGAAATCCGCGTCGGCCAGCATGGGCCGCGCCAGAGACACCATATCGGCGCAACCGGTCGATAGAACTTCTTCGGCAACCTCAGGCGTGTTGATCCGGTTCGAGGTGATCACTGGAATCCCGACTTTACCCATCAGCTTCTTGGTGACCCACGCAAACGCAGCACGGGGAACGCTGGTGGCAATCGTCGGAATCCGCGCCTCATGCCAACCGATACCGGTGTTGATGATCGTTGCCCCGGCCTGCTCAATCCGCTGCGCAAGTTCAACGACTTCGTCATGGGTCGACCCATTGGGCACAAGATCAATCATCGAAAGGCGATAGATGATGATGAAATCGCTCCCCACGGCTTCCCGCGTGCGGCGCACCACCTCAATGGGCAGACGCATCCTGTTCTCGTATGACCCACCCCAGCGATCCTCGCGCTTGTTGGTGTGGGTCACGAGGAACTGGTTCAGGAAATACCCCTCGGAGCCCATGATCTCGACTCCGTCATAGCCCGCCTTCTGGGCCAGAACAGCCGCGTTGACGATATCGCCGATCTGCTTCTCGATGCCCTCTTCGTCCAGCTCATGCGGCGGAAACGGAGAAATTGGAGATTTCACCGGGCTGGGGGCGACGCATTTCGGCCCATAGGCGTACCGCCCCGCATGCAGGATTTGCATGGCGATCTTGCCGCCAGCCTCATGCACGCGTCGGGTGACGATGGAATGGTTCGCCACCTCTGTATCGTTGGTCATCATCGAAGCCCCCGGCAGCACCGAGCCTTCAAGGTTTGGGCCAATCCCACCGGTCACCATCAGCGCCACACCGCCGCGCGCCCGGTCTGCGTAGAACTCGGCGACACGGTTCCAGTCGCCAGTCTCTTCTAGCCCGGTATGCATCGAGCCCATCAGCACGCGGTTCTTCAACGTGGTAAAGCCCAGATCCAGCGGGGCCAGCATGTTTGGGTACGCAGTCATGGCAAACTCTCCCTCCCGACTTTGACTGTCAGATTGACCTTCGCGTCACCTTTGTCACGCGAAACCTAACGTCATTCCCTTTGCCTTTACTGCGGCGCTTGCTAGAGACGCAGCAAAGCTTAATCACGAGGCCGCGCATGACCCCTGATGAAATCGCCAAACTGCCCTATCGCCCCTGCGTGGGACTGATGTTGATGAATGCCGAGGGTCTGATCTTTGTCGGTCAGCGCAATGATCGCCACAAGGACGCCTGGCAGATGCCTCAGGGCGGCGTGGACAAGGGCGAAGACCCGCGCGATGCGGCCCTGCGCGAGCTTTGGGAAGAAACTGGAGTGACCGCTGATCTTGTGGAAATCATCGCCGAGACCGACGGCTGGCTGCCCTATGACCTACCGCATGACATTGTGCCGAAAATCTGGAAGGGCCGGTATCGCGGGCAGGAGCAGAAATGGTACCTGATGCGGTTTCTGGGCCGGGATGATCAGATCGACATCGCCACCGAGCACCCCGAGTTCACCCATTGGAAATGGCAGACCACGACGCGGCTGGTCGATGAGATCGTGCCGTTCAAAAAGGACGTCTACCAGCAGGTGCTTTCTGCGTTTCAGCCGCATTTCGGGTAGTTCGGGTTAGGAACCAAGCGCCGTAATCACCGCTTTGGCCAGCGGCAGCGGGGAATAACCGGTATCGGACGGTGTAAGCCCCAATCGCACGATCACCAAATCACGCGAAGGGAATATCCCGACCGATTGCCCATCATGTCCGGCCATCCAGACCGCATCTTCGAACGGGGGTTCTCCACCCGGCACGTCGCGCCACAAGTGACCTTTGGCATATGCCCCGCCCGAGACAGCAACCGGTTCGAACATCCAGTCAGTGAACCCTTCGGGCAGAATTTGCTGCCCGTCCCATGTGCCGCCCTGCAGCAGGAATTGCCCATATCGTGCCCAATCCCGCGCTGTGGCGTACATATAGCTTGAGCCGACAAAGGTGTCAGAAACATCAGTTTCAAGTATGGCCGAGGTCATGCCCAGTGGCAGCAGGAGTGCGCGCTGCGGATAGGACAAGCTGTCATCTTTGACCTGATCCTGCCAGACCCGCGCCAAGACGGTGGATGTGCCCGACGAATAGTTGAATTCAGTATTTGGCTCAGCCTCGGCCTCAAGCGAAGTGACAAACCCCGCCATGTCGTCGCTCAGATATAACATCCGAGTCACGTCCGAGACGTCTCCATAGCCTTCGTTCCATCGCAGGCCGCTGGACATGGTCAACATATCCTCGACGGTAATGTGCTGCCGGTTGTCCTCTGCCCAATCGGGAAATGAATCGACCAGTGTATCCGTCAACTTCATCTGACCGGATTTTATCAGCGTTCCAATCAATCCAGAGGTTATGGTTTTGGTCATTGACCAGCCCAGAAGAGGGGTATTTTCGTCGAATCCATCCGCATAAGCCTCACCAATGATCCGGCCATCATGCACCACAACTACGGCGCGGAAGCCCTCTCCCAGAATGGTCGGGTCCGACAGAACCATTGCCAATTTGGAGTTCTGCGTTGGGGCCACTGTGGTGCCTTCCGGCCAAAGTGCATCAGACAGCGCGGGCAGAGTGTTTAGCTGGGCGTTGACCGGTTGGGCCTCATGCGTATTCGCACATCCCAGCCCCTCGCGATATTGGCTGGTCGCAGGGGCGAAGATCCCGAGTAGCTTTGCAGATACTGATTGCGCCTCGGGGTCAACCGAGACCGAGACGTGTTTCAGCAACGGATGCCCGGGCGCCTGCACATCAACCGCCAGTACCTCCTGCGCATCCCGCCCGGCGATGAACACGTTAGAACAGACGATCTTGGCCGAATAGTTGGTCCCGACTCGCAACAGGTCGGGCGGAGAGATCAGCAGGTACCCAACGCCGGCCACAAGCCCCAACGCCAATGTTCCTGCGGTGATCCTGAGTGCTCTGCCCAACATGAATTGGCTCCCCCCTTACATCCAAAAAAAGGGTAGCCATCCCGAAATGTGACGCACCAGCGTTACGTTGCGTTTCGCGGGATCAGAGCAATCCCTCAGCCCGCAGCAATTCCTGCATATTCGCCTCGGGCCGGGGGCCGATATGGCTGATGACTTCGCGTGCGCAGACGTTGCCAATTTTTGCGCAGGTCTCGTAATCGCGGCCCGTCGCCATGCCGAACAGGAATCCGGCGGCGAATTGATCGCCCGCGCCGGTCGCGTCCACCGGTACGACCTTTTCAACCGGTACATCGATGCGCGCGTTGCCGTTCAGAACAGTCACCCCGTCGCCCGACCGGGTGCAAACGACCAGAGGGCAAATCTCGGCCGTTTTCGCCAGCGCCTCCTCAAGATCGTCGGTTTCGAACAGCGATTTGATCTCGGCCTCGTTGCCGATTACAAAATCCAGCTCATTCTCGATCAGCAGCAGGAAATCGACCCGGTGCCGTTCTACACAGAACGGGTCAGAAATGGCGATGCCCGCCTTGCCGCCACCCTTGTGGCAGTTGCGCGCGGCCTCCAGGAATGCCGCCTTGCCCTTTTCCTTGTCGAACAGATAGCCTTCGAGGAACATGATTTGACTGTTGCCCGCAACGTCTTCCGAGACATCCCGAGAAGACAGCTCGGACGAAATACCCAGATAGGTGTTCATCGACCGCTCGCCATCCGGTGAGACAAAGATCATTGAACGCGAGGTCGGCAGCTCGCCCCCCGGCACCGGCGGGTTCACGAAATCCACCCCATCCTCGTTCATCGCATCCGCATAGAACCGGCCCAGAGCGTCATCATGCACCCGCCCGATAAAGGCCGAATCCAGACCCAACGCACCCGCCCCGGCGATGGTGTTGGCAACCGAGCCACCCGGAGTCTGCACCCGGCCTTCCATCGAGGCATACAGTACCTCGCCGCGCTCCTGTTCGATCAGCTGCATGATGCCCTTTTCGATGCCCATCAGCTCAAGGAAACTGTCATCGGCTTGGGAAATCACGTCCACAACGGCGTTTCCGATGCCGGTCAGTTGGTAGGTTTTCATAGAGTCTTGTCCTCAAATTCGCAGAGATCGCGGATGATACAGGTAGGGCACTGCGGTTTGCGTGCCTTGCAGTGATAGCGGCCATGCAGGATCAGCCAGTGATGCGCATGCAGCTGAAAGTCGGTCGGTATGTTGTCTTCGATGGCGCGTTCGACGGCGTCCACATTCTTGCCCGGGCAGATGCCGGTGCGGTTGCCGACGCGAAAGATATGCGTGTCCACGGCCTGCGCCGGATATCGCCACCACATGTTTAGGACAACATTGGCTGTCTTGCGCCCCACACCCGGTAGCGATTGAAGCGCCGCGCGGGAGTTGGGCACCTCACCGCCATAGTCTTCGACCAGAATGCGACTCAGCTTGATTACGTTCTTGGCCTTCTGGCGGAACAGGCCGATGGTCTTGATATGTTCGATCAGACCTTCTTCGCCCAGATCCAGCATCTTCTGTGGCGTGTCGGCGATCTTGAATAGCGCGCGCGTAGCCTTGTTGACGCCGGCATCGGTCGCCTGCGCTGACAGTGCGACGGCAACGACCAGAGTATAGACGTTTACATGCTCCAACTCGCCCTTGGGTTCAGGGTCAGCGTCGTGAAAACGCGTAAAGATCTCGCGGATCTTGTGGTATCCGAGTTGTTTGGCCATCCGAGCCTTAATGCCCTGCCAGGCAAGCGGTCGCAATTGAAAAGGTGCGTTTTGGTTTTGCCTGGGCGCGGGTCTTGGTCGATTTATCCCTATGCCTCACGTCTGCAGTCGGAAATCCACCCCCGCCGTTGCAAGTTGATCCCTGATCCCCTGCCACCGGTTCGGATCAGCTGCCAGTACAGCCGCCGGATCGATCTGAACCCGATATCCTCGATTGAGCGCGCCCTGCGCGGTCTTACTCACGCAATGACACCCGTCCAACCCTGTCAGAACCAGCGTTCCGATCCGTTTGTCTTGCAGGAACCGTTCAAAGCCCGGCGAAGAAAAGGCGTCACCTACGGATTTTACAAACTCGGCATCGGGATTCAGCGCAAGACGCGGATCCAACCCAACTCCGTCGGAACCTGCGTTGCCGCGCCCCTGATTGAACCACCCGTTCAGCAAGTTCGCCAGCCGTCCCTTGAATTCATGACGGATGGCAATCACGGACCAGTCAGACTGGCGGGCGCTGTCCGTCGTTGACCGGATCGTCGACAAGGCACCTTCAATTTGTGCGTCATCCCAGGTGGGTATCGAGGTAAAATCTGTTTGCATATCGATCACCAGCAGCGCCGTTTCAGGCCGCGATGCCAGGTCTATTTTGGCTCCGGTTGTCGGAGTGCCAATCTTTCGGATTTGCAAGAGGATGTACAACACGGCGATCATGATGCTTGCCGCCATTATCCAAAAGACGGTCATGTCAGGCCTCCTTGGCGAGTTCTGCGAAATAGCGGGTCAGGGCCAGCTGAACCTTGTGGTAGGCGGCAAGCTCTGACGCAGAAAAATCCTGTGCAAAGCGTGTCAGCTTGGCCATCTCATCCGCTCTGATTGCCCTGATCGTCTCTTCGCCCGCAGGGCTCAGCCGGTAGCAGTAGGTGCCTGCACGTTTGGGATTGGGCTGGCTTTCGATCAGCTGTGCACCCATCAACTCTTTTAAGATGCGCGAGACATATTGTCGTTTCAGCTGCAGCTCGGCGCATAGCACCGGGGCTGTCGCGCCGGGAGATAGCGACAGACCTTCCAAAAGGGCACGTTGCCCGACGGTCACGCCTTTGCGCTGGCTGCCCTGCTCAACTGCTGCCGTGATGTTCCGCAGCAAAGGCCGGGTGGCCTGAACTGCCTGATAAAGCTGATCCAACCTGTGTCCCATACCTGAATGGTAGGAGAAATCGATTTGATTCGTCAACTCAGTTGACAAGATAAAGCGCAGGTTCCGGGTCGCAAGATCGACAGGGGCAAGTTACTGTTCCTGTAACTGATGAGGTGACCGATGAACGTCCAGACAGCAGAAAGCGGATATCATTATAACGTCATGCGGCGCGCGATCGAATTGATCGATCAAGGCGGAGAGAGTCTCAGTCTTGATGAGTTGGCTCGCCAGATGGATATGAGCCCTGCCCACTTTCAGCGTCTGTTCTCACGCTGGACCGGGGTCTCGCCGAAGCGATACCAGCAATACCTGACTCTCGGCCATGCCAAAGCTCTGTTGCACGAGCGTTTCACCACGCTGGAAACCGCTCATAATGTGGGGCTGTCCGGCAGTGGGCGGCTGCATGACCTGTTCCTGAAATGGGAATCCATGAGCCCCGGTGAATATGCCCGCAAAGGCGCAGGTCTCACGATCTACTGGGGCTGGTTCGAATGCCCCTTTGGCCCTGCGCTGGTTATGGGAACTGACAAGGGAATCTGTGGAATCGCATTTGGGGCCGAGACAGGCGAGGAGGCGGCGATGGAAGACATGATCTCTCGTTGGCCCAATGCTGATTTTGTCGAGGACCCGATGCGCCTGCGGCCTTGGGTGCTCAGCGCGTTCGGTGCGGCCAGCGACCGGTTGGAGCCGACCCCGCTCTACCTGATCGGCTCACCACTGCAGATCAAGGTATGGGAAGCGCTGATGCACATCCCCTCGGGGCAGGTCACCACCTATTCCGAGATCGCGCAGCGGATCGGCTCACCCCAAGCGGTGCGCGCCGTGGGCACCGCAGTTGGGCGGAACCCGGTCAGTTGGCTGATCCCCTGCCACCGTGCCTTGCGCAAATCGGGCGGCTTGGGCGGCTACCACTGGGGACTGCCCGTCAAACGCGCCATGCTGGCCTATGAGGCGGCGCAGGCCGACGCCTGATTGACATTCTGGCGTGTCGTTGCCATATGCACGGCAGGTTCGGGTCCCCTGCCGTTCGCGGCCTTAGGCTTTGGTGAAACCCGATTGAATCACATCTGTTGCCCTTTCCAGGCGCGCGGATGGCAATGCGAACCCCGTCCAGATTTCGCGCCCGTTTCAGGAAACGAGGCACACCATGACACATACTCAGAACATCGCTCCGGTTGCGGAGCTGAAAGAGCAGGCAAAACGCCTGCGCAAACGCCTGCAGGACGCCGGAGTGAAGCTATCGCATAGCGAGGCGCTGGAACTGTTGGCGCATCAACTCGGTGCGCGGGATTGGAACACGTTGCACGCGATGGCAGGAAATCGAGTGCAGTTGCGCGTTGGTGACCGGGTTGAGGGCCGATATCTGGGTCAGCCCTTCACCGCCGAAATCCGCGGTCTGACCATGATTGGGGATGGCGGACATCGCCGGGTGACCCTTCAGTTCGACGTGCCCGTAGATGTGGTCCGGTTCGACAGTTTTTCCTCCCTTCGCCAGCGGGTGACAGGTGAGATTGGCTGGGATGGTCGATCCACCCGTCACACATCGGACGGAGAGCCGCAGCTTATCGTCCGACCTGCGTAAGAAACAAAGCGAGGCACCCTTAGGGTGCCTCACATTTTGATACCACCAAAACCGGGTTATTCGGCAGCCCAGCCCCCGACGGCCTTGACCTCAAGGAAGTCCTCCAAGCCCCAAACCCCGCCTTCGCGGCCATTGCCGGACTGTTTCATCCCACCAAACGGGGACCCAGCGCTGCGCGACTGGCCGTTCATCTCAACCATGCCCGAGCGCAAGACGCGAGCCATTCGGTTGGCGCGTGCACCGTCTTGGGTCTGAACATAATTGGTCAGCCCGTAAGGTGTGTCATTGGCAATCTCGATGGCTTCTTCTTCGGTGTCGAAGGGGATCATAGTCAGAACCGGGCCAAAGATCTCCTCGCGCGCGATCGTCATCTGGTTATTGGCATCGGCAAAAACCGTTGGGCGCACATAATAGCCCTTGTTCAGCCCCTCTGGCCGACCCGTGCCGCCTGCAACCAGACGCGCGCCCTCATCAATTCCTTTCTGGATCAGGTCCTGAATTTTGGTCCACTGCACTTCGTTCACCACCGGTCCGATATGTCGGCCTTCCTCGGCGGCACTGCCGACGGTGACCTTGTTCGCCACTTCGGCGGCTGTCTCAACCGCCTGATCATAGATCGGACGCTGCACCAGCATCCGGCTGGGCGCGTTACAGCTTTGACCGGTGTTGTTCATCATGTGCAGGACGCCGCGTTTTACCGCCTTTTCGTCGGCATCGGCGAAGACTACATTGGCCCCTTTGCCGCCCAGTTCCAGATGCACTTTCTTCAGTGTATCCGCCGCATTCTTGGAAATCGCCGTGCCCGCGCGGGTCGAACCGGTGAAGCTGACCATATCAACATCTGCGTGCCCCGAGAGCTGAGAGCCCACGCCCACGCCATCGCCATTCACCAGGTTGAAAACACCAGCCGGGAAGCCAGCCTCATCCATCATCTCAGCAAAGATCATCGCGTTCAGCGGGCTTTGCTCGGACGGTTTCAGCACCATCGTGCAGCCCGCAATCGCCGCCGCGCCGACCTTGAGCGTGACCTGATTCATCGGCCAATTCCATGGGGTGATCAGGGCTGCCACACCCACCGCTTCATAGATGATCCGGTCATTCGGCGCATGATCGCCCAACGGACGTTCGAATTGGAACGCCTTGGCGGCACGGATGAAGTTTTTCAGGTGATAGATCCCCGCGCCCGATTGCTGGCTGCGCGCCATATCGATCGGTGCACCCATCTCCATCGACATCGCCTGGGCCAGATCCTCTGAGCGGGTGGCGTAAATATCGACCAGTTTCTCGACCAAAGCGATGCGCTCGTCCACCGGGGTTGCCATCCAACCAGGCAGAGCAGCTTTGGCCGCAGCAACCGCGGCGTTAGTGTCAGCCTCTGACCCTAGCGAGATCACCGCGCATGGTTCTTCGGTCGACGGGTCGATCACTTCGAAATCATTCGGCTCTGATGGGGCGACCCATTTGCCGTTGATATAGAAATCGCGTTTTTCGATCATGGCTCATCCTCCGGATCAGGAATCAATCGACCGAACGGTCGGTTTTCATTCGCACTCTGTCACCCACCCGGGTGTCGGGCAAGGGTAAAACATAATTTGATCAAATTATCTACCTACTGAATCTTCTGACAGCGCAACATGAATGGTTTAACCTCTGCGCAAAGTGATTAGGTTGGCAGCAATCGACTCGCGATTTTTCACAGGAAAGGAGTTTCCCAATGGGTTTGCGCATCAATGATACGGTCCCGAATTTCACCGCAGAGACAGATCAGGGCACCGTCCAGTTTCATGACTGGATTGGCGATAGCTGGGCCATCCTGTTCTCACACCCCAAGGACTTCACTCCTGTTTGCACGACCGAGTTTTCGGCAGTTGCGCAGCTGAACGATGAATGGGCGGCGCGGAACACCAAAGTGATCGGCGTGTCGGTCGATGGTGTCGAAGATCATAAGAAGTGGAAAAAAGATATCGAGGCCTATGGCAACGCCAACCCCGGCTTCCCGATCATCGCCGATGACGGTCTGGCTGTGTCCAAAGCCTTCGACATGCTGCCGGCCGAGGCCTATCTGCCCGACGGCCGCACGCCTGCCGACAGCGCAACTGTACGCTCTGTCTTTATCATCGGACCCGATAAGCAGTTGAAACTGTCCATGACCTACCCGATGACCGTGGGCCGCAACTTTGCCGAGATTCTGCGTGCGCTGGATGGCCTGCAGATGAGCGCCAAGGGCGTGGCAACCCCCGCAAATTGGGTGCCGGGTGAGGATGTGATCATTCCACCTGCGGTCTCCAACGATGAGGCAAAAGAGAAGTTCGGCGAGTTCGAGACGATCTTCCCCTATCTGCGCAAAACCAAAGCGCCGTCGTAATCGGATCAACGGGCAGGGGGCGAAAGCCCCCGCCTTCTTCTAATGCGCAAACGCCGAGGTTGCGCCGCAAGGTGCAGATAGCTCCGGGCGCAGCATCTGCACTTCGTACGGTTTCAGAACCGGCAGCACCGTATCACCATAGCCGCCTGTATCGGAATGAAGCTCAGGGAACAGCTCGAATAGTTCCTCCTTCACTGCACTGCTCATCGCGTCCAGCGTATATCCGCCGGGATAAAACGATTCCGACCACAATCCTTCGACATTCACCAGCTCATGCTGGTCGAATAGAATGTGAATGTACTCGACGCCCCCGCTTGGCGGTACTTGCGTGATAGACTTGCCGTTGAGCAGAGACTTGGCCGTCGCCAACATCAGCGGGTGACTATGATGCAATTCCAATGCAGGTGAGGACACGACAACCCGATGCTGAGGTGACAGCAGCAGATCTCGCGATGGTGTCTGCGGCCCAAGACTGCCCGCACTGATCCGGATCGGGCAATGCTTAGGGGTCTGTCTCAGATCCGCCTCACTCAGCCGTCGCCGACCCACCCAGCGCACGGCCCGACCGGTGCCATCTGCGGTGATCACATGATCGCCTGCTTTTACTTCTTCGATCAGACGCTGGCCCGACGGTGTCAGAATATGTGACCCCGAAGTAAAGCAGACAAAGCTGGGAAGGTTATCATATTCGACCGCAGGTGCAGTACTCTGGGCCAGTGAGTTGCCTGTCAGTACATCGTTAACAGCAACGTTTCCCGAGGTCACAACGATGTATTGCGTACCCGAGAATTGCAGCAGTGTGTAGGTGACCGGTGCACCTCCGACCGTCGCGCTGTAGCCTTCAAATATCTGAAAGCTGCCGGAGTTGCTCAGCCCGGGGATTGGGAGGGTATCGAACTGTTGGCTGCCGTTGTTGTCCGGATTTTCGAGAAAATTATCATCATCAGTAATGGTGACCTGAAACCCCTGGGTCACCGTCACACTGGGGTTGCCAAACGGATCTCCGTCGATCTCAAAGATGGTGATAGAGGCCAAAGCGCGGCGACGTCCCAGATGATTTGGATTTCCTTAACTTTGAGCTAACTCAACTTAGAAGTGTTAACATATCGTTTACCGTGACGCGCAGGGCTCGAAAGCGGCACTGATCGAAAAAGGCAGATTGGCTATGGTTGGATCGACTGTGGGCACGCCTGCCGAGGCGGTGGTTGGGATCGGATACGTCAGTTGAACGCGGTCTCGCTGCCAAAGGATTGTAGCTTCTGATGGAAACTGAAAGCCGCGCTGACTGCGTTGACCAGGCGAAACATTGCCATGATGTTCGATACCACAGAGGCTGCGTATCTCGAGGCGATTAACTGGGATCCGATTTTGGACGTCGAAAGGTTGCGTTGAAGGCAACCGTGACGCGGCTTTCTTTACTTTGGTTTGGGTGGACCCAATGAGTCAGATAGGATGGAAAAAGGATCATTTCGCCGGCTGCCGGGCGCAGCTTCTTTTTGTTCCGAAACGCACTCGCCTGAAGTATGCGCCAGTGAGGCAACTCGTTTCGGGGGTCGAGAAACTCAATCATTCCAGACGAACCTTCTTCGATCTCGGGTTGAGAAACATAGTACACTCCAGACCAATGCGCGCCGGGATGAGTATGCGGCGCATTGTACCCGCCGGAAGGATTGTCGTTTATCCACCCGAACAGTTTCAGGCGAAGTTTATCCGGTTCAACCTTGTCTGAGACCTTTCGTGTTATTTGAAACACTGCATCTTCGGCCGCGTCTCGCAAATTCTGAATAGCGGGCGTATCGCGATCAAAGAGGTTTCCGTTTGAGTGCCATCCGCCGCGATTGGATTTTGAGGCACCCTCGTCTTCCTCACGCATCTTTTCGGCCTCAAACAGAATCGCCGCATTAAGCGCTGCACTGTTAGGCACCACAAATCGCATCATTGGAGTAGAGAAGAGCTTTTCGAATTTCTTGGCTTCGGGCATATCCTCGGTGTCACCTTCAAAAACTACATTGCTGTAAATTCAGATCGGTCCGAGATCAAATTCAGGAATTTGCTCCTGAAAAATTTTTCGGCGCTCTCCAAATCCACGTTCCCGCACATTGCGCGCATTACCCAGTACCGTTGAGGATATAGTTCTTTGGTTCAAGTCTGGCCTAACCAACCTAAGTTATATTCCCATCGCAAAGCGCCGATGTTTTAGTTCAATTGGCAATTCCTTTGAGGATGGGAACATGAACAAGAAAACTATCGGTCTGACATCAACTTTCGTTCTGATGGCCACCACGGCGCTTTCGCAAACCACCAAGCAAGACATCATCGACGAACTCACAGAACAAGGTTTCCAACGAATCGAAATAACCAACACGCTGTTTGGGAATCTTCGCTTTGAAGCGACTGGACCTGGAATCGAGAGAGAAGTGGTGCTGGGGAAAGACGGAACCATCGTTCGGGATCGTTCAGAGCGAGACGATGAGTTCGACGATGAGGAAGATGACGACGAAGATTTTGATGACGAAGATGACGACGAAGGATTTGATGACGAAGGTGACGATGACGAAGGCGATGGGGAAAACGATAGCGAAGGCGACGATGGTGAGCGCGACAGCGAAGGCGACGATGGCGAGCGCGACAGCGAGGGCGACGATGGCGAGCGCGACAGCGAAGGCGATGACGGCGAACGCGATAGCGAAGGCGACGATGGCGAGCGCGATAGCGAAGGCGACGATGGCGAAGGGGATGACGAAGGCGACGATGATTAATTCAGCTTCCAACTTGAGCCCAAGCGAGATTGGGGTTTGAACAAATGGTTTAAAAAAGAAGCCATGTTCAAAGCGGGGATCGCTGTATATGCGATCTCTGCTTTGACGTTCGTGATCGAATTGATTGGCGAAATAACAGGATACTACATTTTTTCCGCGAGTTGGGTGGTCCATGAAATCACGGCTCTCATCACCTTATTTGGGTTTATTCTTGGGGGGCTTTTGATTTGGCAAAGCCACAGGCTGTTTTTGCGACGTCACCAAGAAGTCAAACAGAACCTGCGAAAGGCACAAGGCGAGTTTTTTCGGATGCTGGAACTACAGTTCGACCGTTGGGGCCTTAGTGCTGCGGAACGAGATGTTGCACTGCTCACCGTAAAGGGCCTGTCCCTCGCAGAAATAGCTAAACTGCGCGAGACCAGCGAGGGAACAATCAAGTCCCAGAACAATTCAATCTACAAAAAAGCTAAGGTCAAATCGAGGACGCAACTGTTAGGCGCGCTCATAGAAGAGCTTTTGATCGAAGAAAAGAAATAAACCAAGAAACGATCGGATATCGTCGTAAATTCATTCATTTATCGGCAATGAGTAGAAAAGAACGCCCAAGTAGATGCCTCGGGCCTGTAAAGCCAACGTTTTAAGTGGTTGCGAGGCTCTGTTTCAGGGCAATGCACTCAACAATCAGAATTGTAGCCTCATCAAAATTGAAGCCTGCCCCACCACCAGCTGATGGTCGGCACATTCCACAGCATCGCTACGGCACTCGACATTCGCCCAAAGAAAAAGGCCCCGGCGGATTACCGGGGCCTTCGTTCTTGCAAAAGAGGCAGATTACTCTGCGCTTTCCTCTTTCTTTTCTTTCTTCTCGGGAACGATCTCTTCGCCGGTTTCCTGATCGACAACTTTCATCGACAGGCGCACCTTGCCGCGATCGTCAAAGCCCAGCAGCTTGACCTTTACTTCCTGACCTTCTTTCAGAACATCCGACGGATGGTTCAGGCGTCGGTTTTCGATCTGGGACACGTGCACCAGACCGTCGCGCTTGCCAAAGAAGTTCACGAAGGCACCGAAGTCGACGATCTTGACCACTTTACCGGTGTAGATCTGGCCTTCTTCCGGCTCAGCAACGATCGAGTGGATCATCTCATAGGCCTTCTTGATCGATTCACCGTCGGGCGAAGCGATCTTGATGACGCCGTCGTCATTGATGTCGACCTTGGCGCCCGAAACCTCGACGATCTCGCGGATGACCTTGCCGCCTGAACCGATCACTTCACGGATCTTGTCGGTGGGGATGTTCATGGTCTCGATGCGCGGCGCGTGGACCGAGAATTCGTTGGTCTCGGACAGGGCTTTGCCCATCTCACCCAGAATGTGCATCCGGCCGTCCTTGGCTTGCGCTAGGGCTTTCTCCATGATCTCAGGCGTGATGCCCGCAACCTTGATGTCCATCTGCAGCGAGGTGATGCCGTTTTCGGTGCCAGCCACTTTGAAGTCCATGTCGCCAAGGTGGTCTTCGTCACCCAGAATGTCCGACAGGATGGCATAGTTGCCGTCATCTTCCAGGATCAGACCCATGGCCACACCGGCAACCGGTGCTTTGAGCGGAACGCCCGCATCCATCATCGAAAGCGAACCACCGCAAACCGACGCCATCGAGGACGAGCCGTTGGATTCGGTGATCTCCGACACGATGCGGATCGTGTAGGGGAAGTCGGTCGCCGCAGGCAGAACCGCCTGCAGGGCACGCCATGCCAGCTTGCCGTGGCCGATCTCACGACGGCCCGGACCACCCACGCGGCCAACTTCGCCAACCGAGTAGGGGGGGAAGTTGTAGTGCAGCAGGAAGTTCGATTTGAAGTTGCCGTGTAGCGCGTCGATGAACTGTTCGTCGTCACCGGTGCCCAGCGTGGTCACGGCCAATGCCTGAGTCTCACCACGGGTGAACAGGGCAGAACCGTGGGTCCGCGGCAGCATCGAGGTTTCTGCGACGATCGAACGGATATCGGTGGTCGAACGACCGTCGATACGTTTGCCGCCTTTGACGACGTCACCGCGCAGAATGCCAGCTTCCAGCTTCTTCATAGCGGAACCGAGGTTGCCGTCTTCTAGTTGCTCTTCGGTCAACGCTTCCTTGATCGCTTCACGGGCCGCGGCAACAGCGGCGGTGCGCTCTTGCTTGTCGGTGATCGCGAACGCGGCGCGCATCTTCTCTTCACCGGCAGCCGAAACAGCGGCGGACAGCTCCGAGTAATCGGGGGCGACAAATTCGAACGGCTCTTTCGCGGCTTCTTCGGCCAGCGAGATGATCAGGTCGATCACGGGCTGAATTTGCTCATGCGCGAAGTTTACCGCGCCCAGCATTTCCGCCTCGGACAGTTCGTACGCTTCCGATTCCACCATCATCACGGCGTCTTTGGTACCGGCGACAACCAGGTCCAGACGCTGTTCAGGGTTCAGGCGCAGGTCCTGCATGTCGTCGACGGTCGGGTTCAGAACGTATTCGCCATCCTCGAAACCAACGCGGGCACCGGCGATCGGACCCATGAACGGCGCGCCGGAAATGGTCAGAGCAGCGGATGCCGCGATCATCGCAACGATGTCGGGGTCGTTGACCAGATCGTGGGACAGCACGGTGCACATCACCAGAACTTCGTTTTTGAAGCCGTCAACAAACAGCGGGCGGATCGGACGGTCGATCAGACGCGCGGTCAGCGTCTCTTTCTCGGTCGGGCGCGCTTCGCGCTTGAAGAAGCCACCCGGAACCTTACCGGCGGCATAGTATTTTTCTTGATAGTGTACGGTCAGCGGGAAAAAATCCTGACCGGGCTTTTGAGCACGGGCAAAGGTCACGTTCGCCATGACGCTGGTTTCACCCAGCGTGGCAATCACGCTGCCGTCGGCCTGACGGGCAACCTTGCCGGTTTCCAGTGTCAGCGTCTCTTCGCCCCACTGAATCGATTTCTTTGTTACATCAAACATATGCGTATCCTAGAACGGAGCACTCCCGCCCCTGCGGGTCTCCGGTTTGCATGGCGGCCCCATTGCCGCCGACCCCACTTTATCTTCCATTCGAGTGCCGGGGTCAGGGCACAACGTCTCAGATGACAGGCCCATACATCAGTTTGCAAGCTTTGGAAAGTCGGGAGTTTTTGGGGGGCAGGGGATTGCCTAACCCCCGCCCAAGCTGGGCAGGGGCCGATGTATCAAAGGATAGCGTGCGCCAATATCATCACCACGCCGCAGCCCAGCGCATATCCGGTGTCGACTGCGATGGCGAAGCCGCTTTTCTGCGCCCATGCCCCGACCGATGCGGCCTGAGCAGCCACCGCAAGGATGGCCAGAACTGCAACGCCAAGGCTATTGGTGGTCTCGGTCACGGCGATCACAGCAGCCAGCAGGATCAGAAATATGATCTGGGCTGCCAGTTGAGGCAGAGGTGGTGTGTCAGGCGGTGTCGGATCGATCCGAGTACCTTCGGCCCAACGTTTCTGAAATCCCACAGGTCCGTAGACCAGCCAGCCCAGCAGAAAGGCGGCGATGACTCCCGCGCCAAGGGCAAGCCAGTTGTTCACAGCGCGACCTCCAGCACTTCAAGGATCCGGGTCCAGCCGCCTTCATGATTGTCTCGGCTTTCTTCCGAAGGGAAGCGGATGTGGTGCAGGCGCAATTCAGTACCCTTATCGGTGGGCGTGAAATCTAGCGTCACGGTGGAATCGTCCTGACTGTAAGGAGAGTTCCAAGTGAATTGCAGCCGATTGGGCCGGTCGATCACTTTGTATTCGCCCTCATGCGGAAGGTCCCCGGCCTCGGGCGCGCGCATGATGATCTTGAACCGGCCCCCTACCTTGGCGTCAGAATAAGCTTCGGGCACTGACATGTTGGGACCGGGCAGCATGAACTTGGCCAACATTTCCGGGTCTAGCCAAGCATCAAACACCTTTTCCGGCGGGTGCGGAATGGCGCGGGTTATTTCAAGGGACAGTTCCGTCATCTTCTGGGTCCTCCAAAGCAGTTTCCAAGGCGTCCAGCCGAAGCGCCCAGATCGAACGCAGCCCGGCGAACCAGTCATCCACGGCTGACAAGGGGGCCATCTGCACCTCGATCAGATGCTCGCGCCATTCCGTCCGACGCCGCACCAGCCCGGCATTCTCCAGCACCTTGATGTGCTTGGACACCGAGTTGAGGCTCATATCGAATTGCCGCGCAATATCCGTCACCCGCAAGGGGCCCTGCTGCGCGAGCATCGTTAGGATCACGCGGCGGGTTGGGTCGGACGCGGCCTTCAATATAGCGCTTAGGTCATAGCGATTCTCTCGTTCAACCATTTGGATGAATTACATGCCTTTCCTGCTTCAGTCAACCATTTGGTTGAATAACAGGATATTTGCAGCTCTGAAAGCTAATTCGGTCGCTCCCACCGCCTAATTATTCGCGAAATCGAATATATTTGGTGAAAATTTAGTATCCGTATAGGCTGAAACCACCATACCTGCGGTCGAAACGACGGAAACGCGCCAAGGGAATACGAATATCACCTCCGTCCGCCGGTCGAATACCTTGGCGTTTGCACGTAGCGAACAGAAGGGCAGACGCATGGCACAAACCAAGAAAATGCTGGATCCGGATCCCCGGATTTATGACTTTGAGACCGAATATGAGCTGGGGCAGGACAATGTCCGGCCTTTCGGTCTGGACATCCATAACCCGGTCTTTTTGATCTCTAGTATCCTGATCTTTGCGTTCGTCCTGATCGCGCTGGCAAATCAGGAATCCGCAGCCACGTTCTTTGGCTGGCTCCGACCATGGCTGACCAGCACGTTTGACTGGTTTCTGGTGCTGTCGGTTGACGCAATCACCCTGTTCTGTCTGGTGTTGATCATCTTGCCGGTGGGCAAGGTGCGGATCGGCGGCAAGGACGCCAAACCCGACTATTCCTACGCCGGATGGATCGCGATGATGTTCGCGGCCGGGATCGGCATCGGGCTGTTGTTCTTCGGCGTGATGGAGCCGGTCTATTACAACTTTGCAGAAGACGGCAACGCCCGCCCGCTGGGCATCGATATCGCTGTGCCGGGTAACGAATATATCGGCATTGTCGGCACGATCCATCATTGGGGTCTCGAAGGCTGGGCGGTATATGCGGCCGTTGGTCTGGCGCTTGCAATCTTCAGCTATAATCTCGGGCTACCATTGACCCTGCGTTCGGCTTTTTATCCGATCCTGGGCGAGCGCGTCTGGGGCTGGTGGGGCCACATCATCGATACTCTGGCAGTATTCGCGACCCTCTTCGGCCTGACCACATCATTGGGTTTGGGCGCACAACAGGTGGCCGCCGGGCTGTATGAGGTCTTTGGCATCGAACCCAGCCCCACCGTCACCGTCCTGCTGATCATAGGCATTACGATGATCGCACTGGGCTCGGTCCTGATGGGCATGGATGCAGGAGTCAAACGGTTGAGTGAGATCAACATGATCATGGCCGTAGGACTGTTCATCTTCGTCATTGTAGTTACCGGTGTCGGCACCGCCATTGCACGGTATTTCAACGTGATGGTGGATTACGTGACGCACCTGCCTGCTCTGTCCAATCCGTTCGGTCGGGAAGACACCAGTTACTTCCACGGCTGGACAACCTTCTACTGGGCCTGGTGGATCGCATGGTCGCCTTTCGTGGGCATGTTCATCGCCCGTATCTCCAAAGGTCGCACAGTGCGTGAATTCGTGATCTGCGCCTTGCTGGCACCCACTGCGGTATGTGCCTTGTGGATGTCGACCTTTGGCGGCGCAGCCATCGACATGCTGAACGCAGGCGGCGCAGAAGGTGTCCGCGCCACGGTGATCGACAGTTACGCCCCAGAAGGTGCGCTGTTCGGGTTCCTGAAGGAACTGCCGCTTTACGGCATCATTGCCCCGATCGCTCTGATCCTGATCGTTGTATTCTTTGTCACATCGTCGGACTCAGGCTCGCTGGTGATCGACACGATCACGGCAGGCGGAAAGATGGACGCACCGGTTGTGCAACGCGTGTTCTGGTGCACGCTTGAAGGCCTCGTCGCAATCGCACTGCTGCTGGGCGGAGGTCTCTCTGCCTTGCAAGGGGCAGCGGTGTCGACTGGAATTCCGTTTACCTTGGTGGTTCTGATCATGTGCTACTGCCTGTGGCTGGCGCTTAAATCAGAAAAGGCCAAGATGTAACTGGGATTATCCTGAGAAAACCGAAACGCCCGCCAGTTCGGCGGGCGTTTTTGGTCCGGAGCGGCCCCTGTAGCGCGTACCCATGCAGCAGTCGTCAGGAGCGTACCAAACGGCGGTCAGTGCAGCGAATCCTCGCGTTTGCCTTGGGTTGGATATTCCATCTTTTCATCTTCTAGGATCCCGCGAAGAACCGCCGCTGTCTCGACCTTCGAAATTGCCTTCTTATGGTCGTAGGGATTGTTCAAAATCGACCGCGCATTTGTGGCGTTGGACGTCTCAGACATCTTGGTTGCAAACACCCGGCTCAGAATTGTCTTCAATGGCATCATTCAACTCCCGCAACATATGGTCATCAAATCCTTGCCGCTGCGGGTCAGGTCCAAGCCACTTGAGGGAAGGGCTCAAAGACCAACTTCCGTGAGTGTGAACCCGCAGCGACACCGTCCATGTAAGAAAAATGGGGTGCCGAGAAAGGGGGAAGAAATCTGCTGTTTGCATCATTTTTTTGACCACTTGGAAAAAAATCACGACACTGCTTACGCTTACGTCAACCCTCTAACCTAGGGCCCGGCTTTCGCGACGCGGCGTCACAATTCGAAACCCAAGGTCAGCCCCCCGGATACCGCCCGTCGCCGCGCCAAATTGGACAGAAAACAAAAGAGCCCATACCCTGACTCTGGGCAACTCTTGGCGCAGCGCGTGTTTCTTGTGATGTGACCTGCCCCCTCAATGTTTTTGAAGTTGGATTTTTCCGGGACCGTAACGAGGATGCTGTTATGAACCTTTCACGATTGTCTCTGTTGCTGGTCGTATTCATTGACGTGATGGGTTTTGGATTGATCGTGCCGATTTTCAACACGATCCTGCTGGATCCACACCAGGCTTTCCTCGCACATGGAACAGCGACGAATATCCGCCAGCTCGACTATACGATTCTGATTGTCGTCTTCTTTTTGTTCTACTTTTTCGGGGCGGCCTTCATCGCCAAGTTGTCGGACTATATCGGGCGTAAAACAGGCATCATGATCTGCCTTACCGGTGCCCTGATCGGCTACGTTCTGACTGTGGCCGCGATCATGACGTCCAGCTATTGGCTGTTACTTTTGGGGCGCGCCATTTCCGGGTTTACGACGGCCAACCAACCCATTGCGCAGGCCGCATTGATCGACATCAGCCATGACGATCAGGAGAAATCAAAAAACCTCGGGATGATTGTTGCGGCATCCGCGCTGGGCCTGCTCGGGGGGCCACTGATTTCAGGATTGCTCAGCGACCAAAACCTGATGGGGTCATTTGCGTCACTGGAACTGCCTTTCTACGTCGCCATTGCCCTGATCCTGATCAACATGGCACTGATTCTGTTCTTCTTCTCCGAACCCGGTTTCAAAAGACAAAAAATTGACTTCGGGCTTTTAGATGTTGTTTTGAACCTGTGGAAAGTCTTCTCGCACCCGGTCGTTTTGCGGCTTTCGGTCGTCATGTTGTTCTCGCTGATGTGCCTGAATGCGTTTTTCTTCTTCATCGACACGTATCTGCTGACCCGGTTCAAGTTCAGTACGCTTCAAAACAGCATGGCCCTCGCCGTGTTCGGAGGCTCCATGGCCTTTGGCAGTGCCTACCTCACCGCGCCGCTGCACGAGCGCTATAAAAAGTTTCCGATTCTGTATGTCTCCATTGCAGCGATGGCACTTGGGATATTGGCCTTCATGCTGAACCCCATGGCCGATCTGACCTATGTCCTGATTGTTCCGATAACCATCGCGTTCGCGATCATGTACCCGACCATGCTTTCGTTGTTTTCCGCGAGCGTCGGCCCAACCGAGCAAGGTTGGGTCATGGGTGTGACAGTCGCCATCTACGCGTTGGGCTCTGGGACCATTACGGCCCTCAGCGGGTCCCTCATGGCTATCAATTTGCGGATGCCTTTCGTGCTCGCGGTCATCTGCGGTGTACTGGCACTGATTGCGATGGCGAAACTGTTTCGCCATCCCGGCGTTCAAGCGCTTGATACCAAAGGCAAGTAGGTTTCATCAGTGTGTCCCGAACGAAAATGGGCGCGCCCGCTACAGGCACGCCCAGTAAAAAAGGGAGGACTATGAAAAACCTGACGCTCGAAACAAAAGAAGCGCCTACTCACTAACATCCTCAGAATGGCGCAATCTTTGACCGCGTTCAGTGAAGTGGTTCACAGGAAGTTAAAAAAGTTTGCGCTTCTTTGCGTAGCGGTAAGGTTTGGGCCGCAGGTATGTGTGTGCCGTCTCTCATGAACATGGCGGGAAATTCGCGCGCCGCACAGTTCACTAGATTAGACAGTGACCAAAACAAATACGCCCACCAAATGGCGGGCGTACAAGATGTACAATTTGTACGAACAGGGCCTCAGCGCCTGTACAACATGAACAAAACGCGTTTAGCGGCGGATGCCCAGCTTTTTGATCAGGTCCTGATAGCGTGCTTCTTCTTTGCCCTTCAGATAGTCCAGCAGCTTACGGCGCTGAGCAACCATCTTCAGCAGACCACGACGACCGTGGTTGTCTTTCTTGTGGGTTTTGAAGTGCTCGGTCAGGGTGTTGATGCGCGAGGTCAGGATAGCAACCTGGACTTCAGGCGAACCAGTGTCGCCGTCCTTGGTTGCGAATTCTTTCATGACGCGTGCTTTATCAGCGGCAGTAATCGACATCGGGGTCTCCTTTAAAGGTTAGAGTTGATGGCGCAGGCCGGGATGTCGTCCAGCACAGGCCCATGGAGAAAACCGCACCGATTCCGATGCGGATGGGCGCGTATAGGCGCATTCACCGCAAATGGCAAAGGGATTCTGCAGGCTCAACTGGTGAAGGCGTACTGCTCCAACTGGGCTTCGGTCACAAACTGAATATCTTCAACAGTCAGACCCTCTGCGCCAAAAAGCTGAGCGACGTCTTCGCCATTGACCCGAACATGGGTCAAGCTGTTGTTTTCACTGTCCTGTTCGATCGTCAATTCCGGTTCTTCCGGGTTGTCCCAGGTGATCAGAAGCTTGTCGTGACCGATCTGGAAATCCATGATTGTCGTGGCTTCCTGCTCGGGGTCGGACTGCACAACGATCTCGTCCTCACCCTCTCCACCTGTGACCACATCGCCGTCTTCGGCAAGAATGACGTCGTCCCCAGAGCCCCCGTTCAGGAAGTCGCGCGCAGGCTCGTCCAGGCCATCTTCTCCGGACAAGATGTCATCACCATCTCCGCCAAACAGGGCGTCTTCACCGGCACCCCCAACAAGGTAGTCGTCGCCATCTCCGCCTTGT
Organism: Ruegeria sp. C6; assembly: GCF_056537625.1. Classification (NCBI taxonomy): domain Bacteria; kingdom Pseudomonadati; phylum Pseudomonadota; class Alphaproteobacteria; order Rhodobacterales; family Roseobacteraceae; genus Ruegeria; species Ruegeria sp. C6. The sequence continues at coordinate 737,040 of NZ_JBQFRW010000002.1, read as the reverse complement.
AGCGCGTCGTCGCCGTCATCGCCGCTTAACGTGTCATCGCCCTGACCACCAAAAAGCCTGTCATTCCCATCACCGCCGCTCAGATCATCTGTTCCGAAATGACCATACAGGTCGTCATTTCCTGACATTCCGTCCAGCGCGTCGTCACCATATTCACCATGGAGCACATCATTCCCGAGGTTGCCAAACAGGACGTCCCCGCCACCACCGCCATACAACACGTCGTTGCCGGCGCCGCCGTCGATCCAGTCGTCCCCGCCATATCCGTTGATCTGATCGTTGCCTTCCTGCCCGGTCACAACATCCGCATCCTCATCGCCCGCAATGACCAGATCGCCCTCATACTCAGACACAATCTCGCCAGTGTCAGAGTCGGTTTCCTCGGCAGAGCTGGGCTCGTCGACATTCTCGTCCGCGTCAAGCAAATTGCCTTCCGACAGGTCGTCGTCGGCCGTTTCCTCGATGCGATCGTCTTCATCCTCGTCATCGCCTTTGTCTTCTGGCACAAGTACGTCGCTGATTGCGTAGGCGGCACCACCCATGGCGGCCATTCCGAATAATCCGATCAGAAACATATCTACCCTCCGCAAGCACAATGGCTCCGAGTGTAAAACATCTCATGCAAACAATGGCTTGGTCAAAGCGAAGCTGAGAGCGTGGTTAATCCTTTATCACCAGGGTTCGGGCTGCTGAGTGTACGCAATGTAGAGAGGATGCTTCGGATGCCCGTCCTTGGTCAGCCCAAGGTGGAACAAGGGCTGGCCCGTGCCGCGCAGCAAGTCCTCAACTGCGGGGCCGCGTTCCAGATGTGCGCCATGGGTGCCCCAGGCGGCGATGACCTGATCCGCCCATTCCACGCCGTCCAGGATGGCTGCGTCATTCTCAGGCCCCACCGGATCTGCAGATGCACGCATCTTGCGCGGATCAGTGTCGCGCCAGGCAAAGATATTGGTGACCTGAAAAGCTCCGAAACCCAGTGTGCGTGCGCGACGCTCGCAACGTTCCACCGTGGGGTCGTTCTGCACCTCGGTCGCCGTCGACGGATTCAGCATCACAAACAACGCCTTGCGGCCCCCCGGGTTCCAGATACGGGTCAGGCTATAGCGGTATTTTTCGCAATCGGAGTAGATAGCAGTCGAGGGCGCGTCGCCCTTGGTATGAGAACGGGTGATCATGCAGCCGGGTTTGGCTGGAATTGGACCCGTTTACAAGGGTCGATGTCCTGGTCTCTAACTTGTGCTATACCTGCCTTCATTTGATCGACTTTTTCTGGGGGAAGACATGACATTCGAAACATTGGATCCGGCGGATTGGGAGGAGACCCGCAAATTAGCGCATGAGATGTTGGATATGGCGTTGGATCATACGCGTGATGTGCGTGATCGGTCGATTTGGAAAGATATGCCGACTGCCATACGCAACGGGTTTGAAACGCCCGCGCCTCAGCAGGGTATGCCGCTGGATGATTTGATGGATGATGTCCAGTCTCAGGTCATGCAGTATCCGATGGGCAATATTCATCCCCGGTTTTGGGGCTGGTACATGGGCGCAAGCAATTTCACAGGCGCGATGGCGGATTTTCTGGCCGCAGTTCAGGGATCGAACCTAGGGGGTGGGAATCATGCGGCAGCCCTGATCGACCGACAAGTCGTCGACTGGCTACGCGAGATGATCGGTCTGCCGGAAGGGGCCAGTGGGACATTGGTCAGCGGCGGCAGCGTGGCAAACTTGATCGGGCTGACGGTGGCCCGCAACGTCAAATCCGGGATCGACATGCGCGAAGAGGGCATCGCCGCCATGGATAAGCCGATGCGGTATTACGGATCGGATCAGATGCACAGTTGTCACCAAAAGTCGCTCGAAACACTGGGTCTGGGCAACAAGGCGCTGCGGCGCATTCCTACGCAAGACGATTTGACGATGGATCTTGAAGCGCTTGCCGGCATGGTCGCGCAGGATCGCGCAGACGGCCTTAACCCCGCTTGTGTGATTGCCACCGCCGGAACCGTGAACACAGGCGCCATCGACGACTTGTCGGCGATTGCCGATTTCTGCCGCGAGGAAGGCCTGTGGTTTCATGTTGACGGCTGTATCGGTGCGTTAATTGCAATCGCCCATGATAACAGTTGGCGCGTGTCCGGCATCGAAAGCGCGGATTCCGTCGCGCTCGACCCACACAAATGGTTACATGCGCCTTTCGAAGTGGGTTGCGCGTTGGTGCGAAGCCATGATGCCCACCACGCGACATTTACTCTGACCCCGGAATACCTGGAACCGCAATCCCGAGGCGTCGCCGGGGCGGCGTTTTTGCACGATTACGGCATTCAGACTTCGCGTGGGTTTCGAGCGCTCAAGGTCTGGATGTCCTTGAAGGAGCACGGCGTTCAGAAATTCGGCAGGCTCATTGATCAGGATATCGAAAAGGCGCGTTATCTGACTTCGCTGATCGAGGCAGAGGATGACCTCACCTTGATGTTCCCCACCAACATAAACATCGTTTGTTTCCGCTATGACCCGGGCGGTCTCAGCCCCGAAACTCTGCGTGCGATTAACAGCGAAATCATGTTGTGCCTGCAAGAGGAAGGCACAGCGGTTTTATCGGATACAACGGTTCAGGGAGCGCATTGCCTACGGGTGGCGGTCAACAATCACCGCACGCAAAAGCAGGATCTGGATCTACTGGTGTCCGAGATACTTCGACTGGGTCACAAATTGCGTATCGCCGCCTGAACAGTCATCAGTTGGCGGCAAAGACGCGGCTTGGGTACAATTCGCCCGACTTGTAAATTCCTACGGCCACGGCCTTGCCATCCAGCGAGGCCCAGGCCTCGTCGCCGTATTCCACGTCAGAGGCGAGCACCATGCCCGGATTGCCATTCCGCAGACGGGTGGCTCCTTCAGAGGTGCATTTCAGCTCGGGTAGGTCCGACAAGCCGGTTTCCAGCGGATGCAGATAATCATCCAGAGCGGTGGTTTTGGCCATCTCGTCGATCTGTTCGATGGTCAGGCCATCCGCGGCCTCAAACGGGCCGGACCAGATGCGGCGCAGTTTTTTCACGTGGCCGTGGCAGCCGAGCGCTTCGCCCAGATCACGCGCAATGGAACGGACATAGCCACCTTTGCCACAGGTCATCTCCAGCACGACGTGGTCTTCGTCGGGGCGGTCGATCAGCACCAGTTCCTCTACCCAAAGAGGGCGGGCGGTCAGTTCTACATCCTCGCCATCTCGGGCCAGCTTATAGGCGCGTTGACCGTCAATTTTCACGGCCGAGAACTTGGGCGGCACCTGTTTGATATCGCCCAGAAACGGGCCGAGCGCTTGTTTGATATCCTCATCCGAGGGGCGCGCAATGCTTTCAGCGATGACTTCGCCCTCGGCATCATCGGTGTTGGTGGCCTGCCCCAGCCGCACGGTGAAGGTGTAGGCCTTCAGCGCATCGGTGATGTAGGGGACGGTCTTGGTTGCCTCACCCAGCGCAACGGCCAGAACGCCGGTCGCCTCGGGGTCCAGCGTGCCCGCATGGCCGGCTTTCTTGGCGTCCATCGCCCAACGCACCTTGTTGACCACCGCGGTCGAAGTCATGCCAGCGGGCTTGTCCACCACCAGCCAACCGGAAATGTCGCGGCCCTTGCGTTTGCGTCCCATTCTACACCTTGAGTCTTGCTGAGGCGCGCGAGTTAGCGGATCGTTTCGATGCTGTCAATTTGCCGGAACGTCCTCGACGACACCCACGATGGGTCCCAGCGAAAACCCGATATCCGACCGGTTGCTGGCGCGATCATACATGCGGGAAATGTTGCCATCTAGAAACAGCGCATTCGGTGTTTTTAATACATCGCGGAATAGGCTGCCAAATTCAAAGAAAGTGACGTAATCGTCCGAGATCGCAAACACCGCACGCGTGCCATCGGCGCTGGTGCCCACCCCGTTTCGGGTGTAGCGCGAGGTTGAATCCGGCAGAAAGCGAGGGTGTAACTCTCCGTTGATCACCAGCATGGGGCCCGATTGTGTCGCAAAGCGGCACTGCGGTGCCTGATCGACGAAATCCAAAGTCTCGAACACATCGGCACGGTTTTCACGGATGCAGAACACACCGTTGGGCAGCAGGCCGAAATTGCCGGGTCCGGCATTCGGTATCACGCGCATCTGCTCTTGCCCTTCTTCGACATAGTGGCCGACGGGCGAGCGGTCGTCATGGTACATGCCCGCATTCATCGCAAAGACGAGCCTTTTCCCCTGAGGCTCCAACGCCTCATTCACCGAAGAGAAATGACCCAACAGATCGCCATTTTCATCGTTCAGAAACAGGCGCAAATCTTCCGAGGTATCCACCTCGCAAACCGTATATCGCTTGTCCTCATGAGTCAGCTTCTCGCAGGTGACTGCAGAGACTTGCGCGGCCCAAAGGACAGCACACAGCATGACAAGGGTACGGATCACTCGTCCAGATCGCGGCGTACCGCGTCCTGATTAAACATACGGCGGGTGTCGTCCAGTCGATCAAACGTGTCATCCAGACGGAACCGCAGATCGGGCGAGAATTTTAGGTTCAGCTTCTTGCCGATTACGCGCCGCAGCTCGCCCTTGTTGCGGGCCAGCAGGTCAATCACGTCTTCCTGCCCCTTGCCGCCCAGGGGCAGCACATAGGCGGTGGCGATCTTCAGATCGGGCGAGGTGCGCACCTCACCCACGGTGATCGACATACGGTTCAGGTCGGGGTCGTGGACATCTCCGCGCGCCAGAACCTCGGACAGGGTGCGGCGGATCAGTTCGCCGACGCGCAGCTGTCGTTGGGAAGGGCCGGGGCCATCGTGGAATTTGTTCTTTGCCATGCCCCCCGATCTAAGCCCAAAGCGGGGCTTTGCCAAGCGGGCGCGAACCGGGTAGGAGGCTTTGAGCCGACTTTAGAAAGGACCAGCGCAATGACCCATATTCCGGGGATCGTCATCACAGGGGCTTCGGGCCGTATGGGGCAGATGCTGATCAAGACCGTGTCTGAGAGCGATCAGGCGCGTCTGGTTGGTGTGGTCGAGCGTAAGGGTCATGACTGGATCGGTCAGGATGTGGGTCAGGCAATGGGCGGGCAGGCGCTCGGTGTTACCGTCACTGACGATCCGCTGGAGGCATTTGCGCAGGCGCAGGCTGTTATCGACTTTACGGCGCCCGAGGCGACGCTCGAGTTTGCCGCGCTGGCAGCACAAGCGCGGTGCGTTCACGTGATTGGCACCACCGGAATGACGGATGAACAGATCGCAGCTTTGGAACCTGCCGCGCGCCATGCCGTGATTGTGCGGGCCGGGAATATGAGCCTTGGGGTCAATCTGTTGGTGCAGCTCACCAAAAAGGTTGCCGCCGCGCTGGATGAGGATTTCGATATCGAGGTCATCGAGGGGCATCACCATCACAAGGTCGATGCGCCTTCAGGCACGGCTTTGATGCTGGGCGAAGCTGCCGCAGAAGGGCGCGGTGTCAAGTTGGCGGATGTGGCCGATCGGGGCCGCGACGGTATTACCGGTGCGCGAAAACGCGGCGATATCGGCTTCCACGCGATTCGTGGCGGAGACATTGTCGGCGAACACGATGTCCTGTTCGCGGCACCCGGTGAGCGTATCGTGTTGCGCCATCTAGCTACTGACCGTGCGATCTTTGCCCGTGGGGCGCTCAAAGCCGCGTTGTGGGGTCAAGGCAAGGCACCGGGCCAGTATGACATGGTGGATGTTCTGGGGCTGTAGGCTTTAGGATCAAGAGCCAAGAAAATTCGACGAATTTTCTTGGCTCTATCGATCGGGCAGATGAAAGCTGTCTCAGCTTGCCTGAATGTGCCGGTCGACCATCCGTTGTACCATCGGTGCGAAATGGGCGAAATCCGGGGTCTCCATATCAGCGCGTTTTCCCGCTTCGTCCAGATAACGGACCTGAATGATCTCTTTCAGGTTCGGATTTGCCTCGAACTCGGCTATCTCCTTGCCACTCATCGGACCACCCTGCAGTTCCAGCGTATGGACCGAGGCTTCGGACAGGCGATTGAAATACTCCGGCTTGGTGGCGCAGAGATACCGCTTGGCTGCAACGTGATACCGGCAGCAATCGGTGATGACCGACGGAAAGAACTGCTCCAACACCTCTGCACCTGCATCTTCATGATATCGGTCCTCGGTATCGTCCGGATGGTAAGTGCCGAATTCTGAAGTAAAATGGCCAATGTCGTGCAACAGCGCACCGACGATGATTTCTTCAGACTGTCCGTTCTGTTCCGCAATCGTGGCACCCTGCAGCATGTGCTGGGCCATGGTGACGGGTTCCCCCAGATATTCCTCACCCCCCCGACGATCGAAGATGTCACCGATAAAGGCCACGATATTGTCCCGGTTTAAGGTCGAGAAATCGGGTTTCATTCCGCCGCCTCCGGTTGTGTCATCTGCATGGCGGCCAGTGTCGAAAGCAGCCCATCCTTGTCAGCATAGCATCCCTGCAACCAGCGAGACCCGGCCCCGGAATAGCCCAGCCGTGCATGCATTACGCGAGTGTTGTCGACGATGAAACTTTCGCCCGGTTCCAGCTTGAAAGACACGCCCATAGCGGGATCGTCAATGATCTCACCCAGCTGGCGATAGGCTGCATAGTAGGCTTCCATCTTGTCAAAGGGTACATCCACGAACGGCGCAGACGAGCGGTTGTTGAAGCGAATGCCGATCAACTCGCCATCGGGGGAAAGCTCGATCATCGGGCGACGTGACCGCAAACAGACCCCGTCCGAACCTTTATACTCGAACCGTGCCGGATAGCCTGCAAGCAAGGCGAAGCCCTCGGGGTTCAGATCGCGCAGACGCTCAGCCGCGCGGAAACCATCGACAACGATGGAATCGCCGCCTTCGGCCGAGTTCTCAAGGCAGTAGAGGATTTGCAGTGTCGGTACCGGGTCGCGATAAGGGTTGTCGGTATGGGCCTGCAACCCCAACCCGGTATAGGCGAGGTTGGTCGGGTTCACCTCGGTCCGAACCTCGAAATAGGGGCCATAATTTGTCTGGCGCACATAGCCGAACAGATCGGCCACTTTCAGCAGCGATTCGGGCTCGGTCGGGCCACCTGTCAGCTTGGCAAAGCCGTACTCCGCGACGGCGGCCAGCCAGCTGCGCTTGGCCTCCGGGTCGGTGTGCACCCTTTCCCAGTCACCGCTGGGGGCGCTGATACCACGCTCCCATGTGATGACGCCGGATGCGGTGCGGCCAACTTCTTGCGCCTGTTCGCGGTCATAAACGTGATCGGCCAGCCAATCGGCAGGGAACATCACGGATTTGTTTTCGGGCTGGAACGTCACGCTCAGATTGCCATTTCGGATATCGGCAGCGCTGACCGAGATATCGGAGGGGATATCGCCGATTGTGATCAGGCGCTGCCCGTTGCCGGGGGCGCGGGTCTCGGGGTCCAGCGCATTGTCGCGCAGCCAAATGGCGTGAAATCTGGCCTGGGTACCATCGGAAAATGCGACGGTGACCATGGAAGGGTCGAAAGTAGCTGAGCGCAGCATGGGGTCTCTCCTATTCGGCGCGGACTTTGCTTGAGGAGATATGCGCTTCGTGACATTACTACAATTAAACCTTGTTGCCTCTGAGACTTGGAAAATCTTATGGATAAGAAGAAGATCGGACTACCTCCATTGGACTGGCTGCGTGTGTTCGAAGCCGCCGGGCGGCTGGGTGGTTTTTCTGCTGCTGCGCGCGAATTTGGTTTGACGCAGGCGGCGGTCAGTCAACGGATAGGCAATCTTGAGGCGTGGCTGGGCCGGTCATTGTTTGTGCGCGAAGCCCGCGGTGTTTCGCTGACCATCGAAGGCGAAAGCTATCTGCCATTGGTGCAGGACAGCCTGCAAGCACTGGAACGCAATACCGAGGATCTGTTCGGCAAAACTCCGCGCGAGCTTCGGGTCGCGGGACTTTCGTCGCATATCCACGCGCTGGTTCTGCCAGCCTTGCCCACGTTCCTTGAGGCGCAGCCAAATGTGCGTGTAATGACAGATTCGATGGCGCGCCGAGCCTCACTGGAGGAAGAGCGTACCTGGCTGCAGATCCGCTATGGCAGAGGCGTTTGGCCTGGACGAAAGGCAAAGCTAATTGCGCCTGAAGTTCTGGCACCGATGGCCGCATCTGGCATCAAGTGGGGTGCGCCGCTGATTGATTTGCGCGGAGAACGCCCGGGTTGGAAGGACTGGGCGCAGGTAGCGGGGGTTGATGAATTACCGGCTGGTCGGATCAGTTTTGACTCGGTAGGTCACGCGATCACGGCCGCGCGTCAGGGCATGGGGATCGCGTTGGGTTCACTACCGTTGGCTTCGGGCGGCTTAAAGACTGGTCAGTTACACAGATTGGATATGCCCGAGCTTCGGACAAAGGATGGCTATTGGCTGACCTGGCCCGAGGATCGGGCAAGGTCGAAACGGCAAAGAGCGTTGATAGACGACTTTCTGCAGGCGCTTCGGGGCGCGGCCTGATCAGAAGTCGATGGCGATGCCCTTTTTCTCCCAATCGCCATAGCGGGCCGGATCGGGACCGTCGCGCCCACCCAGTTCCTTGGGCTGCGCCTTGGCTTCCGCTTCGGCCTTTTTGCGACGTTCCTCAGCCTCGGCCAATGCGCGCTGAGCGGCGGGGGGCAGGTCTTTGCGCTCGTCACTCATGACATCGGGTTCCTTTCTGTTCAGGGCCTTGATATACGCCCTCGTCCGCCCAAGGCAATGCGGCAAAGGTCACGAGAGGCACTCAGCATCATGTCAAACTCTGCAACCGCCGCGCGGCGCAGTGCAATCTATCTGCTGGATCAGATATTGGGCGAGGGGCGGCTGTTACCTGAATGTCTGGCGGCCGGCGCATTGGATCGTCTGGTACCCGAGGATCGCGCGCGCGCGCAGCGTCTGACGATTGAAACCCTACGCGGGCTTGAGCGTGCCGACCGGCTGTTGGCCGATCACTTGCGGCAGACACCGGCGCTAACGGTGCATAACGCGCTGCGGCTTGGAACGGTCGAGTTGTGTCAGGGCGAGGCCGCGCATGGCGTGGTCAATTCGATGGTCGAGATCGTGGGACGCTCGCGCAAGCATGGGCGGCTCAAGGGGTTGGTGAATGCAGTCTTGCGCAAGATTGCCGCCGATGGACCGGATGCTTGGCCCAAGATGCGCGTGCCCCGTCTGCCCGACTGGCTGCGCGATCCTCTGATCATGGCGTGGGGCGATGACGCAGTAAAGGGTATGGAACAGGCCCATTTCAATGGTGCACCGCTGGACGTGACGCTGAAACCGGGCGCCGAGGCGCCGGGCGGAAAAGCCCTGCCCACCGGCTCAGTCCGTTTGCAGGATGCGGGGCAGGTGTCGGCTTTGCCGGGCTACAAGCGTGGAAACTGGTGGGTTCAGGATGCGGCAGCGGCGCTGCCTGTGCGCGTGCTGGCCCCGAAAGCCGGGGAAAAGGTGTTGGACCTTTGCGCCGCGCCCGGTGGCAAGACGTTGCAATTGGCTGTGGTAGGGGCAGAGGTCACGGCGCTGGATATCTCTGAAACACGGTTGGAGCGGGTGCGCGAGAACCTGAAACGGACAGGTTTGAAGGCTAAGGTGATCGCTGGTGATGCGCTGGACCATCGGGGCCAGTATGATGCCATCCTGCTCGACGCGCCGTGTTCGGCCACGGGCACGATTCGCCGCCATCCTGATTTACCCTTCGCCAAGGATGGCTCGGAATTCGGGGGATTGATCGAGCTACAGGCCCGGATGCTGGCCCATGCCTGGACCCTGCTCAAACCCGAAGGCCGATTGCTATATTGCACCTGTTCCTTGTTGCCGGACGAAGGAGAGGTGCAGATCGAAGAGGCGCTGGATCAATACCCGGATATGCAGATTGACCGTGCGGCGCTTGAGATTGCGGGCGTTGAGCCGGACTGGATTACAGAAGAAGGTGGCTTGCGTCTGCGCCCGGATTTCTGGGCGGACAAGGGTGGCATGGACGGGTTCTATATCGCCTGTCTGAACAAATCCGCTTGAGGCGACGCTTTTCGATGACTTGACGCGCGGACCGGTCTATCGTGTGTTCAAGCGCCCGCAGAGCGCAAGGGGCAGAGTCGCAAGCGTCATGTCAGAATCGGACACAATGGCCAATCGCTGGATGCGGTTTCAGAACCGCCTTTACGCGCGCCTGAGCCAAAGGCGGAAGGCGGTTTCGGGATTCGTCAGCCAGCCTGAGCCGCGCACCGTGGGTTCGTTTGCACGCGGGCGACAACTGGTGGCCGGGAATCTCCTTTTCGCTGGATATCTAGTCGAGGCGGATGACACCGATCTATGGGATGTTGCTGCGCCCAGTCCGGATTTTGATGATGAACGCCACGGTTTCATCTGGCTGGATGATCTGGCAGCCGTCGGCGATATGCGCGCCCGTGAAAAGGCGCAGCGATGGGTCTGGGGCTGGATCACCGCACATGGGCGCGGGAAGGGACCCGGCTGGGCGCCGGACCTGACCGGGCGTCGGGTGATGCGCTGGATCAACCACGCGCAATTTCTGCTACGCGGCGCTGATGAGGCGCAAAGCAGAGCTTTCTTCCGCTCCTTGGCACAACAAACATGGTTTCTTTCCAAACGCTGGACAGCAGCAACACCAGGATTGCCGAGATTCGAAGCGCTCGCAGGGCTGGTTCAGGCTGGTTTGGCCCTGGAGGGGCTGGAGCAACTGGCTGATCCCGCATTGCGCGCACTGGCCCGGGAATGCGACCGCCAGATCGATGCCGAGGGCGGCATTCTCACCCGCAATCCGGAAGAATTGCTGGAGGTCTTCACTCTGCTGGCCTGGACCTCTGCTGCACTTGGTGAAGTTGGCCGAGGCACGCCTGCCTCTCAGACCGGGGCGATCAAGCGCATTGCACCTACTCTGCGAAATCTGCGTCATGCAGATGGATCTCTGGCCAGATTTCACGGGGGCGGGCGTGGGCTTGAAGGGCGGCTGGATCAGGCACTGGCACAAAGCGGTGTCAAGCCGCAGCAGCATTCGGACCTGTCAATGGGTTATGCACGATTGGCCGCCTCCAGAACCACGGTTCTGGTGGATGCCAGCGCGCCTCCCAAAGGTGCTGCGTCGTTCAACGCCCACGCATCCTCGCTTGCGTTTGAGCTGACCTCGGGGCGCCGTCCTCTGATCGTGAACTGTGGATCAGGCGGCAGTTTTGGGCAGGAATGGCGCAGGGCAGGGCGCGCGACCCCGTCGCATTCGACCCTATGCGTCGAAGGGTATTCCAGCGCCCGGCTTGCAGAAGGCGCAAATGGGTCGTCGCAAGAGGCATTGGTGGATGGCCCGCAGGATGTGCCCGTGGATTTCGAGGATGCCTTCGAAGGCACCCGCTTCATGGTGGGTCATGACGGCTATGCCAAAGTGTTTGGCCTGACCCATGCCCGCACGCTTGAACTGCGCTTTGACGGGCGTGAGCTGGTGGGCGAGGATATTCTGCTGACCGCAACCGACAAAGCCAAAAGGCAGTTCGATCGCGCGATGGACGGGGCAGGTCTGCAGGGGATAGCCTTTGACATCCGGTTTCACCTGCATCCTGACGTTGATGCGGCACTTGATCTGGGTGGCGCTGCGGTGTCGATGGCGCTCAAGAGCGGTGAGATCTGGGTTTTCCGCCATGATGGCGTTGGAAAGTTGTCAGTTGAACCAAGCGTTTACCTTGAAAAAGGCCGATTAAAGCCACGCGCGACAAAACAGATCGTTCTATCTGGGCGCGCAATGGAGTATGCGACGCGCATCCGGTGGACGCTCAGCAAGGCTCAGGATACAGCCTATGCCGTGCGGGATACGCACCGGGACGAGCCCGTTTTCGACTGACGCCAAAAGGACCTTTGGACCCATGACCGACCTTCACCCCGTGCGCCGCGCGTTGCTTTCCGTTTCCGACAAAACCGGGCTGATCGAGCTGGGAACGGCGTTGGCCGAACGCGGGGTTGAACTGCTTTCGACCGGCGGTACCGCGAAGGCGCTACGCGATGCGGGGTTGGAGGTGAAAGATGTCAGCGAGATCACCGGCTTCCCCGAGATGATGGATGGCCGGGTCAAAACGCTGCACCCGATGGTCCATGGCGGGCTGCTGGCTCTGCGCGATAATGACACCCATGTCGCCGCGATGAACGAACATGGTATCGGCGCAATCGACCTGCTTGTGGTAAATCTCTACCCATTTGAAGCGACCGTGGCCAAGGGCGCTGCCTATGATGAGTGTATCGAGAACATCGATATCGGCGGCCCAGCCATGATCCGGGCGGCATCCAAGAACCATGCCTTTGTAAACGTGGTTGTGGATGTCGAAGATTACTCGTCGCTGCTGGATCAGCTGGAAGAGAATTACGGTAAGACTTCTCTGGGCTTCCGTCAGTGGCTGGCGCAAAAGGCCTATGCCCGCACTGCCGCCTATGACACAGCCGTGTCCAACTGGATGGCCGATGCGCTGGAGCTTGAGGCCCCCAAACGCCGCGCCTTTGCCGGTGAGCTGAAACAGACCCTGCGCTATGGCGAGAATAGCCACCAGTCGGCAGCGTTCTATGTAGATGGCTCGGGTCGTCCGGGCGTGGCGACGGCGGTACAGCATCAGGGCAAGGAACTGAGCTATAACAACATCAACGATACCGATGCCGCCTTTGAGCTGGTGGCCGAGTTCGACCCGGCCGAAGGGGCAGCTTGTGCGATTATCAAGCATGCCAATCCGTGTGGTGTAGCGAAAGGTGCGACGTTGCTTGAGGCCTATAAAGCCGCGTTCGACTGCGACAGGACGTCGGCATTCGGCGGTATCGTGGCGTTGAATCAACCGCTGGACGCGGAAACCGCGCAGGAGATCACGGGGATTTTCACCGAGGTTGTGATCGCTCCGGGGGCGTCAGACGAGGCCAAGGCGATCTTCGCCGCCAAGAAGAACCTGCGCCTGCTGACGACCGAAGCTCTACCGGATGTGACCGCCGGTGGTAAAACTGTGCGACAGGTGGCCGGTGGCCTGCTGGTGCAGGACAAGGATAACGGCTTTGTTGGTATGGATGACTTGAAGGTGGTCACCAAAAAAGCACCATCTGAGGAACAGATGCGCGACCTGCTGTTCGCGTGGAAAGTGGCGAAACATGTCAAATCCAACGCCATCGTCTATGTCAAAGACGGCGCGACCGTGGGTGTCGGCGCGGGGCAGATGAGCCGCGTTGACTCGGCACTGATCGCGGCAAAGAAAGCAGCGCGTATGGCTGATGCGCTGGGCTTGCCACAGCCGCTGACCATCGGTTCGGCCGTAGCTTCTGATGCATTCTTCCCCTTCCCCGATGGGCTTATGGAGGCCGCCGAGGCAGGCGCGACATGCGTTATTCAGCCCGGCGGTTCGATGCGTGATGATGAAGTGATCGCGGCGGCGGATGAGGCCGGTCTGGCAATGGTCTTCACCGGCATGCGGCATTTCCGTCACTGATGCGCGGTTCGTTCATCCTATGGGCCGGATTGGCGGCGTTTTTGATCGACCAGATCAGTAAGTATCTGGTCGTTCACGTAATGCGCGTAGCGCAGGGCGATATCGACGTGCTGCCACCGCTTCTGGTTTTCAGATACGGCGAGAATCGCGGCATCAATTTTGGCCTATTTCAGGGCGACGGTGAGGCCGCCCGCTGGGTGTTGATCGGGGTTTCCGTGGCGATCTGCCTGGGCGTCCTGATCTGGCTGGGCCGCATCGCTCCTACGAAGCTTCAACAATTCTGCGGCGGTCTTCTGATCGGCGGGGCGCTGGGAAATGTCGTGGACCGGGTGCTTTACGGCTATGTTCTGGACTTTTTGAACATGTCCTGCTGCGGGATCAGCAACCCTTTTGTGTTCAATCTGGCGGATGTGTTCATATTTGCGGGAGCTTTGGGATTGGTCCTGTTCGATGGCAAAAAGCCCTCGTGACCTGCCGGACGATATGCGATAAAAGCGCCTGAAACTGGCTGGAGACACTGATGCGTATGCCACGCGCCATTCTTGTTCTGACACTCGCCGTTGTCGTTGCGGGCTGTTCCGATATTGGTTTGCGCAATCTTGATCCGCCCGGAGCGGGGCCGGATGAATTTTCGGTATTGCCCGTCAAGCCGCTGACCCAGCCCAAGGACTACGCCTTTCTTCCAGCGCCGACCCCCGGCGGTGCAAACCTGACCGATCCTAACCCCAAAGCGGATGCCGTTGTGGCGCTGGGTGGTAGTGAGGCAGCGCTGAACCCGAATACCGCAATACCGGCCAGCGATGCCGCGCTGGTGACGGCCTCAAGCAGATATGGCGTTCCTGCCAATACGCGTCAGGTAACGGCCGAAGAGGATGCGGCTTTCCGTAAAAATCGCGGTCGCTGGACCCGCCTGCGCCTGTTCCCGGTTGATCGGTACTCGCAGGTCTATGAACGTCAGTCAATCGATGCGAATGCGACCAATGAAGCGGCGCGTCGTCGTGGGATCGAAACGCCGTCGGCCCCGCCGCTGGAATGAATTCTTCTTAACTTTCCGTCATTGGCCTTGAACCCCGGCGGCACCACCGTAGTTTGAATATCAGAAATGAAACGGAGGATGCCCCATGGTTCGGGCCCTGGCATTGTCGGCTGCCCTGATCGCCGCCACCCCCTTGTTCGCGAAAGAGGGGCAAGAGGCTGTCACCACATTTACCCTGGAAAACGGCATGGACGTCGTAGTGGTCGAGGATCATCGCGCTCCTGTTGTGCAGCATATGGTCTGGTACCGGGCCGGATCCGCCGATGAACCGATCGGATCCTCTGGCGTTGCACATTTCCTGGAACATCTGCTGTTCAAAGCCACCGACACAATGGAAGCGGGCGAGTTGTCAGCCACTGTCGCGGCCAATGGCGGCAATGACAACGCTTTCACTTCTTACGACTACACCGCCTATTTTCAGCGTGTCGCCGCTGACCGGTTGGAACTGATGATGCGGATGGAGGCAGATCGCATGCGCAACATCCGCCTGACTGAGAATGATATCACCACCGAACGCGATGTGGTTCTGGAAGAGCGTAATCAGCGGACCGAAAACAATCCACGCGCTCTGTTCGGAGAACAGATGAATGCAGCGCAATATTTGAACCACCGTTACGGAGCGCCGATTATCGGCTGGCGCCACGAGATGGAGGCGTTGGATATGGACGACGCCCTGTCCTTCTACCAGACCCATTATGCACCCAATAACGCCATATTGGTCGTCACCGGAGATGTTGACCCGGACGAAGTCAAGGCGTTGGCCGATCAGTACTACGGTGTTATCCCAGCCAACCCTGATTTGCCCGAGCGGGTACGCTCGCAAGAACCACCCCAGACTGCCGAACGTCGCCTGACCTTCAAGGATGCGCGTGTCGCACAACCCTACGTGCAGCGCAGCTATCTGGCCCCTGAACGGGACGCCGGTGAGCAGGAGAAGGCCGCTGCCCTGTTCCTTTTGGCGGAATTGCTGGGAGGAAGCACAACCTCATATCTGAATGAAAAGCTGCAATTTGAGCAGCAGAAGGTGGTCTATACCGGTGCGTTCTACAAGGGGGTCTCATTGGATGACACGACCTTTGATCTGATCGTTGTGCCGGCTGAGGGCGTTTCGCTTCAGGATGCGGAGGATGCCATGGATCAGGCCGTTGCGGATTTCATCGCGGAAGGTGTCAAGGATGAAGACCTGGAGCGCATTAAGATGCAGCTCCGCGCCGCGCAGACCTATGCGCGCGATAACGTGGACGGTATTGGAAACCGCTATGGTCGTGCGTTGACCAGCGGGTTGACGGTCGAGGATGTGCAGGCTTGGCCCGACATCCTGCAGGCTGTGACGGGTGACGAGATCATCGCGGCTGCCCGTGAAGTGCTGCAACCTGAAACCTCGGTCACTGGCTGGCTGATGCGTGACGATGAGGTGACACAATGAAACGGTTTGCCGCAACGCTAATTGCGCTGATCATTGCCCTTCCCGCCTGGGCCGAGATTAAGATCAAAGAGGTAACCTCGCCCGGTGGTATTACGGCTTGGCTGGTCCAAGATCATTCGATCCCCTTCACTGCGCTGGAACTGCGGTTTCGTGGAGGAACGTCGCTGGATGATCCCGATAAACGCGGCGCGGTCTATCTGATGAGCGGCCTGATTGAGGAAGGCGCCGGCGACATGGATGCCCGCACCTATGCACGCGAACTTGAATCTCTGGCTGCGTCCTTCAGCTACAGGGCAACAGATGATACGGTCTCCATTTCGGCGCGGTTCCTGACTGAGAACCGGGATGAAGTGATTGATTTGCTGCAGACCACAATTCATGAACCGCGTTTCGATGAGGATGCGATCGATCGGGTGCGCGCTCAGGTGATTTCGGGTCTGAAGTCCGACCAGACTGATCCAAGCGATATTGCCGGACGCAGCTTTGCTGAAATGGCATATGGGGATCATCCTTATGCGTCGGACGGTAAAGGTACGATTGAAAGCGTTTCAAGCCTGACCCGCGACGACATCGTCGCTGCCTACGACAATGTCTTTGCCAAGGACAGACTGTACGTCGGGGCTGTTGGCGACATCACGGCAGAAGAGCTGGGGGTACTGTTGGACGAATTGCTGTTGGATCTGCCAGCAACCGGAAAACCCATTCCAGACAAGGCGAAGGTCACCATTGACGGCGGTGTCAGCGTAGTGGACTTCAACACTCCGCAATCCGTCGCCCTGTTCGGGCAAAGTGGCATTGATCGCGATGATCCCGATTTCTTTGCGGCCTATATCCTGAATCATATTCTGGGCGGCGGCGGATTCGAAAGTCGCCTGATGCAGGAAGTGCGTGAGAAACGTGGCCTGACCTACGGCGTGGCGACCTATCTGGTGCCCAAGGATCTGGCGTCGGTGTATCTGGGCTCGGTCTCATCTGCCAATGATCGTATCGCCGAAGCGGTCGAGGTGATCCGACAGGAATGGGCGCGCGCGGCTGCGGAAGGTGTGACGCAGAAAGAATTGGATGACGCCAAGACCTATTTGACCGGGGCCTATCCGCTGCGTTTTGACGGCAATGGCCAGATTGCCGGAATCATGGTCGGGATGCAGATGGAAGATTTGCCTATCGACTACATTGCGACTCGCAACGACAAGGTGAATGCAGTGACCTTGGAGGATGTGAACCGGGTGGCGTCTGAACTGCTGGACCCCGAGGGTCTGCATTTCACCATCGTCGGCAAACCGGAAGGGGTGGACGGCTGACGTCGTCCATCTACCCGCTGCCGAACAGAATTATTCGTTGTTATTGAATAATTTTTCTTGGAATTGACGGCAGTGGGTGATGCGAACCACTGGCGAAAACAATGAGTTTGTGACCTCTTGCAAGGCGCAGCGCCAGACAGAGGATCGGCAATTCTCCGCCTTAAGTAATCGTTAACTCGCCTTGGCCATACTTTGGCCAGAAATGTCGAGAATTCTATGTTAGTCGGGAACGGAGATGGGGTTCAGAAGATCAACATCTCCTGAGACGAGGCTTGGGACGGATAGCGGCACCATGATAGTTGCGATAATGGGATTGGGAATACTTGCAGGGTTGTTAACCTTTGCTGCCGCTTTGATTGTCGGTCAATCTCTGCTCAGCGCTTTCGCACTTTACGTGGTGGCCGGTACGCTGACATCGCTTTTGGTAGCAGCGGGTATCTATTTCAGAAGCTCTTGAATTTGGTGGGTTGGAAATAAAGCCCAGCGACTAAAAGTTTGCCACCAATCGGATTCCTGTGTTCTAACCTAAGCTTGGCCCTTTTTCGCTGCGCGCAGCATCTGACCCATCATCTGGCCAAACTTGCCCGAGCCGCGCTGATACAAAGCCCCGTCAACGGCCATGACTGTTCCGCTGATATAGCTCGCCATATCAGAGCTAAGGAATAGGCAGGCATTTGCCACATCCTGGGGCTGACCCCAGCGACCCAGCGGGACGTCCCGACGCAGCTCTTCATGGGCGTTTTCGGTAGGGGCCAGCCGTTTTGCGCCTTCGGTTCCTTCGATAAAACCCGGAACGACCGAATTCACGCGAATCCCTTCGACGCCCCATTCCATTGAAAGGGTTCGGGTGATCTGATCAACGCCCGCCTTGGCGGCGCAAACATGGGCCTGCCCTTCGTAAGGCAGATAGGATTGCGGGGCCGAAATGTTGATAATGCTGGCACCGGGACGTTTGAGATAGGGGTAGGCCCCTTTCATGACGTGGATCGTGCCCATCAGATCGATATCTATGACCGCCTTGAATGCATTGACCGACATTTCAGATGCCAGCGCTGGGAAGTTGCCGGCAGCACCAGAAATCAGGACATCGAAATCTCCAAAAGCGTCGTGGAATTGCTTAAGGCCTTCGGCTACGGCCTCTGGATTGCGAACGTCGAACGCCGCGCCGATGGCGTCGGATGCGCCTGCTGCTTTCAACGCAGCCACGGTATCATCGACCTTTTCCTGCGACCGGCTGGCGACAGCCAGATTAGCACCCGAGGCCGCAAAGGCCTCGGCAATGCCGCGATTGATACCGCTGGTGCCACCAATGACGATGACGGTCTTACCTGAAAAATCCATTTAGGCCTCCGGTGGTACGGGGGCCTTACTCTCCGTAGGGCACCCAGATGTTTTTCACTTCGGTCGCAGCCTGCAGGAAGCGGCGCGAATGGTCCACGCTCCAGTCAAATGCCGTCGCGTTATTGACCCAAGTCCGCTTCAGATTTCCGGCTGAGACGACCTCGATCTCTTTAGACAGATCGGTGGACGAGAACGACCAGACCGCATCCACGTTCAGATGCGAGGCCAGCGGCTTTGCCAGCTCTGCGTGGCTGCCGGTCAGGATGTTGACCACACCGGCGGGCACGTCCGAGGTTTCTAGGATCTGGTAAAAATCCGTTGCTGCCAGCGGGTAGGGTTCACTTGCCGCCAGAACCACCCGGTTGCCCATCGCAATCGCTGGCGCCATGGCCGAAACTAGACCCAACAGGGGTGTTTCGTCCGCACACAGGGCGCCGATCACGCCAACCGGCTCTTTCATGGCAATGGCGACGCCCCGGATCGGAACACCATGTACTTGACCATCATACTTGTCCGCCCAGGCGGCGGCGGTGAACAGTCGCTGGATCGAGGCCTCAACCTCTTTCGCGCCGTCTTTCTTACCGGTCATCGCATCAATACGAGCAGCGAACTCGCCCGCACGTGCCGAGAGGTTTTCACCGATGTAATACAGAATCTGAGCCCGCAGATGGCCGGTGGTCTTGGACCAGCCTTTTGCACCCGCTGCAGCCTCAACCGCGTTGCGCACGTCCTTACGGTTGGCCAGACCCACATGGCCAAGTAAGCCGGATTTGCCCCAGACGGGTTTCGAATAGCCGCCATCGGGCCGCGCCTGCTTACCGCCGACATACATCTTGGCGGTGCGGTCAATAGGATCGACTGGAGCGCCTTCGCCCATTTCCGCCTCAATCTTCGTCAGCGGTTTGGCCTTGGCTTTGGGCTTGGTATAGGCCGTCAGCCCTTCCCAACCGCCTTCACGGCCAAAGCCGCTTTCGCGTACACCGCCGAACCCGGCAGCAGCGTCGAACAGGTTAGTTGCGTTCACCCAGACCACGCCCGCAACCAGCTTGGGCGCGATATCCAGCGCGAGGTTCACGTTCTCGGTCCACACAGTCGCGGCCAGCCCGTAGCGGGTGTTGTTGGCCAACTCGACCGCTTCTTCCGGGGTGCGGAAGGTCGAAGAAACCAGAACCGGGCCAAAGATTTCTTCCTGCATCAGCGGATCGGAGGTTTCGAGTCCTGAAATCAAAGTTGGTGGATAGTAGCAGCCATTCGAGGGCAGCTCACAGGCCGCCTGATGAACATGTCCAACCGTGTTGCTTTCGACCATGCCCTTGATGGTCTGTAACTGCACGGGGTCCACAACCGCACCCACGTCGATGCACTTGTCCAGCGGATCGCCGATGCGCAGCTTGTCCATACGGGCACGCAATTTGTCGTGGAAGCGATCAGCGATACCCTCCTGCACCAGAAGGCGCGAGCCCGCACAGCAGACCTGGCCCTGGTTGAACCAGATCGCGTCGACCAAGCCTTCGATCGCTGAATCAATATCGGCGTCGTCAAAGACGATGTAGGCGGACTTGCCGCCCAGTTCCAACGTCAGTTCCTTGCCAGAGCCAGCGGTCGCTTCACGGATGCGACGGCCCACGACGGTCGAGCCGGTAAAGGCGATTTTGTCGACGTCCGAAGACACGATCATCTCACCAACGGCACCATCACCTGTTACGATGTTGACCACACCTTTCGGCAGACCCGCCTGCGAGCAGATGTCGGCAAACAGCAGCGCGGTCAGCGAGGTGTACTCGGCGGGCTTCAGAACTACCGTGTTGCCCATTGCGATTGCAGGCGCGATCTTCCACGCCAGCATCAGCAGCGGGAAGTTCCACGGGATGATTTGGCCGCACACACCCAGTGCCTCGGCATCGGGCAATTCGCTTTCCATCAACTGCGCCATGCCCGCGTGATAGTAGAAATGCCGCTGTGCCAGAGGGATGTCGACGTCGCGGGATTCTCGGATCGGCTTACCGTTGTCGAGGCTTTCGAGCACAGCAAACAAACGCGAGTGCTTCTGCAGCAGGCGCGCAATCGCGTAGAGGTAGCGCGCACGACCGGCTCCGCCCAGCTTCTCCCATTTCGGCTGCGCCTTGCGCGCCGCAGAAACGGCGGCGTCCACGTCAGCCTGTTTGGCTTGTGTCAGCTTGGCCAGAACCTCTCCGGTTGCTGGGTTGCGGCTGTCGAATCCTTTGCCGGGTTTGGTAAACGCGCCATCGATGTAGTGGCCGAACTTGTCGCCCTGATCGACCAGCCAGGCCAGTGCCTCGGCTGCGCTTTCGGGGGCAGGGCCGTAGTCCATGGTCTCGAAAATCTCTTTGACTGTCATTTTACTTTCCTCAGCCCATGGAGTGACGGTAACCGGCGGAGTAAGCGCCGGTGACATAGTGTTCCAACTGCCGCTCGATATCGCCCAGCAGTGATGAGGCGCCAAAGCGGAACAGATCCGGCTCCAGCCAGCGGTCGCCCAGCTCGTCCTTGATCAGCGACAGATAGACCAGCGCATCCTTGGCTTTCGAAATCCCACCCGCAGGCTTGTAGCCTACGCGATAGCCGGTGCGGTCATAATAGTCGCGAATGGCTCGGATCATCACCAGCGACACAGGCAAGGTGGCGTTGACGCTTTCTTTGCCGGTCGAGGTCTTGATGAAGTCTGCCCCTGCCATCATGCACACCAGCGAGGCACGGGCGACGTTGCGCAGGCTGCCCAGCTCTCCGGTCGCCAAAATGGCTTTGACATGTGCATCGCCGCAGGCGACGCGGAAGGCCTTCATCTCATCATACAGGGCCTGCCAGTCGCCAGACAGCACATGACGGCGCGAGATGACGATGTCGATCTCCTCGGCTCCGGCCTTCACGCTTTCTTCGATCTCTGCCACACGCAGATGAAACGGAGAGAGCCCGGCCGGGAAGCCAGTGGATACCGCCGCAACCGGAATACCAGTGCCTTCCAATGCGTCCACAGCCGTTTCGATCATGTCATGGTAGACACACACCGCTCCGGTTGTGATCGGCGGCATGTCCAGCGCCTGCAGAACTGAAGACGCGACAGGCTGACGAGCCTTTGCGCACAGGCGACGAACCCGCCCAACCGTGTCATCGCCCGATAGCGTGGTCAGGTCGATCATTGTGATCGCTTTGAGCAGCCATGCGGCCTGGTATTCTTTTTTCACTGACCGCCGACCGGGCAGCGTCGCTGCGCGGCGCTCGATGGCCGAAGTGTTGGCCTGCACGGACCGCACCCAATCCAGATCCAGATCCATTCCTGGGTTCCGGGGCTCGGTCACTTGCGGCAGATGCGGGGTGCGCACGGTGCTTTCTGAGCTCTGCGTTTCCATTATTCCGTCCTTTTGGAGGTTCGCGTCAAAATCGCATGGGTCGCAGCGAAAGGGAAGGTGTGCCAGCGTCGTAAGGGGCAAATTTTTGACCAAATGGACAAATATAGTCGTTTTCTTGCGAGTAATTCGCATTTGCATTGACTTAGTTGCGAATGGTTCTCATATTTTGACTTAACAGGATAACCG
The DNA here is from genome assembly GCF_056537625.1 of Ruegeria sp. C6. Lineage (NCBI taxonomy): Bacteria > Pseudomonadati > Pseudomonadota > Alphaproteobacteria > Rhodobacterales > Roseobacteraceae > Ruegeria > Ruegeria sp. C6. The sequence goes on along the minus strand of NZ_JBQFRW010000002.1, from coordinate 714,920 downwards.
TTCGGAGTCTGAAATGATTCGTCGATCGCTACTTACGGCATTGGCTCTCGTGCTTGTGTGGCCCGTTGCCGCAATCGCTCAAGCGCCGCTGAAAGTCGTCGCCACCACCGGCATGATTGCAGACGCTGCGCGCCAGGTCGGCGGTGAACAGGTCGACGTGAAGGGCTTGATGGGACCCGGTGTCGACCCTCACGCTTATCGCCAGACCCGCACCGATATTGTTGCGATGACCCGAGCTGATCTGGTGCTGTGGCACGGCCTCTATCTAGAGGCTCAGATGGAAGGTTTCTTTGACGATCTGGGCCGCAAGCGGACAGTGGTTGCCGTGGCGGATGGCATCGACACATCCAAACTGCGCGCCCATGACGACTACGCTGACAAATTTGACCCGCATGTCTGGATGAGCCCGGTTCTGTGGCGCGATGTCGTGATCGAAGTGCAGGAAGCTCTGACCGAAGCCCGACCCGAAGCGGCAGATGAGTTCGCAGCCAACGCACAAGCTTTTCTGGCCGAGATCGATCTGCTGGCCGCCTATGGCAAGCAGGTTTTGGCGGCCGTTCCCGAAAACAACCGCGTGCTGGTGACTGCGCATGATGCATTTGGCTATTTCGGTGATGAATATGGCTATGAGGTGCTGGGTATTCAGGGCATCTCGACCCAATCCGAGGCAGGGTTGAACCGGATCGGTGAGTTGGTCGAAACTCTGGTAGAGCGTCAGCTGAACGCCGTGTTTGTGGAGAGTTCCGTTTCAGATCGATCCATGCGTGCCTTGATCGAGGGTGCTTCGGCCGAAGGTCACAAAGTGGGCGTCGGCGGAGAGCTTTATTCCGACGCGATGGGCGAGCCGGGCACATATGAGGGTACTTATATCGGCATGCTTGATCACAACATTACCGTTATCGCCGGCGCGCTGGGCGCGGATGTTCCCGAACGTGGCATGAACGGCAAACTGTCGGCGGGGTTTTAAACCATGATTGAACTCGCAACAGTTCAGGGCGTTTCTGTCGACGGGCAGGACATCGATCTTTGCCCTCTCGCCATTCGTGGTCTGACCGTCTCGTACGGTCAGAAGCCAGCGGTTTTCTCGGTCGATATGACGGTGCAGCCCGGCGCCATGACGGCGATTATCGGGCCAAATGGGGCTGGCAAATCAACCTTGCTAAAGGCTGCTTTGGGGATCGTGTCTCCACTGTCGGGTCAGGTGACCGTGTTTGGTCAGCCGCTCGAGGACCAGCGGGCACGCATCGCCTATGTACCACAGCGCGCCAGCGTGGACTGGGATTTCCCGACGCGCGTGATTGATGTGGTGCTGATGGGCTTGTCGCGTCAATTGGGCCTGCTGGGTCGTGTTCGTGCCCGCCATACCGCCCGTGCCATGGACTGTCTGCACCGTGTCGGGATGCGGGAATTTGCCAACCGTCAGATCGGGCAGCTTTCTGGTGGTCAGCAACAGAGGGTCTTTCTTGCGCGCGCTTTGGCACAGGATGCCGACATGTATTTGTTGGACGAACCTTTTGCAGGCGTGGACGCCGCGACTGAAAAGGCGATCATCGCCGTGCTGAAATCGTTGAAAGAGGCTGGCAAGACCGTTGTTGTAGTGCATCACGATCTGGCCACGGTCACCGACTATTTCGACCATGTGTTCCTGATAAACACCCGCAAAGTGGCCGAAGGTCCGGTTGCACAGGCCTTTACCGCTGAAACGCTGCAAGCCGCTTATGGCGGACGTCTTGCAACGGCCCAGATCGATCAGATTTCGCGCGCGCTGGGGTAATCATGCTTTGGGAGGCTTTGACCTTACAGCTTGGCTATAACGCCACGCTGGTTGCTATTGGTGCGACGTTACTGGGCGTTTCGGCAGGTGTGACGGGCACGTTCTTATTCCTGCGTAAACGCGCGCTGGTTAGCGATGCCATCAGCCACGCGACCCTACCGGGCGTTTGCCTTGCCTTCATGGTGCTGGTGGCTTTCGGTGGTGATGGGCGTAATTTGATCGGACTGCTTGCAGGTTCGGCAATATCCGCATGGGTTGGTTTGCTCTGTATGAACTGGCTGACCAGTCGCACACGTTTGGCAGAAGATGCAGCGATCGGCGCAGTGTTATCGGTGTTCTTCGGTTTTGGTGTCGTACTGCTGACCGTTATTCAAACCATGGGGGTTGGACGCCAGGCAGGATTGGAAGGATTCTTGCTGGGTTCTACTGCTGGGATGCTGTGGGCTGATGCTCTGGTCATTGCGATCGGTGGCGCGGCAACGTTGGTACTGGTGATGATCATCCGCCGCCCGATGACGATGGTCGCCTTCGATCCTGAATATGCCGCTGCGCGCGGGTTGCCCGTGCATCGGATTGATCTGGCGATGATGGGGCTCGTGATGGCGGTGACCGTGGTCGGGCTAAAGATCGTTGGTCTAATCCTGATTGTTGCTCTGCTGATCATCCCGCCTGTGACAGCGCGGTTCTGGACGGAGCGATCCGACCGCGTGGTCGTTCTGGCCGGTTTGGCCGGAGGTCTTGCAGGGTTTCTGGGGGCAGGTATTTCGGCCTCGGCTCCGAACCTGCCGACCGGACCGATCATCGTTCTGGTCAGTTTTGGGTTCTTTGCCCTGTCGCTCCTGTTCGCGCCGGTTCGGGGCGTGTTGGCAGCTATTCTCAGCCACCTTCGGTTCCAGCGTCGAGTGCACATTCGGCAGGGACTGCTGGCACTGGCGCAGGGGCAGCAAATCTATGAACCCCTAACCATTCGCCTGTTACGCCGCACCGGCCTTGTGCGCGCCGATGGAGTTGCAACGGAACAAGGGAAGGCGCGTGCGGCCAAAGCCCTACGAGACGAAAAGCGGTGGGAGATCGTCCGCGCGGATCAGGCGCATGAGGCCACTGCGGCGCTGTACGATGGGCTGCGCGATATCGAGACCGTGCTGACTCGCGATCAGATCGCCGAGATCGATCGCCGTATCGGCGGCCCGCAGGAGGTCACGCCATGAGCGGAGAAGAGTTCGTACCCCTGTCGCTGACGCCTTTGTTGATTGGGACATTCGCGGCCATCGCATGCGCTCTGCCCGGCAACTTTCTGGTGCTGCGCAAGCAAGCGCTGATTGGCGACGCGATCAGCCATGTGGTGTTGCCCGGTATTGTCGTCGCGTTTCTGCTCACGGGCGCAATTTCAACTTGGCCGATGATGCTTGGCGCAGCAGGGGCTGCTGTGGTCGCCGTGGTTATGATCGAAGCGATCCGGCGATTGGGTCAGATCGAGCCGGGGGCAGCGATGGGTGTCGTATTCACGACCATGTTCGCCGGTGGTGTCCTACTGCTTGAGCAGACTGACACTTCGACCGTCCATTTGGACGTTGAACATGCGCTTTACGGCAATCTGGAAAGCTTGATCTGGCTGGATGCAACGGACTGGTCGTCGCTGCTGGATCTACAGGCATTGGCAGGGTTGCCACCTGAATTGCCGCGCATTGCGCTGACACTGACGGGGGTCTTGCTGTTCACGTGGTTGTTCTGGCGACCGCTCAAGATATCGACCTTCGATGAAGGCTTTGCGCGTACAATTGGTATCCGCACTGGCGCGTTAGGGATGGCGCTGGTGATCATAGCTGCGATTGCTGCTGTAGCGGCATTTGATGCAGTGGGGTCGATCATCGTGATTGCAATGTTCATCTGCCCGCCAGCTGCGGCACGGATGATGACCAACCGGTTGGAAGCCCAGATCCTCTGGAGTGTCCTGTTCGCAACCCTTGCCGCCGTGTCCGGTTATGTTTTAGCGGGCTATGGCCCATTGTGGTTGGGGGCTGCGGATGCTGTCAGCGCCGCTGGAATGATCGCCACGATATCAGGCCTGATTCTGGCGCTGACCGCTGCTTTTGGCCCATGCCGAACCCGCAGCGGAGCGCCCAGTCAGGCTTGACTTGGCGTATTCACGCCAACGCCCATCACGCAGTTTCGGCTGAACTTCGCCAAGTGGAAACAATCACGAATTCTTAACAAGATTTATTCCATTTTCGGTGATACCAAACTTTCAATTGGAAACCACAAGACCACCACTCACTCTGGTATATCCGGCCAGTTTTGACCTTAGTCGCTACCCCCTTAACGGCGCGGTCAAACTGGCCGGATACCTCGTTTAAAGCCCGCTCTTCACAATTCAAACCGGTGGTCGAATCGCGTGCACATATGCTAGGTCTAGCGGTATGGTGTATGCTAACCCCAATATCAGCGACGATCGGCCGGTCATTCGACAGCTTGACGACGCAGCGATCAACCGGATTGCAGCGGGTGAAGTCGTGGAACGGCCTGCTTCTGCCGTCAAGGAACTGGTCGAAAACGCCATCGATGCCGGGGCCACACGCATCGCTATTGAGGTCGCGGATGGCGGCAAGACCCTGATTCGTGTCACCGATGATGGGTGTGGGATCGCAGCGGGGGATTTGCCTCTGGCGCTGTCGCGCCATGCGACATCGAAGATCGACGGGTCAGATCTGTTGAATATCCACACCTTTGGATTTCGCGGTGAAGCACTGCCCTCGCTGGGGGCGGTCGGGCGTTTGACCATCACCAGCCGTGTCTCGGGTGCTGATGCGGCCTCGATCCAGGTGTCCGGTGGCAAAATGGATGCAGTGAAGCCAGCGGCCTTGCGCGCTGGGACTGTGGTTGAGTTGCGAGACCTTTTCTACGCCACCCCGGCACGGCTGAAATTCATGCGCACTGACCGGGCCGAGGCGCAGGCGATCTCGGACATTGTGAAACGTTTGGCGATGGCCGAGCCTTCGGTCGCGTTCACTCTGCGCGATGTCTCGGGTGAGGGAGAGGGGCGCGTGACCTTTCGTGCCGACCGCGAGAATGGCGATCTGTTTGATGCGCTGCATGCCCGATTGGCGCGCGTTCTTGGCCGTGAGTTCGCTGAGAATGCTTTGCAGATCGATGCCACACGCGAAGGGCTCAGGCTTTATGGCTATGCCGCGCTGCCGACCTATTCGCGCGGGGCTGCAGTGGCGCAGTATCTGTTCGTCAATGGGCGACCCGTGCGGGACAAGATGCTGACCGGTGCGCTGCGAGCGGCCTATTTCGATTTCCTCAGCCGCGACCGGCATCCGGCGGCGGCGCTGTTCATAGATTGCGATCCAACGCTGGTGGATGTGAATGTACATCCGGCAAAATCCGAGGTTCGGTTCCGCGACCCCGGCCTCGCGCGTGGCTTGATCGTGTCCAGCCTGCGTCACGCGTTGGCCGAGGCCGGGCACCGGGCATCTTCGACCGTGGCCAACGCAACCTTGGGTGCGATGCGGCCCGAGCCCGCACCCGCAACCCCGGCGCGGGTGTATCAAATGGATCGCCCGTCACCCGCGGCGCGTCAGGCGGCCTATCGGGCGCAATCTCCGGGTTTTGCGGAACTGTCTCAGGACTATAGTGGACGCATCGTGGAACCGGTGCCCGAAACTGCACCGGAGGATGAGCCGCAAGACCTGCCCTTGGGGGCGGCGCGCGGGCAGGTGCACGAGAATTACATCATCGCCCAAACGGCAGACGGCATGGTGATCGTGGATCAACACGCCGCACATGAACGGCTGGTTTACGAAAAGCTCAAGGCTCAGATGGCCGAAAATGGCGTTGCTGCACAAGCGTTGTTGATCCCTGAAATTGTCGAACTAACAGACGGCGACTGCGCGCGACTGATGGCCGTTGCAGAGGACCTGTCGCGCTTTGGATTGACCATCGAACCCTTTGGTGGCAGGGCAATCGCCGTGCGCGAAACTCCGGCCATTCTTGGCGAGGTCGATGCCCGCGCGATGATCCTCGATATCCTTGATGAGCTTGCTGATCAGGGCGAAAGCCAGACGGTGCAAGCGCGGATCGAGGCGATCCTGAGCCGCGTGGCCTGCCATGGTTCGGTTCGGTCTGGCCGTCGGATGCGGGCCGAAGAGATGAATGCCCTGCTGCGCGAGATGGAGGCGACGCCCCATTCCGGGCAGTGCAACCACGGGCGGCCAACTTATGTGGAACTGAAGCTGAGCGATATCGAACGCCTGTTCGGCCGCAGTTGATCCGCTGGCCCGCTCGGGCTATGAAGAATAAAACAAGAACATCTGAGGCGATATGATCGAGATTGCTGGCACTCAATATGCGTTGAATGACCCTATTATCCTGACAGTGGGCGGGGTGGTGGTGTTGATTCTGCTGCTTCTGTTTCTGTCACTTCGAGCGTCACAGCGTTCAGCTCGGATGGCGGAGCCGCTGGCCCGGCAGATGGCGCACCTTGGGCAGCATGTGCAGCAACTTGGCCAGGGGCAGGAACAACTGCGGGGTGGCCTACAGCATGTCTCGGACACGCAAGCCAACGCGCAGGTGCAGGTGATCCAGACCGTTGAATCCCGCCTGTCATCGGTGCAACAGCAGATGAATGACCGGCTGGCCGATAACGCGATGAAATCGGCGCGCGCTCTGGCTGAGATGCAGGAGCGGATGAAGGAATCGCTGCATGGTTCGTCGAAACAGACGGCGACCTCGCTGACGCAATTGCAGGAACGTCTGGCGGCCATCGACAAGGCGCAGGACAATATCACCAAGCTTTCAGGCGACGTGCTGTCATTGCAGGATATTCTGTCGAACAAGCAGACGCGCGGGGCATTCGGGGAAATCCAGCTGAACGATATCGTTTCGAAGGCGCTGCCATCAGATAGTTTTCAGCTGCAGGCCACGTTATCGAACGGACGGCGCGCTGATTGCCTGATCAACCTGCCGAACCCTCCCGGACCGATCGTGATCGACAGTAAGTTCCCGCTGGAAGCCTATGAGGCGCTGATCGGATCGACCAACGACATGGAGCTGAAAGCAGCGGTACAGATGTTCCGCAGTACCGTGCGCAAGCACATCAACGATATTGCCGAGAAGTACATTCTGGACGGTGAAACTGCAGATGGTGCGCTGATGTTTCTACCCTCTGAGGCAGTCTATGCCGAGCTGCACGCCAAGTTCCCTGAATTGGTGCAAGAGAGTTTCTCGAAACGCGTTTGGATCGTTTCACCCACAACTTGCATGGCGACGCTGAACACCATGCGGGCGATCCTTAAAGATGCGCGTATGCGCGAACAGGCCGGTGCGATCCGCAAGGAATTGGGGCTGCTGCATAAGGATGTGGAACGTTTAGGCGACCGGGTGTCGAACCTCGACCGTCATTTCGGGCAGGCTGCAAAGGATATCTCGGAAATCAAGATCAGCGCGGAAAAGGCGGGTCGCCGGGCGCAACGGTTGGACAATTTCGATTTCGAAGAGCTTGCGCCGGATGACCAAACAAACGTCGTGCCGCTGGGCAAAACCGAAGGGTAAGCGTTATTGGATCGACAGGTCCAAATTGTAACCAACCGTCTTGCCTGTGTCGCGATCGTTACCCATCAGATAAACACGTATGGTGTAGACGCCATCATCGGGAAGCTCGATCCGGGCGGTATTTCCATCGATTGAGCCGTTGTAAATTGCGACGCCGTCGCTATCCGGCGGCAAGATGTTGAAATAGATCACGCCGTTGCCATTGGTGTCACTGACCTTAAGGTCGGCGAACATCTCCTGCCCAGCCTTGGCTCCGAGTTTATAGTCGAAATATTCGTCGCCGGTGACAGTACCGTTCACCATCGTGCCGAAATTGCCCGGTTGGAATTTAACGTCTGCGGACATCTGTGCAGAAACGCTGGCTCCAAAAGTCAGCAAAAGCGCTGTGACTGCCATCCTTAAGAACATTTAAAACCCCGATTTAGTTAGCGTCGATAAACAACCCTACCACGACGGGTCAGATTCGAAGGAATGGCTGGAACAGGCGTGGCATCAGCTTGCTGAACTTCAGTGGAGCATCAGTGACGGCCAGGCAAATGCAATCTTCAGAGATATCTGCCGTGGGGGTATGATGGATAGACTGGTCAGCGATTTCGACATCGCCGCGGTCGAAGCGGTCGATCTCGTCAGAGAATGCACCCTGCAGGACCATCGTCAGTTCTATGCCTTTATGGCTGTGATCCGGCACCGCTGCCCCGGCGGGGATAAACAACAACCGGGCGGTGGCTTCGCTGGTCGTGGGCAGGATTGCCTGTTTGACACCCATGCCGACGGGCTTCCATTTGATCGCGTTCACGTCGCCGCCGACATAGTCCTGCAGCGGTGTCGGAAGAACTGCACAAGACGGGTACGCGGGTTTCACCTTTGGTGCGCCCTGAGCAATCAATGCCATTGTTGCCGCCAGTGAACCGTCACTCATGCTTGCTGACGCATCTTGTTCCTGCAAAACGCATCCGCCAACTGCGTCAAAGCTTTCAGCGCGGGCGCGGCAGTGGTCGCACAGAGACAGATGCGTTGCGACCATCAGGTCAAACGCTTCGGGCAGATTGCCTGCGGCATAGGCCATCAGCAGGTCGTCTGTCAGGTGATGTTTAATCTCGTTTTTCATGCTCGTCATCTCAGTTCATCGCGTGGCGCAAGCGGTCCAGCGCCAGCCGTATCCGTGATTTGATCGTTCCCAAGGGCAACCCGGTCTGAGATGCGATTTCTCGATGGCTCAGATCTCCAAAGTAGGCCTTCTCGATCAGCTGTCTTTGCGCCTCAGGTAATGCCGCCATGGCATCACGCAGCTGCGCGGTTTCCTGTTGCAGCGCTAGAACGTCTTCCTGTTCCGGCTCCGCCTCCGGCCCCCACCCGAGGTCTTCGGGTTCGGGGCGGCGTTGCTTGCGCAATACGTCAATGCGCTTGTTCCTTGCGATCGTGAACACCCAGGTCGCAACCGTTGCCCTTGTCGGGTCAAACAGATGCGCCTTGTGCCACAAGGTCGCCATGACCTCCTGCGCGCATTCTTCAGCCAGGGCGACATCCGAACCGGACTTGATCAGGAACGCCTTGATACGAGGCGCAAAATGCTGAAACAGTTCGGCGAAGGCCGCCTGATCCTGAGCGTCTCGGATTCGACGGACGTGTTCCACCCAATCCTTTCTGGCGCCACAAGTATTATTCTGTCCGTTCACCGAGTTGCCCTTAAAACGCTTAGGTCCGCGCCAAACAACTCTTCCAGCAGCTTCTGCCGCCGGTTCGTCCAATGTCGCGGTGTCAGTCTCGGTAAACATAACCACAATACGTGGGGACACCCAAGGTGGATCAGTCGGTTGGATAAATTTCATCCAAAACCGGCTGAATATCGTATCGTGAGATACCAGACATGCGGAAATGCATGTCAATTGAATGATTTGCGGGCAGGACGGAAAATCTGTTTCATGAACAGAATTGATTATATCGCGGGCCATACCTTTCACGGGCGCAAAGGTGCGGTCGAGAATGCGTTTCGCTATTCCGTCGATTACATCTTGCTAGACCCCGAGGCCCACCCCAAGACCCCATCCCTGTTTTCGATCAATGGCGCGAACCTGACAAGCTGGCGAGATTGCGATCATGGGGGTGAACCTGGTCAGGGTCGCGGGGCGATCTGGCTGCGTGAATGCTTTGAGGCGCAAGATATTCCACAACCGGACAGGATGACCTTGCTGACACAACCCCGTGTGTTAGGGCATGTGTTCAATCCGGTCAGTTTCTGGTTCTGTTTTGATAAAGATAACCAGCTTTATGCTGTGGTGGCCGAGGTGACCAACACTTATGGCACACGCCATAGCTATTTGTGCCACAAACCCGATCTTTCACCGATTGCACCTACCGATCGGATACTTGCGGACAAGCTGATGCATGTCTCTCCGTTTCAGAAGATCGAGGGCACCTATACCTTCCGCTTTGACTATCAGGACGAACGTGTTGGTGTCTGGATAGATTATGGGCGTGCCCGAGGCGGTTTGATTGCCACGCTGACCGGTCCGCGCCAGCCGTACAGCAACCGGATCATTCTAAAGTCTCTCTGGCGGCGTCCGTTCGGCGCGCGCCGGGCAGTGTTTCTGATCCACTGGCAGGCTGTGAAGCTGTGGTTCAAACGGGCGCGGTTCAGCCCGTTTCGTACCGCGCCGGTTCCCGATCAGCCTGTATCCCGGTCGCGGCACTAAAGCCCTCCGCTTTGCGCAAGATCAAAGACGGTCACCTGTGGGATCGTGCAGAAATGCCTGGACCGCGAACACGAGGAGTTGAGACAGATGTTGGAAATCTCGGCAAGAAAGATCGCCCAGGTCGCCATGATGGGGCGTGAACTGGACCGGGCCGAGGGCGAATTGCGCGCATTCATCGACCGTATGGGTGAGGATGAGCAAGCAGAACTGGTGGCCGTCATGTGGATCGGTCGAGAAAGCTTTTTTGCCGAGGATTTGGCCGAAGCGATTGCGACGGCTAAGTCCGAAGCCTCGACGCCTTGCGCGGATTATCTGATCGGAACACCGCATTTGTCGGACCATCTGGAAAACGGTTTGGACGCGCTGGGTATTTCAGCCGAGGACGTTGAAAACGATCTGATGTAGTCGGTGATCTGGCGACGGGTCAGCTTATCCTAGCGTATGAAGCAAAATTAATGCGGCCTTCCGTCGGGGTTAATGTCGAGTTCTTTGATCAGGTTCATCAAACACAGCGATGAATCTAGGAGGAACCGTCATGGCACATGTCAATGCAACCGGAGCAGATCATCGGGATCTGCTTTTTGGCCAACTTGTGAACCAAACAGTGCCAAAGTCAGGATGGCAGCGCCGCAAGGTCTACAAGAACACGATCCGGGCGCTTGAAGGACTCAGCGATCGTCAGCTTTTTGATATCGGCATTCCGCGTGGTGAGATCAGGCGGCGCGTATATCGAAACGTCTATCAGAACATACCCTATCTGAACGGCGTTTAAGCCTTTCCGGCGCTGTACGGAAAGCGGTCCATTGTAAATTTTGCTGAGGTAACAAGTATGCTGGATGCCAACCCAATCCCGAAACAAACCCCTTCAAAAAGCGCATTGATGCTGTTTGACCGGGCGATGAGAATACACGCGATCAGGGCGGATATCGTTTGTGCCGCCCAGGAACTGAACCGGCTTTCTGATTCCGATCTGTCAGAACTGGGCATCAATCGCTGCGATGTTGAAGCGGTGATTGCGCAATACATCTGACGATGGCGGGTTAAGCCGCATTAAGAACGCAGCCGCTCCGAAGATACCGGAGCGGCTGTTTGTGATTTAGGCCGTGTGGTCCACGATCTGCAGGTGCTGCGCCAGCTTGTCGATCTCGTGCATCCAGTCCTGCACCAGCTTCGGGTCGCTGGGTGCAGCGTGAACTCCTGCGGGAATAGCGCGGTTCAGCACGGCCTCGACGGCCAGTGAAACCGGGATCGAAACCAGCCGCGCCATCGCCGTCCCGCGCGCGTCGCCCCAGGCATCCATGACATAGGTTTTGTGCCAAACTTCGACGCCGTCCTTTTCCGCCTTCAGGCCCACACATAAAACCACGCGGTCAGGCTCGCCCTCGTCATAGGCGTTCTCGGCCCAGAACTGATCCGACATCTCTTTCAAGCGCGCATCGCCTTCGGGGCCGGACAGCGTTTCGATTTCGGTGAACACATCTGACCACGCCTCAGCCCAGCCGTTCAGGCGCAGGGTGCCACGGACAAATTGCTTGACCGGCCAGTGATCCTCGAACTGGTACTCGGCCTTGAAGGGGATCGAGTCGCGGTTCGGGTAGACTTCGAAGCTTTCCGGAGTGGGCAGCGGTGCGATGTAGCTGGTGATCGCGTCCCAAGGTCGGGCGACATCCAGCGGCGCGTAGTCCCGGATTGACTTGGAAGGAGAGCGCAGCGCCTTGAGCACACCCAGAGGCGACCAGCTGAATTTGTAGCGGAACGGGTTGGGATTCTTGGGAACGCCTCCGCAATAAGAGATAAAGCTCAGGTGGTTTTGCGGATCAAACGCGTCCGAGGCGCGGTACTCGGCAACCAGCGCATGCGCCATCAGATGGTCGATGCCCGGGTCCAACCCAACTTCGTTAACCAGTGCAACCCCGGCCTCGCGGGCCTTGCCGTCCAGCGCGCGCATCTCAGGTGCGATATATGAGGAAGAGACAAAGTTGGCTTCTTTCGAGATTGCCAATTCTGCCAAAGGTACATGCCAGTCACCAGGCAGCATCGATACGATGGCATCACCTTTTTCCAGCACCGCACCCAATGCGTCGATGTCGAAGGCGCGGATGTCGTCGGTGAGGTCACCGACCTCTGTCTTGGCCTTCTCAATGGTCCGGTTCCAGACAGTGACTTTGTGCCCGCCTTCAATAAGACGGCGCAGGCCGGGGATGGCCGACAGGCCGGTGCCGCACCAGTGAATCGTCATCGCTCAGATCCCTTCAATATGAGTTTTGTAAGTTGCTTCTGCCCGGCCCCAGACGCCGCTATCCAGATCGGTGAGGGTCAACAACGACGGAAGTAATTGCGCCGCGTAGTCCTCGGAACTTTCGACAGGCAGCATCGACGGCAGGTTGTCGATCGCCATAACATCCATCACCGGATCGGTGGCCACGCGCAAGGCGGGGGCATCCCATGTGGTCGCGCGGTCATAGACCGGCACCGGGTTGTAATCGCTATCCGGGTCGCAGGCCACATCGCCGATAGCTGTAAGGTTCCGCGAGGTGGTCAGCGCTGACCGTGGGACAAAGACCGGTGTGCCGGGACGAGCGAAGATACAGTTCAGGAACAGGTCGTGGTCGAGGATTTCTGGGAATGGTCCGCCGCGGGCGGTTTCGGCCATGTCCCACTTGGTAACGCTGACGCCCATTGCCTCGCAGAGATCAGCCGCGCCTGTGCCAACACGGCCCAACGCACCGATGACGATGGCGCGGGGACGGTCGGCGCCGGTGGAGTCCAGCTCGGCCAGCAATTCGGCGTTCAACGTGTCTTTGTTCTTATAAACACCAACCGGCGGGCATTCTTCATTTCGTTGCTGGGCCGCCCATGTCTTGAGCGTCACGGCAGCCCCCGCGTACCCAGCCCAATAGCCGAAAGCGGCAACCCGGCGGCCGTTTTCGTCGACCAGATACTCCAGATCATAAAGTGTGCCGCCGCCAGCCTTGAACCGCTGCAAAAGCGCGCGTCCTGCATGTTGCCCCTTATAGGCATGGCCGAACATGATATGGCGGTGGGGCAGGGGCGTGCCGTCCTCGGGCAGCTCCTTGAGGCCAAAGATGATCGCGTCCAGCGGGGCATTGGGCCAGGAATTCTCAGCCGCGATTTCACAGCCCGCGTCCTTGTAGCCATCAATTGCGATGGCGCGGACGGAACTTTCCTCGACCGTCACGCGGATGCCTGCCGCGATCAACGCGGCAGTGCCTTCGGGGGTCAGCCCGACCCGTTCCTCGTTCGGGCGCTGTTCTGCCCGGACCCAGAGATGTGTCATTCCAATTCCTTTTGTCAGAGCATACCGGCAGCGCGTACCGCCTGTACCGAGGGACGCGCCTCCATCGCTTCGCGGAAGGCGATGATCTTTGGAAAGGCCGAGACGTCAACGCCGTCGCCCTCCAGCCAGCTGCAAACCACGTACAGGTACGCGTCGGCCAGCGAGAACGCCTCGCCCAAAACAAACGGCCCACGCAACCCGTTCGAGGAGATATATGCGCAGGACTCAGTCATGTTTTGCGCGACTTTGTCCTTCATGTCTTTCCAGCTGGATTTCTTGTCTGCCCAACGGGGCCCGCGCATCTTGTGGGCATGGTTCACATGCATGGTCGAGGCGAGATAAAACATCACCTCTCGCATCCGCGCCGCCATAACCGGATCTGATGGCACCAATCCCGCCTCGGGCGCTTTAGCGGCAATGTATTCCAGCAACGCTCCGGTTTCGGTCAGAATGCCGCCATCCACAACCAGTGCCGGGACCCGACCTTTTGGATTGATCTGCTTATAGGCGGGTTTGGTTTGCTCACCTCCGGCAAAGTCCAGTTGGATGGCCTCATACTCAAGCCCGGCCTCTTCCAGCGCAATTGCCACGGCGACCGAGATTGTGCGGGGGGCATAATAAAGTTGCATTGTAGCCTCCTTACAGATGGGTCTGCGCGAACTGACGGTCTGGCGCTTCCAGATGGGGCACTGCGTTGAACAGAACCGGACTCAGCTGCGCGCCAATCGGGTGCAGACGATGCATCGACGTGTTCATGATGGCAAGCGCCACCCGCGCCATCGATGGGATATCCAAGCCCATCGCCTGCCGCACCACCATCGAGATCAGCCCGCCCGAGGTCACGACTATTGCCGGACCGCCTTCGGTACCTATCTCTCGCAGAGCGTCGCGAACGCGAGTCTCGAACTCTTCAAAGGATTCCGGCGTATCTTCGATCTCGCCCCGGGACCAGGCGGCAAAGGTGCGGGGCAAGTGCTCGACAAAGCCTTCGCGGTCGGTTGGTATTTCAACCCCGTGCTGCTGTTGGAATAACTGGGCGAGGGTGAAATACTCGATCTCATTCAGCCGCGCATCCCGAGTTGGCTGCGGCAGCCCCATGCTAGCCGCAGTTTCCACGTGCCGGTTGAGTGTGCCGCAATAAACCCGAGGGTAATGCAGGCGGGTATCGCGCAAATGCGCGCCCAGCCAACGGGCCTGTTGGTGACCCAGTTCGCTCAGCCGGTCATAGCTCAGCTCATCCCGTGCGGTTGTGTTGGCCTGCCCGTGGCGCACTAATGTGATATGTGACATGATGATCCCTCTTGCGTTGACGTCTTAGGGCAGGTTCGGGGCCGGGACCAGAGGGCTTTCACGCGGGCCCGAAAAAACTCCTATATCAGGCGAAGTTTACCGCTATGGTCACCCCGACAAGGAGGATCCATGGCTGTCGATCACACACGGTTTCTGACCGATCTACACACGCTGCGTTCATTCGGGGCTTCGGGCGTCGGCAAGGGCGTCGTCCGCCCCGCCTATTCCAAAGCTGATATCGCCGCGCGCCAGTGGCTCGCCGGGCGCATGACCGAGGCTGGCCTGACTCCGCATGTCGACCCGGTTGGAAACCTGTTCGGGTTGGCTGATGGACCCTCGCTGCTGATGGGCTCGCATTCCGACAGCCAGCCCGAGGGCGGTTGGCTGGACGGAGCCCTGGGCGTCATTGCGGCACTGGAAATCGGGCGTTCCAGTGACCGACCCATCTCGGTCGTCAGTTTTCAGGACGAAGAGGGGCGGTTCGGCGTCACCACCGGATCGGCGGTCTGGTCAGGTGGATTATCTTTGGAACAGGCGGACGTGCTGATTGATGGCTCAGGCGTCACCTTTGGCAGCGCGCGGGCTGAAATGGCAAAGAAGTCGCAAGGCTTTGTTGATCCTGCTCGGTTCAGCGGTTTCATCGAAATGCACATCGAACAGGGCCCAGCACTGGATGCAGCCGGTGAACAGATCGGCGTTGTCACCGATATCGTCGGCATCCGCGATATGGTCATCACCTTCCAAGGCCAGCAAAACCATGCTGGAACCACGCCAATGCATTTGCGACGTGACGCGTTTCAGGCCCTGTCGCTGTTCAACACGCGCCTCAATGACCGGTTCCGTAATGTGGTTACGCCGCAAACCGTCTGGACCATCGGGCGTGTTGATGTTCACCCCAATGCGTCCTCTATCGTGCCGGGACGGGTGCGGTTTTCGATGCAATGGCGCGACGGCGATCCTGAGCGTCTGGTGCGTATGGAAGACATCATTCGCGCGACCGCACAGCAGATTGCCGAAGAGCAGGGCGTAACACTAACCTACGGCCCGATGCTGGGGTTAGAGCCCGTCAGCATGGACCCGGTTTTGCGCGGTGCGCTGGAAAGCGGCGCGCAGGCCATTGCGCCTGGGCGTTGGCGCAATATGCCATCCGGAGCGCTCCACGATGCCACCAATGTCTCGCGCCTGATGCCGGTTGCGATGCTCTTTGTCCCGTCGATTGACGGAATCAGCCACGATTTTGCCGAAGACACAGCCGAAGAGGATTTGGTTGCAGGTCTCAGGGTGCTTGATCGCGCAGTCCATTCCCTTGAGGAATGAAGGTAAGTTGAAGACCATTTCACGATTTTCCACGCTAAACCAAGTTACTATCAGGGATGTCCACCAGCTATGGGTGGGTGCTCGGCACAGTTTTACTGACTCCGAACAAGGAGTGTTGCCTAACGGAAAAAAGTTTCCTATAGGAACATTATTGATGCATGCACCCGTATACTGTTCTGCCGTGATCGAGCCGATCTGCTGAAATCCTGGGCTGAATCGTTGCAATCTGTGCAGCTTGGGTCAGACTGACAGGAACGTTTCTGGGTAACTGATACAAAGCAGGTGGCCACCATGACTTCATCCTTAAAACGCACGCCTCTTCACGCTTTGCATGTTGAGTTGGGGGGTAAGTTGGTTGATTTTGCGGGTTGGGAGATGCCTGTTCAGTATCCTTTGGGGATTATGGGGGAGCATAAGCAGTGTCGTGAGAAGGCGGCGGTGTTTGATGTGAGCCATATGGGTCAGGTGATTTTGCGGGGTGAGAATGTGGGTGAGAAGCTGGAAGCGCTTTGCCCGCAGGCTTATGCGACGCTGAAGGAAGGCAAGGCGCGGTACGGGTTTTTCACCAATGCCGAAGGCGGGATCATGGATGACCTGATCGTGTCGAACGCGGGGGATCATTACTTTGTGGTGGTGAACGCGGCGCTACGGCATCAGGACATTCCGCATATGCGTGAGCACCTCGAAGGCGTTGAAGTGATCGAGATTTTCGACCGCGCGCTGGTGGCGGTTCAGGGCCCTGCGGCGGAAAACGTTGTGGGCGAACTGTGCCCTGCCGCGCGTGATCTAAAGTTCATGGAAACCACGGTGGCCGATATCAACGGTGTTGAGTGCCGTATCTCGCGGCTGGGCTATACCGGCGAGGATGGCTACGAGATCTCGATCCCCGAGGACAAGGCGATCGAGATCACCAAGGCGTTTCTGGCGCATGAGGATTGCGAGCCGGCCGGTCTGGGCGCGCGCGACAGCCTGCGGCTGGAGGCAGGTCTGTGCCTTTATGGCAATGACATCGACCAGAGCACCTCACCGATTGAGGCCTCGCTGGCTTGGGCGATCCAGAAACGCCGCAAGGAAGAGGGCGGTTTCCCGGGCGCGGACCGCGTGCAGAAGGAACTGGCCGAAGGTCCCGCCAAAAAGCTGGTGGGCATCAAGCCCGAAGGCCGTGCGCCTGCGCGTCAGGGCGTGGAAGTGCAGTGCCTTGAGGGCAACAGCATCGGCCAGATCACCTCGGGCGTGTTTGGCCCCACGGTGGGTGGACCGGTGGCGATGGGCTATGTGAGCAAAGGCCATGGCGAGCCGGGCGAGAAGGTGAACCTGATCATCCGGGGCAAGCCGCAACCGGCTGAGATCGTGGCGCTGCCCTTCGTCAAACAGAATTACAAGCGTTGAAGTCAGGAGAGAGAGACATGGCAACCTATTATTCCGAAGAGCATGAATGGCTGAGCGTTGACGGCGACACCGCCACGCTGGGCATCACCAAACACGCCGCCGAGCAATTGGGTGACGTGGTGTTCGTGGAACAGCAGGAAGCAGGCGACGAGTTCGAAAAAGGCGGCGAGATCGGCGTGATTGAATCCGTCAAGGCGGCGTCCGAGCTTTACGCACCGGTCGACGGCGAGATCACCGAGGTGAACGAGGCACTGGCCGACAATCCCGGCGCGCTGAACGAAGACCCCGAAGGCGAGGCCTGGATCTACAAGATCAAGATCGCGGACGCCTCGCAGCTCGAAGACCTGATGGACGAGGCCGGCTACAAGGCCTTCATCGGTTAACTCAGGCGGCGGGTCCGTGCGCGGCCCCGCCCCTTCATCTGTTTCCAAATACTTCCGCCGGAGGCTCCTGCCGTCTCCGCCGGGCCTGACCTATCCTTGAGGAGCGCACACATGGCCTTCAAACTGACCGATTACGAAGCCTATGACTTCGCCAACCGCCGCCATATCGGGCCCAGCCCGACCGAGATGCGCGACATGCTCAAGGTGATCGGCTTCAAGACGCTGGACGAGCTGATCGACGCCACCGTCCCGCCCGCGATCCGGCAGAAAGAGCCGCTGGACTGGGGTCCGGCGATGACCGAGCGCGATGCGCTCTTTCACATGAAAGAGGTGGCGAGCAAGAACAAGGTTCTGACCTCGCTGATCGGTCAGGGCTATTATGGCACCACCACGCCGGCGCCGATCCTGCGCAACATTCTGGAAAACCCGGCCTGGTACACGGCCTACACGCCTTATCAGCCCGAGATCAGCCAGGGCCGACTTGAGGCGCTCTTGAACTTCCAGACCATGGTCAGCGACCTGACCGGGCTGGACGTGGCCAACGCGTCCTTGCTGGACGAAGCGACTGCTGCGGCGGAAGCCATGGCGATGGCCAAGCGCGGCGGCCGGTCCAAGGCCAACAATGCAGCCTTCTTTGTCGACAAGAACTGCCACCCGCAGACCATCGCGGTGATTAAAACGCGCGCCGAGCCTCTGGGCATCGAGGTGCAGGTGGCTGATCCGGACACGCTGGATGCGGGCGCGGTCTTTGGCGCCATCTTCCAGTACCCCGGCACCCATGGCCATGTGCGCGACTTCACCGCCGAGATTGCGGCCCTGCATGAACACAAGGCGATTGCCATCGTCGCCGCCGATATCCTGTCGCTGGCGCTGCTGAAGTCGCCCGGTGAGATGGGCGCGGATATCGCCATCGGCTCGACCCAGCGCTTTGGTGTGCCGATGGGCTATGGTGGCCCGCACGCCGCGTATATGGCGACCACCGACAAGCTGAAGCGCTCGATGCCGGGCCGGATCATCGGTGTCAGCATCGACAGCCGGGGCAACAAGGCTTACCGCCTGGCGCTGCAGACCCGCGAACAGCACATCCGGCGTGAGAAAGCCAACTCGAACGTTTGCACCGCGCAGGCGCTGTTGGCGGTGATTGCCTCGATGTATGCCGTGTACCACGGCCCCGACGGCATCAAGGCCATCGCGCAATCGGTGCACCGCAAGACCTCGCGTTTGGCCGCCGGTCTGGAAGAGGCAGGCTTTGTTGTGGAGCCGGAAGTGTTCTTCGACACGATCACGGTTGAGGTTGGCCATCTGCAGAAAACGGTCATGGAGGCCGCTGTGGCCCGGGGCGTCAACCTGCGTAAGGTCGGCGACACGAAAGTGGGCATCAGCCTGGACGAACAGACCCGGCCCGAGACCATCGAGGCGGTCTGGGGGGCCTTCGGCATCGACCGCAAGGATGACAGCTCGAACGTGGCCTATCGCCTGCCGGATTACGCGCTGCGCGAAAGCGAGTACCTGACCCACCCGATCTTCCACAAGAACCGGGCCGAGGCCGAGATCACGCGCTACATGCGCCGTCTGGCCGACCGCGACCTGGCGCTGGACCGGGCGATGATCCCGCTGGGCTCGTGCACCATGAAGCTGAACGCCACGATCGAGATGATCCCGGTCACCTGGCCCGAGTTCGGCAACCTGCACCCGTTCTGCCCCGAAGATCAGGCGCAGGGCTATCATGAGATGATCGATGATCTGAACGACAAGTTGTGCCAGATCACCGGCTATGACGCGATCAGCCAGCAGCCCAACTCGGGCGCGCAGGGTGAGTACGCAGGCCTCTTGACCATCCGCAACTATCACTTCGCCCGGGGCGAAGGGCAGCGCAATGTCTGCCTGATCCCGACCTCGGCGCATGGGACCAACCCGGCCTCGGCCCAGATGGTGGGCTGGCAGGTTGTGCCTGTGCAGGCGGATGAGAAGGGCAACATTGATCTGAATGACTTCCGCGCCAAGGCCGAAAAGCACTCGGACCATCTGGCCGCCTGCATGATCACGTACCCCTCGACCCATGGCGTGTTTGAGACCACCGTGCAGGAGGTCTGCCAGATCACCCATGATCATGGCGGTCAGGTTTATATCGACGGCGCCAACATGAACGCCATGGTGGGTCTGTCGCGTCCCGGAGACATCGGCGGTGACGTCAGCCACCTGAACCTGCACAAGACCTTCTGCATCCCCCATGGCGGCGGTGGCCCCGGCATGGGTCCGATCGGCGTCAAAGCGCATCTGACCGAGCATCTGCCCGGCCACCCGGAATACGGCACTGCCGTGGGTCCGGTCTCGGCGGCGCCCTTTGGGTCGCCCTCGATCTTGCCGGTTAGCTGGGCCTATGTGCTGCTGATGGGCGGCGCGGGTCTGACGCAGGCCACGAAAGTGGCGATCCTGAACGCCAACTACATCGCGGCGCGGCTCAAGGATGCCTACCCGATCCTCTACACCTCGGAAACGGGTCGCGTGGCGCATGAATGCATCCTCGACACCCGCCCGCTGGACGAGGCGGCCCATGTCAGCGTCGATGACATTGCCAAACGTCTGGTGGACAGCGGCTTCCACGCGCCCACCATGTCCTGGCCGGTGGCCGGCACCCTGATGGTCGAGCCCACGGAATCGGAACCCATGGATGAGCTGGACCGCTTCTGCGACGCCATGCTGTCCATCCGCTCCGAGGCACAGGACATCATCGACGGCAAGATCGACGCGGAAAACAACCCGCTGAAAAACGCCCCCCACACGGTGCGCGATCTGGTCGGCGACTGGGACCGTCCCTACACCCGTGAACAGGCCTGCTTCCCCCCAGGCTCCATGGGCGTCGACAAATACTGGTCCCCCGTCAACCGCGTCGACAACGCATACGGCGACAGAAACCTAATCTGCACATGCCCGCCAATGACCGAATACATGGACGCAGCAGAATAAACCTCAATCAATAAACCCCCGCCAACTGGCGGGGGTTTCAATCCGAGTTCGGGAACGACTGCTCGCGGCCGAAGCGCTAAAGAAGGTGGAGGAGAAATGAAGCATTATGTCCCTGCAAATGACCATGCGCATTTGACCGAAACCACGTTGGCAAGACCTAAACGAGATCATCATATCGAGATCATTCTTTGCGAGGCCGAAGCGGAAGCATCGGCAGATATGCTGGTTGATTTCTATCGTGCCCTGAATGAACTGAACGAAGGCCATACATACATTACAAATATCCGCACCATTGCCGACGGCGCGGCGGGCGGACCCTTGCACTGGGCCGGGCGAACCGCGATTTTCTGGGGGGACATCTACAAAAGCTGGCCTCTGACACCGTCGGACAAAACCTGGATCGCCCAAGTATTGAACCTGTCCTACCGATCAATTCTCGTTGGCGGTGCAGCGTTTCTTCTCGCCCAGACTAGTCGCGCAACCAAGCGGATTGCATCGGTTCACCCCAATTTTTCTGCCGCAGCGCAAGAGGTTGGCCTGATCGACGTCGGTTCGGGTACATATTGGTCCTCAGATAGCCGCACCCATAGCGCATCAACCAGATTGGGCACGTTGCGTTTGTTGTCCGATTTTGTTGCCTTTGATCACGGCGAGCATCTGGCCGAGTCAGTACGCAGCTATATCGGGTTGGCCGACAGGCAAACTAAATGCGCAAGCCAACTGGCAGCTCGATTGATCAGACGTTCAAAAGCCGACCCAATGGTGCGACAGGTTGTTGAAAAGATGCAGAACAATCTGGAGGATCCGCTTAGGATACCGGAACTTGCGATGGCGCTTGGTACATCAACGCGCCAGTTACAGCGGCGGTTTCTGGACAGAACGGGTGTAAAACTGCTGACAACGTATCGGGAACTTCGCCTAGAACGGGCCTATGGCCTGCTTCAATTTACCGAGATAACCTATCTTGAAGTGGCGACTGCTACGGGCTTTTCTTCTACAAGTGCATTGGTGCGTGCGTTCCGGGATCACTATGATGCATCGCCCGAAAGTGTACGAAATCGGCGATTTGCAGGCAAAACTCAGGCTGTTTAGCTTGATCGTGTGAATCGACAGCGCAGTCGAATGCGGTTGATACCACACTGGGCCTGAACTTTTGGCATTCACCATTCATGAGGTTGACGACAGATACGATTGTTAGTCCAGTTAACAATGCTTTGCCACCGGTTCAATCAATGACCCGGCCACATCCTCAATTGCCGTCTTACAGACAAGCTCGCAGCTACGCGCTGGCCAATTGTTGTCGTAGGACCACTCGCTTGTGATCTGCGAAGTTGATACGCTGGTGTTTCGATCGATACGATATTGTACGGGCCGGTTATCCATCCAGGTCCGCACTAGGAAAAGAGAGCATGAAACCTAGGAATTTCGTTCCGAAAGGGGCCGCGACGTTCGACATCGATTATGACGGACCATCAAACGAGATCTATTTTCTGTTGCTGCCGAAACTCACCATGCTTGCTTTTAGCGCAGCGGTTGAACCGCTGAGGATCGCCAATCAGGTCACCAACAAAGAGCTCTACAAGTGGTTTCTGATCTCTGAGGATGGGAACCCTGTTCGATGCTCCAATGGAGTCGAAATAGCAGCTGACTTGGCTCTGCATAATTTACCGCGATCATCCAGATTGTTTGTGTGTTCAGGGATCGAACCATCGGAAAGCACTAATTCAACGATCCTTTCGTGGATCAGCCGTCAGAAAGCGTTTGGCTGCAAGCTTGGTGGAATTTGTACCGGCGCATTTACGCTGGCCAAGGCAGGTATGCTGACCGGCAAGAGGTTCACACTGCATTGGGAAAACCAACCCGCCTTTGTTGAACACTTCGAACACCTGACACCATCGGCGAACCTGTATGAGATTGACAATGATCTGATGACCTGCGGTGGAGGTAACGCGGCAACCGATATGGTACTGGACATGATTGAAACCGACTTCGGAAAGGATCTGGCCATCATCGTCTCGGACATGTGCATCCACTCACGATCCAACAATCAAAAAACGCTCCAGAAATCCGCGTTTTCTGTCGCGTTGGGCAGTCGGAACCAATACCTGATCAACGCCATCCAGATCATGCATGAGAATCTGGAAGAGCCTCTGGATATCTCTGAGATTGCCAAGATCGTTCAGATTTCTCGCCGACAGTTGGAGCGGCTGTTTCAAAAGTATGTCGAGGTTTCCCCGGTACAATTCTACATCGAGTTGCGTGTGGCGCGCGCCTACGCGTTGCTAAGCGAAACAGAAATGACCGTTGCTGAAATTGCGGCCGCCACGGGTTTTGGCAGCGCGACCCAACTGACAGTTCGGTTCAAGAAACGATACGGCGCAGCGCCGACCTCATTCAGGCGAGGCTGGTCGGGACAGAACGATTGAGAGATGCCGTGCCGGTGGACCCGGCTGCGATCGTACTCTACCAATCAGGGCTAGAGTCCGAGTTCGCCCCGCTCGGATAGCACCTGTAATCTGGGAACATTAACCGCCATGGAATTGAACCAACCCGAACTGCGCCAACTTAGGCGGTCATTCCACAGACACCCCGAATTGGGCTTCAATGAAACGAAAACCAAAGCCAAAGTTGCGGCGCTGCTGCGTCAATACGGGCTTGAAGTTCATGAAGGCGTGGGCGTGGTGGGTATCCTCAGAGCCGGTAAAGGCAACCGCGCGATCGGATTACGCGCAGATATGGACGCGCTACCCATTCAGGAAGCCAGCGATCATGATTACGTGTCACAAAATACCGGCATTATGCACGCCTGTGGCCATGATGGTCACATGACGATGCTGTTGGGCGCAGCAAAGACTTTGTCCTCGGATCCCGGTTTCAGCGGCACGGTGGTGTTCCTGTTTCAACCGAATGAAGAGCTTGGACTGGGGGCTAAAGCAATGCTGGACGAGAATGTCTTGACGCGATTTCCAATCGAAGAAGTCTACGCCATACATAACCTGCCTGGGGCACCCGTCGGGCAGATGTCGACCCGAACCGGTTTAATATGCACATCAGAAAGCCTTTTCGAAATTACGATCAATGGACAAGGCGGCCATGCATCCATGCCGCAGTCTGGACGTGATGCGCTAACCGTTGGGTCAGAAATCGTTCTGGCGCTTCAGACAATTGTCGCGCGCAAGCTGGCCCCGGGCGCCGGGGCGGTTGTGTCAGTGACCGAGTTTCTGACCGACGGGCAGCGCAACGTTCTACCTGGAACTGCAACGCTAAAGGGTGATGCGCGGGCTCGCAGCCCTGAAGATCGAAATATGATTGAAGAACACATGCGCAAGATTGCGCATGGCATCGCATCCGCGCATGGCGTCGAAGTCCAAGTGGATTTCAAAACTGAGTTCATCGAAACGATCAACGCACCGATCCCGACCGAAGCTGCCATCCGCGTCGCGCAGCAATCCGGGCTGGACACACTTCCCAATCGTCAACCGATGAGCTTTTCAGAGGATTTCGCGCATTTCTGCGAAGCCGTACCCGGCTGCTTTATTCTACTGGGCAACGGTGAAACTGGCCCGAATGGGCAACCGCTGCATTCGAATGACTACGACTTCAACGATGCGTTACTGCCGATCGGCGCGGAATTCTGGGCAAATCTCGTGCGCGATAGGCTTCCGCTTCAAGACGAAGACTGAACGGGGCCCAGCAACATAGCACCTTCGAACGGCCGTCAGATGAATGATCTAAGACGGCCGCTCACACTGTAATTTGGACCTTACCCTTGCTAGAGCCTGATGCGGAATGCCGCAAACCCATCAGCGCCTTCACCGGCATCCTCGATGGTGACGCCTTTGACTTCGCCCATGTAGTCGCGCGCCTTTGGACCAGTTTCAAACAACACGGTGGTGTCAGAAAGCGGCGCAAACGACCAGTTTGCATCGGCCTTGGGATCGATTGTTCCTTGCTCGACGATATACCGCACGATCACGTCGCGGTTGGTGTCAGGGGCTTCGAACACGACGGTATCACCCATTGCGCCCGGGAAAGAACCGCCGCCCGAAGCACGATAGTTGTTGGTGGCAATGATGAACTCCATGTCATCCGTGACCGCCTCACCGTTGAAGGCCAAATCTACGATACGGGCTGCATCCGGGTTGACCTCTTCCCCCTTGGGTCCAAAGCGCGACGGTTGCGATAAGTCGATCTGGTAGGTCACACCGTCCATCACGTCGAAATTGTAGGAAGGGAAGTCCGGGTTTAGCAAAATCGCATCCTCGGATCCCGCCTCGATCTGGTTGAACATACCCGCCGAGCGTTCCAACCAACCCCGAACCTGAGCACCGTTCACGCGTACCGCGCGCACGGTATTGGGATACAGGTAAAGATCAGCTACGTTTTTGATCGCAACATCGCCCACCGGAACATCTGTGTAATAGTCCGGGCCGCCGCGACCCCCGGCCTTGAACGGCGCTGCAGCCGATAGAATGGGCAGACCTTCATGTTCGGTGCCCTTCATCATCTCTTCGACGTACCATTTCTGCGCGATCGAGACGATTTGCACCGATGGGTCATCCGCAACTAACGCGAAGTAGCTGTGCAGCGGAGCCGAAGTCTTGCCGACCGCGCGGCGTACATAAGCCAGTGTTTCGTCGTGATCTTTCGCGACCGAGTCCAGCACCTTCTGATCGTCGCCAACAAGTGCTGTGATCGAACGGTCTTCGTTTCGCTTTGAAATCGGGCGCGCCTCGGACGTTGTCGTCACAACCCGCCATTCGTTTCCGTCGCGCTCAAGCAGCATGTCCAGCAGGCCAAGATGTGACCCCCAAAATCCGCCCATCACCGCCGGTTTGCCCATCAAGGTCCCCTTGTCGACATCAATGCCGGGACGATCAGCAAAGGTAGCGGACGGGAATACGAGGTGATTGTGCCCGGTCACCAGCGCGTCGATGCCATCGACCCCTGCCAAAACGACTGAAGCATTTTCCATTCCATCAGCGTGATCCGCATCCCCAATGCCGGAATGCGACAAGGCGATGATCAGGTCGCACCCTTGTTCTTGCATCTCGGGTACGTAAGCCTGCGCCGTTTCGACTATGTCACGCGCCTGCACGTTGCCTTCCAGATGCTTGCGATCCCAGTTCATGATCTGAGGCGGAGTAAATCCGATGACACCAACCTTGATCGGATGCTTGCTGCCATCCCCCATTTCAATCTCACGCTCAAGGATGGCATAGGGCTTCACCAGAGTCGTATCATCGCGGGGGGATGCCCCAGTCTCTTTTGCAACATTGGCCAGAACCACGGGGAATTCTGCACCAGCAAGCGCTTTATCAAGGAAATCTAGGCCATAGTTGAACTCGTGATTGCCCAAAGTGGCAGCGTCATAACCAACAGTATTGAAGGCAGTGATGATCGGATGGCTGTCGCCTTCTTTCATGCCCCGCTCATAGGCGATGTAATCGCCCATCGGATTGCCTTGCAGAAAATCTCCATTATCGACGAGCAGCGAATTTGTCGCCTCGGAACGAATCTCATTGATGATCGAAGCGGTCCGCGACAGCCCGACAGTATCGCGCGGTTTGTCCGCATAGTAATCGTATGGGAACACGTGAACATGGATGTCAGTGGTTTCCATGATCCTCAGATGCGCCTGATTGTTGGCCGCCGCCGCCGAAAAGGGATGCAAGGTAATGGCAGCAGCGCTGGCGGTCGTAGTGGCAAGAAACTGACGGCGCGAAATCAAACTACGATTGGAATAGGACATAAGGCACCTCTCAGGTTTGTAGATCGACGCGTGTTCTGGATGCTTTTCACAACAAGGGTATGACAGTGAAGATCTTTGCATCAAACATGTCGAACTTGGGGGTAGGATCCTAAAAGCCTATTGTATTGAATTGCTCAGTCCAAGCCACTTTACGCACCAAAGGCGATTGCAGCGAACTGCCCCCATCGTCAGTCCATCCAACCAATGGATGGCGGTTTCCGCGAGAGCGCTAGCTGAAAGTCAGACCCCCGAACAGCGGTCAAAGAGCGCCGCAACGCGCATTAGACCCTTGAGCCTACCGGACGTGATCTCGACGCGGTTTTGCCGTCTGTACCAACGCTTGTCATATTTGACCGGGGTCTTGCGCGGACCATAAACGGCATGAGCGGCACGTCAGCGCATATCATTGTGAATGAAAAAGACTATTTCTCTCAATACACACCTATCGTCGAACCGGGGCTTTCTAGGCGACTTCGGGATGAAGGGTCTAGGCGTGCTATCTGCGCGTCAGCCAGCCGATGAACTCAATCATGATTTCAGTTCAATTTTCCAATCGGGAAAAAAGTGAAAGCTGCAAGTCAATGGCTTCCGAACTTGACGAAGTTACAATGGCCAAAACTGTTTGCAAAGCAAATACCCATTGCCTTTTCCACCAAAGCAACTAGTAGAGACGCGACTTCGTATTCGGGCCCCCTCTGACTTTCCTGCGCAGACTTAGATAATGAGCGATTTTGTCATGACACAGACATCACTGGACAACCTGCTACACAAACTTAATGCGAAGCAGGCTGTGATCGGGATTGTTGGACTGGGATATGTCGGACAGCCCCTGGCCCTCAGATATACCGAAATTGGATACCGGGTCATTGGCTTCGACCTGGATGCCACAAAGGTGCAGGACTTAAACTCCGGTCACAGTTCGATTGAGCATATCGACGATGCCCGCATCACAGCGGCACGGGAAAATAGGTTCGAGGCTACCACGGATTTTTCGCGTATCGCTGAGGCGGATGGCATTATGCTTTGCGTGCCAACGCCACTCAACAAATATCGCGAGCCTGATCTGAGCTTTGTCACCGACACGTGCGATCAGATAGCAGATCATTTGCGTCCGGGTCAGGTTATTGCGCTGGAAAGCACAACTTATCCAGGCACAACCAAAGAAGAAGTTTTGCCTCGGCTTGAGAAGAACGGCCTCAAGGTCGGCGAGGATATTTTTGCGGTCTACTCACCTGAACGGGAAGACCCAGCCAACCCGGATTTTACCACCAATACCATCCCAAAGGTTGTCGGCGGGCATACAGGCGCCTGCCTGAAAGCGGGTATCGCGCTTTATGAACACGCAATTGATAAACTTGTACCAGTAAGCTCGACTGAAACTGCCGAGATGACAAAGCTTCTGGAAAATATCCACCGGGCGGTAAACATTGGCCTTGTGAACGAGATGAAAATCGTTGCTGACCGCATGGGGATCGATATTTTTGAGGTTATCGACGCGGCCGCGACCAAACCCTTCGGGTTCACGCCTTACTATCCGGGTCCGGGACTTGGAGGGCACTGCATCCCTATCGATCCATTTTACCTGACCTGGAAAGCACGTGAATACGGCATCAACACACGCTTCATCGAATTGGCCGGTGAAGTGAACACGGCGATGCCGGAATATGTGTTTGGCAAACTCGCCAATGCGCTGAATGATCGCAGCAAAGCGATTCGTGGCAGTAAAATTATGGTTTTGGGCATCGCGTACAAAAAAAATGTCGACGACATGCGTGAGAGCCCTTCTGTCAGCTTGATGGAGCTGATCCGAGACAATGGCGGAGACCTCAGCTACTCGGACCCCCATGTGCCCGAGTTTCCCACGATGCGGGAACACTTCTTCGAATTGTCATCTGAGACCCTTACCCCTGAGGTTCTGTCGGAGCAGGATGCAGTTATTCTGGCGACTAATCACGATGCCTTTGATTATGAGTTGATCAAAAAACACGCGAAGCTCCTCATCGACACCCGCGGTAAATACCGTACCTCTGAGCAAAATATTGTTCGTGCTTAAATGAAACTGCGACCGGCTCTGCGTAGCTGGGCCGGAACATCTGGCGGATGGTACTTAGGAACGGCTGTCGCTCGTATGACCGCTTACGCGGGACCAAAACTCTGAATGGTTTGACGGTGTCCTAAGCGCTGGATGAATGCGCTGAGAATTGGACCCGCAAGGAAAAAATGTCGGCACTTTCCTGCCATTCCAATCAATTCATAGGTACGAACACCGCCTAAACAACTGGCGGCGCATGAAACGCGCGTTGTTCCGGTGCAGGTAGGCAGATATAGTTGCGGGAAATGTCAGGCCGCCTTCGGGTACAGGAAGATTGGCTGTTGACGAGTTCCAATTGTGAGCAATCAAGGGCCAAAACGCGTGAGCTTGAAAAACCGCAACACCCCGCCTCAGCGCCATGAGCTGCGAAAGGTGCGTAATCAGGGGAACAGTTTCCTGGCGCTTGCCTTCATTTTCAGCGTTTTTGTCAATCTGCTTATGCTGACCGGACCGCTGTTCATGCTACAAGTGTATGATCGGGTCCTTGGGTCACGCTCGGTCGAGACTTTATCAGCGCTATTTCTGCTTGTCGCGCTGCTTTATGCGCTGATGGCGATGTTGGACTATGCGCGCGGCCGAATTGTGGCTCGGTTCGGAGCGCGATTTCAATCGGCACTCGATGAACGCGTGTTTGAAGGGACCATGCGACGCGCATTGTTCCCACAGGTTCGATCAGCGCCTGCGACTGCATTGCGAGATCTGGAATCGATCCGTGCATTATGTGCCTCGCCCGTTTTGTTGGCGGTAATGGACATCCCTTGGACTCCAATCTTTGTGGCTGCAATTTTCCTGTTCCACCCGTTGCTAGGCTGGTTGGCCGTCGCAGGCGGAACGCTTCTGGTTGTTATCGCCCTACTGAACCAAGCGTTGACCCATGGCAAAGTGGCAGATGCTCAAATCGCCTCTGCCAAAGCAAATGCATTTTCTGAACACGCCAGACAAGCTGCCGAGGTCGTCAGATCTCAGGGCATGCAGGAAGATGTCTCAAAACGCTGGTTGAACCAACGCACCGAGGCGCTTTCTCAATCCATATCCGCAAGCGACTGGACCGGCAGCTTTACTTCGTTGACCAAGTCTCTGCGGCTGTTTTTGCAATCCGCCATGCTGGCGCTTGGCGCGTTGCTGGTTCTGCGCAACGAAATGACGCCCGGTGCTATGATTGCTGGCACGATCCTTCTAGGTCGCGCTTTGGCTCCGGTCGAAATGGCGGTGGGTCAATGGTCGATGATCGAACGCGCGCGCACGGCATGGATTAACCTGAACACATTTCTTGATTCAACGCCCCCCGAGGCGTCGCGCACCAAACTGCCCGTTCCCAAAGCACATCTTGTCGCAAAGGGCCTGACGGTGATCCCTCCGGGCGCGAAGACACCGACACTACGGAATGCGGCACTTGAGTTGCGCCCCGGCACAGCTCTGGGTGTGATTGGTAAAAGTGGGTCTGGCAAAACAACCCTAGCCAAAGCGTTGTTGGGCCTTTGGCAACCGGCGGCAGGGGAAATCCGTTTGGCCGGCGCTACACTTGATCAATACGACCCTGATGATCTTGGGCAACATATTGGCTATTTGCCACAGCAAGTGACCCTCTTTAACGGAACGGTTGCTGAAAACATCGCCCGGATGTCACAAACCCCTGATCCCGAAGCTGTAGTTGCCGCAGCGAAAACAGCCAATGCGCATGAGCTGATTCTGGGGCTTGAGAAAGGATACGATACCTTCCTTGAGGGCAATGACAGCCAGCTTTCCGGTGGGCAGAAACAGCGGATTGCATTGGCGCGCGCTCTCTATGGCAATCCGGTATTGTTGATTCTGGATGAGCCAAACTCGGCCCTGGATGCAGACGGAACCCTCGCCCTGAACAACGCGGTCCGCGAGCTCAAGAGCGCGGGCAAATCCACGATTATCATGACGCACCGGCCTCAAGCGATCTCGGAATGCGACGATCTTGTCGTTGTCGAGAAAGGCCAGATCGTCAAATCCGGTGGGCGCGATGAAGTTTTGAACACGATGGTCCAAAACGCCAACGTTATCAAAAGGCACCTGAACAAGGTGGGTGAATAATGGCAGACAAGAGTTCACGTCCCGTTTGGAGTATTAAAGCGCCCGCTTTTGTCGGCCTTTTGGCTCTGGCAGTTTTGATCCTGGGACTGGGATTATGGAGCGTCCGCACTGAGCTGGCCGGTGCTATTATCTCGCAAGGTGTGATCGAAGTTCAGAGCAATCGTCAGGTCATCGAACACCCCGATGGTGGCGTTGTAGGCGAGATATTCGTACGTGACGGTGATGCAGTGGCGCGTGGGGACATGATGCTGCGGCTTGACGATACGTTTTTGGCCTCGGAACAAACGATCGTGGAATCTCAGCTATTTGAGTTACTTGCCCGAAAGACCCGGCTAGAGGCTGAACGGGATGGTGCGAACGCAGATACGTTGAAGAAAAATCTGCAAGAGCTCAAAACCCGCGAATCGATCGACGACGATCTGTTGGAAGGCCAACAACGTCTGTTCAACGCCAGGTTGGAAACGCTGACCCAGCAGATCGACCAGCTTGGGAAACAGAAGATACAGATCCAGAACGAGATTGAGGGGACGCAGGCGCAATTGGCGTCACTGAATACTCAGGTTGAATTGATCAGAACGGAGCTCGAAGATCAGCAAGGTTTGCTTGATCGCGGCCTGACACAGGCCAGCCGCGTTTCTGCATTGCAGCGGGAAGAGGCAAATCTAACAGGGCAAATCGGCAGCCTCGAATCCACAGTTGCGCGACTGACAGGCCAGATCGCCACGACCGAGATTCAAATTGTTGAATTGCAGGCCACGCGGCGCGAAGAAGCCATCACCGAGCTTCGGGATGTGCAGTCTCGCGTTGTAGAACTGGCGGAACGTCGTCTTTCCCTTTCCGAGCGTTTGTCGCGTCTAGACATCCGTGCACCCGTCGCTGGCACAGTTTACGACAGTCAGGTTTTTGCCATCCAGTCTGTGATCCAGCCGGGTGAGCCGATGATGTATGTAGTGCCTCAGGATACGCCCTTGTTGGTCGCAGCACGGGTGGATGCGTTGCATGTGGATCAGTTACATCGCGGGCAGGAAGTCGCCCTGCGCTTTCCCGCATTCAATCAACGCGACACGCCTGAGCTGAATGGCCGTGTGATCAATGTATCAGCAGATTCATTCACAGATGAGACAAGCGGCTTTACCTTCTACCGTGCTGAAGTTGTGCCTGACGAAGGACAACTGGACCGTTTGAATGGTCAGGAACTGTTGCCAGGTATGCCTGTCGAAGCCATGATCAAAACTGATGAACGCACTCCGCTTTCTTACCTGGTCAAACCATTGGCAGATTACTTCTACCGCGCGTTTCGAGAATAGCACCGGTCACGCAGTCGCATTCAAACTGCCTCGATATTGCCAAGCAGTATTGAGGTCATGTCGACCGACAGATCACTATCAACAATTGTGACCTCTGCTCCGGTTTCGTAGGTGACGTTGCTGCGTGAAATTTCGGATAGACCCGCATTTGCATCCAGAAAAACCCACTCAGCGTTGTGCGCAGAAGGCTGGCCAACTGCAACCTGAAGAATTGCCAGTGCATCCAACGCGTTTACCGATCCATCCCGGGTGATATCGGCCGCAATGTAATTTTCGGCCGTTGCCGGACCCCATGTGGGATCAAGTCCAACCGACATGCGCAAAACCTGCAATGCATCCAGC
This sequence comes from Ruegeria sp. C6, assembly GCF_056537625.1. Classification (NCBI taxonomy): domain Bacteria; kingdom Pseudomonadati; phylum Pseudomonadota; class Alphaproteobacteria; order Rhodobacterales; family Roseobacteraceae; genus Ruegeria; species Ruegeria sp. C6. The sequence continues at coordinate 682,705 of NZ_JBQFRW010000002.1, read as the reverse complement.
GCTGTTATCTCGCTGCTTGCCGTTGAATACGATTTAATGATGTCCAATTGGCCGGAAAACGCGCCGTCTGGTAGATCCAGATCAAATTCACCTTGTGCATTAGCCTGCGCAACAACTGCAGACCCTCCGTCTGGGGTGAACCGGATTTCAGCATTTCCCAACGCTGCGTTTGGAGTCGTCGAATTCAGCGTGAACCCACCAGCTACCCCGTCTGATGAGTTGTTATCCGGCCCGCTACCCAGATTGACAGGAATATGATCGGGACCACCAAACCCTGCGCCGAATACCTGCTCAGTTGTCAGGGACGTGCCATTAGCTGAAACAAGTTCTATCGTTTCGTCGCGATAAGCGATTTGGGCGCCTCGAGCGGTGGAAGTGAAATCCAACTGCGCTGGGGTGCGCAGAAAAGGATAATCAGTCAGATCCAAACGGTCGGTGCCGGCCTGAAAGTCCGTGATCACAGTCGGGCCACTTGTTTGACGGATCACAAAGATGTCCGCGCCAGCACCACCCGTCATGGTCGTGGAACTGGTGCCCGTAATCAGCATATCGTCCCCTGCTCCGCCGTCCAGAATAGTGTCCAGTATGCCGCCTTTCAGCATGTCGTCCTGCGCGGTTCCGGTTACTGTTCCGAATCCTTCGGCAACAATTCCAAGGTCGGCAATCGATATACTCAGCTGAGTGAGCCCTGCATCCTGTTGAGATGATACAAATATCTGCAGTTCATCCCCCATATGCGCCACGCTGATCGTTTGAACATTTTGCAATCCACTGTCCAGGGTATCAGCAAAACTATCCATATGGATGAGCTGCCCGTCCGGCGTCATTGTAAACAGCGTGATCCCATCATCCCCGCCCCCAGCCACCACGAAAACCCGACCATCAACCTCAGAGACTGAAAGATCCTGTACGGCCCCAAACCGGGTATGCAGGGTGTCCAGAATATGATCCGTCGGCTTTAACTGCCCGCTGGCGCCCAATTCCATAACGCTTAGCGAATTGCTTTGCGATCCGGCCACAACAATCCATGACTTTCCATAGGCTTGAATTGTCTCAACCGCCGTAGGAGAACTGATGCCCAGCGTTTGGATATCGTCATTACCGGCAACCTCAGAGAGCACGCCGCTGCCTTGATCGATCGAATATGACGAGATTGTTCCACTGGTTGCATCTGCGCCGACAATGAAATGATTCGACCCCGATTGCAGGGTCTGAAGCGTACTGGCAGACGCGTTGATGCTATGCGCCGGGCTTAGCGATCCATCACCATTAATACTGTAGGTGCCGATCTGGCCTGTGTCCTCATGCGCAAGCGCAAGCAAGTCGCCAGCCCCAATCGTCACCTGAACCGCTGCAGCGATATCCCCGCCGCCCGTCAAGGCATTGGTTTCTTGCAAGGCACCGATAGTGCCATCCGCGTTTAGTTCATAACCCACAAGCCCTGTGGCAGTATCGACGTCGAGGACCAGTTGATTATTGCCCGCCAGATGAATCGGGGTTCCGCTGTGCCCGACCTGATAGGCAATCGAGGCATCGAAATATTGTTGGTCCTGTTCTTGTGGGCCAGCCCCCTCCACAAGGCGCCAAGACACGAGCCCTCCCCCGGATCCGCTCGTGCTGTAAAGATACGTTTCCCCGTTAAACGTTTTTAAAGCCGTATCGCCGATACCTGAATCGAGCGCTGCGGTCCCCGTTGCCGCCACTCTTTCGAACTGAAGCATCATCGCCCGTTACCCCCTGCCACCCCTGGCAACACATACAGGATGAAGCGATGTTCGGTTCTGAACCAGAACAGAAATGTGGTGAAAACAAGGACTTCAGTTCCAGATTAACTCAAATTTTTCGCAGCGGTCGAATGGCTCAGAAGATCAAACCACAGACCAGATCGGCCGAAAACAGCATATCACGCAACGACCAGCGTCCATCTAATGAGAGGGCAAAATGACCAAAGATACCGTTTCGACCAATAAATCGACCACGGACGCCGGGCCCGATGCGCAACGTACGCGCCATATCCGCAAATGGTTCGACAAAAAACTTCAGCAATGGGTAGGACGCGGGGTTGCTGGCGGCCTTGGCTCGACACTATTCGCATTACCAGCTCTTGCGCAGGCCACCGATGAACAGCTTGCGTCACATCAGTTTGCTGAGTCAATTCCGGGCGTTCGGGTGGCAAAGCTGCTTTCGAATGGCGACGTGCAGCTGAAACTGACAGATGGGCGGACGATTGTTGTCTCTGCCGAGAACGTACAGATTCTGGAAAACGGCACCATAATGGTTGCAGATGAAGTCGTCGGCGAAATTGCACAATTAGGTCTAGCCGCAGAGGCCGCAGGTGCGACCGCAGCAACCGCAGGTGGCATAAGCGGTGCCGGGCTGGCCTTGGGCGGGTTGGGAATAGCCGGTGCTGCAGCTGCCGGTGGCGGAGGCGGCGGCGGTGGAGACAGCGACGATGAAACTGACGCCAAACCCACCGTTACCCCCTCACCTCCTCGACCGCCCAGCCTGAACCTGGCTGAGCTGCAATCAAACGCATTGAGCAATCTCAGCAGCCAAACAACAGCGCCGGAAGGAACAACGACTGTCGAAGTTACCATCGGATCGGTGACAAAATCAGTCACTCCTACAGGCGATGGAAGCTGGAGCGTTTCACTGACGCAGGCCGAGGCAGCGGCCCTGCCTCAGGGGATCTCGGATGTTTCCGTGCGCCATCTGGATGGTAGCGGGATGGAGCTATCGGCTGAAACCGCAAGGTTCGACGTTGATACCATTCCGCCGGTCCTGACCATCGATACATTCTCGGCGGGTGCGGTAATGAATGCTGCAGAACAAGGTACAAATCTCGAAATCTCTGGCACAACGGATGCCGAGAATGGGCAGACCGTAACGGTAGCGATTGGTGGGCAATCCTATAGTGGCACCGTTTCGGGCGGCGGCTGGAGCGTTTCGGTGCCCGCTTCAGATCTTACCACGCTGCCAGACGGGTCAAGCGTCACGGTGACGGCTGATGTATCGGATCGCGCAGGGAACCCAGCAGCTCAGGCCAATGGAAGTTTTGACACTGATCTGACCGCGCCTGATCTGACACTAAACCCAGTGGGTGGCGGTTCAATAGATCTGGCCGATGTCGTTGGGGATCTTGTCTTGTCGGGCACGACCACAGCTGAAAACGGCCAGGTGGTCAATGTATCTTTCGACAGTCAGGATTACACGGGTTCTGTATCGGGCGGCAGTTGGTCAGTGACGATCCCGAATGCCGATTTGTCTGGTTTGGCAACCGGTGTGCCCGCATCCGTTTCAGTTGCCGTCAGCGACACAGCAGGCAATTCGGCAACACCGATATCGGTATCCGTTCCGGTCGATCTTACGGGCCCATCAATTGCAATCACTCCCTTGTCGGTCGGGGCTATCCTGAATGCGGTCGAAACCGGATCTGACCTGGTCGTAAGCGGGACAACAGGGAACGTAACCGACGGGCAGCAGGTAACAGTAGCCCTTGATGGGCAGACTTATACCGACTCGGTCTCGGGCGGCAGTTGGAGTGTGACAATCCCCAGCGCCGATCTCATTGCGCTTGCCGATGGCGGAGACTTCAATATCACAGGCGACGTGACGGACGCCGACGGCCTTGGCGCCCCGCAAGCCAGCGTCAACTTATCCAAAGATGTCACCGCCCCAACTCTGAGTATCGACAGTTTTTCGGACGGAGCGGTTTTGAATGCTGCGGAACGTGGTACGGACTTGACCATTACGGGCACTACATCCGCCGAAGATGGTCAGACAATCACCGTAAATCTGAACGGCCAATCCTACACAGGACAGGCCTCAACCGGGGGGTGGTCGGTGAGTGTCCCCTCGGCGGATTTGGCGGCGCTACCCGATGGGACTACGATCAGCGTGACAGCGGATGTATCGGATGCCGCCGGCAATCTGGCGATACAGGCGACCAACAGCTTCGACACGGACTTCTCCGCCCCGTCGCTCGCCATATCATCACTGTCAGATGGAGCGGTAGTCAACCTGACCGAGCAAGCAACGGATCTGGTGGTCTCGGGAACTTCTGATGCGGCCAATGGTACGCAAGTTTCGGTACAGATCGTCCAGTCCGGAGGTGCGGTTCTGACCGGCGGAATCGCCATAGTAAACGGTGGCATCTGGACATTCACAGCTGCGGCCGCAGACTTGAGCGGCCTGCAGGAAGGGCAAAGGTATGACGTGAACGCCTCAATCACGGATGCGGCTGGCAACACGAATGCTGCGACGACCAGTTTCACCACCGACCTCAGCGCACCAACAATTGCATTGAACCCGCTTTCGGCTGGATCGGTTCTGGATATCGTTGAACAGGGAACAGACCTCAATGTGTCGGGGACAACAAATGCCGAGGACGGGCAGATTGTAACGATTAGCCTTAATAACCAGACCTACAGTGCGGTGGTTTCTGGTGGCTTGTGGAGCACAAGCATTCCTTCGGCGGATTTGGCCAGTTTGGCCGATGGAGGCAATTTTGCGGTCACGGCATCGGTTCAAGACGCCGCAGGAAACCCGGCAACCGATGCGACAACCATGTTGGCCACGGATTTCAAACCTATCCTCTACATCGATGATGTGGGTGCCAATAGTGCCGTGTCGCTGAGCGATGCACAAAACACTGGAATGACTGTATCAGGCAGTTCCGCAGGCCTGTCTGCCGGACAAGCGGTCGATGTCACGCTTAACTCGGTCTCGCTTGGTTCGGCCACAGTTGCAGCCGATGGGAGCTGGACCCTGTCCGCGCCTGCTGCAAGCTTTGCCTCGATTGAAGCGGGAGACGCCCTCGATTTCGAAGCACAGGCGACAGTCGCAGGCGGCCCCGATCCTGATCCGGTGTCCGAACAGGCAATTGCTCATGTTCCGGCGGCCTACACCATCGTTGAAGCCGGTCGCAGCGGAACGACAGTGACGTTCGAGGTCTACGCAGATTCCGATCGCGATATCTCAAGCGGTCTGGCCTTTACCGCCGAGCTGGGGTTCGATCCTTCGGTGGCGACCTACGATAGCGGCTCCGAGACAGAAAACCCAGACTTCAATCTCTTTCTGGCTAACCCGAATGGAGGTTCCGCAATCAGTTTCGCGGGCGCGGCCACGAGCTATGGGGATTTATCGCAGCCTGTGGTGACATTTACCATGACAGTTCAGGACGCGAACCAACCCATCGTCTTGACGTTGACCACTCCAGACGGAGGGCCATCACAGCTCCATCTCGGCACCGGTGGGAATGATACCATTACGGGCTCGGATGTTGATGATTTCATCCGCGGCAACCAGGGCGACGACACCATAGATGTGTCCGGGGCGGGTCGAGACGTCATCGTTTTCGAAGCTGACCCATCTTCAAATGGCATTGATACGATCAATGGTTTCACACTGGGCCCAGCAGCCAGCGTTTCTGACGCCTTGATGTTCCAGGGGTTGAATACCACATCGCTTCGCGGCGACGGGACCGGTGTGGAGACCTTGGTGGCCGGCAGCACAATTGGTGCCAACACCGGGTTCGTCGGGCTAGAGACCACGCTTTCGGACCTTGATCTGGATACAATCACTAGCGCAGCCGAAAACCTGAATGGTGCTCAATCAGGTGATGAGATGTATCTGCTGGCAACGGACGGCACTGACAGCATTCTGGTCAAGGTTGACTACTCTGGCCCAGATTCGGCGTCGGTCGAAGCGCTTGCACAGTTCGATGGCCTTTACGATCTGAGCAGTTTGTCCGACGACAACATCCTGATCACTGACCCAACTGGCGCTTCAGCCTAAACGGCGCTCGTAGCTTGGGGCGATGCACAAATGTAGCCTCGCCTCTTCAGAACAAGAGGATCACATGGCAGAGAACGGCCTTTTCCCAGTCAGCCTTGTACGGCACAGGAATCGATTCTGGCGCCGGTTCACATCATACCAATTTGTTGCAGAGATGGACGCCTGTCCCATCGTCATCTCAGAAGTTCCGCAAATTGCCACATCTTTTCCGATTGTGTTCCTTTCAAACCAAACGAGTTTTTCTCCCGTCGCACTATTCTCAGTCATCCCGGAAGTGGCACAGCCCTTCGTCGACCAAAACGGTCGCTGGCTTGCGCCTTATGTGCCCTCAGCGTTGCGTTGCTTTCCGTTCCAGGCAGAAGCTTTGAAAAAGGGCGACTCTCGGTCACGTCTGTTTGTCGACGAGGATTCAGGGTTGGTAACACATGACCCTAAGGACCAACCATTTTTTACAGTGGACGGACTTTTGACACAGGATCTATGCGATGTGCGCCGCTTTCTGCAAAATCGCCTGGCCTCGGCAAACAAAACGGACCAAGTCTGCTCTTTGATCGCTGAAATGGGTCTGCTTGTACCACTGGACGAACAGAATGGCATCACTTTGACCGAGGGTTACTGGGGCGTTGATCCAATTCTGCTGGAACGATTGCCCGAGTCTTATAAATTGGCCCTGCTTTCCAGCGGCGCGCTACGGTTGATTCACGCTCATCAAGTATCCCTGTCGCATTGCGTTTGGCTGTCCAGTGCACAGAGCCAATCAGGCACGAGGAGTTCAGAACAAAACGACACCTTTGGCGGATTCATGACTGCACTTGCTGAAGAGGTTTGGCTCGGACAATGCAAGGAGGGCGCGATCCATGCAATGGGTTAAGCTCGGGCTTGGAATCCTTGGCATAACAGCGGGGTTACTGTCAGTTTCAGCCTGCACCTCAACGCCCAACCTAGCCGATGTCGAGACATCTTTAACGCGAGGAACGACCGGAGCAAGCGCAACAGCACGATCAAAACAACTTTCAAAGAACGCTTTTGACCAACAAGTGCGACAGGCTGTTCAGAGCAGTTCGATTGTGGCACGAAGTGGGTCCAAAACAAGGACAATCCAAGCTTACCAGAATGCCGCTGGCGGTGCATTCTTGGCTCAGGCCTTATTGGGGTTGATAGCGCGGCCCGTTCAGACGAACTCCAATAGTAGTGAAGCGCCCCCTTACTGGCGGGTATCGGAAGGTCATGAACCTAGAATGGATGTATTGACTGCGAGATCCCGAGTGTCGGGTACGAAACGCAACGACATGCAGCTACAGGAACGGCTGATTCTGGCAGAACAGAACTTCGCTTTGGCCAATTACACCTCATCGATCCGAACCGAGACCATTCTGGGTTTTCCGGGGTTCACGATGGACACGCTGGATAAGTCGCTATGAATGTTGATCGTGCAACTCTGACCGAATTGGAAGCTTGCTTGTTGAATGTCGCGGCGACACTTGAGCGGCCATTGACAGTTGCAGCACTGAACGCCTGCCAATCTGGCGATACAGGTGAGTTGACCGTGCGCGATGCGATGCACGCGGCACAACGAGCAGGCCTGCAGGTCGGGTTTGGTGCGCGAAAGCTGTCGGCATTTGATGCACCGCTGGCACCTGCGATCTTGTTGTTGGAAGGCGATCGCGCCGTTGTGTACCACGGACGCACGCGCAATGGCGATCTATTGCTTTACGACCCCGCTTTGGATGACGGTATCGGAGAGGTTCCCGAAAGCGGCGTGGGCGAAGTCTACACGGGCTATGCATTGTTGTTTCGACCCTTGCACCGCGACGAAGTTAACACAGATCAAGCGGATCAGCGGGGTCATTGGTTCTGGTCGGCCCTTTCCGCAAACCGCTGGTCTTATGTTCAGGTGGCGCTGGCTGCGGCGATGGCAAACGTTCTGGGGCTTACGACCTCAGTCTTTATCATGATCGTCTACGACCGGGTTTTGCCCAACGAGGCGACCGAGTCGCTGATAGCTTTGACGCTTGGCGTGGGGTTGGCGCTTCTTTTTGACTTCGCGCTGAAGCTCCTTCGCGCGGGGTTCATAGATCGCGCCGGCCAGAATGCTGACATGTTCATGGGACGGCGAGTATTTGACCAGGTGCTGAATATTCGCATGTCGTCCCGAACGGGCTCAACGGGTGCAATGGCCAGTACAATCCGCGAATTCGAAACTTTGCGTGAATTCTTCACTTCTGCCACACTCGTCGCTGTCGTAGACTTGCCATTCATCGCGGTATTCATATTCGCGATCTATATGGTGGGCGGCCCGCTGGCGCTTGTCCCGGCACTCGCTGTACCAGTCGTTCTTCTCAGCGGACTGGCTGTTCAACCGATCCTGTCGCGTCTTGCTGAACAAAGTTTTGCAGACGGACAGTCCAAGCAATCTGTTCTGGTTGAGGCTGTATCAGGCTTGGAAACCATCAAGACAACCGCCGCCAGTCGGCAGATGCGAATGCGGTGGGAAGGTGCAATTGCACGCCAGTCAAACTACGGATCACGCAGCAGGGCCGTTACTCAATTTGCCCTGAACCTAACTGGATTTACTCAGCAGGCCGCGCAAGTACTTATCGTCTTTTATGGTGTGTTTCTGATCACGGATGGCCAGACGAGCATGGGGGCACTTGTTGCGGCGGTGATGCTGACCGGACGTGCCCTGGCACCGCTGGGACAATTGGCGCAAACCCTGACACGTGTCAATCAGGCACGCAGTGCCTACCGCAATCTGGACACGTTAATGCAGGCAAGCAATGAGCGGCCTGAAGGCAAATCTTGGATCAGCAGATCCGAGTTTTCCGGGCGGATAACGTTTAACAATGTTCATTTCGCCTATCCCGATCAATCGGAAGACGCGATGAAAGGTGTCTCATTTACAATCGAACCCGGTGAAAAAGTCGCTGTCCTGGGCCAGATCGGGTCGGGCAAGAGTACGATTGCGCGACTTTTGTTGGGCCTCTACCAACCGCGTGTGGGCTCGGTGATGTTGGACGGGCTGGACATTCGCCAGATTGATCCCGGCGACTTGCGGCGAAACATTGGTTCAGTCTTGCAAGACATCTGGCTGTTTTCCGGCACCGTCCGGGAAAACATTGCCAGCGGGTCGGTGCGCCCGCGTGATGATGAACTGATCCGTGCAGGGCGCATTTCCGGTGTCGAAGATTTTATTGCGCGGCACCCACGGGGTTATGATCAGCCTGTAGCCGAACGAGGAGAAGGACTGTCAGGTGGTCAAAGGCAGGCGATTGCATTGGCCCGGGCGCTTATCGGGCATCCTCCTGTCCTGCTGCTGGATGAGCCTACGAGCGCGATGGACGTCAAATCCGAATCCGAAATTATACGCCGCCTTAAAAAGACCACGCCAGATACCACGATGATCATTGTGACGCACCGAACCAGCCTGCTGGAACTGGTGGATCGGGTCATAGTGATTGAGGATGGCAAAGTTGCAATGGACGGACCCAAAAACATCCTGACCCAGACAGTTCGCAAACCCGGGAGGCATCTGAATGTCGCGGCATCCTGATCTGGAAAGCCTCGCCCGTGAAATGCGTGGAGGGTCACCGCTGCGGGGATCATTGCTGCTCCTCCTGATACTCAGTTGTTTGATAAGCGCCGTCGCCTGGGCTCATTTAACTGAACTCGACGATGTCGTGAGGGCAGATGGGCGTATCGTGCCATCCGGCGATATTCAGGTGATCGAAGCGACCGAACCCGGTGTTTTGCGGTCCGTTCACGTGCGCGAGGGTCTGGTGGTTGAGGCTGGTACATTGCTGATGGAGCTGAATACTACTCAGATCGAACGAGAGTTGAGCCAAGAGCAACAGCGTGCCTTTGGTTTGATGGCCCGCGTACAACGACTACGTGCCGAAATCGATGGGGCTGAGCTTGAGTTCGACGACGATCTTCTGACTGGCGCGCCAGATGTCGTGCGGTCGGAGACTGCGCTGTACCACGGTCGGCAAGCAGAACTTGAAGCTGAGATTGCAATTCTCTCTCGACAGCGCGAACAGCGGCAACGCGAGTACGAAGAGGGATTGGTTGACCAGGTCACGTCAACCGAGACCCTGAATGTGTTGGCCGATGAGCGCGCTATGATGGTGCCATTGGTCGAACAGAAGATGGAACCGGCAACAACCCTTTTGGCCCTGCGCCGCAGCGAGGCGGAATGGAAAGGCCGCAAGGTCAGAGCAGAGGCGATGATCAACCGGTTGAAAGCCGGGCTGGATGAAGTGGATGACAAGGTCCGCGCGACGCGCAGTCGGTTTCGCAGTGCCGCACTAACTGATCTGGCTTTGGTTTCGGCAGAGCTTGCCGCCTTGCAACCTGCCCTGCCCTCTTTGCGTGACCGTGCGTCTCGCGCGCTGGTCCGGGCCCCCGTACGGGGTGTCGTAAACCGGATTCACCGGACGACGATCGGCGGGATGGCCCGAAGCGGTGAGGAACTGATTGAGATTGTTCCGTTGGACGACCGATTGTTGGTGGAAGCCTATGTTCGACCCAAAGACATCGCCTTCCTGCACCCAGAGCAAAAGGTCAAAATCAAGATCACGGCCTACGATTTTTCGCGGTACGGCAGTCTGGATGGCGAGATCGTTCGAATCGGTGCCGACACCATCACTCGCTCGGAACGAAGTGAGGAAGAGGTTTTCGTCGTCGAAATTCAGACTTCAGACACGATGTTGGATGCGGGTGGTACAGCGGTTGAAATCATCCCAGGAATGATCGCTCAGGTCGATATTCTGTCGGGGCGAAAGTCAGTTCTGGATTATCTGATCCAACCTGTTCTGAAGATAAAAGACGAGGCGCTGCGCGATTGAAGAAAACGACAGATGGGCAGCAGATAGCAAAGCGCCAGCCGATAGACATCTTAGGCGTCGGGGGGGACCGACGACTAAGACCAGGTCACGTCACCAAGAAAGATATATCCCGCACCATATATCGTTTTAATAAGGCGCGGGTTTTTGGGATCTTCGCCCAGCTTCGTTCGCAAGCGGGAAATCCGAACATCCATAGCGCGGTCAAAGCTGTCACCTGCCCCGCCACCCAACATGTCCTGCATGCGCGCGCGGCTGATCAGGCGTTTGGGACTTTCAAGAAACAATCGCAGAACCTCACCTTCGGCATGACTGAAAGGTGTCTCGACGCCATCGGCATTGATCAAGACATATCGATCAAACTGTGCGGTCCAACCATTGAATTCGGCTATGTCTGAATTCGGCGTTGCTGGTCCAGTAGAGCGTAGCCGGGCGCGGACCCGAGCAATTACTTCGGCTGGATCAAATGGTTTGGTGATGTAATCATCTGCGCCAAGCTCCAATCCCGTTACCCGGTCCTGCACCTGAGCGCGGCCTGATATGATGATGACGGCAGCACCTTGCTCAAGCGCAAGTTTGTGCACAAGTGCAAGTCCATCAGTATCCGGCAATGATAAATCCACCAAACACAGATCCGGAGTGACCCTTTTCAGCGAAGCTTCAAATTCACGGGCACGTGAAAAGCTTTGAGTTTGAAACCCGGCATCTTCCAGCGCTTCCGTTAGGATACGGCGGATTTCAGGTTCGTCATCGAGAATGGTCACCAAAGGTTGTGTCATTCAGGCGGCCTCGGTTCGGATCAACGCCGACAATTGCGACGATGTGAATGGTTTGCTTAGGACAGGTGCACGGGTCAATGCCTGATGATGTAGCGGGTCATTTAGCGGCAGCGACGTCATCAGTATACAGGGCAACGCACCATTCAGGCGGTCGACAATGTCGATCCCAGTGCCTTCGCCCTCCAGCTTAATATCTGATAGAACCAGCGCGATATCACCGATTTCCGACGTCAAGGTCAAAGCTTCATCGACCGAGCTTGCCTCGATCACCGAACACCCCAAATCGACCAGCATGTCCCGGAACTGACTGCGCAGGTCATCGCTGTCTTCAACCAACAATACGAGACCCGCTTGCGCGGACGGGGCAGGACGGTAGGGCAAACGTATCACGACCGAAGCACCAGAAGGCGTGTTGCGCAAATTAAGGTCACCGCCCGCCAGCTTTACCGTGTCGTAGACCATTGGAAGTCCCAACCCCGAGCCATCGCTGCCTTTGGTGGAAAAGAATGGGTTTAACGCCTTCTTTAATGCTTCCCCGGTAAACCCCGGGCCAGTGTCCGACACCGTGATCTCAACCCATATTGTCCCGATTGCATGCGCAGTGATCGTGATCTGGCCCGATGTGCCGCAAGCATCCCGCGCATTCAGAACCAGGTTCAGCAGTGCATCCTGAACCATGCCGGGATCGAGCATCAGCGCCTTGTCGGGTAGAGTATTGACCACCGACAACCCCATGCCCCGCGGCAAGGACGGGGTGGCAAGGATTCGCAAATCCTCAAGTAAACCGCGCATATCCGTCGCCTGAGGTTGAGGCGTGCGATTGCCGGTCATGTCTGCGATGCGATTCAGCAATTGCCCCCCGCGTCGGGCAGTTTGTTGCGTAGCCGTGACTAGCTGATCGGCTTCCTCGGGCAGATTCATCCTCTCTAATCGCGCCTGCATGCCCAGAATGATGGTCAGCAAATTAGAAAAGTCATGGGCAAGCCCGCTTGTCATCTGCGCCGCCATGGCTCTGCGCCGCGTTTGCTGAAGGGCAACACGGGCTTGAGTTTCTTCGGTGATATCCACCGACATGACATAAACACCACCCGCTTTATCCGGGGTGAACGATACCCGAATGCGGCGTGAATCCTGATCTTCGGTAAACTCAAAAACCGAAGGTTGGCCTCCATAGGCCTGTTCCAGATGTGGCTTTACCCGGTCATAGGCAGATGACCCCAAAGCCTTTGATATATGAAGGCCCAGAATGTCAGACGGACGGCCGGGCATGACCGAACTAAGGCGGCGGTTTGAGTAGTCGTATCGTCCATCGGCATCCAGATGCGCGATATGAGCCGGCATCATCTCGGTCGTCATCCGCGTGCGGGCCTCGATCTCGGTCAGTTGACGCTTGGCTTCTTCCAGCGCGGTGATGGTTGCGGCCAGTTTGCGGTTGGTTGCAGAAAGCTCTTCGGCATGGCTAAGAAGTTGGTCAGACAGTTCTTCTGAACGGGCACGCAGCAAATCTTCTACCCGCTTCGTGCGAGTTATGTCGGTATAGACGGCCACCCAACCCCCATTGGGCAAAGGTGCACCTTCGACCGAGATCACCTGACCATTGGGCCGGGTGCGCTCCATATAATGCGGCTCGAACGCGAGGGCCTGTGAAACGCGTAGCTCGACCATCTCGTCAACATCGCCGACCGAACCGTATTCCCCGCGGCTAGCGAGAAAATAAATTGTGTCGCGAAACAGAGCCCCCGGCTCGACAAGTTCGTTTGGCAGGTCGAACATTTCCTGAAACCGCAGGTTGCTGACAACGAGACGCAATTGGCTGTCATAAATTGACAGCGCCTGACCGATCAGGTTCAGGCCAGCCGTGGTCATCGCCTTGATGCGCTGTTCGGAAATGTCCAAATTCGTCCTCCCCTGCGCCCATGGGTATCACCAGTTCAGGCGCAGGTGTAGGGAGATTTACCTATCCGTGCAGCGGCAAATTGTTCGCGGCACGGTAGGATTGAACATAGCCGCGTGCCACTGATCGAACGGCTGTTCCGATCTGCGAATACGCCTCGTCCGGTAGGTTCGCAAAGGACACGCGAGCCGACCAGCCCGGAGCATCAAATCCGCTGCCGTTCAGTAGAACGATCCCATAGTCTTCCGCCAATTTGAACGCAATATCCAATGGGTGAACATTCTGCTTGATCCAAGCCACGACATCTTCACCGACATATTTTCGCAACCAATATTCGAAATCGATGATGCCGTAATAGGCGTCGTAATGCTCACCTGCCTGCACCTCGACGCCCATCGCTTCGGTCAGCAGTTTGAAACGGCGATGAACCAGCTCCATGCAGGCGGTCTGATAGATTTTCTTGCTGTCGACCAATTCACTGAGTGAAAACAGCGTCATCATAACCTGCTGCGGCAGCGACAGGCCTGCTGTGTGGTTCAGGGCCACATCGCGGCTATCGGCCACAAGCCGGTCGATAAAGCGAATGTCACGCGGTGTCAGGCTGAGCGTGCCATAGCGCTTGTCCAGGGACTGTTTGATCTCATCCGGATGATCCGCCAGCTTGAGATCGAAGATGTTATCTTGCGCCACGGCAATCACGCCGAGACGCCAGCCGGTGCAGCCAAAATACTTCGAGTAGGAATACACACCGATTGTGTTGCGCGGCAGATGGCCCATGACCGAGGTAAAATCGTGCACAAAGGTGCCGTAGACATCATCCGTTAGCACGATCAGATCAGGCCGGTGATTTTCAACCAGATCCGCTAGTTTGCGAAGTGACGCGGTACTGAGCGCGACCGAAGACGGATTGCCGGGATTGACTAGGAAGAACGCCTTTACCTTGGGATCTTTCAGCTTTTCCACTGCGGCATCCGTCAGTTGGAAGCCGTCTTCCTCGTCGGTTTCCACATGGACGGATTCAAGGCTGTAATCCTCAAGCTCTGGCATTTCCAGATAGGGGGTGAAGATCGGTGTACACAACGCGATCGTATCACCCGGGTTCAGCAATCGGTTGGCTTTGAGCGTCTTGAAGATGTAGCACATCGCCGCCGTGCCGCCTTCGACTGCGAACAGATCGAACTGAGCGTCAGGCCGGTGGCCCCGACACATGGACCACATCAGGTATTCATGGGCAATGGTGGCATTGTGTTTCAGGATGCGGTCAGGCACCGGATAGTTATCACCGATGATCGAATCCGTCAGTTCATGCACAAACTCGTCCGCATCGAAATCAAATGCGGATATGGCATGCGCCACGAGCTCAAGCAGCGTATCGACGCCCGGCGTTTCGGAATTATCAGACGCCCAGCTTTGCAGCCGACCATGGCAACCTTTTTGCGCCGGCATTCCGCCTAAACCAGCGGGGTGATCCATCACACGTTTGGATTCAGTTATGGCAAATTGACCAAGGGCAAAGAACGCCTCACGCGGACGGGTGGCAACCCAGTTAGGATTGCCGCGCCCCGCGTTCAGGAAAGCGCTATTGGCCTTACGCGCCTCGGCCGAGGCCAGTTTGATCAGCTCATCCTTGATCTGAAACGGGCTGAGTGCTTCGTAATCGTGCAGCGCTACTCTATCCATTACGTGAACCTCTCCAAATCAGCTTAGGATCAAAACAACGACCATCCCGAAGATGGTCAATAGTGTATTTCCGATCGCATACGGCATTCCGTAGCCAAGCGCCGGGATGCGACTTTGCGCGGCTTCCTGGATCATACCCAACGCGGCAGTGGTGGTGCGTGCGCCTGCGCAGGCACCAAACAGAATAGCCGGGTGGAACTTGAATACGTAATGCCCGACGTAAACTGCAAAGATCATTGGTAGCGAAGTCGCGACGATTCCCCATAGCAGCAGCGCAATACCGGCCTGTTGCAGTCCCGCGACAAATCCCGGCCCTGCGGTGATCCCTATCACCGCGATAAAGACGTTCAGGCCCAGCGTGTTCATCAACCACAGTGCCGGCCCCGGGATGCGCCCAAAGGTCGGGTGCACCGTACGCAGCCAACCCAGCACCAGCCCAGCCAGCAGCGCGCCTCCGGTAGTGGAAAGGCTGATCGGGAAACCACCCATCATGACTGACAATGTTCCAATGATGCCGCCGATGAAAATCCCCCAGCCTACAAAGGCCAGATCCGTGGTGTCTACCGGGCGGTCGGCATAGCCAATCTGGGCAACTGCGGCCTCGACATGCCGCTTGCTGCCCTGAATTGTGACGATGTCACCACGATGCACGACTGTCCCGGGTAGCAGCGGCAAATCCTGCATGTTTCGCATCAGTTTCGAGACATAAATGCCCCGCGCGATCGACAGTTTGCTTAGCTCTTCAAGCGTCTTGTTATGAACCTCTTTGCTGGTGATCAGCACATCCAGTTTTTCCGACGGTATGCTCAGCAGATCAGGCGCGTCAGCTTCTGTAAGATTGGTCTCAAGCAAACTCACCAGATCAGCGCGGCGGCCTGAGAACATCACAACATCTCCGGCCTGCAATACGGTGTTATCATCTACCTCTATGATCTTCCCGTCGCGTCTCAGGCGTTCGGCATAGATGCGGATACCGGGCATCAGATCTTTGACCGGTTGCCCTAGCAAATCGCTACCTTCTGGGATCTCAAAGGCCCGCGCCTCGATCGCGCGATATGCCGAGACGATGCCATCACCGGTTTCAACCGACGTCGTGCCACCCAGCTTAGCCTCATATTCCTTGCAGGCCGCGACCAGATCGACGCCAATCAGACGCGGGCCGATCTTGGCCAGAATGATGGCCGACCCGATTGTGCCGTAAATATAGGTCACCGCATAGGCAATCGGAATCTGGTTCGCATAGGTTTTGGCCTGTTCCGCCGACAGGCCCAGCTGGCCGATTTGGTCGGTGGCAACACCGATCGCCGCTGAAATCGTCTGCGATCCGGCATAAAGCCCCGCGGCATAGCCAAGTTCCAGACCCGCGACCTTGGCTGCGATGATCGGGATTACAAGGCAAAGTGCGAGCACGCTGAGCGCAAAGAACACCTCGCGCGCGCCGTCTGCTTTCAGGCCGCGGATGAACTGAGGTCCGACACCGTAGCCCACAGCAAAGATGAACAAGATGAAGAAAGTCGATTTGACCGCCGAGTCGATTTCAATCTGGGCCTGCCCGATCACCACCGCCGCCAACAACGTTGCCGTGACCGTGCCCAGACTGAACCCCATCAGTTTCCAGGGACCAACGAGAAAGCCGATACCGATGGACAGGAACACCGCCAATTCAGGGTAGTTTTGAAGAATATGCACCAGCCAATCGACCATCAATCACCTCTCAATCCGCGCCTGACAGGCATTTGAGGCAAAAGCCGGAGACAAGGTGAAGAAGCGCCCAATTGGCCCACTTGCTGCCCGACCAAGCCGCCTGTTCGAACACACAACCGCAACAGGAAAACTTCGGCCTCACGATACCTTACAAAGGACATTTGTCTATAATTATCTGAATATTAATAGTTCTGCTTGTCCGCCCTCATTCAGAACACCCTGACTGAGCCTGCCCCACAATGCAAACACGCGAAACGCATGGCTCGCCCGCTCTGCCTGCTCCAGAATCGGAACCATGGGCTTCACTGTCGCTCTACCGCAATGCGCGGGCGCAAAATCCTGAGGGGTTCGAACAAATCCATTGCAGCGACCCGGTGTTTGCCATCACATACCGCTATGACACGGCCGACGATTATTTCCGAGACCAGCGCAACCGGCGTTTGTATCCGCCTTGCCGGAGATCTGCGCACTCAATCGTTGGATCGTGTAGAAGCGGGTTTTGCCGCCCAAAAGCCCAACGGCCAAGATGTCATTGTGGACATGTCGCAAGTTGAATCGCTGGATACCGGAGGGGCCTGGCTAGTCGCCAATTTGGTGCAGCGGATGGGAAGCGAGGGCGCTCAGGTCCAGATCGAAGGGTTGGCCCCTGCGCATTCGTCATTGATCGAAACAGTATCGCACAACATACCCGAGGTTACAGGAGAAGAACTGCCGCCGCATGGCTTTGTGAATTGGGTTGCCCGGATTGGGCAAAAAACTTTTGGCGCCTGGCAGGACACATTATCAATCATCGGCTTTCTTGGCCTTACTCTGCACCGATTGGTCCGGACTCTGATCATGCCATGGCGACTGCGTCGTGCTGCGTTGGTGTCGCAGATGGAGCAAGTCGGCTTCAAGGCGCTGCCGATTGTGTCCTTGATGGGTTTCCTGATCGGCGTCGTTCTGGCCTTCCAGGGCGCGACGCAGTTGAAACAGTTCGGGGCTGAGATCTTTGTTGTCGAATTGATCTCCATCTCGATCCTGCGTGAGCTTGGTGTCCTGCTGACAGCGATCATCGTCGCAGGTCGCTCCGGGTCGGCTTTTACGGCTTCGATTGGCTCGATGAAGGTGCAGGAAGAGATTGATGCGATGCGCACCCTGGGGTTGGATCCGATTGAAGTTCTGGTCATTCCCCGTGTTCTGGCGCTGTTGATCATGTTGCCCATTCTTGGCTTTGTTGCCGATATGGCTGGCCTGATCGGCGGAGCGTTGATGAGTTGGATCGACCTCGGTGTCAGCCCCGGCATGTTCCTGACCCGGTTGAAGGAAAATACCGGCGTCGCACAGCTTGCCGTCGGGATGATCAAGGCACCGTTCTTTGCACTGGTGATCGGTGTCATTGCCTGCTGGCAGGCTATGCAGGTCAAAGGTTCATCCGAAAGCGTTGGTCAGCGGACGACGGCCTCGGTCGTGCAATCGATCTTTATGGTCATCGCCATCGACGCCCTGTTTTCGATCTTCTTCTCAGAGTTGGGGATCTGACATGGATGGAGCCGCGCTTCAGGACAAGCCCCAATCCGACACGAAACGCGAGGCCGTTATTCGTGTGCGCAATTTAACCAACCAGTTCGGCGAGCAAGTGGTCCACGACAACCTCAACCTCGATGTCTGGCGCGGTGAAGTGCTGGGTGTTGTCGGTGGATCGGGCACTGGGAAGTCCGTGCTTTTGCGTACGATCGTCGGGCTGAACAAGCCCAAGTCGGGAAGTATTGAGGTTCTTGGCGTCGATGTTCTTAATGGCCCCGAAGAAGAACGTCAGCGGATCGAAAGAAGCTGGGGCGTGGCATTTCAGGACGGTGCGCTGTTTTCCTCACTGACTGTATTGCAGAACGTGATGGCGCCTCTGCGCGAGCACACGGGTATCAGTGAAAAATTGATGGCCGCACTAGGTGGGCTGAAGATCAGTCTCGTTGGCTTGCCTCAACTAAGTTGCAGCAAGTTCCCCTCGGAACTGTCCGGTGGAATGCGCAAACGCGCTGCGTTGGCCCGCGCACTGTCGCTGGACCCCGAAATCGTTTTTCTGGACGAACCAACTGCCGGGTTGGACCCGATCGGGGCCGCCGCATATGATGACCTGATCGGGGAACTTCAGCACACGTTGGGGCTGACCGTGTTCATGGTAACGCATGATCTGGACAGCCTTTATGCCATATGTGATCGCGTTGCGGTACTTGCGGAAAAACGCGTGCTGGTTGAAGGTCCGATAGAAGAGATGACCAAGGTCGACCATCCTTGGGTTCAGGAATATTTCACAGGCCCCCGCGCCCGTGCGGCACAACAGAAGGGGCAGGACAGGTAGAGTCGATGGAGACCCGAGCGAATTACATCCTGATCGGTGCGTTCACCCTGGCGGGCATCCTTGGTGCCTTCGGGTTCTTTCTGTGGCTCGCCAAATTCGAAGTGACCCGGCAATACGCCTATTATGATGTGTTGTTCGACAATGTCTCGGGCCTGTCGGCTGCAGGTGGCGTAAATTACAACGGCTTGCCCGTGGGTCAGGTGGTTTCCTTGGACTTGGACAAAGAAGACCCGTCAAAGGTGCGAGTGCGGCTTGAGGTTGATGCCGACATCCCTGTTACCAAAGAAACCATCGCACAGTTGCAATCTCTGGGTGTGACAGGGGTTGCTTATGTTGAGCTTTCCGGAGGGTCTCCAACCGCAGAAAGGCTGGCCCAGAATAGTGTCATCCCAAGCAAGCGCAGTTCGATTCAATCCTTGCTTGAGGGTGCGCCAGAGGTTCTGGAAAAGGCGGTCACCCTGTTGGAGAACCTCAATTCGGTTGTTGATGACAAAAACCGAAAGGCGGTGTCGGATATCCTGAACAATCTGGCAGAAGCGTCGGGCAAGCTGGATAAAACTCTGACGGATTTCCAGTCGCTCTCGTCCGATTTGGGCGGTGCGGCCAAAGACGTTGGAGAATTTACCAAGAGACTGGATACGTTGGCGAACACGGCCGAGACGACGTTGAGCACAGGAACGGACACGCTGAAGAGCATCAAAGAGACCTCAGAATCCGCCAAAACAACGCTAGAGACTGCAAATAACGCCATTGCCAGTGCTGAAAGCGTGATTCAGGAAGATATCCGGCCCTTTATCGAACGCGGGTCAATCCTGGCCGAAAGGCTGACTCGGCTGTCAGATGAAGGCAGCGTTACGCTTGAGGTAATCAGCGAGACTGTTCTGAATGCAAACACCACCCTTGAATCGGTTACATCGACTATGGATTCAGCCAAAGGGGCGCTCGATTCAGCAGAGAGGGCGTTTGACTCGGCAAACCGCGTGATGGACGAGGATATCTCACCTGTCGCTGAAGATGTGAGTAAGGCGGCCAATCAGGTTGCGGAAACCGTCTCGAATATCACCGAAAAGATTG
Organism: Ruegeria sp. C6; assembly: GCF_056537625.1. Taxonomy (NCBI): domain Bacteria; kingdom Pseudomonadati; phylum Pseudomonadota; class Alphaproteobacteria; order Rhodobacterales; family Roseobacteraceae; genus Ruegeria; species Ruegeria sp. C6. Next base: position 662,599 of record NZ_JBQFRW010000002.1, on the reverse strand, counting down.
ACAAGATTTCCGACGATGTTCTCAGCGCCTCCCAATCGGCGTCGGATCTGCTGGGAACCATCGACGGGATCGTTCAGGACAACCGCCGTCAGGTTTCGGACTTCTTGCGCGTTGGGTTGCCTCAGTTCATCCGGTTCATCGAGGAATCACAGCGTCTGGTCATCAGTATGGATAGATTGGTCGACAAGGTCGAACGCGACCCGGCCCGCTTTTTGTTAGGCACCCAAGCATCGGAGTTTCGTCAATGATACGGCCCTTAATATTGACTCTGGTTTTGGCCGCTTTGACGGGCTGCACGGGCTTGGGCACGCTGCGGCAGGCTTCTAAGCCCAATGACTTGTATTTGCTGACACCCAAAAGCACGTTCTCGTCATCGCTGCCGCGAATCCAAAAACAGATCGTTGTCGAAGAGCCCACAGCGACGGCGGCCGTGAACACCGATCAGATCGCCGTGCAGCCCACCTTGCTTCAGGTACAGTATCTGCCGCGGGCCCGATGGGTGGATCGCGCGCCGTTAATTGTGCAGGCGCTGATGGTCGAAAGCTACGAAAATTCGGGCAAGGTCGCGGCCGTAGGACGTTCGACCGTAGGCCTGAGAGCGGACTATGTGATCGCGCCTGATCTGCGCGAATTTCAGGGCATCGTCATCAGCGAAACCGAAGACACGAAAACGGTCCGCGTAGAAGTGCGCATCAATATCAAGATTATCGATGAGTATGAGGACAAGATCATCGCTTCAAGCTCATTCCAGGAAGCAGTGCTGGCGACGAGCGATAAAACACCCGAACTGGTGGAGGCCTTTGATATCGCCTTGGGCAAGACAATGCGGGATGCCGTGGAATGGAGCATCCGCAAAATCCATACGCATACGCTCAATAACCCGCGATCAAGACCTAGCTAGTGGTCGCTAGAACTGGCTCGCTGAGGCGACTTGCCAGTCAGCGGCGAACTCTTCAGGGATGGTCTTGCCCAACAGAGAGCCGTCATCCAGAAAGCTGTATAGCTCGGCATAAGACCGCTCTCGTTCATCCGCATTTCGGCGCCGGATGTCGGCAGGGCGCAGGTCGGAAACTTTTGCTTTGCCCATAGCCCCTAATATCTCGCGGAAGCTTTCAAGCGTCGCGTCATGAAACCGATGCACGCGCTGTCGTTTCTGTGGCACATTCACCGCCCGCCCACGGATCGGATCTTGCGTCGCTACCCCCGAGGGGCACCTGTTGGTGTTGCAATGCAGCGCCTGAATGCACCCCACCGCAAACATCATCGCCCGCGCCGCGTTACACATATCCGCACCCAAAGCGAATTTCTCGACCATATCGAACCCAGTGGCCACTTTGCCCGAACAGATCACCCTCATCTTGTCGCGGACTCCAATACCGCGCAGACAGTTGTTTACAAAGATCAGTGCCTCGTTAAGCGGCATCCCCAATCGGTTGGTGAACTCGACCGGGGCAGCGCCAGTGCCCCCTTCCGCGCCGTCCACCGTGATGAAGTCAGGCAGAATCTCAGTTTCCAACATCGCTTTGCAAATCGCCATAAACTCGGATCGACGACCGATGCACAGTTTGAAGCCCACGGGCTTGCCACCTGACATCTCTCGCAGATGCTGAACGAAATGCATCAATCCATTCGGTCCATCAAAGGCCGAATGAATGGGTGGGGAAATCACATCCTGATGTACTGGAACCCCACGAATCTCGGCGATTTCTTCATCCACCTTTGCTGCCGGTAGGACCCCGCCATGAGACGGCTTCGCCCCTTGCGATAGTTTGATCTCGATCGCTTTGACGACATCTTTCTTGGCCTTTTCGGCAAACAGGTCCTTATCGAACCCACCTTCAGGCGTGCGGCATCCAAAATATCCTGTTCCGATTTGCCAGATGATGTCTCCACCTTCTGCCAGATGGTGGGGGGACAGTCCGCCTTCGCCCGTGTTATGCGCAAAACCCCCATCTTTTGCACCGCCATTCAAAGCACGGATTGCGTTGGCGCTGAGTGCACCGAAACTCATTGCTGATACGTTCAGACGCGACGCATTGTAGGGTTTGTCGCACTGAGGGCCGCCCAGTATCACCCGTTCTTCGCTCTCTTCGACGTGCTTGGGGGATAGCGAGTGATCAGCGCGGTGATAACCTACCGTCATGATATCGTACTGAGTGCCAAACGCCTGAGTATCCACCTGCCCCTTGGCGCGGGAATAGACCAGACTGCGGATGATCCGATTATAGGGCCGCCCGCTTTCATTGGTTTCAACGAAATACTGCCGGATTTCAGGGCTGACAAACTCCAACATATATCGGAAGTGACCCAGTACCGGGTAGTTGTTCAGCACATTATGCTTGGTTGTCAGCATATCGTAGAGACCGACAACCGCATAGGGGATCAGTATGATCAGCAACCAGTGGGCGGGTGGCCAGAAAAAACCCCAAAGCAAAGTCAAAGGCAAGCAGACATAGCTGAGGAAATAGTAAAGCCTGCGAACAATCATTTCCTATCTCCCTGAGTAGCGCTGTGACAGCGTGACTTTGAATGGACATTGGGTCCATGACCCTGCTCTTCATCCAGAACGTGGAACAAATTGACCTGTTTGCGCAAGCCCTTGCTAATCAAACAAAGATAACGGTTGGGTTAGCGAGGCCGGTTGAACCAAGCAAAAGCAGTCTGTATGCAAAATGAAACGCTGGTCAGAGCAGGATCAACCGCAGTGTCGAAAACAGCGCCTGTATTCGGGCATCGCGCCCTGATGTATACAGCCGTCTTTGTGGGGGGTGCTGCAGGGTCGTTGCTGCGCGAGCTATTTTCGCTGGAGATCCCCGGCGCTCCGTTCCTAACCGCGACTTTCGGCATCAATGTTGCGGCCTGTTTCGTTCTAGGTTGGCTCTATGCCATTCGAAATCGTGTCCACGCCCACGTCCTGCATCTAGGGGCCGTTGGATTTTGCGGTGGGCTATCGACGTTTTCCTCATTCGTCGCCGAGCTGGAAAGACTGGCAGAAACCGGGAATTGGTTTGTGGTTATCGCCGTAAGCGCGGAGATCGCATTTGGTATTACGGCGGCGGTTCTTGGGGAAGCGCTGGGTCGGCGGCATCATTCCCGGGAAACATCGGAATGACGACCTTGTATCTGCATGCCATGTTCGCATTGGGCGGAGGATTGGGGGCTGTACTGCGGCATTGGCTGGCGCTTCGGGTGACGCATGATCTGCCGTACTCGACCCTGATCGTGAATGTTCTGGGCAGCCTTCTGCTGGGTCTATGGATTGGTTATCTGGGTGGCTCTGCAGAAATGGGCGAAGAGGAAAAACGCCTTGTATTCGGGTTTTGCGGCGGCTTCACCACATTCTCAAGCTTCGCCTATCAATCGCTGCAATTGCACCGTGAAAGGACGATCGTATTTGCTGCCGGTAACATCGCTCTCAGCCTCGTCTTGTGCTGGTTCGCGCTATGGCTGGGCCTTGTTCTGACGCGCTAGTGAACGGGTGCTGCAGCCCTTTGGTCGGGCCTGGGCGCGCGGCAGAAGAACAACAGTGGGATCGTGGCCAACGCCAGCAGTCCAAGATTGTTGAATACTGTAAGGTACGAGATCATCTCGGCCTGCCGAGCAATCTCTTGTCCCAAAATGGCGGCGCCCTGGGCGCTATCGGGTGTCAGCCCCAGCCGCGCAAGATAAGCCTGTGCAGCAGGATTGTAGGGTGTCACATTCTGGCTGAGCACTGCCGTATTGGTTTGCAGGCCTCGCACGACCCAAGTCCCCACCAATGAAATACCTACCGAAGAGCCAAGCTGCCTGGTGACGTTGAATAGGCCCGAGGCCTCATCCTGCCTTGATTTACTGATGCTCTCGAATGCCAGAATAGACATCGGCACAAACACCAGCCCCATCCCCAGACCACTGACAAAGCCCGGCCAAGCCAGTTGCCAGAAACCGGCGTCGAGGTTGAGTGTGCCCAACATGAAATTCCCCACTGCTGTCAACAGCATCCCCAACCCGGCTAAAACTCGTGGATCAAACCGGGTGACCAGTACGGCCCCGGTCAGCACCATCGATGCACCTGCGGCGATCCCGCGCGGTATGAACAAATGACCGGATTCGATCACGGGGTAATCGAGCAGGCTTTGCACAAAGGTTGGCAGTATGGCGATCCCGCCAAACAATGAGATCGCGAACCCCGCTATCACCAGGTTGCACAGGGCAAAGTTGCGATCCGCAAAAAGGCGCAAATCAACGACAGAATGCCGGGATGTCAGAGAATGGACTATGAACCCCAGCGCCCCAAGAACCGAAGCGATCAGCGCCAGCTGTATCATCCTCGATGACAGCCAGTCCTTGGTCTCACCTTGGTCAAGAATGAATTGAAGGCATCCGATGCCAAGTGCCAGCAGCGCCAGACCTTTCCAGTCGATGCGCACCTCTTCGGTTTTGTCGTCCGGCAACTCGCCCGCCAAAAGCAGCAGGGCCATGGCAGCGACCGGAAGGTTGACGAAAAACACCATTCGCCACGAAAAATACTCTGTCAGGACTGCGCCTACAGTTGGGCCCAACACTGGTGCGACCACGACGCCCAAGCCAAAGACCGCCATGGCCTGCCCCCGTTTTTCGCGCGGAAAGGCATCAAACAGGATGGACTGCGACAACGGGATCAGGAACGCGCCGAACATCCCCTGCGCCAGGCGGAACGCGACGATAGTCTGAAGACTCCATGACAGGCCGCACATGACAGACATTGTGGCAAAACCCGTGACCGCAGTCAGGATCAGCCTGCGCCGCCCGACCCGACGCGCGACAAACCCGGTCAGCGGCATGACCACAACGGCTGAGACGATATAGCTGGTTAAGATCCATGTCGCCTGATCGGTTGTGGCCCCAAAAGCCGCCTGAATATGCGGCAACGCAACATTGACGATGGTACTGTCCAGAACTTCGAGAATTGCACTGAGCACGACGGCCACGACAATCACGCGATTGATATGGCCGGCATCAGTCATTGGCTGGTTCCGGTTGTATCCACCGTAACTTTGCTGCTGCCTCCTACACGTAGCGGAGCATCAGTTGGATCAAGCTCAATCCGCACCGGGAAACGTCGAGTGACCTTGACCCAGTTGCCGCTGGAGTTTTCGGACGGCAACAACGAAAACGTATCGCCCGAGCCTCGACCGATCGACGCAACCTTGCCGGTCAGGGTCGTGTCTGGAAGCATATCCACCTGCACTGTGACCGGCTGACCGGGTCGGATGCGTGGCAGTGATGTTTCCTTGAAATTTGCATCGACCCACCAGTCAGACGACTCGACAATGGAAAATTGCGGCGCATTGGCCGAGACAGACGACCCTGGCCGCAGCGTCAGATTTGCGATCCAGCCATCGGCCGCGGCATAGACCTTGGTCCAGACAAGATCGGCCTGCGCGATTTCCAACGCAGCCTGTGAGGACAACACATTGTCCTGCCGGGCCGCGAGACCACTTTGCAATGCGGAAAGCTCGGACCGGCTGGTGGTCAACCGGGCCGAAGCCTGTGCGAATTCGGATGTAGTTTGGTCCAGCGAGGCCTGCGCGAGGTCCCCGTCCGAAAACAAAGCTCGGGCGCGTTCAAGATTGCTCTGAGCCGTTTCGTAGAAAGAGTTGGCGCTTTCGACAGCGGCCTGTGCAGCGGTGATCTGGTTCGAGAAGGAGTCAGCCTGCTGAATGGCACTGTCCAGATTAGCTTTGGCCTGATCGACCGAGGCTTGGAACTGTGTCGGATCAATCGAGAATAGCAAATCGCCTGCATTGACCGGCTGGTTTTCGACCACCGCAACGTCTGAAACCTGCCCGGTCACCTGTGCGGCCACATAGATGATATTCGCGCCGATATAGGCGTCTTTTGTTGACGGATACCGCTCTTCATGCCGCCAGAAAAGGAACAATCCAACAGCAATCGTGACCAGGATCCCTGCGGCGGCAATTGCCTTGAATGACTTCATAAGCAGCTTCCTTTTTGGTGCCTAAGCGAGCGACCTCACATCACCTGCATATGCATGCGCATGGCCAGATTGCCCAGAATCCAAACTGTCCCGCCGATGATAATCAGCAGAACAAGTGTCGAGAACAGAACCAGGTCCAGATCCTCTCGGCTGCTGCGGCGGCGGTCGATGTGTAGAAAATAGATCAGTTGAACAACCAGTTGTGCCAACCCCAGAAGGCCTATGGTCATATAGACGCCTGGTGTTTCAATACCGAAATGATAGGCGATCACAAATACCACCAGCGTGAGCAGCAGTGACCCACCATAGCCAATCACGTAACGCCGCCGTTCGCGGTGATGCATCTCGGATCGTTTATCCATAGGCCAGCCCTCCGAAATACACGATGGTTATTATGCCGATCCAGATAAGATCGAGGAAATGCCAGAATAGCGCCAACCGCACCATACGCGACATCAGCAGATCGGTCAGCCCGAACATACGCAGCTGAATACCCAGCACGATTAGCCACAGACACCCGGCTGCAACATGCAAGCCGTGGAGCGGTACGAGACCATAGAAGGCCGACAAAAACCCGCTACGCTGTGGGATACCGCCTTGGGCTGCCATGTTCATGAAATCACGGATTTCCAAAACCAGAAAACTGAGCCCCAGCAACAGAGTCACTCCGAAACACAGCACGATCCGTGCCCGAGGCAGGTTGTATTTCAGCGCCAACATCGCCAGCCCGACGGTCAAACTGCTGGTCAGCAGAATGAGAGTCTGGGCAAAGATGCTTTTCAGGTCGAACAGCTCATGCGGGCCTGGACCGCCGGCCTGCGCGTCTATCATGGTGATATAGATCGCGAACATCAGGCCGAAATAGACCAGATCGCTCATCAGGAAGACCCAGAAGCCGAAAGTGACGACCTCGGTCGCCTTGTGGGCGCTGGCGTGGTCCTCGCCGAGGTTTATCCCCGGATAGCTGTGCTTGGGTGCGCGCCTCATGTCACGGCCTCCATATCCGGGCGGGCGAGGCCGCGATTTTCCGGTGTACTTTCATGATCGCGATCCACAGCGGCGGTGCTGTGGACCAGCGCCAACCACGCCTCGTGTTCTTTGCGGACCTCTTCGGCGGGGATGATGACCTCGGTGCTGGTGTCGAAACTCCAGATGATAATGGCGAGGATCATCGCGATGGTCATCAGTGCTGCCAGCCACCAGATCCACCAGACCAGAGAGAACATCCAGATGCCACTGAGCACGCACAGGATAAACCCGATGCCGGTGTTGCGCGGCATCTCGATATCTTCGTAGGCCGCGGGTGCAGGATAGGCTTGTCCGCGCTCCTTAGCTGCAGCAAAGTCATCGCGGTCACTAACCTGCGGAATAATAGCGAAGTTGTAGGGCGGCGGCGGAGACGGGATCGACCATTCCAGCGTGCGCCCGTCCCAAGGATCACCGACCGGTGCGCGGGTCTGTTCTCGGTCGCGTATACTGACCCACAATTGGACCAGGATCGAAAGCAACCCGCAAGTAATCACCAGCGATCCTATAGCGGCGGTGATCATGTAGGGGTGAAAGCTGGGATCCTCCCAACTGAACGACCGGCGGGGCATGCCCATCAGACCAACGAAGTAGAGCGGCATGAAGGTCAGCAGAAACCCAACCGTCCAGCAGAAAACCGAAACGCGGCCCCAGAACTCGTTTAGACGGAACCCAAAGGCCTTGGGGAACCAGTAGTTATAGCCGGCGAGCAACCCGAACAGCACACCGGGTAGCAACGCGTTGTGGAAATGAGCAACCAGAAACAGCGTATTATGGACCTGATAGTCGACGGTTGGATTGGCAAGAACCACTCCGCTGAGGCCGCCGATGACGAACAACATCAAGAACGCAAGGCCATAAAGCATCGGGACCGAGAATCGAATCCGCCCACGGTACAGAGTCGCCATCCAGTCATAGACCTTTACCCCGGTCGGAATGGCGATCAGCATCGTGGCAATCCCGAACACCGCGTTGATCAGAGCGCTTTGCCCCATGGTGAAGAAATGATGCAACCAAACCGTGAAGGACATGACCGCAATCGACATTGTTGCGATGACCAGTGAGTTGTAGCCATAAAGCCGCTTGGCCGAAAAGGTGGCAAAGACTTCGGAATAGATGCCGTAGGCGGGCAGGACCAGCAGGTAGACCTCGGGGTGACCGAACAGCCAGAACAGGTTGGCATAGTTCATCATGTTGCCACCAAGGTCATTGGTGAAGAAGTGGAAATCGAGATATCGGTCAGCGGCCAGCAACAATGCAGCTACACCAAGGGGGGGCATGGCAAAGATGATCAGAATCGAGCTGCAGATTATCGTCCAGCAATACATGGGCAACCGCATGAACTTCATCCCCGGCGCACGCAGCTTGTAGATCGTGACGGCAAAGTTGATGCCAGTCAGTGTTGTGCCCACGCCAGAGACCACGATGGCCCAAATCCAGTAATCCGGCCCAACGCCGGGATTAAAAGCTGCTCCGGTATAGGGTGGATAGGCGGTCCAGCCACCGGTCGAGAACTCTCCGACCACCAGCGAGACCATCAGCATCAGCCCGGCCGAGACGGTCAGACCAAGCCCGATCTGGTTCATCACCGGAAAGGCCACGTCGCGCGCGCCTATCATGAGTGGAATTATGTAATTAGCGACGCCAAAGACAAAAGGTACCGCGACGAAGAACACCATTATGGTGCCATGAGTGCTAAACAGTTCCGCGAAATGCTCGGGTTCCAGAAATCCGTCCCCCGGTCCCGCCGCCTGTTGGGCCCGCATCACTACGCCTTCCAGGACGCCCCGCGCTAGCATGACGATGGCGAAGACAATGTACATGATGCCGATCTTCTTGTGATCAGCGCTGGTCAGCCAATCGCGCCAGAGCGGGCCCCACAACCGGAACCACGTCAGGATGCCAATCACTACCACTACGCCCACGATCACAATGGCAGCAGCAGCGTTTGCAATGATCTCATTTGCGCCAGGGTTCTGGATCAGTCCAGCAATGGGAAATGCATCCCAGCTCAGGCGACCGAAGAAGCCGGTCTCGGCATTTGTCATTGGCTTGCCTCCTGCCCGTATTCAGCCGTTCCGGGTTGCTGATCCAACTGCAGAGGCTCTCCGCTGTGGTAACGACGCAGGATCGAATGGAACAGGTCGCCCTCTTCCAGCGTGAAATAAAGCGCATTCAGCGGCATGAGTTCTGTGCCCAATGCCGCCTGCACCTCATCCCGATCCGTACGCATCGCCAACGTCCGATAGGTGCTTTCGGTCAACGGTATGCCATGCGCTTTTACACTGGCGACCCATGCCTGAAAATCCTCGGGCTGCATCGCTTGCGCCAGGAATTTCTGCTTTGTGAATCCTCGGCCATTATACTGGGTGTTCTCGCCTTGCATCGTCTCAGGCGAGTCTGCCACCAGGTGTAGCCGAGTCGTCATCCCCGGCATGGCATAGATTTGCCCTGCCAGCGCCGGGATCATAAACGACTGCATCACCGTGTCTGTGGTCAGCGTCATCGCAACTTGCTGTTTGATCGGTATGCCCAGTTCTCCCACCGTTGCGATGCCATGATCTGGATAGATGAACAGCCATTTCCAATCGAGGCCAACCACCTGCACATTTAGGGCAGGCTCTTCTCCAAAAGGGGCCGAATAAGGGTCAAGACGATGTGTCGCTTTCCAGAGATAGAAAGACAGGATCATCACGATCACGACCGGGACGCCCCACATCAGAAATTCAAGCTTCGCCGAAAAATCCCAATGCGGCGTGTATGCAGCATTTCCACCCTTACGTCGGTGATAACGCAGGGCAATCAGCGGCACCAGAGCCAGAACCGGTATCACAGCGATCAGGATAAGAGCCGTCGCGCGCAAAAGGTGTGTCTTTTGCACCGCTGCAATCGGGCCTTGGGGGTCCATGAAGCTATCACTCGCCCCGGCAGACTCAGCCGTCAACAACAGAGCAACAAAGATCACCAAGGCTGGCACAGCGACTGAATGTATCCGAGACAAGGTCACACCTGATGATCCTCTTGCGGCGGGGTTTCCCGGCAACTATCGGCAGAGCCACGGATTTTCTCAAGAACTTTTCCAAAATCACCCTGCGCCGCCGCTGTTGACATGAGGTCAAGCGCGCGCGAGACCAATCATATGCGTTTGGTTCTTGCTCTCCTCTCCCTGCTTTGTCTTGCGGCCCCTTCGGCCGCGCAGGATCGCGCTGCGGTTGAGCGTCAGTTTCAGAGCTGGCTGCAACAGACCATATGGCCTCAGGCAAAAGCCAAGGGCGTTTCGAAACGCACATTCCAAAGTGCCTTTTACGGGGTAACACTAAACTGGGACCTTCCTGACCTGGTTCCGCCGGGCAGCTCTAAAAAGACACCCAAGCAACAACGGCAGGCCGAGTTCGGCTCACCTGGTCGTTATTTCAATGCCGGATCAGTCCAGGGTGCCACCTCCGTCGGTCGCAAGATGGCTAAGCGCCACGCGGACACGCTATCACGTGTCGAGACAGAAACCGGCGTACCCGCCCGAATCATACTGGCCATCTGGGGCCGCGAAAGCGGATACGGACAAGTCCCGATCCGCCATAATGCGTTTCAGGTGCTGGGCACCAAAGGGTTCATGAGCACACGGGCAGAGTATTTCACGGCTGAACTGATTGCTGCGCTACAGATCGCTGAATCCGGTCACGGCCAAGGCCACGCACTGAAAAGCAGTTGGGCGGGTGCCTTGGGGCAGCCTCAATTCATGCCCACAAATTTTCTGACTTACGCGCGCGATGGCGATGGCGATGGCCGAACTGATATCTGGGGCTCAGCCTCGGACACGATTGCATCAATCGGCGCGTATCTTGACGAGCACGGATGGGTGACAGGCCGCGACTGGGGGTTCGAAGTTATCCTACCCACGACCGTTTCTTGCGCGTTGGAGGGCCCTGATCAGGGGCGGTTGATCCGCGATTGGGTCGCCATGGGCGTAAATCGCGTTTCCGGCAAACCTTTTCCGGCACATGAACTTGATGCCGAGGGCTATCTTATGATGCCTGCCGGTCGTAGCGGTCCGGCCTTTATCGTAACGCCCAATTTCTATGTCCTCAAAGACTATAACACCAGCGACCTTTATGCGCTGTTTGTGGGTCATGTCGGCGATCGCATCCAATACGGAGTTGGCGATTTTCGGGGTCGTTGGGGCGATGTCGGCAATCTCTATCGCTCAGATGTCGCCAGCATGCAGCAGGTGCTTGTTCAACAGGGTCATGACGTCGGTGGCGTCGATGGCCTGCCCGGATACAAAACCCGACGCTCGATCGGGCGCTGGCAAGAGGCTTCTGGAAGCACACCAACCTGCTTCCCCGATGCCTCATTGAAGGCCGTTCTGAAGCCGTAGCAGCGTACTGATTCGCCATTTACGAGCATCAATGCGAACACATTCACCCACGGTGATATGTTGAGCTTCACGAAAATGTCACTGCCACGAAGCGTTTCAAAATAAAATTTTAACACCTCCGCCGGCTGCGGTTCTAATCAGCCTTTGTGGTCTTCACCCACCGCAAAACCCTTTACCTTTGCTTCAAAACTGACAGGTTCATGGGCAGTGAAAGATAGCTTTCGCATTCGGATCTCCGACATTGCCTGATGCATGAATGCCGAAATTATCGATCTTGGCACGATCTAGATCAAGGTAAAGTCCAGACAATTGCCGGAGACAAAATGGCAGACAAGCGCCCACCGCGAATGCGGTTTGGACGTTCGAAACCATACAAATGGGAGTAAACACATGAACAAAATAATCAGAACCTCTTTGGCAGGACTGTTGTCCTCGACCATCATTACCGGTGCTGCAATTGCTGCCGGTACACATCCCGAAACCGGAGAAGCCCTGGCCGACGATCAGACCTTCACCTATCGGATTCTCGATGAACACAGCTCGGTCGACCCGCAAGTCGTAGAAGATGTGTCGGGTGCAGAAATTGTTCGCGATCTGTTTGAAGGCCTGATGAATCAGGATGAGGACGGTAACCTGGTTCCTGGTGTCGCCACCGAATTCTCGGTCAACGATACCAAGGACGTTTACACCTTTACTCTGCGCGATGAAGCGAAGTGGTCGAATGGTGATCCGGTGACCGCAGGTGACTTTGTGTATGCCTGGAAGCGCGCCGTCGATCCCGAACTGTCGTCGCCCTATGCGTGGTTCATGGAACTGATGTCGATCGAAAACGCTGCCGAGATCATCGCGGGCGAAAAACCGGTAGATGAGTTGGGTGTCAAAGCCATCGACGACAAAACGCTGGAAGTCCGCCTGAGCGCCCCCCTTCCCTATTTCCCGCAGATGACCACACATTCGACAACCTTCCCGGCACCGCAGAAAGTGATCGAAGAATTTGGTGACGCCTGGACCAAACCGGAAAACATCGTCTCGAACGGCGCATATGTTCTGACCGAGCACCTGCCGCAAGAACGCTCGGTACGTGAACGCAACACCGCCTATTGGGACAACGATAACACCATCATCGACAAGGTCGTGGCGCTGGTCATCAATGATGAAAACGTCGCCCTGACCCGCTATTTGGCTGGCGAACTGGACCGCACCGAAATTCCAGCCGGCCAGTACCCACGTCTGAAGGAAGAGCACCCCGTAGAAGCCATCAGCTTCCCACGCCTGTGCAACTATTATTACACCTTCAATCTGTCTGATGGTGGCCCCGAGGCTTTCAAGGACCCGAACGTCCGCCAAGCCCTGTCACTGGCCGTTGATCGTGCGATCATCACCGAAAAAGTGATGGCAGGCGGTCAGCCCGAAGCCTACACCTTCGCCCCCGAAGCAACCGCAGGCTTCACTGTCCCGGCCGTTGAAATGGCATCCATGTCCCAAGCCGAACGCGACGAGTTGGCGAAGGAGCTTCTAGCAGAAGCAGGTTATGGGCCTGACAACCCTCTGAGCTTCCAGATGGTTTATAACACCGCGGAAAACCACAAGAAGGTCGCCGTTGCGCTGAGCCAGATGTGGAAGCAGAAGCTTGGCGTGAACGCCGAACTGGCAAATATGGAGTGGAAAGTCTTCCTCGAGGAGCGCGGCAACCAAAACTTTGAGCTGGCACGTGGTGCTTGGTGCGGAGACTATAACGAAGCGTCGACCTTCCTGGACCTGCTGCAGTCGGACTCGGGCTATAATGACGGCAAATATGCCAACGCGCGCGTTGATGAGCTGCTGGCCGAGGCCAAAACCTCGGACGATCCGGCTCCGCTTTACACCGAAGTTGAACGCATCATCGCCCAAGAAACGCCTGTGATCCCGATCTATCACTACGCAGGCGTCTATATGATGGACAGCGATGTAGGCAACTGGCCGGTGAACAACGTCGAGCAGAACTGGTACTCGAAGAACCTCTACAAGCTCGCTGAATAATCGTCTTTGAACCACGCCCTGCCCCGGAGACATCCGGGGCAGGGCCAATAAACACGGGGGCATGAAATGCTTGCCTACAGTATAAAGCGGCTGCTGGTCGCTATTCCGACGATCCTGTTATTGATCGTCGCCTGCTTTTTCCTCATGCACATCGCGCCTGGCGGGCCATTCACCTCGGAACGGCCATTGCCGCCGCAGGTTCTGGCCAATATCGAGGCGCGTTATGGATTGGACCAACCGCTGTGGAAACAGCTTTGGGACTATCTGTACAACATCGTGGTGCATTTTGATTTCGGACCATCCTTCAAATTCAAGGATCGGGATGTGAACGACATCATCGCGCAGGGTTTCCCGATTTCGCTAACCTATGGTTCGTTGTCCTTTCTGGTGGCAACATCCGTTGGCGTCGCGCTGGGAATTGCCGCTGCAATCAAACACAACAGCTGGATTGACTACTTTGCGGTGGGTCTGGGTATCGCCGCTCAGGCGCTTCCGAACTTCATCATGGGGCCGATCCTGATCCTGACCTTTACCCTGTGGTTGGGGTGGCTGCCGGGTGGCGGCTGGCATGGCGGTCAATGGCAGTATCTGGTGATGCCGGTGATTGCGTTGGCGACCTCCTACATGGGCTCAATCGCAAGGATTACGCGGTCATCGATGCTGGAGGTTCTGAACTCGAACTTCATTCGAACTGCACGGGCCAAGGGATTGCCGACAAGAACCGTGATCTGGCGCCATGCGCTTAAGCCGACATTGCTTCCCGTTGTCTCGTACCTCGGGCCGGTTTTTGTCTACGTTCTGACCGGTTCGGTTTTTGTCGACATCTATTTCTCAACCGGTGGTCTGGGGCAGGCCTATGTCGGCTCGGCTTTGTCTCGCGACTATGCTGTGCTGCTAGGGGTCACCATTCTTTACGGCGCGTTGACCGTGGTTGTGAACCTTCTGACCGACCTGGCTTATGCCTGGTTCGATCCAAAAATCCGATACTGAGGGGCAGGCAATGCTTGGAAAATCACAAAAAGCCGCCCATCTGGCCGAGGAAATCACTGATTACACGGTCATTCAGGGGCGCTCGCTTTGGCAGGACGCACGGATACGTTTTGTCCGCAACAAGGCCGCAATGGCCAGCGTTTTCATTTTGGGTCTGATCGTGTTGTTCACGATTGTTGGGCCTTACTTCGCGGTCTGGAACAATGAAGAGATCGATTGGAACGTCATGGGGGACGTGCGCGGCATGGGGATGCCATCCATCGAAACCGGACACTATTTCGGCGTCGATGATCTGGGGCGCGACCTATACAGCCGTGTCATTCAGGCCACCACCACATCGCTGCTGGTCGGTTTGATCGGGGCCGCGACCGCTCTGATCGTCGGCACCTGCTATGGCATCACCGCTGGATATATTGGCGGGCGCACCGACAGTGCCATGATGCGGTTCGTGGACATCCTGCTTGCAATTCCGGCAACACTGATCATCATTTTGCTGCTTGTCGTGGCGGGACGATCCTTTTTCATGCTGTTCATCGCCTTGGGCGCTGTTGGTTGGCTGACGATGGCACGGATTGTTCGTGGGCAAACCCTGACCCTCAAGAACCGCGAGTTTATCGAAGCCGCGCGCGCCGCCGGTGTCAGCGAATTTACCATCATGTACCGTCACATTCTGCCCAACCTGTTGGGCGTTGTGATCGTGTACGCTTCGTTACTGGTGCCCGAGATGATCCTGACGGAAAGCTTCATCTCGTTCCTGGGCCTCGGAATATCGGAACCCTACACCTCGTTGGGCCGGCTGATTGCCGAAGGGGCTGGCACCATGGCGTATGGCACGCTCTGGCAGCTGATGTTCCCTCTTACTTTTTATGTCGCCATCATCATCACCATGTTCTTCATCGGTGACGGGCTACGCGACGCTTTGGACCCGAAGGATCGCTGATATGAGTCTATTTTCCGTCAAGGACCTGAGCGTTCGATTTGATACACCCGACGGCGTGGTTGAAGCTGTAAAGGGCATCAGTTTCGATATTAATCCCGGCGAATGTCTGGGCATCGTCGGCGAAAGTGGCTCAGGCAAAAGCCAGACGTTCATGGCAGCAATGGGGCTGTTGCCCTCTGCTGGCCATGCGTCTGGCTCTGCTTTGCTGAATGGTCAGGAAATCTTGAATCTACCTGTGAACAAAATCAACAAGATCCGTGGCTCAGACGTCGGCATGATCTTTCAGGATCCGCTGACCGCCCTGACCCCACATCTGCGGGTCGGCCAGCAGATGCGCGAAGTGCTACAGGTTCACGAAGGTTTGCAGGGCTCGGCTGCCCGCCAACGTTGCCTTGACTGGCTGAATCGCGTTCGCATCCCCGAAGCGAAACGGCGGCTGGATCAATATCCACATGAATTGTCTGGCGGCATGCGCCAGCGCGTGATGATCGCCATGTCGATGCTGTGCAATCCCAAGTTGCTGATTGCGGATGAGCCCACAACCGCGTTGGATGTGACCGTTCAGGCCGACATTCTGGACCTGATGGTACGGTTGCAAAAGGATGAAGGTACGGCCATAGCTCTGATCACCCATGACATGGGCGTTGTTGCGCGCATGTGCGACAATATTCAAGTCATGCGTATGGGTGAGTTTGTCGAGGCCGGTGACACGCGCGAAGTCTTTCGTTCTCCTCAGCATGATTATACCCGAACGCTACTTGAGGCTATGCCGCGAATTGATGCGGGCGATGCTCCGAAAGCTCTTACGCAGACGGAAGAACCGTTACTGAAAGTGGATGACGTCAAGGTGCATTTCCCGATCCATGTCTCGGGCGGTCTTTTTGGACATAAGGTGCCGCTGAAAGCCGTAGATGGCGTGAGTTTCGACATTCGAAAGGGCGAGACCCTGGGTGTTGTTGGAGAATCCGGCTGTGGCAAATCCACGCTGGCCCGGGCTGTGCTGCAACTGATCGAACCCAGCGCGGGTAATGTCAGCTGGCTGGGGCATCCGATCGTCGGGCTGAAACGGGCCGAGTTGAACAAGTACCGCAAGGACCTGCAGATCGTGTTTCAGGACCCGCTGGCGAGCCTTGATCCACGGATGACGATCTCGGCCTCGATCGCGGAACCGCTGAAAACCTATCGCCCGGATCTGACCGAGCGGGAACGCAAAGAGTTGGTCGCCGAGATGATGGAGCGTGTTGGCTTGAAGGCCAACATGATCAACCGATATCCGCACGAACTATCCGGGGGGCAAAACCAGCGTGTTGGAATCGCGCGTGCCATGATCAACAAACCAAAACTGATTATCTGTGACGAGGCAGTCTCTGCGCTGGATGTGTCCATTCAAGCCCAGATCGTAGGATTGTTGCGTGAACTGCAACAAGTGTTTGGCCTATCGATGATCTTCATCAGCCACGATTTGTCTGTGGTACGTGCGGTTTCGAACCGGATCATGGTTCTATATCTGGGCCGCATCGTTGAATTGGGCGATGGTGAAGTGATCTGCTCCGAACCGAAACATCCTTACACTCAGTCCCTGATCTCGGCGGTTCCGATCCCTGATCCGGATGTCGAGCGCAGCCGCCAACGGCTTAAACTGCCTGGAGAATTGCCTTCTCCCATGGATCCGAAAGCAGCTTTGCGCTTTTTGCCCAGCAGATTGTCTATGGGTGAGACCGACTATGTACCTCAACTCAGTGAGATTGCCCCGGATCACTTCGTCGCCGAACACGATCCGCTTGAGGCGATTATGGCCAATGCATAAGCTTACGCGCCCGATCCAATCTATCGGGCGCGTTTTAAACTTTATTGAAAAAGTGATTAGTGGATTGGTTCATTGATCCAGCTTTCGGTCGTGTTTCGTTTTGACTCTGCCCTTAAGTTAATGGCAGATTCCAGCGAACCCGTAACTGACTAGCCGGGTGCGATTGATTGGTAGGATTTTAGATTATATGTGGGGCTCCGGCATCACCGAGAGTCGTCGGCAATATAAAGAATTAGTGAGGTAGTATGGTACGCAAAGTCACCAAGGCGATATTTCCCGTAGCGGGAATGGGCACTCGGTTTCTTCCGGCGACAAAGTCGGTGCCAAAGGAAATCATGACATTGGTTGATCGTCCACTGGTCCAATATGCCATCGACGAAGCGCGTGCGGCCGGGATCACTGAATTCATCTTCGTGACATCGCGCGGAAAATCAGCGCTTGAGGACTATTTCGATCACAATCTCGTGCTGGAGCAGGACCTCAAATCCAAGGGCAAAGACGAACTGCTTGAAGTATTGAACGCAACCAATATGGAAAGCGGAGCAATTGCCTATATCCGTCAACACAAGGCTTTGGGATTGGGGCATGCGGTCTGGTGCGCCCGTCGACTGATCGGGGATGAACCCTTTGCCGTGATGCTGCCCGACGATGTGATTGCCGCCGACAAACCCTGCCTACAGCAGATGGTCGAAGCCTATGAGGAAACCGGCGGCAACATGGTCGCCGCGATGGAAGTTCCCAACGAAAAAACCAGCTCCTACGGTATTCTGGATACCGGCCAGAATGTTGGAACGGTTGTCCGTGCCAAAGGAATGGTTGAAAAACCGAAACCCGAGGACGCGCCATCCAATCTAGCGGTGATCGGTCGTTACATCTTAGGTCCTTCGGTTCTATACAATCTGAACCAGAAAAAGAAGGGAAGTGGCGGCGAAATCCAACTGACCGACGCAATTGCCGAGGATATAGGCAATGGTGTTCCTGTTTTTGGCTACAAGTTTGATGGACAGCGGTTCGATTGTGGTTCAAAGGCTGGCTTTCTGCAAGCAACGGTCTCGTTCGCATTGGCCCGCGATGATCTGCGCGACGACCTAAACCAATATCTGCATGAAGTCGTAGCCTCTGATCGGGCCGCGCAGTAGGCCTAGTTGTGTCAGCTATTCCGATTTCAATTCAATAGTTTAAGCTAAAAGGTTCAGAAGGGGCAGGCACCGTGAGCATGGTCTATCCTGTAATTTTATGTGGCGGATCCGGTACTCGGCTTTGGCCGTTGTCGCGTAAAAGCTACCCCAAACAGTTTGTTCCGCTGATTGGTGAAACCAGCCTGCTGCAGCAATGTGCCGAGCGGTTGAAAGGCCCGACCGACACGCCTTACGCCAAACCTCTGATCCTGACCAACGAGGCTTTCCGCTTTGTTGTCCCTGAACAATTGATGGCCATCGGAGTCGATCCGGGTCCGATCTTGATCGAACCCGAAGGACGCAATACTGCACCTGCAGTGCTGGCCGCTGCCCTGCACCTTTCATCCACTGACCCCGACGCGATGATGCTGGTGGCCGCGTCGGATCACGTCATTCCAGACAGTGCGGCCTTTCATGCGGCCGTCGCCGAAGGGGTCCGCACAATAGCCGAGCGTGGAGATCTGGTGACGTTTGGGATCACACCCGACCGACCCGAAACCGGATATGGCTACCTTAAGCTCGCCCAAGCACCGGACTCGTCAGGCGCTTCTGTGCAACTTGACCGGTTCGTTGAAAAACCCGATCTTGAAAACGCCAAGGCAATGGTGGCTGAAGGGAGTTATCTTTGGAACTCGGGCATCTTTTTGTTCGCGGTCCGAGATATCCTTGAGGCTTTCGACCAGCATGCACATGATCTAATTGCGCCCGTTCAGAAGGCGGTTGAGCATGCACGGTGTGATCTGGGCTTCCTGCGGTTAGATCCCGAGACCTGGGCGACAGTTCAGGACATCTCTATCGACTATGCGGTTATGGAGAAGGCCGACAATCTCAGCGTTGTCCCTTATGCCGCCGGGTGGTCAGACGTGGGCAGCTGGTCTGCCGTACAAGAGCTGAGCAACCCCGATACGGACGGCGTTGCAACTGCCGGCGAAGTGACCGCCATAGATTGTCGCAACGTGCTGGTGCGTTCTGAATCGCCCGCGCAAGAAGTTGTTGCAATGGGGTTAGAGAACGTAATCACCGTGGCTATGCCTGACGCGGTTTTGGTCGCCAGCATGGACCGGGCGCAAGACGTCAAGCAGGCCGTCGCAGCATTGAAGGCAAAAGGCGCCAAGCAGGCGGAAGCATTGCCCGTTGATCATCGCCCTTGGGGATGGTTCGAAAGCCTCGTCATCGGCGATCGGTTTCAGGTCAAACGCATTCACGTCCATCCCGGCGCTTCGCTGAGCTTGCAATCGCATCACCATCGGTCCGAGCATTGGATTGTCGTGGAAGGCACCGCCGAGGTGACTATTGACGACAAGGTACAGCTCGTGTCTGAGAATGAATCCGTCTATGTGCCGCTCGGGGCCGTGCACCGGATGGTAAACCCAGGCAAAGTGCCAATGGTTCTTATCGAGGTGCAGACCGGGACCTATTTGGGTGAAGATGACATTATTCGCTACGAAGATGTCTACGCGCGTGACTGAGATCTGATTTCAAGAACTGATCCAAGTTTTGGGGCATCTGCAAGGCAGATGTCTCCATATTTCTGAGACCAAATCTTAAAAATTCGAAACCTGGGCGTTCGGCTGGGTCAGGCGGGATTTACGCACATCACGGCAGTGTGGCGCGCAATCATCATCGGACCGACACCACAGGAGGATGCCCATGCCACAGAACTCTCCCCGTCTAAATCTGCCCTATCTGCAACCCGCGCAGGCCCAAAAACATGTGACCCATAACGAAGCGCTGCGTGCGCTAGATCTGGTGGTGCAGCTAAGCGTTGCGTCCGTTAACGCGACTATCCCACCAGCTGCTCCTGATCAGGGTGAAACCTATGCATTGGGCACGTCTCCGACCGCAGCATGGTCCGGACAGGATGGAAAACTGGCGGCTTGGTTGGACAACGGGTGGCATTTCTTGACGCCCGACATGGGCTGGCGGGCTTGGGATCAAAATGCAGGGCTGTTGAAAGTCTGGGACGGGTCGGCGTGGATCGACCCGCCGGTCAATACACAGAACCTTTCCGGGATCGGCATCGCAACCGGATCAGACAGCACAAACCGTCTGGCCGTACGTAGCCCTGCCACCTTGTTGACGCATGAGGGCGCTGGCCACCAACTCAAGATCAACAAGGCTGGTGCCGGTGATACTGCCTCGCTGCTGTTTCAATCGAACTGGACCGGCCATGCCGAAATGGGCCTATCCGGCGATACAAATTTTTCAATCAAGGTCTCGCAGGATGGCGGAAGCTGGGTCGATGCTTTGCGGTTTGACGCCACAACCGGAACAGCCAGCGGAGCGGCTGTGCAAAGCAGCGCCGATGACACCACCTCGGGTCGCCTGATGCGGGCAGATTACGGGTACGGACCGGGCAATGTGCTGGGCACCGTATCCGAAAGCAGCGGTGTACCCAGCGGAGCGGTGATCGAGAGGGGCAGCAATGCAAATGGTGACTACACGCGCTTTGCTGACGGAACCCAGATTTGCACCGCCGTTCTAAGTGCGGTGGCCTGCACGACCGCAACTGGTAGTATGTTCGCCAGCGGTACCGCCAATTGGGATTTCCCTATTGCCTTTGCTGACAGCAGTTCTCCCGCTCTCAGCGGGAACGGCGGCGGTATTGGCCGATTTATGGGGTTTGACGCACCTTCAGAAACTCAAGCGACGTATCAGGTGATGGCTCCATCCTTGGACGCTACCAGTATAGCGCCAACAGTGATCGCAGTCGGACGTTGGTACTGAATAAAGACCGTTCGGGCCATCGCCCGGACGGTTATCGTTCTTGCAAATTGGTTTCTGACCGATCCAGACAACACGCAAAGATCTGTCTTATCCTGTACCCAAGATCGACACCTGGAACCCAGCTAACAACCCTATCATTTCACTCTTTGTGAAAGCGGCAGATCAAGGCCAGTTACAAGGCCGCCGTCCATACGCGATATCGACCCTGCCCGGTTACTTCGCGGATTAGCCCCCTATCGCTGAATTTGTCCAGATTTCGCTGTGCCGCTGCACGCGAGGCATGGGTCAGTTCTTCGGCCAGCGGGGCGGAAACCATCGGCCAAGCCGTTAATGCATCAATCAGCACGGGTGGGGTTCGACCGCTTAGGTCCGAAATGGCGTCGCGGGCGCGCCCTTCCCAAGCGCTGATCCGGTCCAAATGCAGCAAAGCCGCAAGTGAGGCCTGACCTGCCCCCTGAATCCAGGCCGAAAGTTTCTCGTCCAACGATCCTGCCCCCCGCAATGCACCTGGGCCCGACAGAGAAAGCGGCATGAACAATGCGCCACCTCGACCCATCGCGGCGGCATGGCGGGCCGCGATGACCGCGGCCTCGGTATCCTGTCCGATGCCAGGAGACAACGCGCGCCACGCGTGAAATCCGATGGCGGCCTGGGTAACCGGGTGCAAACCGGCGACATTTCGCATGGTTTCCGCCAGATCAATCACTGCTTCGGGTGTATCTTCGAAACCTTGGGCCTGACGGTCTAGAAAAGCGGTCAGCCCCGCATCCCAGCCGCCCTCTGATGGCGCAGCACCCGACGACAGCCGCCTCACTGCCCATCCCGCCCGATACAAAGCCTGCACATCATCACCGGTTGCTCCGATCCGCAAACCGGTCCAAAGCGCAAGGCGGTCGACGCTGATCCGATCGCCCGTCCACCAGCCCAGATCCGAGACCTCCATCAGGGCCAGACGGTGACCCCACCCCTTGGGACCCGCGCGCAAACGTTCATCCAGAGCTCCAAATGTCACGGCCAGATCGGCAAGTTCAGCTGATAACTCGGATTGGGCCGCACTCCAGTCCCTTGGGTCAAACAGCAAACGCTGGTCCGGTCTCGGTACAGAGGGCAGAAATTCTCCCGGGTCTTCTTCGCCGTCGGGCGGAAGGAACCACAAATCGTCGTCTTCCGGCGGATCGGCGTCATAGATGCTGCGCGGCCCTTCTTCCAAGGCCTCATCATCCGGGTCCGGTATCTGAGGGTTCGGCTTCATGTCGGGTATTCTTCGGGCATTTACCGCGGTTCACAAGTGGTTTTGCGGATTCTTGTCGCTCAGCCTGAGAACGCCTCGGTCAAAACACTTAGTTCTCCACTCAGGTCTGTTTGCGCATCTCCACCCAACAGCATATAGCCGTAGCCATCATTCGCCCATGTCGCTGTCGCAAGACCACTGAGCACCGCAAGGTTCACATCCTTGACCGGTGCTCCCGCGCCTTGCCGGATCACACAAAACGCCACCGGATTACCCTGGGCGTCAGCAAAGACCACCTGCACCAAAGGTTTACCTTTGAACGACAGTACCTGAGCACGTTTCAGATCAAGGCCCGGCAGAGTTTCCAACACGTCCCGGTTCAGTGAACGACCCAACTGAGCCTCGGCCTGAACAAACTGCGCGTCCAGCGTTTGCTGAGAATTGTCCAGATCGGCAATCGTGTCCGGTGAATAAAGCGATTGATAGATCGCAGCCTGCTCCGCCCAGCCCAATGCCTGTGGTCGCGTGGCCCAGAATGTTGCAGACGCAGCAATAACAGCAACTGAGGCTGCGACCGTCAGCAAACGGAGCGGTCCGGCATTGGATTGTTGAGCGCTCGGAATGGGCAGATCGATCGAAGGCGCCTCAGTTGGAATGCCTTCAAAAGCCTGCTGCACAACCTGGGCAAATGGGTCGAGCGCCATGAGACGGTGTTCGAGTGCAGAATCCTCGGCCACCGCGTCTTCGATGGCGCGGGCTTCGGCCTCATCGAGGCTGCCTTCCAGATAGGCCAGAAGTGTTTCGTCGGAAAACTTCATTTGCCACTCCGTTGCACGGTGTCAGCCGCATCGTGCTGCATAACGGTTTTCAGTTTCTGCCGGGCATTGGAAAGCCGGCTCATGATTGTGCCGATGGGTACGTCCAGCATATCCGCAGCTTCGCGGTAGCTGTAGCCTTCGACAAACACAAGCATCACCGTTTCACGTTGCGCCTCTGGCAGCTGCATCACTTGAGTAAACACCTGAGCGGCGAAAATATTCGTTTCTGAATCAGGCCCTGTCGCGACTAATTCCGCCTCGGGCGTGACTGAAAGCGCCTGCGCCTTTCTTACGGATCGCGCCCGTATCTCGTTCAGCCAGATTGAACGGCAGATCGTCATCAGCCAACTGTCCAGCCGTTCATACGAGGTGACCTGGTGGTGCTTCTCCAACGCACGCAATGCCGTCGCCTGCAACAGATCATCCGCAACGTCCGACGCACCCGACAAAGCCAGCCCAAACCGCCAGACCCGTTTCGAGTGGGTCTGGATTGCGCCGCGCACGGCTTGTTCGGTGCTCATCTCAACACTCATCGAATAAAACGCGACCTGTGTGTGTTTGCTTTGACATGGGACCGGGCCCGCTTGGTCAGAACTGTCATAGATCCTGGAGGAAAGAAATGAAACTTCTGTTCAAAACAATCACGATTGCGTCGGCTATTATTGCAGGCCCGGGTCTGGCTGCAGATTGGACACTAAACCCGGATGCGTCTCATCTGGCTTATGGAACGGTCAAGATCGATGATGTTGGAGAGGTCAATTCTTTCACCAACCTTTCGGGTCATGTCAGCGAAGATGGCAAGGTTAGTATCGATATCGATCTGTCGTCGGTCGAAACGAATATCGACATCCGTAACGAACGGATGATCGAGTATGTGTTTCGCAAAGCCGCGACCGCAACCTTGAGCGCGAATATTGATATGGACCAAGTGTCGAAGCTGGATGTGGGTGCCAGTAATACGATTGAGGTGGATGCGAAGCTGGCTCTGGCGGGGACCGAGGTGGAATTCTACACCGATATGTTTGTCCTGCGTGTGGCCGAAGATGCCGTCATGGTTTCAACCAACGACATGGTGTTCATCAGCACCGAGGATGCGGGCGTTTCGGTAGGCGTAGACAAGCTGATGGAGTTGGCACAACTACCCAGCATCACCCGCACCGTACCGGTGACCGCACGATTGATGTTCAGTTTCGAAGGCTGAAACCTAAGAAAAGAACGGGGTCGAATTTGGCCCCGGCTTATGCCCCCCAAGTGTCGCTTAGGCGATAGCCGCCAGGCCATGGGTCATCGGGGTCCAGCATGTGCTGGTGCGTACCCGTAATCCAGCCTCGCCCCGAGATTTCCGGGGTGATCGCCACGCGGCCGTTCAGATCATGCCGTTCTACGATACGGCAGCGAAATTCACTGTTGATGACTGAACGCGCGTGGTAGCGATCGGTCATCGTCATTTCTCCCTTGGCCAGCAAAACCGCCATCCGCGCTGAAGCACCGGTGCCACAAGGTGAACGATCCAGCTTACCCGGTTTGATGGCGACAGTATTACGTCCGATGAGAATATCGCCCTGACGATCGAGCGGGCCTGCAATCTGGCAGAACGAAATGTGGCTCCAGTCTTTAGTAGGGTGATCGAAGCCAAGCTGCTCATTGGCAGCATCGGTGATGCGCGCGCCAGTCCTTGCAAGATCAGCCCCTTCATCAGGGGTAAGCTCGAAACCCAGATCGGCGGCATCGACAATTGCAAAACTGTCGCCACCAAACGCGGTATCCACGCGCAACGTCCCGATGCCCTCAACCTCGATCCGGGCATCCAGCTTGTCGACGAAACTTGGCACATTATGCACAAAGATACGTTCGGCCTTACCATTGCGGCATTCGGCGCGGACGCGGATCAACCCTCCTGGGGCTTCCAATGTCAGATGGGTTTCAGGCTCGTGCATCGGAAGAATGCCACTGTCCAACAGAACCGTTGAGACACAAATCGAGTTGGAGCCTGACATCGGTGGCGTGTCTTCTGGTTCCATGATGATGAACGCTGCATCGGCCTCGGGGTTTTTTGGTGGAACCAACAGATTCACATGGCGAAAGACACCGCCGCGAGGTTCATTCAGCATGAAGTCCCGCAATGTCTGGTCTTCAGCGATAAAGGTCCTTTGGTCCCATATCGTCTCTCCCGGAGGCGGAGCGACACCACCGACGATAACGTCGCCCACTTCGCCTTCAGCATGGGCCGAGATTACATGGATGGTTTTGGAACTGCGCATAAAGCCTCCGGAAAGCCGATGGATAATGCGCAGTCATGCAAAACAGATCCGGTCTGGCAAGCCTTATCGCAGCCGCTGACCCGTCTCGGGATCGAACAGCATCGCACGCTCAGGACGAACCGAAAGCCCGATGCGGTCACCCTTCGTACTGCGTTGGTCTTCCCGTTCTTCCACAATCAGCTTATCGCCATTTGGCGTCAGCAGATAAGAATATGAAACACCACCGAGCGCTTCGGTCAGATCAACTGTGCAGGTGTCACCGTTTCGATCCACCTGAATATGCTCGGGGCGAATACCCAATGTTACTTTCGTCGCTCCTTTGGGAACGCTCTCGGTGACCGGGACATCATCAGTAAGTGCTGGGTGCCGCACCATGCCGTCCACGACATCGCACTCAAGGAAGTTCATTGCAGGAGACCCGATGAAACCCGCCACGAACTTATTGTCGGGGTCGCGATACAGGTCCATAGGGGCTCCCACTTGCTCAATCCGACCGTCGCGCAATACCACAATCTTGTCGGCCATGGTCATCGCCTCAACCTGATCGTGCGTAACATAGATCATCGTCGCGCCGATTTCCTGATGAAGCCGCGCAATTTCAACCCGCATTTCCACGCGAAGTTCTGCATCCAGATTCGAGAGCGGTTCGTCAAACAGGAACACCTCGGGGCCGCGCACAATGGCACGCCCGATCGCGACCCGCTGACGCTGACCGCCGGACAACGCTTTGGGTTTGCGTTTCAGATATTGGTCGAGCTTCAGAATATTTGACGCTTCCTGAACCTTCTGATCGATCTCGGCCTTGGCAACACCGTTCATCCGCAGACCAAATCCCATGTTCTCGGCCACGGTCATATGGGGATAGAGCGCATAGGTTTGAAAAACCATCGCCACTCCGCGTTTGGCCGGATCCACATGCGTGACTTCACGTGCGCCGATATGGATTTCCCCGTCCGAGGTTTCTTCCAAACCCGCGATCATCCTCAACAGCGTCGACTTACCGCAGCCCGAGGGGCCCACGAACACGCAAAACTCACCATCTTCAATCTGCAGATCAATCCCGTGAATGACCTGCGTCTGGCCATACCGTTTGATCGCGCCTTTCAGGGTTACACCTGTCATGTTGCTTGCATCCTATTCTGTTGGCCCTCGGGGAACCGCCACGCCTGTGATTCTGTGCCGATCTGTTCAGCGACGCGCCGGACGCGCGGCACCCAAGATTGCAATTGCTCGAAATCCATTCGCCCAGTCGATCCTGTCACCGATAGGGCCCCCAACATGCGGCCCCCATTAGTCAGAATCGGGCAGGCAATGCAGATGATGCCAGGCTCATGCTCTTCATCATCAACTGCGTAACCCCGGCTGCGGATCTTAACGAGATCAGCCCGTAATGCCTTTTCCGAGGCCAAGGTCTTGTCAGTGAACCGATGAAAGCTTTGTTGCGAGATCGTCTTTTCCAACTGTGCCTCGTCCAAATAGGCCATCATCGCTTTGCCAACGCCTGTGCAATAGGCCGGGCCGACCTTGCCGGCCTCGGAATACATCTCAATTGGTCGTTGCGCGTTGCGCTTATCCACATAAAGCACCTGCCCGGAATCAAGTTGCGCCAAGTGCACGGTCTCCCCTGTCTCGGCGCTGAGAGCGTCCAGGAAAGGCCGCGCAATTGGAGCTAATGAGCTATGCGTCCATGCCGAATGTGCCAGTCGCACCAATCGCATACCTGGCGAATAGGTCTGCCGTTCCGGTTCGTAACGCAGCATGCCCTGATTGGTTAGCGACTGCAGAAAGCGGTATAGCGTCGCCTTGGGAAATTCACTGCGCTCCAGCAATTCCCCGAACCGCACCGGGCGTTCGAAGGCCGCGACCTGTTCCAACACGTCACATGCTTTTCCTATTGTTCCGTCACCTGCCACGGGTGCCTGTTCTCCTCCACTTTCCCTCGGCTTTGGGCACGAGGGTCTTGACAAGAGTAGCCGAGTCGATGTGTAGTTTTCAATATATAAAACAAGGTTTCAATATTTGAGACCAATATGGAAGCTTAAGGGAGGAAACTATGCATTCCATGTTCAAGCGCACAGCGGCTGCTTTGGCTGCCAGTGTGGCACTTGCTGCGCCCGTCGCAGCAGAGCTGACCGGCGAGCTGCGAATCTTCCTCGATACGTCCAACCCGGCGCCGCGCGCGACGATGGAAGCGATGATCGAGCGATTCGCGGCCGAACATCCCGGTCTGGAAATCGAAACCACCGTGATCGACCGTGAGGCCTACAAGACCCAGATTCGCAACTTCCTGACGGCTGACACGCCAGACGTTGCCACATGGTATGCAGCCAACCGGATGAAGCCTTATGTTGAAGCGGGTCTTTTCGAAGACGTCTCGGACCTGTGGGCTGAACCTGAAATCGCCGACAATCTGGCGTCGACCAAAGGTGCGATGACCATTGATGGCAAACAGTGGGGCGTTCCGTACACCTACTATCAATGGGGCGTTTATTACCGCAAAGACATCTTTGATGAGCTGGGTCTGACCGAGCCGACCACTTGGGAAGAAGAACTGGCCAACTGCCAGAAGATCGTCGATTCCGGCCGCGCCTGTTATACCATCGGCACCAAGTTCCTGTGGACAGCAGGTGGCTGGTTTGACTACCTGAACATGCGCACCAACGGGTTCGACTTTCACAATCAACTCGCAAATGGCGAGATCAGCTGGGAAGACGACCGGGTTAAGCAGACCTTCGCCAACTGGAAACAGCTGATCGACATGGGCGCATTCATTGACAACCACCAGACCTATAGCTGGCAAGAAGCCCTGCCCTTTATGGTCAACGGTGAGGCCGCCGCCTATCTGATGGGTAACTTCGCTGTGGCTCCGCTGCGTGAAGCAGGCCTAACCGACGATCAGTTGGACTTCTATCAGTTTGTCGCCATCAACCCCGATGTTGAACTGGCTGAAGACGCGCCGACCGATACGTTCCATATCCCGGCCAATGCCTCGAACAAGGAAGCCGCGCGTGAGTTCCTGCGTTTCGCAGTCTCTGCGGACGAACAGACCGAAATCAACAACGGTGCAAACCTCGGCCAGTTGCCTGTGAACGCGCAATCTGCAGTGGACGACGACAAGTTCCTGCAGCAGGGCTTTGTCATGCTATCGTCTAACAGCCCCGGCGGTGTTGCACAGTTCTGGGACCGCGACGCACCAGCGGAAATGGCAAAAGTGTCGATGGAAGGCTTCCAGGAATTCATGGTCAAGCCGGACAACGCTGACAAGATTCTGGCCAAGCTGGAACGTGCGCGCGAGCGCATCTACGACAACTAAATCTTGTCCAGGGTCGGGCTGAAGCCCGGCCTACACCTTGCACAATAGTAGGGCGGGCGTCAGCCCGCCTTCACCCACCAGATCCGAGATGCCCATGACCGCTGCCGTTGACGCCCCCGAGCAAGAAAGCTGGTTCCACAGAAACCAACAGCGCATCGCGCCCTGGCTGTTTTTGGCTCCGGGTCTGTTGTTCTTCATGGTCTATGTGATCATCCCGGTCTTTCAGTCTTTCAATCTGTCTCTTTATGAATGGGACGGTTTAGGTGCAGCTGAATATGTCGGCTTTCGCAACTATGAAGATCTGTATTGGGAATGGGTGGACCGCGACGCTTTCTACATCTCGCTCAAGAACAACCTGATCTGGCTGATCCTGTATCTGGCCGCAATCCCTGCAGGCTTGTTTATTGCACTGTTCCTGAACCAGACGGTCTGGGGCATCCGCCTCTACAAGTCTTTGTTCTTCTTTCCCTTCGTCATCTCTCAGGTCGTCGTTGGGCTAGTATTCACATGGTTCTACGACCCAACCTTTGGCCTTCTAAACGAATTCCTAAGCCTCTTTGGCCTAGGTCCACTGAACGTGCTGGGGGATGAGCGCTTCGTAACCTACGGCATCATCTTCGCAGGTCTATGGCCACAAACGGCCTATTGCATGATCCTCTACCTCACCGGCCTGAACGCCGTCGACCCCGAACAGATCGAAGCCGGGCGTCTGGACGGCGCAAAAGGTGGGCGAATGCTGTGGCACATTATTCTGCCGCAGCTGCGCCCGGCAACATTCATCGCATTCGTTGTGACAATCATCGGCGCGCTGCGCAGCTTTGACCTGATCTCGATCATGACACAGGGCGGTCCTTTTGGCTCGTCCCGCGTGCTGGCCTACTACATGTTCGAGGTCGCGCTGTCCGAATACGGCTTCCGCATGGGATATGGCGCAGCTATCGCTGTGATCCTGTTCCTGATTATGCTCTGCTTCATCGCCTACTTCCTGTGGTCGATGTACCGCGAAGAAAGGGGGCACTGAGATGTTTCCCAAACCGATCGAAAAACAACCCCGTGCGGCACAGATCACTTATCAGGCGATGTTGCCTCTGGCACTGCTACTATGGCTGGGGCCCCTTTTGGCGGTCGCACTTTTCTCGGTCAAACCAGCCGCAGACTTCACCAATGCGAATTACTGGGGGATGCCGTCCAGTTTTGAGGGCGCGTTCAACTATGGTCAGGTCTTTTTCAATTCGGATATGCCACGTTACTTGATGAACTCGTTCCTGATCACCGTACCAACGGTAATCGGGGCCGTTGCGCTCAGTTGCATGACAGGCTTCGCGCTGGGGATCTACAAATTCAAATCGAACCTCTGGATCTTCTTCATGTTTGTGGCGGGCAATTTCGTACCCTTCCAGATCCTGATGGTCCCTGTGCGCGATCTCACGCTGGAGTTGGGCCTTTACAACACCAAAACAGGGCTTGTGCTATTCCACATCGCCTTCCAGACCGGGTTCTGCACGCTCTTCATGCGCAACTTCATCCGCGCCCTGCCATTCGAACTGATCGAGGCCGCACGGGTCGAGGGCATAAGCGAATGGCGAATCTTCTGGTACGTCGTTCTACCACTGATGAAACCGGCCATCGCCGCACTCAGTGTCCTGATTTTCACCTTCATCTGGAACGACTATTTCTGGGCTGTTGTCCTGACCCAAGGGGCCGAAAGCCAGCCCGTGACAGCCGGGATCACCAGCTTCAACGCGCAATTTCGCGCTGCTTATCAGTTGATGAGTGCCGGTTCTATAGTGGCAGCCCTGCCGCCGGTTGCCATGTTCTTCCTGATGCAGAAACACTTCATCGCGGGCCTGACCCTCGGTGCCGTAAAATAACGTCAAACCAGAGGTTTACCTCATGACCAAGATCACCTTTGTAGGTGCAGGTTCCACGATCTTCATGCAGAACATCGTGGGCGACGCCCTGCTCACCCCTGCCCTTGCAGACAGCCACTTTGCGCTGATGGATATCGATCCGGTGCGCTTGGCCGAAAGCGAAGCTGTGGCCAAGGCCATGATCCGCTCAGTCGGCACGGGTGCAACCGTCTCAACCCACACGGATCGTCGCGCGGCGCTGGACGGCGCAGATTTCGTGATCACTGCCTTTCAGGTTGGCGGGTATGAGCCTTGCACGGTGACAGATTTTGAAATCCCAAAACAATATGGCCTGCGTCAGACTATCGCCGATACGTTGGGTGTTGGTGGCATTATGCGCGGCCTGCGCACTGTGCCCGTTCTGTGGGGCGTCGCGCAGGACATGATGCAGTTGTGCCCCAACGCAACGCTGCTGCAATATGTGAATCCGATGGCCATCAACACCTGGTCTCTGGCTGAGCGCTTCCCTAATCTGAAACATGTCGGCCTGTGCCATTCTGTCCAGAACACGGTCGAAGAACTGGCGCATGATCTAGACCTGCCCAAGACGGACTTTCGCTACAAAGTTGCCGGTATCAATCACGTCGCGTTCTTCCTCAAGCTCGAGCATGAAGGCCGCGATCTGTATCCGGCTTTGCGTCAGGGCTATCGCGCCGGGCATTTACCCAAGCCTCCGCTGCTAATGCCGCGCTGTCCAAACAAAGTCCGGTACGAAGTGATGGACCATCTTGGATACTTCTGCACCGAAAGTTCCGAGCATTTTGCAGAATACGTTCCTTGGTTCATCAAAGACGGTCGCAATGACCTGATCGAACAGTTCAGCATACCGCTGGACGAATACCCGACCCGCTGTGTCGAGCAGGTGGCCAATTGGAAGGAACAGGCCAAGACCCTGACAGATGGTCGGAACATTGAAGTAACCCGAAGCCATGAATTCGCCGCCGACCTTATGAACGCAATCGTGACAGACACGCCGTACACAGCTTACGGCAACCTGCCAAATACGGGTCAGATTCCGCAACTACCCCTAGGTGCAGCGGTTGAAACGCCGTGTCTGGTTGACTCGAATGGCGTCCAACCTTCCGTGGTCACGGATATCCCGCCACAACTGATCGCGTTGATGCGGACCCAGATCAACGTACAAGAGCTAACGGTTCGCGCGCTGACCGAAGAAAGCCCCGAATACATCTATCACGCCGCAATGATGGATCCCCATACTGCGGCCGAGCTGGATCTGCGCCAAATTCGCAGCCTCGTCACCGATCTGCTTTCTGCCCATGGCGATTGGCTGCCAGATTGGTGCCGTCCAGCCCGCGCAGCTTGATCTTCGTCTTCTAAAAAAACTTTCAATTCCAACGCCAGACAGACAGAGCCAATAATGACCAAGAAACGCCGTTCACAGCATTGGTACGGAAAACTCGATAAGGACGGGTTCATTCACCGGTCCTGGATGAAAAACCAGGGCTTTCCGGATCACGCTTTTGACGGGCGCCCCATCATCGGCATCTGCAACACATGGTCGGAACTGACGCCCTGCAATTCGGGCCTTCGTGATCTGGCCGAAGGCGTGAAACGGGGCGTGTGGGAGGCAGGCGGCTTTCCAGTGGAATTCCCCGTTATGTCGCTGGGCGAGACCCAGATGAAACCCACCGCCATGCTGTTTCGCAACCTGCTGGCGATGGATGTCGAGGAATCGATCCGCGCCTATGGTATCGACGGCGTTGTCCTGCTGGGTGGATGCGACAAGACCACCCCGGGGCAGCTGATGGGTGCAGCCTCGGTCGATTTGCCGTCCATCGTGGTTAGCTCTGGCCCGATGCTGAACGGCAAATACCGGGGTCAGGATATCGGCTCGGGCACCGATGTCTGGAAGTTTTCCGAGGCTGTTCGTGCCGGAGAAATGACACTTCAGGATTTCATGAACGCTGAATCAGGCATGTCGCGTAGCGCGGGCGTGTGCATGACTATGGGCACCGCTAGTACCATGGCCTCATTGGTTGAGGCGATGGGCATGTCGCTGCCCACCAACGCCGCCCTGCCTGCCGTTGATGCCCGCCGCATGGCACTGGCGCATCTGACCGGCAAGCGCATTGTCGAGATGGTGGACGAGGACCTCAAGCCATCAGATATCCTGACCAGGGAGGCGTTTGAGAATGCCATCCTCGCCAATGCAGCCGTCGGAGGATCGACAAACGCAGTGGTCCACCTGTTGGCACTTGCAGGTCGCGTGGGTGTCGACCTGACGTTGAAAGACTTTGAAATCGGATCGGAAATCCCCCTGCTGGTCAATTGCATGCCTTCTGGCAAATACCTGATGGAGGATTTCTGTTATGCAGGCGGTGTGCCAGTGGTTCTGAGCGAACTCAAACCTTTCCTGCGCCCGGCAAGAACAGTTCTGAACAAGGACATCTCGGCCCACTGTGAAGGGGCTGAGTGTTTCAACACAGACGTCATCCGCCCATTTGACGATCCGGTAAAACCCGCCGCAGGCCTGCGGGTTCTGCGCGGCAATCTTGCGCCCAACGGGGCAATCGTGAAGCCTTCGGCGGCCACAGATGCACTGCTGGAAACCGAGGCCGAAGCATACGTTTTTGAAAGCATCGAAGATCTGAAAGCCAATATCGACCGCGACGACCTACCAGTTACACCTGAGACCATTCTGGTCCTCAAAGGTTGTGGGCCCAAGGGCTATCCAGGGATGCCCGAGGTTGGGAACATGCCGATCCCGGCCAAGCTGGTCAAAGACGGCGTACGCGACATGATCCGGATCTCGGACGCGCGTATGTCTGGTACTGCATTCGGGACAGTTATCCTGCATGTCAGCCCTGAGGCTCAGGCCGGTGGTACGTTGGCGTTGGTCAAAACCGGTGACCGTATTCGCGTGTCCGCGAGCAAGGGCGAGCTGCAGCTGCTGGTCGACGAAAAGGAACTGGACGCCCGCCGCGCCCTGTGGCAACCGGACGATCCGCATTACTCGCGCGGGTATGCGAAGCTTTATATCGACCACGTGTTGCAGGCTGATCGCGGCGCGGACCTTGATTTCCTTGTGGGCAAAGACACGCGCTTAGTGACGAGAGAGAGCCACTGATGGATCAACCTGCTACATTTCAAGACCTCAACGGAGCCTCTGTTTATATCACCGGCGGCGGTTCGGGCGTTGGTGCAGCGTTGACTGACGGGTTCATGGCCCAAGGGGCTAAAGTTGCCTTTATCGGTCGGTCAGATGCCGGTGAATTTGTCGAACAGATGCGTGACAAGCACGGCCGCGCCCCCTTGTTTTTGCAGGGTGACATGACCGATACCGAGCTGTTGCACGCCACCATGGCCAAAGCAGCTGAAGCCCATGGCCCGATTAAAGTGCTGGTCAACAACGCCGCGAATGACAAGCGGCACTCACTTGAAGAATCTACAACCGAGTTCTGGGACTGGATGATCGAAGTCAACCTAAAGGCCTACTATTTTGCCTGTCAGGAAGCCGCGCGACAGATGAAGGACAAAGGCGGTTCGATCATCAATTTCAGTTCGATCAGTTACCTGATGGGGAACGCAGGTTATCCAATCTATACAAGTTCAAATGCGGCAATCACCGGCATGACACGCTCGTTGGCGCGTGAACTTGGGCCACATAAAATTCGCGTCAACGCGCTGGCACCGGGATGGGTTCTGACACAGAAACAGCTGGACATGTGGGCCACACCCGAAGATCTGGCTGCGCATATGGATCGTCAGAGCCTGAAAGAGCATCTGACGCCCGAAGACATGATCGCACCAACCCTGTTTCTGGCTTCAAGCGCAAGCCGTGCAATGACCGGGCAGTGCATGGTGGTTGACGGCGGCGTGGTAGGAACGGGGTGACGCTATGAATGTCGAGTGGATCGCTGTTGACTGGGGAACATCTCATCTGCGGGCATGGGCCATGCAAGGTGATAGCGTTTTGGCACAGGCCGCGTCGTCAGATGGTATGTCCCGCACAGCCGGCGGAGGTTTTCAGGCAGCCCTGCTAGCTTTGATCGAAGGTTGGCTGCCCGGGCAACCGGTAGATGTGATCGCCTGCGGAATGGTTGGGGCACGGCAAGGTTGGGTCGAGGCCCCGTATTCCGCTGTTCCGTCCGAACCAATCCCGATCGTACCATTCCGTGTTCCAAACACCGATCCGCGCATTCGGGCCTTCGTTGTTCCGGGGCTGAAACAGACCAGCCCTCCCGATGTGATGCGCGGCGAAGAGACTCAGATCGCGGGGTTCCTCAGCACGCATCAGAATTGGGACGGTGTGATTTGCCTGCCCGGCACGCATACAAAATGGGCCCAGATCAGTGCGGGTGAGGTCGTTAGTTTCCGAACCTTCATGACCGGTGAGTTGTTTGATCTGCTGCGCGGGCAATCCGTTCTGCAGCATTCAATTGACGAGGGCTGGGACGACGCGAGTTTTTCTGAAGCGGTTGCCGACATGCTGTCGAAACCCGAGCAGCTGGCAGCGCGCCTATTCGGGCTACGGGCTGCTGATTTGCTGCACGGTCAAAACAAGAGCGTTGCACGCGCCCGTCTTTCAGGGTTCCTGATTGGCGCCGAGCTTGCCGCATCGCGACCCTATTGGCTGGGCCAGCAATTGGCGATCATCGGCTCGGAAAGCTTATCCAACGCCTACGCAACCGCCCTGCAGCAACAAGGTGCCATGGTCGAAACCGCAGACGCCACAATCGCAACACTTGCGGGTCTGTCGCAGGCCCGAACATTAACGAGGCAAACCGCATGAGCCGCCCCATCATTGCCATCCTGCGTGGGCTGCCCCCTGACGAGGCAATACCCGTCGGTCACGCCCTGTTGGAAGCGGGCATAGACCGGATTGAGGTTCCGTTGAATTCTCCCGATCCGCTGGAAAGTATCCGAGTTCTCGCCTCGGAAATCGGGGACCGCGCGCTTATTGGGGCGGGTACTGTATTGACCCCCGATCAGGTTGACGCGGTTGCCGATGTCGGGGGCAAACTGATCGTTTCGCCAAATTGCGATGTGTCAGTGATCCAACGCTCTGTCGCACTTGGGCTGCAAAGCTGGCCGGGTGTGTTCACCCCGACCGAGGCCTTCGCTGCGCTCCAGGCCGGGGCTACGGGGTTAAAACTTTTCCCCGGTTCGCTTGCCGGTCTTGCAGGGTTGGCTGCGCTGCGCCCTGTTTTGCCGCCGGGTGCTCAGGTCTTTGCGGTGGGCGGTGCGGGCCCCGAGAACTTTGGAGCCTGGATCGAGGCCAGCGCCGACGGCTTCGGAATTGGATCTGCGCTCTATAAGCCCGGAATGGCAGTTGGAGAAATAGCAAACCGTGCCCGGCAAATCGTTGCTGCCTATGATGAGGCCGTTGGATGAGTCAGGTCTATGACGACCGCCCCTGCGAATTGGGCGAGGGGCCATTGTGGCACCCTAAACGGCAACAGCTTTTCTGGTTCGATATCATCGGCAAGCGATTGATGACGCGAGAAAATGAACAAGCGCATAGCTGGGCGTTCGATGAACATGTCTCAGCCGCAGGATGGGTAGACCGTGACACTTTGCTGATCGCGTCGGAAACCGGCCTGTGGCGATTTGGGCTTGAGAGTCGAGCCAAAGATTTGATCGCCCCGCTTGAGGTCGACAATCCGGTGACTCGATCCAATGATGGGCGCGCCGATCCTTGGGGCGGGTTCTGGATTGGCACCATGGGCAAACTGGCAGAAGTAGGCGCAGGTTCGATCTATCGCTATTGGAATCGCGAGCTACGGCCATTGGTCCGAGATATCACCATCTCAAATGCAATCTGCTTTGCGCCGGACCGATCCTGCGCCTATTACAGCGATACCGCCACCAAGCTGGTCATGCGTTGGGAACTGGACGCGCAGACAGGCTGGCCCATAGGAAAAGCGGCGGTCTTCCTTGACCTGCAAAGCGAAGATCTGAACCCGGACGGCGCTGTGGTTGATCGCTCCGGAAACATCTGGATCGCCCAATGGGGTGCCAGCCGGGTCGCAGCCTATACCACCAGCGGTCAGTTCCTGAAAGCTGTCGTCTTCGATGCCAAACACACTTCGTGCCCGAGTTTTGGTGGTGATGACCTGACTACACTGTTCTGCACCACCGCCCGCCAAGGGCTGGACGCGGACACCCTTGCAAGAACGCCGACGAATGGCATGACACTCACCGCGCCAAATGTGGCGCAAGGTCAAGCTGAACACAGAGTTATACTATGAAGCCGGAACTTGGCGTTTGCTATTACCCTGAACACTGGCCCGAAGAAAACTGGGCTCAGGACGCCGCGCGCATGGTCGAGACTGGCTTGAAATGGGTCAGGATCGGCGAATTCGCCTGGAGCCGAATGGAACCCACTGCTGGAGACCTGCAATTCGACTGGTTGGATCGCGCGATTGAAACCTTGGGTGCGGCAGGGCTGAAGATTGTGCTGGGCACCCCGACGGCAACACCTCCGCGATGGATGCTGGACAAGCATCCCGACATGCTGGCTGTGGATGCTGATGGCAATCTACGCAAGTTCGGCTCACGCAGACATTATTGCTTTAGTCACACCGGCTATATCGACGAATGCAAGCGGATCACGAAGATCATGGGTCG
Organism: Ruegeria sp. C6; assembly: GCF_056537625.1. NCBI lineage: Bacteria > Pseudomonadati > Pseudomonadota > Alphaproteobacteria > Rhodobacterales > Roseobacteraceae > Ruegeria > Ruegeria sp. C6. The sequence continues at coordinate 625,454 of NZ_JBQFRW010000002.1, read as the reverse complement.
GCGCTATGGCCGCAACCCGTATATCGCTGCTTGGCAAATCGATAACGAATATGGCTGTCACGATACGACGCTCAGCTATAGTGCTGCGGCGCTGTATGCTTTTCACCGCTGGCTGGCGGACCGATACAACTCGATCGACGCGTTGAACGATGCCTGGGGGAATGTGTTCTGGTCGATGGAATATAACAGCTTCGATCAGATCGAGCTGCCGAACCAGCCCGTAACCGAGCCCAACCCGGCACACGTTTTGGCTTTTCGCAGGTTCAGTTCGGATCAGGTGGTGGCGTTCAACAAGGCCCAGGTCGATGCGCTGCGGCCGCTAACGGTTCAACCATTGCTGCACAATTACATGGGGCGTGTGCTGGAATTCGATCATTTCGATGTAGGCAGGGATTTGGACATCGCGACGTGGGACAGCTATCCGATTGGCTTCCTGTCGGATCGGTTGGAAGTGGACGAGCCGCACAAGACTGCATTTCTGCAGCAGGGTGATCCGGACATGCAGGCCTTTCACCACGACCTATACCGCGCCGTCGGTCGAGGCCGTTGGTGGGTCATGGAACAGCAACCCGGTCCAGTGAACTGGGCCCCCTACAACCCGGCACCCCTGCCCGGCATGGTGCGTCTCTGGTCGCTTGAGGCGGTGGCCCATGGGGCCGAAGTGGTCAGCTATTTCCGCTGGCGGCAAGCACCGTTCGGGCAGGAACAGATGCATGCCGGTCTGCTTACCCCGCATGGCGACGAAGCACCCGGTTTGGCAGAGGCGCGTCAGACCGCCGATGATCTGGCCGCGATAGGCACGGTTAAACCAGCCCATGCACAGGTTGCTATCGTCTTCGATTATGCATCTGACTGGGCCTGGACAACGCAGCCTCAGGGCGCGGGGTTCGACTATTTCCGGCTCGTATTCTCTGCCTACCGCGCGTTGCGGCGCGCTGGGTTGTCGGTGGATTTCGTGCCTCAGGACAAGGTCGGCAAGGAGCACTATAATCTGATCCTAGCACCGGGCCTGGCTGCCCTAGGCGATCTTGAACAAAGGCTACTACAAGGATGTGATCTTGCCGTTCTGGGACCGCGCAGCGGGGCAATCACCGCAGATTTTCAGATCCCTGATTCGGGGCGCCCAGGTCTTGATGGCCTCAGCAGCCATGTCGATCTGATCGAAACTTTGCCACCCGGCGTAACCCGTATTGTCGAAGGGGGTGGTGCTGCGGAACATTGGGTTGAGCGCTTGTCAGGCTCCGCCCAAAAATTGCTTTCTTTCGCAGATGGCGCTGCGGCGTTGCATGGCGGTGCCGGTCTTTGGTATCTGGCGGCGTTCCCGGATGAGGCCCTTTGGGATCGCGTCATAGCCATCGCGGCTCAAGAAACCGGTCTGGCGCTCCACCAGATGCCCACAGGGCTGCGGCGGCGTGAGACGCAGTCGCACGAGGTGCTGATCAACTATAATGCGCATTCTGTGACGTGGGACGGCCAGCAGATCGAGGGATGTGATGTCCTGTTCAGGAAGCGCGGCTCATATAAACGTTAATCTAGATACCGCTAACATAACCTGTTAGATGGCGTGACGCTGGTCATGGCTCCAACAGGTTGCGACAATGAAATATACCCGTTCTGACTTTCCCGATGGCTTTCTGTTTGGTGCGGCCGCCCCAGCAGAACCAGCAACCGGGCTAGACATGTACCGTTTTACGATCCGTTGGCAGGACATCGTGCCCGACGGGCGCACCATCGATGCAAGCGCATTGGATCAGTACGAGCAGCAGATTGATCAACTTCTGGCGCACGGCCTTCGGCCATGCATCGTACTGGAACACGACGATATCCCCCCGGCGCTGGAGGATATCGGCGGGTGGCGCAATCGGGCAATGGCCGACTATTTCGCAGCGTTTTCCGAGGCGATCGTCGCCCGGATGGGTGACCGGATATTCAACATCTCTACCGCGGAACCTTCGATTGAAAGCGACCTCGACCCTCGCACCCAAGCCCGCAGCCTGCACCATCAGTTGCTTGCACAAGGCGCGGCGCGACAGGAAATGCGGAGCTATGGTATGGCTAATCTGGGTGCCGAGCTCGATCCGCTCATGCTTAATACGATAACCAACGGGCAATACCCGCAGACGCTGTTGGATCGTTGGGGCCCGCACCTTCCCGAAAATTGGCAGGATGATTTCACAATCATCGCCGAGCCGATCGATTGGTGCAGCGTAGACGTGAAAGAAGGCACCGATATAGTCACGCTGATGCGCAGCGCGCATGAGCAATCTCTGCCTTCTTTCGTGACTATAGCCGCCGATATGGGATCTGACTTGGCGCAGATGCTGAAGGCGGTACATGACACGCTTGAACCCGGCACGTTGGTACAGGGCCTATTCGTTCAGTCCGGAACTGACGTCGGGGCGCTGCAAACAATCCAAGCAAGTGACGCCCACCCGGCCCCATGGGTTCGACCCAAGGGAGGGCTGCACGCACATTGGAATCTGGTGGCCGATATCGGCGGAACCAACACAAGACTGGGTGTCGTGACCGAGGGGGAGTTGACCGATCTTCGCAAACACCCCACCGGCACCGTAAGTGATCTGCAAGACGCATTGCACAGCCTGTGCGACGAGGTCGGGACACAGCCGCGCGCGGTCGTCGCTGCCGGGGCGGGGCCGGTTCAGAACGGCACCATCCGCCTGACCAATGCCAATCTTGATCTGTCCGAGGACGCTCTGGCCCGAGCCACCGGCGCGCACCACACCTATGTCATCAACGATTTCACGGCTGCCGCATGGTCAGTCGCCGAGATTAGCGAGAATGATATTGAAGTGTTGCAGGGCACAACCGCTCCTCCGCTGGGGACACGGCTGGTTGTCGGGCCGGGGACCGGGCTGGGCGTGGGGGCTTTGCTCTATTCCGAAGGTCATTTTCACACCGTTTCCGGCGAGGGCGGCCATGTGGGGCTGTCGCCGCGCCATTTTGATGAGGTCGAGGTATTCAGCGCTGCGCGCCGGATCGTGCCCGAATGCTTTTTTAACGATACGCTCACCATCGAGGCCGAGATGTTCCTGAGCGGAACCGGGCTGCCGGTCCTCTATCAGGCGATCGGGATGGCCGAGGGTCAGCCCGACGGCGTGGTACGTTCGGCAAAAGACATTCTGCAGGATGCGCAGGACGGATCGGATGCCTGCGCCGTTAAGGCGGCGCGAATGTTTACCGAGCATCTTGGCGCCATCATGGGCGACCTTGCTGTTGCTCTTATCCCTGCCGGAGGTGTGTTTCTGGTTGGAGGGGTGGCCGAAAAGAACCGCTGGCTGTTTGGTCAGGATTTTCTGCGCGCCTTCAACGCGGGTGGGCGGTTCGATGAATTGCGGCAATCGATGAACCTGTATGTGTCGGAACAGGATGAGTTTGGCATTGTTGGCGCTAACAATTTCTGTAAGAATGCCTTGGCACGGTAATTTGGCCGTGCATTTTCAAGCAGGCCGAGGGATAGCAGAATGATCCTGTGCTGTGGAGAAGCTCTGATCGATATGATCGCCGAACCAACGGTTTCTGGCGGCAAAGGGTTTGTCCCACATTCCGGTGGTGCAATCTTCAACACCGCGATTGCACTGGGTCGTCTGGGCATACAAACGGGGCTGCTGTCAGGGCTATCTACGGACATGTTCGGAGAACAGTTGATCGCCGCCTTGCAGATCAGCCATGTCGCGACCTCGCATGTTATCCGCTCGGACCGTCCTACGACACTTGCATTCGTGCAATTGCGGGATGGGCACGCCACATACAGTTTTGTCGATGAGAATACGGCGGGCCGGATGCTGCGGCCCGAAGACATGCCGGATCAACTACCGGGCGTTTCCGCACTGTATTTCGGAGGGATCAGCCTGGCTTGCGAACCCTGTGCCGATGCCTACGCGGCCACACTTGATCGTCATGGCGCGGATCGTGCCGTAATGCTGGACCCCAATATTCGACCCAGCTTTATCAAGGATCAGACGCGATACCGGACCCGCTTGAACCGTATGATCGCAAAGACCGACATCATTAAAGTTTCCGATGAAGACCTTGATTGGATTATACCGGGCCCCGAAAGCCATGCCGAGAAAATTCCACTGCTGCTTCGTGCAGGACCAGCGATCGCAATCGTGACCAAAGGGGGGGATGGCGCGACAGGCTATCTTTCTGATGGAACGGACGTTTCCGTGCCCGTCCAGAAGGTTAAGGTCGTGGATACTGTTGGTGCTGGCGATACGTTCAACGCAGGTGTGCTGGCCGCGTTGAGCCAAACCAGTCACCTCAACAAACCCGCCTTGCGCACTTTGCCCACAAGCAGTCTTCGCGACGCGCTTGAATACGGTGCAAAGGTCGCTGCCGTCACCGTATCCCGAGCGGGGGCAAACCCGCCTTGGGCACAGGAGCTCTGAAGGTATACAGACCGATGCCGTGTTCAAGCTAGAAAAGCAGCCAGTTCCAACGCCGCGTTTTTTCCTGCAGCTAAAGCAAAGGCCCCCGAGATTGCTCGGGGGCCGCTTTGTTACCACAGTATCGGGAACGACCGATCAGCTGCGGCCTTTCCATGGCACCAGCCAGTTCTCGGCCTTGCGCATCAGGATATCGATTCCATATCCGATCACCCCGATCAGGACGATCCCCATGATGACAATGTCGGTCAGCTGGAATTTGGATGCGGCAATGATCATCATACCGGCACCCTTTTGTGCGGCAACCAGTTCAGCCGCAACAACAGTTCCCCAACAGACACCCATGGCCACACGTGCACCGGTGAAAATCTCGGGCAGCGAGTTGGGCACGATCACATGGCGCATGATCTGCCATTTAGACGCCCCCAGAGAATACGCTGCGTGGATTTTCGAGATGTTCACACCGGACACACCAGCCCGCGCGGCGATGGTCATGATCCAAAGGGCCGCAAGGAACAGCAGAACGATCTTGCCGGTCTCCCAGATGCCGAACCAGATGATCACCAGTGGGATCAGCGCAAGTGGCGGCACCGGTCGCATGAACTCGACAATCGGATCGAACCAGCCTCGGAACCAACCGGATAGGCCCATTGCATAACCCAGCGGAATCCCCACAAGCGCACCTGCGATAAACCCAGCAATCACGCGCAACAGCGACCAGCCCAGATGCTCCCAAAGCGAGAAGTTCTGGTAGCCTTCATTCGCAATCTCAAAGAACCGGGCCACAACGGTTTCAGGGGCTGGAAGCCAAATGGGGTTCATCTGCAAACCCTGTTTGGGGGTGAAACTGATCGCCCCTTTCCCGGTCAGCGTTACGGTACCATCGCCTGTATCAACCTTTTGGCCTTCACCTATAGGTGTGCCGTTGATCGCGACGATCTTTGCACCCTCATTGCGTTTAGCATCATCGTTCTTGTCGAACAGGATCGTCGATGAGCGGCCCGCAGCAGCGGCAACCGCATCGTCTTTGGCAAATCCGCTGCCGGGCTCGACTTCGAATTTCTCTGCTTCCTCACCGAAGGCTGGAACACGAACAAAAATCGTGGCTTCATCCGTGCTGCCATCCGCGTTTTCGAGCGTATAGGTGAATTGCGTATCACCTACAAATGGGCCCGGCACATGGATCGGAAACAACTTCGAGCCGGTGAAAGCCGCCCAGATTACAAAGATCACGAGAACTGAGATTATCGATGCAGCCCTATCCGCTCGTACGGCACTTTCGTCGCCGAAAGTCACAGTTTTCAAGCTTGTGAAATCCTGACGCGATTGCAAACCGCGGCGTAACGCGTAGACGATGAAAAACGCGCCACCGAACAGGCCGATATAGAAGAGAAGTACAATCATGATGCCTGCTCCGTCCGACCCATAATTTCTTCTTCCATCTCCCAGATCATCGAGAGGATCTCATCGCGCTTTTCCGCAAAACCTTCGGATTTCTTCACATCACGCAGATCGGCATTCACACCGCGTTCAGCAAAAGGCAGATTGTATTCGCGGTGAATGCGCCCCGGTCTGGGGGCCATGACAATCAGACGCTCACCCAGCAACAAGGCCTCTTCGACCGAGTGGGTGATCAGGATGATCGTCTTGCCTGTTTCTTTCCAAAGCTTCAGGACAAGGCCCTGCATTTTCTCACGGGTCAGCGCATCCAAAGCTCCTAGCGGTTCGTCCATCAGGATGACGTCCGGCTCGTTTGCCAAGCACCGCGCCAACGCAACACGCTGCTGCATCCCACCCGACAGTTCATAAACCGCCTTGTCCTTGAAATCCTGCAGCCCCACGACCTCAAGCAGATGGTCGGAAATCTGGTCACGCTCGGCTTTGGGCATGCCTTTCATGCGCGGGCCAAACTCGACATTTTCCCGCACGTTCATCCATTCGAACAACGCGCCCTTCTGAAACACCATCCCGCGTTCAGCATCAGGGCCTTTGACCAGATGGCCGTTCAGTTCAATCTTGCCAGATGTCGGCGCCAGAAATCCTGCAACGATGTTCAGCAACGTCGTTTTACCACAGCCCGACGGGCCAAGGACAGACATCAGCTCACCCTCTTTAAGGCTGAGTGAAACATCTTGTAGGGCCTGTACTGAGGAGCCGTTGGGTAAGTCAAAGCGCATGGACAATTCTACGATGTCCAGTTCAGGCATCCTGCCTCCTTCCTGCTTTCATAGCTGTCGACCGGCCCGAAACCGGGGCCGGTCGCATGAAATGTCCTGCGTGATTAGTTATTCGCAGCTGTCAGCGGGCCTGCATTAACGGCACCATCATACGAATCCAGAGCGGATTCGATGCTGCCTGCCGACACGAACACGTTTGCAACACCCTGCATGAAGTCTTGCGCGCCACCGCCCAGCCACTTCTCGGACAGCTGGTCTTCAACTGACGGGAAGGTGAAAGTCGCGATTGTGGCTTCAGCGTCTGCAGGATCCATACCAGCATCCTTTGCAATCACCGGCAGCATTTCATCTTTGCTGTCGCCTGCGTTCCACTTGGCGTTGGCATCTGCGGTAACCTTAAGGAACTTCGACAGAAGCTCGGGCTCTTCTTCGATGAAGCTTGCCGGAGCGCTAGTGACGTCGAACACCAGGATACCGATCTCTTCTTTTTCAGCACCGGTCAGCAGGATGTTGCCATGCTCGGTCATGCGACGAAGCGCGCCACCCCAGCCGCAAACCATATCGAGGTTGCCCTGCGCAAATGCCGCGGCGCCATCGGCCGGAGCCATGTCAACAATTTCCATTGAACCGATGTCGACACCAAAGTGAGACATTTGCGACAGGAAACCGTAATGCGCAGCTGTGCCGATCGGAACACCGACCTTCTTGCCGTTCAATTCACCCGCATTGCCCTTGTCGATTTCAAGCGCTTCGGCAACAACGCAGTTGTCGTTGTCTGAATAGCTGACCGCCACATCGACGATCTGGATGTCCTGACCGGCCGAAGTGGTTACCACAAACGGTGGTACCCCTTGGCTGACCGCGATCTGTACATCACCCGAGGCCATCGCAGCTGACATGGCGGTACCGGTGTCGAAAGACACCCAGTTGATCTTGACGCCCAGTTCTTCTTCGTAGGTTCCGTTTGCTTTCGCATACTGGAACGGCATCGGCCATTCGAGGAAATATGCAACCGTCAGTTCATCAAGCGCGGCGGCTTGTGAAGCGGTGACGGCCGCAATCCCGGCATATGCTGTTGTGAGCAGATATTTCTTGATCATTTTGACTATTTTCTCCCTGCTGGTTCCACTTGTCGGCTCTTGAAACGTCCGAACTCTGGAACAGTAGAAAAACCATAGTCCTTACGCGTTGAATTAGTAAATCAAAATACTGGTTGCGTAAAAAGCGAAACTTTGTTTCGCTTTTGACTGATAGTTCGCTGGTTTGGGAGCCCCCGATGACAAAGAAAGCACTCAGTCTCAGGTGGCTGGAGGTCTTCCAACTTATTTCCAAGTTGGGTTCAATCCAAAAGGTGTCAGCTGAAACCGGTTTGTCAATCAGTACGGTCTCCAATCACTTGCGCAGTCTTGAAAAGGCGCTGGATGTGGATTTGGTGGACCACAGCCGCAGACCCATGGGTCTGACACCCGCAGGCACGGTGTTCTCACGACATGTGCATGACGGCCTGATCGCCTTGAAACGGGGCGAGGCCGAGCTTCGCTCGGGCAGTTGGCAACATGCAACAGATTTGCGTCTGGGCCTGATTGACGATTTTGACAGCCGGGTCGCGCCAGAACTCTTCCGTCATCTCTCTGCAAGCCTGCCGCGGTGCAATTTTCGCCACTTTACCCGCCCCAGCCATGAGATTCTTGACAAACTGCAGTCTCAAAAGCTGGATGCAGGCGTTGCGACCCGACCTCCTGAGCACTTTGAGGGGTTAATCGAATTCCCGCTACTTCGAGATCCGTTTATCGTCATTCTTCCGCCTGCATATGACGGACCGGTCGAGGAACTGACCAAATCAGACAGTCCGCTTCCGCTTTTACGATATTCGCGTGATCACACCATAGGCAGACTCATCGAAATTCAGCTAACCCGCAGCAAGATTAACCTACCCAACCGGTTCGAACTTGAATGTAATCAGTCAATTATCGGACTTGTCGCCGGGGGCAGTGGTTGGACGATCACGACTGCCGCCAGCTACTATCGCGCACGGCGATTCCACAAAGATACACGCGCATTACCTTTCCCGGGCAAAAGCTTTGCGCGTACCGTATCGTTGTTCACGACCAATATCTATCCGTCGACAACCACACGACTGATCCACAACACACTGCAAAACCTGATCCGTCGTCATGTGACCGAGCCTATGAATTCGCGGTTTCCGTGGTTGAATGACGACTTTCGAACCATTCCCGCACCCCCCGAATGAGCAACCAGGTAATCTGAGCGCAATATCGAAGTTATTTTCCGGCTTTTTCGAAACCGGGTACAGTGCGCTTGACCGACGCGCCCCATCCGCTGTGATTAGGCCTGACCTTGCGGCTTGACTACAGGCGGCATTCTAAACCCAGAAACCTACCCAGCGGCCCGTGTTGGCAAGACCTACCGGTCTTGAACCATGTGCCGGGCTCAGATTAGGACAGCTTGATGCATCTTTCCCGTTTTCCCCGTGTTTTTCTTGCCCATCTGCCAACACCGCTTGAACGGATGGATCGTATGTCCGAGGCTCTGGGAATCGATCTTTGGATCAAGCGAGACGACTGCACCGGCATGTCGACGGGTGGCAACAAGACCCGCAAACTAGAGTTTCTGTTCGGCGAAGCGCTCGAACAAGGCGCAGACATGGTGATGACACAAGGGGCAACGCAATCGAACCATGCGCGTCAAACCGCTGCATTCGCTGCCCGGCTGGGTTTGAAATGTCATATCCTACTGGAAGACCGCACCAGCTATAACAACGCCAACTACAACAACAATGGCAATGTCCTGCTGGATCATCTGCATGGCGCAACCACCGAGAAGTTTCCCGGCGGCCACGACATGCCCGCCGAGATGGAGCGTTCGGCCGCGAAGAAGCGTGAAGAAGGTCACAACGTCTATGTCATTCCGGGCGGAGGTTCGAACCCGACCGGAGCGCTTGGCTATGTAAACTGCGCGCTAGAGCTTGTGAGCCAGGCCAATAACGCCGGTCTCAAAATCGATCGCGTGGTGCATGCGACGGGCTCCTCGGGCACGCAAGCCGGGCTGGTCACCGGGCTTTGCGCCATGAATACGGGCATTCCGGTTCTTGGCATTGGCACCCGCGCACCGCAGCCCAAGCAAGAGCAGATGGTCTATGATCTAGCCTGCAACACGGCTGAGAAATTGGGTTGCCCAGACGTGGTGCAGCGCGAGGATGTGATGGCCAATACCGACTATGTAGGCGACGGCTACGGCTTGCCGACCGAAAGCGGCATTGAGGCGATCCGCATGTTTGCCGAACTGGAAGGCATTCTGCTCGACCCGGTCTATTCCGCCAAAGGGGCCGCCGGTCTGATCGATCTGGCGCGCAAAGGCTCGTTCAAGGATGAGCGTGTGGTGTTCTTGCATACCGGAGGCTCGGTTGGCCTGTTCGGTTATGATTTCGCTTTCGATCACACCGACCGCTGGGTCAATCTGTAAATCACGGTGATAAGTTCCAGCAAGCAGGTCTTCGCATGAAACCCCGCGTCACCGGCATATTGGGCGGAATGGGCCCCGAGGCGACAATTCTGTTGCAGCAGCGCGTGTTATCCACGGTACAGGCGGCGGATGATGCCGATCACCTGCCACTACTGATTGACATGAACCCACAGGTGCCTTCCCGCATCGCGCACCTGATCGAGGGCAACGGGTCTGATCCCGGGCCGGTTCTGGCCGATATGGCGAGAGGATTGGAGCAATCAGGGGCAACCGCGCTTGCGATGCCTTGTAACACCGCACACCACTATGCGGCGCAGATAGAGGACGCCGTCTCGATCCCCTTTCTGAACATGGTAGACCTGTCCGTGGATCAAGCGTCGCGGCTCCTGCCTTCTGGCAGCCAGGTCGGAATTCTTGCCTCACCAGCGCTGCGAAAGGTCGGAATTTTTGACGCCCCCCTGAACCGCGCTGGATTTACCGCAATCTGGCCCGAGGATGAAGATAGGATGCTCGGCACGATCCGCCACATCAAATCTGAAGGGCCAACCGGCGCTGCACTCAGCACACTTTCCGACGCTGCTAACGCCCTTTCGGGCCGGGGTGCCGCGCTTTTGTTTGTGGCCTGCTCCGAATTCTCTCTGCTCACCCGCGACTTGCCCAAAAGCGTTCCGATCATCGACACCGTCGATATTCTGGCGGGCGCTATCCACTCCCACTCTCTGACGCGTTGAGGTTTCCCATGGCCGTCTCTTATCTGAAAACCGCCCTGCCCCGCCCCGACGCAGAAAATTCGGATATCCGCGATATCGTCGCAATCATGCTCTCCAATATCGAGCGCGAGGGCGAAGAGGCCGTTCGGCGCTATGCCGGAACGCTCGATGGCTGGACGGGAGAGTTCGTGTTGACTGATGAAGCGCGCAAAGCCGCATGTGACCGCGTGCCTGAACAGGTCAAAGACGACATCCGCTTTGCCCATGCCAATATCCGTCGATTTGCCGAAGCGCAGATGACCACGGTGAGCGAATGCGAGATCGAGGTGATGCCCGGCCTGATCGCAGGTCAGAAACAGATCCCGATCGCTAGTGCGGGATGTTACGTTCCTGGTGGTCGGTATAGCCATATCGCAAGTGCGTTGATGACGATTACCACGGCAAAGGTGGCTGGGGTGTCCCACATCACGGCGGTCTCGCCACCGCGTCCCGGTGCGGGCATCCCCGATGCAATAGTTTATGCGATGGACCTTAGCGGTGCAGATCTGATCCTGAATTTGGGCGGAGTTCAGGGGATTGCTGCGATGGCCCATGGCTTTTTTGGTGCGCTTCCTGCCGACATTCTTGTCGGTCCCGGAAATTCCTATGTCGCCGAGGCGAAACGGATGCTGTTTGGTAAGGTTGGCATCGACATGTTTGCAGGTCCAACCGATACCTTGGTAATTGCCGATCACACAGCATCGATCGAGACCGTCGCCTGGGATCTGGTGAGCCAAGCCGAGCACGGCGTCGATAGCCCTGTCTGGCTTGTCAGCACCGATAAAGCTCTGGCCCAGGGTGTTATCGCGCGCGCCGATGCCCTGATCGAAAGTCTTCCCGAGCCGAACGCTAGTGCAGCGCGCACGGCATGGCGCGACCGGGCCGAGATCATTCTTTGCGACAGCCGCGACGAGGCTGCCAGGGTCGCCAATAACTACGCGCCCGAACATCTGCAGGTGATCGCCGAGGACCTGGATTGGTGGCTGGACCAACTGACCACCTATGGATCGCTGTTTCTGGGTGCCGAAACAACAGTGCCCTTCGGCGACAAGACGTCCGGGCCAAATCATGTTTTGCCGACAAGCGGAGCGGCCCGATATACCGGCGGTCTGTCAGTGCATAAATTCACCAAAACGGTGACATGGCAGCGCTGCTCAGCGCAAGCCTCGCACGAGCTTGCTGAACGCACTGCTAGGATCAGTCGGATGGAAGGCATGGAAGGCCACGCACGCGCGGCAGAGATGCGATTGTCTAAAGTGTGCTAAATCTGGCCCAAGGATGCTGTTGATTGGTCGGATTCACCGCATCACGAACGGATCGGGGATCGGATCGTCGCTTGTGCGCAACCAGACCGATTTGACCCGTGTGTAATCAAGCGCCGCCTGTAGGCCCCCTTCGCGCCCGTGGCCCGACAGTCCATGACCTCCGAATGGAGCAATCGGGCTGACAGCGCGATATGTGTTAACCCAGACAATGCCAGCCCGAATTCTGCGGATCATTCGATGTGCGCGGGTCAAGTCTTTGGTAAAGACACCCGACGCCAGCCCAAACGCGGTGTTGTTGGCTATTTGTATCGCCTCCGCTTCGGTCCCGAAACTGACGACCGAGAGGATCGGACCAAAGGCTTCGCGCGTCAGACAGGGCGCATCAGGCGCGTCCGTACAATCAATGATTGTCGGTGGAAAATAGTGCCCCTCACGGTCCAAAGGTTGCCCACCCGCTATCACGGTAGCCCCTGCCGAGACGGATTCAGCAACCAAATTTGCAGCTGTCACAAGCTGAGCTTGAGTGCATAGCGGGCCAACTTCGGTCTTTAGGTCATCGGGCGCCCCGATCACGATCTCACCCGCTTTTTCGATGAGCCGGGCCAGAAACTCATCTTTGATCTTGTCAGAGATTACCAATCGCGATCCGGCCACGCAGCTTTGCCCGGTAGCAGCAAAGATCCCCGAAACCTGCGCGTTCACAGCACTTTCGATATCGGCATCTTCGAATACGATGAACGGGGATTTTCCGCCCAGTTCCAACGAAGTCGAAGCGAGGTTTTCAGCCGAGTTGCGCACGATATGGCGCGCGGTTTCCGGGCCGCCTGTAAAGGCAACATGATCGACATCCGGGTGACTGGTCAGAACGGCGCCGCATTCCGGCCCGAAGCCGGTGATGACGTTCAGAACTCCGGGCGGGAAGCCTGCCTGATCGAAAATACGCGCGAATTCCAGCATCGGGGCCGGACCATCTTCGGATGCTTTCAGAACGACTGTGCAACCGGCGGCAAGCGCCGGGCCAATCTTGACCGCAGACAGGAACAGTTGCGAATTCCACGGCACTATGGCGGCCACCACACCAACTGGTTCGCGGCGCAGCCAAACCTCCATGTCGGGCTTGTCGATCGGCAGGTGCGCCCCTTCGATTTTGTCCGCCAATCCGGCATAGTAACGGTAGTAGTCCGCGACATAGGCGATCTGAGCAGAGGTTTCGCGAATGATCTTGCCGGTATCGCGCGTTTCAAGCTCGGCTAAGGTCTGAGCATTTTCGGCGACCAGATCGGCCAGCCGGTACAACAGTTTACCACGAGCCGTTGCTGTTATGGTCGCCCATTCGGGGGCATTCAGCGCTGAACACGCAGCCTCAACTGCGGCGTTCACATCATGTGTTCGGGCCTCAGGCATTTTCGCCCAAACGGTGCCCGTCGCGGGATCAAGGCTGTCGAAATGCGCGGTCCCATCCGAAAACGTGCCGCCGATATAGTGCTGAAACTGCCGCATTTTCTCTCCTTAGGCGAAGGCGGGCATGACGTCCGCGATGAACCGCTCAAGCGACGCTTTCTTGCGCTCAAAGCTCATCCCACTGTCGATCCAGAAAGAATACTCATCATATCCAAGATCGCTATAGCCCTTGAGGCGTTCGATTGCTTTGTCGGGCGTGGCGATCACATTGTCCCGGATCATCGCCTCGGGCGAATAGAAGGGATGGTTAGCGATGTCGTCATCGCTCAGCGTCTGGATCAGACCCTGCGACACAGGGCGTTCGTTTTTGAACCACGCGCCGAAATAGCAATAAAAGCGATTGATCTCTTCCGCCGCGCGACGGGCATCCGCCTCGTCCGAGGCAATGTAGGTGTGGTTCAACAGCATGATTTCGGGGCGCGGGACGTCATGGAATTTGGCACAAGCGGCATTGAACGTATCCATCAGCCGGGTGATCTCTTCGTCGCCCTGCCACAAAGGGGTGACCTGCACGTGACAACCGTTCGATACCGCAAACTCATGACTGTTGGGATCGCGCGCGGCAACCCAGATCGGTGGACCGTTTTGCTGCAGAGGCTTGGGTGAAGATGTGGTTGCCGGGAAAGAATGAAACTCTCCGTCCAGCGCATGATCGCCCTCCCAAAGACCCCGCACTGCCGGAACAAGCTCGCGCATACGCTGGCCTGCCTCCCAGGCGTCCAGCCCCGGCACCATCCGCTCGTATTCATAGCTGTAGGCGCCACGCGCAATGCCCAGATCCAAACGGCCATTCGTGATCATGTCCGTCATTGCGGCCTCTCCGGCCAGCCGGATCGGATGCCAGAACGGAGCGATAACGGTTCCGGTTCCCAGACGCACATTGTTGGTCTGGCGTGCCAGATCGACGATATTCAGGAACGGGTTCGGCGAGATGGTGAAATCCATCCCGTGATGTTCGCCGGTCCAGACCGCATGCATACCACCCGCATCAGCGATCTTGGCCAGTTCTATGAAGTTTTCATACAGCTCCTGCTGGTCCTGATCGGGAGAGGTGCGTTCCATATGAACGAAAAGCGAAAACCGCATGTCAGTGACCTCCTCGTGTAATCGGGCGAACCTCGCCGCTGTTCTTGTTTCCGTAGTAAATGCCAAAATCTCCCAGCCGGGATTCCTCGGACAATCGTTCCAGCATGGTTCGGGTCGCCGTGTCGGTTACAGTGCCAAAGGATACGACATCCAGTGGGACGAAATTACCTTTCTTCGGCTCACCATCTGCGGCCTGACACAGAAACGCGATATGTTGACGCTTTTTCTCTGCATCCTCGTAAACCGAATAAACAAAGCCCGGCTCTGCGGTCAGCCCGGTGGCCTCAATCAATTGTTCCAATGCAGCTGAAACACCTTCTGACCCAACCACTGCCTCGGGCGGTGCAAGCGCGCCGTCACCGGCATCGATCAACAGAACCTCACCTGCGCGTTCGATCAAGGCTGAGACGATCAGGCCGGTGTCCTGCATCAAGGCACCAGCAGCTGTTGATGGTGTTACATAGGCCCCCCTGACATATCCGAGACCGGGTGCCGGAGTATTGTCGAAGGCTTTGACCTCGCCGATCAGGATCACATGATCCCCCGCTTCGACGGTTTTGTGCATAGAGCAGTCAAACCAAGCCGACGACCCATCGATCAACGGCGATCCCGCAGGTCCACGCCGCCACTCGACGCTGGCAAACCGGTCTTCGACGGGCCGGGCAAAGGTATTGGATACCTCGATCTGTGTCTCTGACAGGATATTGACGGCAAACCCGTCAGCGGCAATCAATGCGTCATAGTTCTTTGAACTGTTGGCGAGACAAACCAGCACAAGCGGCGGGTCTAGTGAGACGGATGTGAACGAGTTCGCGGTAAACCCGATCGGGTTACCTTGGGTATCATGCGACGTAACCACGGTGACGCCCGTCATGAACGCTCCAAATGCATTTCGCAGCGTGCGGGGATCAAGCGAGGTCATTGCGCAATCCTTTCTTCGGCGGGCTGGCCGAGCCATTCAACCAGATGCGCTGTTACTTCATCGGGTGCTGTCAAGTTCACCATATGTCGGTGGCCTTGGATCACAACGGCCCGACCGTTTTGAACTGCTGCGGCCATAGCTTGTGACATAGCCGGGGTTGAGTTCGAGTCTCCGTCACCGGTGAGCGCCAGAAACGGGCACGAAATCAGATTCATCTTGCTGGCGTAAGTGGCATCGCCCCGCGCAAAAGCGGAATAGGCGATGGCGTAGCCTCGTTGATCCACAGACCCAAGCCACGACGCCACCTGCGCACGGGCAGCCAGATCACCCGGACTGTCACCAAACCAGCGCGACAACGGCGTTTCCAGATCAACTCGACCCGCGCTGATTTCAGCGGCCCGTTGGATGACTGCGGCGCGGGCTGAGGCATCGCGACAGAAGACGCCGTTCAACATAGCAACACGGCTAGTGATGTCGGGGTGCTCTGCCGCAAAGCCGGCGGCAATCAGTGCCCCCATTGAATGCCCGATGATTGCGACCGGAGCCAGATTCAATGCGTCGACAACATCATGCATCCAGCCAACAAAATCCGGCAATTGGCTTCCAGATGGCAGACGGTCACTGCCTCCATGCCCCGGCAGATCAACCGCAATTATACGGCAATGCTGGCTCAGCGTGTCAAACTGAGGGCCCCAGGCCGCAGATTGCATGCCTACGCCATGGATCATAAAGACCGGTTGCCCTTCGCCCGCCTCTCTGAACGCGACTGATCGGCCCGAGTTAGACAGCTGCAGGGTTGTCAACGTCATGACCAAGTTCCTCGATGTCCTGATAGCGATCCCCGATCCGGTGGTGCGGCCGCCCTCCAATCGATGCACCCAGTGCAATCAGAATCTCATCTGCCGCAGGTGCATCTGCGACCGAAGTCTGGATCGTAAGGTAGTGAGAGCGACGACCGCCATCATGTTTGTCCATCAAGGGGATCAGCAGCGGCGCATTGGCCGGGCCGCGCGTATTGCAGAAGGAAAGGTAGGATTTCGCTCCAACTGCTTTGCGATAATGATTGCCAAAATGCAGCGTGTGGATCAGGGCCGACGCATGCTCAACCTCTCCGTTCAAGCCCACAATCGCGGATTTTCCATAGGCTTCGACCCGGTCGCCGCCACCTGAAGCATCCAAAATCATTTTGGTCAGCAACTCCCCCAATCCGGGGGCGCAATCGCGGATCGCGGGGCCAAGATCTTCGACAAAACCCTGACCAGCCCAAGGGTTCCGAATGACAGCTATTGCGGCAATTAGCTTCAGCGGAGTGTCCGCCAACTTACCACCCTCGATCAGAGTGTCTTCGACATGCAGAAGCGTTTTTCGAATTTCGGCGGACATGGTGATTCCTTTGGCAAGCCTTTGGTCGAGAATATGGTATACCATAATACGATATGTCAATCATACTTGTTCCGGATCCGTACCACAGATATGAAAGCGTCGATGATGAACACCGACTCCACCCTACAAAAGATCGAAAAAGCACCGCAAACCTTGCGGGATATCGTGCAAGCGCGCCTGCGCGAAGCGATCATCGCCGGGCATTTTGCCCCCGGTGAGCGACTTGTTGAACGCCCGCTTTGCGATCAGCTTGGTGTCAGCCGCACCGTCATCCGCGAGACGATCCGGTTTCTGGAAGCCGAAGGTTTGGTTGAGATTATCCCCAACCGCGGGCCAATCGTCTCGACCCTCAGCTGGGACCAAGCGCGGCAAATCTATGACATCCGCTTACAGCTAGAAGGCTCAGCCGCCGCCGCCTGTGCACAAGCGCATGAGACAGGTTTCGCAAACGATCTGGGCAAGGCATTGAAAGCAGTGGGCGCGGCGCAGAATGACACCGAATGGTCAAATCTGCTACAGGCCACAACTCGCTTCTATGAACTGATTTTTCTACAGGCTGGGCACAGCATCGCCTGGGATGTCGTGCAACGTCTGAACGGCCGGATCAGCCGCCTGCGGGCCTTGACCCTCGCAGCGCGGAATCGAGAGCGTTCTGGGATGAGCCACATGACTGCCATCCATGATGCCATCCTCAGTGGTGATCCTGCCAAAGCCCGAAAAGCAGTCGAAAGCCATATCGCGGATGCTGCACAGACCGCGCGCGGCTTTTTGGAAAGCTCTGAAACCTGATTGCTCGGCAATTGAGCCAGAATTCCAAGATTCTGATATCAAAGCTTTCAAAATCTGCGTATTTTCGTCAGGACCGCCCTGATCTCACGAAAGAACCGGAATGCCGCGTCAGTCTGCTCCCAAAGACCTCAGTCTCAAATGGCTGGAACTGTTTCAGATATGTGCGCAAAAGGGCTCGCTACAGGCGGCCGCCAAGGAAACAGGGCTGACGATCAGCACCGTTTCCCATCACCTGCGCAATCTCGAAGACCATCTGGGCGTTGAGCTGTTCAACCACACCCGCAGACCCATGGTTCTGACCCCAAAGGGCCGGGTCTTCCTGCGCAATATCGACGATGCGCTGCACCTGATCCGAAAGGCCAAGGCCGAAGCGTCTGCAGGAAGCATCACCGAGGCCAGCTATCTGCGTTTCGGCACGATCGAAGACTTCGACAGCGACATCATTCCAGAGCTGGCGGTCTATCTATTCGCGAATATGCCCGCCTGTGATTTCATGTACCACACGGATTCCAGCCACGCGATTATCGACATGCTGCGCGACAGGCAGTTGGATCTGGGGATTTCCACTACTCCTAGCGAACGTATGCGCGATCTGCAGGATCGCCCCCTTCTGCGCGATCCATTTGTGATCGTTTTGCCTGCGGTGAGTGACAAGTCTTTGCAAGACATTGTTGAGGGTCGAACTAAATTGCCGTTTCTACGATATTCCAGCAATCTGATCATCGCGCGCCAGATCGAGTCCCAATTACGCCGGATGGGGATTTCGTCCTCTCACAGGTTTGAATGCAGCAACAATCAGACGCTGATGTCGATGGTGTCCTCCGGTGCGGGTTGGACCATCACGACGCCGCTGCTGTATTCTCGGGCAAAGCGGTTCCAATCAAAGCTGTGCATGCACCCATTTCCGGGCAAGAGCTTTGCACGCACACTGGCGCTGGTCGCGACGCCGGATTGTTCAAGATCAGTGATTGAGCTTGTGGATGCCAAAACCCGATCATTGATCAATGACCGCATCATTTCCCCACTGCGCGATGATATCCCGTGGCTGACGGATAGTTTCAAACTTATCGAATAGCACTGGATCAGCTTTCAAAGAATGTTGAAGCGATCTCGGATTTGCCGATCCTGTTCGTCTGACAGGTATCTTGGCGTATGGGTCTGCAAAATTTCTTGAGCCCGATGTCGCGCGCGGCTCCAGGCATCCTGCGCTCCGTTTTCTGCCCAAGTCCGGGGCTCATCCCTGTCTGCGAGTGAGGGATAAAAGTAATCCCGTTCCATGGCCGCAAAAGTATGCTGACCACCCAGAAAATGGCCCTCGCCCAGAACTGCTTCGCAGATTGCGTCAAAGCCCAGATTCTCGTGTGTCACCTCTATCCCCCTCAAAGCGCGGTAGGTGTACGAGTGCATCTCATCATCCAACACGAACGCCTCAAAACTTGCACCCAGCAACGAGGCCGTCATGCCTGAGCTTTCATAGATCAGATTACCACCTGCCAGCGCCGCCGCCATTGAGGTCAGTCCCTTTTCCATCCCGTATTGAGCGTCGATCGCCTTGGCATCAGACATCGAACAGGCCACGCCTGAAGGCAGCCCAAGCCAATTTGATAATTGTGCTGATGCTGCATTCAGGACAGCCGTCTCTCCGCTGCCACCTGAGAACGCGCCGGTCCGAAGGTCAATCACCAGTGGCCAATTCGAAAAGACCATAGGAAACCCGGGCTGGATCGCGTGGACCATTACCAGACTCGCAAGGGTTTCTGCCAATGACTGCGCCAGAAAACCAGCCAAGGTCGCCGGTGCAGTCGCGCCGGCCTGAGCAGCGGTGATGCAAGAAATCGGAATATTGTGTTCGATGCAAGCGTAGACCACATCCACTGCGTCTTCGCCGTAGCGCATCGGCGAGATCACCGGGCTTATATGTGCTTTCATGAACGGGCGTTTTGCGAATTCACCGGGTCCCCCGGCTGCGATATCCAATATCTCAACAATTGGCGCAACGTGCTGCGCCAATGTAAAAGACGTCGCGGTGGGCTTGGAGGTATTCTTCAACAGCGCATAGACGGTGTTCACATCCAGATCGAAGGTTTCCTCCAGATCGGTTGCAACGCAACAGCGGGTGAACCAGCTGACATTTGGCAAGACATCTTGAAGACGCGTGAAATCATGTAAGTCCTGCAAGGTTGAAGGCCGATAGCGACCACTGCGCAGATCAAGCGTCTGAACCGCCGCCCCTCCGGTTCCGAAATAGACGCGATTACCGCCAACTTCGATGGATCGGGCTGGATCACGCCCGTGCAGAACGAAGGTCTTGGCGGCCTGATCAATCGCCTGTTCCACAAGTTGAGGCGAAAAAAGTATCCTCCCCTCCCCGCTATCTTGCGCCCCAACCGCCAATAAATCAGAACGCAAACGATCCGGCACCTCGCCGATCCCCAGCTTCTCAAGAAGATCCAGAGCCGTGTTGTAAATCCGCTCAAGCTCAACCCCAGTCAAGGGTTTGTAAGCGCCTCCCGGTTGACCTGGCGGACAGGGGTCGAGCGCAGGCTTTTCAGCCCGCTGTGCGATACGTCCTTTTCGACCGGACCTTTTCGCCTGCGGCGCAGCCATTTGTGATCCTCCAACCGCATCAGGTTGATCAATTCAACTAAACGTCTAAAGCCAATTTCAACCGCATTCGAATTACTACGAGTTAATGAGCTTTTATTTTCGATTTTTTACGTAACAATATCCAGCCGCTTGTGAACCAACTGACAGAACAGGCTAATCCCCAAAAACTACGTACCGGAGGGTCCTTGATGAAATCGCGCACTAAAGTGGTCGTCATTGGCGGCGGTATCGCCGGCTGCTCGACTCTGTATCACTTGACCCGTGAAGGTTGGTCCGATGTGGTGCTGGTCGAGCGCGATGAGTTGACCAGCGGCACAACTTGGCATTCGGCCGCGCAGGTGACCAATTTTGGCATGAACCAGACCATGGTTGGTCTGAAGACCCACTCGATCAACCTGTACAAGGAACTGGCCGAGGATCCGGACTATCCTATCAACTACCATCACGGTGACGGCGGCATCCGGCTTGCAAATACGCCTGAGCAGATGCAGGGGTACCATCATTTTGCGTCTATGGCGCGCGGAATGGATGTGCATTTCGAGGTCATAGATGCAGAGGAATGCGCCCGCCGGCACCCGTTGATTTCCACCGACAACCTTCTCGGTGGGCTATGGGATCCGCTAGATGGCGACATCGATCCGGCTCAACTGTGCCAAGCTCTGGCACGCCGTGCGCGCAAAGCCGGGGCCGAGGTATATCGCAATACTCCGGTCACAGGACTGACACAGCACAAGGACGATACCTGGACGGTTCACACGGAACACGGCAATATTGACTGCGATATCGTAGTTAACGCTTGTGGTTATCGGGTCAACGAAGTGGGCGCGATGATGGGCGTGCACCACCCTGTCGCTTCGATGGAGCATCAGTATTTTCTGACAGAAGAAATCGAAGCGATCCGCGACGCAGGCCATCGGATGCCCCTGCTGCGCTGTCCGATCAGCGACTATTATTGTCGGCAGGAGAAGAACGGCTTGCTGGTCGGCTTCTACGAGCAGGATTGCAAAACCTGGGGCATGGACGGGATCGATCCGAATTTTGTGAACGCGCTGTGCCCTGACGATCTGGACCGCGTGACGGATGTGCTGGAAGGTGCCTTCGCACGCATGCCTGCACTGATGGATGTCGGCATTCATACAGTGGTGAATGGTCCGATCACCTACACAATTGACGGCGCACCTTTGGTCGGGCCAATCCCCGGAAAGCGCAATGCTTTCTGCATCATCGGTCTGCGCGCGGGTTTGGGCGAAGGGGGTGGCCATGGCTGGCTGCTGGCCCAACAGATCGTTCATGGCGAAGCCTGCTATGACACCTGGTGCCTTGATCCGCGTCGGTTTACCGGCCACACAAATGTGGAGCTGACCGCGCTGAAAGCCATCGAAGATTACCAGAATGAATTCCGCTTTCATTTCCCGCACGAACACCGGCCTGCCGGTCGCCCCGCCAAAACCACACCACTGACCCCGATCCTCGCAGCAGAAGGGGCTGAATTTACAGTGGTCAACGGTTGGGAGCGGGTCGACTACATCAAGCCTGCGCCTGATTTTCACCCAACGCTGAGTTTCAGTTTTGATGAGGCCTTTGACGTCGTCGCGGCGGAAATCAGAAACCTTCAGAAAAATGTCGGACTGGCCGAAGTGAACGGCTTCAACCGGCTGGAAATCACCGGAACCGATCGGCATCGGTTTCTGGATCGGATGATGTGCGGCGCGGTGACAAAACGCGACGGGCGGGTCGGCCTTGGTTATCTGCTGAACCACCACGGGATGGTCAAAGCCGAGGCCACCATCGCCAACCTTCCCGCGAGTGATCGCGGCCCGGTACGGGTCTGGTACGGGTCCGCCGCCGCCAGCGAATACCATGATATGGACTGGCTAAAGGCGCATCTGCATGATGGCGAAGATGTGCAAATCCGCTCACTCACCAATGATCAGACAATATTAGTGCTGGCCGGACCCAAATCGCGCGACGTGCTGTCCGCTTGTGCTCGAGGAGACTGGTCGCGAGAAGCTTTTCCCTGGCTGTCAGTTCGCGAGTGCTTTGTCGGGTTCGCGCCAGCAACTGTATTGAATATCAGCTTCTCAGGGGAACTGGCCTACGAGATACATGTCCCGAACACCTCACTATACGCGGCCTATCTGGCGCTCAGAAAAGCTGGCGAGACACATGACTTGAAATTATTTGGTGCTCGCGCCGTCGAGTCCATGCGGATGGAGAAAGGGTTCTTGCACTGGAAAGCCGATCTGCTCACAGAGTTCGACCCGTTTGAGACCGGTTTGGATCGGTTCGTGAAACTGACCAAAGGCGATTTCATTGGCCGAAACGCGTTGCAGAGACGCCTTGAGAACGGGCCTCAAAAGAAACTGGTAAGCCTGAAAATCGATACAACCAAAGCACCTGCCTATGGTGGAGCCTCTCTGATGTTGGACGACATGGTTGTTGGTACGATCACGTCAGGTGACTGGGGCCACAGAACAGGGCTAAACCTTGCTTACGGCTTTGTGAATCCGGAATTTTCCGAACCCGGCAGCCGAATGCAACTTGACCTGTGCGGAGAAATGATCGCTGCCGAGGTGATTGCGCCGTCCCCGTATGACCCGGACCTCTCACGCGTGCGAGGCTAATCCCAAAGTTACTCCCCGTTTCGATAGGCTGTTGGTGTCTGCCCGAATTGCATCCGGAACGCCCGCGTCATTGCGCTTGGGTTCTCATACCCGCAGCGGCTGGCGATCTCGGCCACGGACTGCTGGGTCTCGACCGCAAGTTTACGCGCCAAATTCAGACGCAGGCGACGATAGAGCGCCTGCGGTGTTACACCCAGCTCGGACAAAACCCGGGTCTCAATCTTCTTTTGAGAGCACCCGAGCTGACGAGCGATATCCTTTATCATTACTGGCGCATCCAACGTGCCCTGCATGACGCCCAGCACCCGATTCACCAGCCTGTCTTCGGATTTCATCTGTGGTGAAGCAGCACTTGGTTCACCACGGTTCATCAGAAGATGCGCCACCTCCATCGACAACAGCGGCCCGTGATCCGCAAGAATCAGAGCAGTCGCCAGATCATAAGCAGCCATCGCGCCTGAACAGGTGATCCGGTCCCGGTCGATCACAAAACGTTCCTGCACGACCTCGACATCGGTAAAAGTTTCTTCGAACCGGGAAAGTTCATCCCAGTGAATGGTCGCGCGATGCCCTTCCAACAGTCCCGCACGCGCGAGCAACCAACTCCCTGTGTCCAGACCAGCCAGTTTGCGATGACGGGTTGCGGCCCTGCGCAAAGCGCGATGAGTATCGGGAACCGAGTGTTCCAGATACCCATAAGACGGCATGACAACCAAAGCATCACCCGCCTCAATGCCCATCGCTCCATGCGGCGCGACCTGCAACCCGCTGGAGCTTTGGACTGGCGCACCATGGGGTGAATAAAACTGCCAGGCATAGAGATCCTGCCCCGCCAAAGTGTTCGCCGCGCGCAATGGCTCAACCATGTTGGCGAGGCAAAGGTTCGAGAACCCGTCGAACAGCAAAAAGTTATAGATCTGGGTCAAATTTTTCTAACTCGGCATGATATCGTACGATTACTGCATGTCATTGTGTCAGGCAATTACGTTTCATTGCCAATCAGACATCAGGGGAACGCGTCATGCAATTTGGCTTAACCGAAGAACAGGAAATGATCGTCTCAACAGTGCGGAGCTTTGTTGAGAACGAGATTTACCCCCACGAAGCTGAGGTCGAACGCACCGGACAGGTGCCGCAAGAGCTGGGAGACGAAATCAAGCGGAAATGCATCGAACTGGGGTTTTATGCCTGTAACTTCCCCGAAGAAGTTGGTGGCGCAGGTCTCTCGCATCTTGATTTCACTCTTGTCGAACGCGAGCTCGGCCGAGGATCGATGGCATTGACCCATTTCTTCGGTCGCCCGCAGAATATCCTGATGGCCTGCAACGCCGACCAGCGTGAACGCTATTTGTTGCCTGCCGTGCGTGGCGAAAAGATGGATGCTCTGGCTATGACCGAACCTGACGCGGGGTCAGATGTTCGGGGCATGAAATGTCAGGCCGTTCGCGATGGCGGTGACTGGGTCGTCCACGGTTCGAAACACTTCATCTCGGGCGCGGAGCACGCGGATTTCTTCATCATATTCATCGCAACAGGTGTAGATGAAACTCCGAAAGGCCCTAAAAAGCGGATCACTACATTCCTCGTAGATCGTGGTACGCCGGGTTTTGAAGTGCGCGAGGGGTATAATTCAGTCAGCCACAAAGGCTATAAGAACTATATCCTGTATTTTGACAATTGCCGTTTGCCCGACGCACAGGTTTTGGGCGAGGTCGATGGCGGTTTCGCCGTGATGAACGAGTGGCTCTATGCAACGCGCCTGACTGTTGCTGCTTTTTCGGTCGGGCGCGCGCGGCGCTGTTTTGATTACGCACTGAACTACGCGGCTGAGCGCACGCAATTCGGCCAGCCGATCGGCAAGTTTCAGGGTGTCGGCTTTCAGATCGCCGACATGATCACCGAGATCGACGCTGCTGACTGGCTGACGCTCGCGGCCGCATGGCGTCTGGATCAGGACTTGCCCTCAAACCGCGAGATCGCCTCGGCCAAGCTTTATGCTTCGGAAATGCTGGCTAAGGTCACGGATACGACGCTGCAAATCTATGGTGGCATGGGTCTGATGGACGACTTCCCGATCGAACGGTTCTGGCGGGATGCGCGCGTAGAACGTATCTGGGATGGTACGAGCGAAATCCAGCGGCATATCATCAGTCGTGATCTGCTGCGGCCTCTGGGTGCCTGAGGCCCGAATGAGCAAGGATATCTCCCGTCTTCTACGCCCGGAATCCATCGCGGTGATCGGCGGCGGTGCGTGGTGCCAGCAGGTTATCCTGCAGTCGGAACGCATGGGCTACGCAGGGAAAATCTGGCCTGTCCATCCCAAGGCGGATGAAATTGCCGGGCACAAGGCCTACGCACGGATTGAGGACCTGCCATCGTCCCCGGACGCGGCCTTTGTTGGCATCAACCGTCACGCCACCGTTGAGGCCGTTCAGGTTCTGTCAGACATGGGCAGCGGCGGCGCAGTTTGCTTTGCCTCTGGCTTCTCGGAAGCTGCAGCCGAGGATCAGGCAGGAGGAGATCTGCAATCAGAGTTGATCAATGCAGCAGGCAGCATGCCTATTCTTGGGCCAAACTGCTATGGCTTTATCAATGCGCTTGATGGTGCGCTATTGTGGCCCGATCAGCATGGAGCCGCTCGGGTAGATCGAGGCGTTGCCATTCTGACCCAGAGCTCCAACATCTCGATCAACCTGACTATGCAGAAACGAGCTCTGCCGATTGCCTATATGGTGACTTGCGGGAACATGGCGCAGACCAGTCAGGCTGAGATCGCCATGTCGCTGATCGATGATCCACGGGTCACTGCCGTCGGTTTACATATCGAGGGTTTCAAGGATATCCGCGAATGGGAGGCCCTTGCTGCCAAGGCACATCGGAAAGGCGTGCCTCTGATCGCACTTAAGGTGGGCGCATCCGAACAGGCGCAGGCAGCAACAGTTTCTCATACCGCCTCACTGGCTGGGAGCGATGCGGGTGCGCAGGCTTTGCTAAACCGGCTGGGCATCCCGCGCCTGTCCTCGCTGCCCGAGTTTCTGGAAACCCTGAAATTGTTGCATTGTTATGGGCCTTTGCCGGGGGGCAACATTGCTTCGATCAGCTGCTCGGGCGGCGAGGCCAGCCTGATCGCAGATATAGCGATCGGCACTGGCCTCAGATTTCCAGAACTGTCCAGAGATAAGCAAACTCGATTGCGCGATGCGCTTGGTCCGATGGTCGCACTAAGCAATCCACTCGATTACCACACCTATATCTGGCGCGATGAAGAGGCGATGGCGAACGCTTGGGCCGGAATGACTGGCGACGACATAGATCTGACATTCACGATCGTTGATTACCCGACCACCGACCCGACGGATTGGGCCGCCGCCACGCGTACAGCACAAAAAGTGCGGGCAGATACGGGTGCGCGTTTTGCCGTGGTTTCTACCCTGCCCGAATTGCTACCTGAAGATGTAGCACAAACCCTAATGGAGGCCGGTGTGGTACCCTTCATGGGTCTCCGCGAAGCCCTTTCTGCCACGCGCGCGGCGGGTCAGGTCGCCGCACCTGCAAGCGCGCCAGTCTGCTTGCCGGGTACGTCTGATGTCACGCATACGCTGTTCGAAGCCGAGGCCAAGCAAGCTCTGGCTGCCCATGGTTTGCGCATCCCTCGGAACAGGTCCGTTCGTGGCGCAAAGGAAGCCCTCAGCGCGGCGCAAGAAATGGAAGCGCCATTTGCTGTCAAAGGCGTCGGCCTTGCCCACAAGTCCGAACATTCCGCTGTACGATTGAGGGTTCAGGCTGCCGATGTGACAGGTGTGGCAGCGGATATTGGAACTGATGAGATTCTGATCGAAGAGATGATCACAGGTGCGGTGGCTGAAATCCTCGTCGGTGTCGTGCGGGACCCTGCCCATGGCTTTGTGCTGACAATAGGGGCCGGTGGTGTCTTGACCGAAATATTGCGCGATACCACCTCTCTTCTGGTCCCGGCAACATCCGACAGTATTCGCGCTGCTCTCGGCGAACTAAAGATCGCGTCATTGCTGGCAGGCTATCGCGGCCAACCAGCGGCTGATATGGATGAAATCGTTGCCGCCATTCAGGCCGTTCAAGACTATGTAATGCAAAATGCCGAAACGCTCGGCGAGGTCGAAATCAACCCGCTTCTCTGCACGCCCACCCGGGCGGTGGCGGTGGATGCGCTTATCAGAAAGGCCTGAGAAATGGACCCGATCAAGACCCGCCGTGACGGCGCAATTCTCGAAGTGACGCTGGATCGGCCAAAAGCCAATGCGATCGATCTGGCAACCAGCCGCATCATGGGGCAGGTATTTGCCGAGTTTCGCGATGATCCCGAACTGCGCGTCGCGATCTTGACCGGAGCAGGTGACAAATTCTTTTGCCCTGGCTGGGACCTGAAGGCAGCCGCCGAAGGCGATGCCGTAGATGGAGATTATGGTGTAGGTGGCTTTGGCGGTTTGCAGGAGTTACGCGATCTGAACAAACCGGTCATCGCGGCCATCAATGGTATTGCCTGTGGTGGCGGGCTCGAGCTTGCGATTTCAGCCGATATGATCCTGGCCGCTGAACACGCAACTTTTGCCCTGCCTGAGATTCGATCCGGAACCGTTGCAGATGCGGCGAGCGTCAAGCTACCCAAACGCATTCCCTACCACATCGCGATGGAGCTATTGCTGACTGGACGCTGGTTCGATGCCGAAGAAGGTCAGCGTTGGGGCTTGGTCAATGAAGTCCTGCCTGCCGATCAACTGATGGATCGTGCCTGGGAATTGGCGCGTCTGCTCGCCTCGGGTCCTCCGCTGGTTTATGCTGCGATCAAAGAGGTCGTGCGCGAAGCTGAAGACAGCAAATTTCAGGACGCCATGAACCGCATCACCAAGCGCCAGCTGCGCACCGTCGATATCCTCTATTCCAGCGAAGATCAGCTTGAAGGCGCAAAGGCCTTCGCTGAAAAGCGTGATCCGGTCTGGAAAGGAAAATAAGTTCAAAACACCGCTGCCTTCATCGCATTGGCGCAGTTTTGCGCCAATCGCTTAGCTAAGCTTGTTTTTTGTCAGAACACACTTTTACTATCCTGCAATTCAGGCCACAGCTACTTTAACTGGAAGAAGGAATGTCAAAGCGGCCCGATGCAGGACAAGAAAACAGAACCAGAACTTGAGATCGGGCGCACCCTGCAGCGTTTGCGACAGGAACGTCAGCTCACGGTGACCGAACTCGCTGCGCAGTCAAAGGTTTCCGCGCCCATGATCAGCCGGATCGAAAATGGTCATGTGTCGCCGTCCCTTGGTACCTTACACGCGTTGGCAGATGCACTATCTGTCTCTCTGATGGCGCTGTTCAGCCATACCGACACGACCTCGGATGTGCATCACGTTCAGGCGGGAACCGGGTTGCCGTCGCGGCGTATCACACCAGACCATAGCCATGACTATCTACTGCTCGGCAAACACAGCGGGCCTAGCGGATCATTCCAATCCGCACGCATCCGCATCTCAAAACAAGACCAACGCAAGTTGCCGAACTATCAGCACGAAGGCTACGTCTTCATCTATATAATTGAAGGCAGTGCCATCTATGGTTGCGGGACCGAAGAGTTCGAGATGTCAGAAGGTGACACGCTCAGCTTCGACGCCAAGCTCCCACATGGGGTGCGGGACATCCTGTCAGACGAAATTGAATTCGTGACCGTGTCGACGCGACCGCATTGATCTTTGCAGATGCCCTAGGTTCCACGCCGCGTTTGCCATCCGATCAGGCTGAAACACGCAAACATTACTGCAGCAACACAAACAATGGATGGCCCTGCAGGCGTATCAAATATGTAAGCAGCCCGTAGCCCGGCGATTGCGGAAAATGCACCAATCGCCGCCGCAATCAAAGCCATCGCTTCCGGTGATCTGGCCAGACTGCGCGCAGCCGCCGCCGGGATGATCAGCATTGCAGCAATCAAAAGAACACCTACGACCTTTATCGCCACGGCCACTGTAACTGCCAGAGACAGCGTCAGGATCAACTGCTCTCGCTTGGGGTCAAAGCCGCTGGCATAGGCCAGCTCTTCATTCATGGTCGCTGTCAATAGCTGCGACCAGCGCCATACGATCAGGGCCACGACAAGCGCTGCGCCCCCCCAGATCACAACCAGATCGGTGCGTGACACGGCCAGAATATCACCGAAGAGATAGGCCATCAGGTCGATGCGAACACCGGACAGGAAAGATACGGCGACTAGACCGAAGGCAAGTGCAGAATGTGCTAGAACGCCCAGCAGTGTATCCATCGCGTAACCACGTCCGGACAACAGTGTCACGGTAAGTGCCATCGCAAGTGCAACAGCTAGCGCCCCAGTAAAGACGGACAACTGAAACGTCAGCGACAAAGCGACACCCAGGATTGCCGCATGGGCGGTGGCATCCCCGAAATAGGCCATTCGACGCCAGACAACAAAACACCCCAGTGGTGCCGCAGCAAAAGCAACGCCAATACCTGCAAGCGTCGCGCGCGTCATGAAATCATCCAGCATTATTCTGCGGCTTCCTGAGAGGTTTCATAGTGACCGTGATCGTGATCGTGATCATGGTCGTGATCATGGCGATAGAGGGCCAGTGCGCCTCCGGTACCCGTTCCGAACAGGGCCCGATATTCCGGGGCCGAAGCTACGACTGCGGGGGACCCTTGGCAGCACACATGACCATTGAGACAGATCACCCTGTCCGACGCGCTCATGACCACGTGCAATTCATGGCTTATCATCAATATGGCGCATCCGGTTTCACGCCGGACCTCTTCGATCTGACGATAAAACGCCGCAGACCCCGGTTGGTCGAGACCCTGAGTGGCTTCGTCCAAAAGCAGAACGTCGGGCCGATTGATCAACGCCCGCGCCAGCAAGACGCGCTGAAACTGTCCGCCTGACAATTGCGACATTTGGCGCTTTAGCAGATCCGGCACCCCAGCAGTTTCAAGCGCTTCTGTACATTGAAGCCTAGAGACACGATCCGTCAGACGCATGAATCTTTCCACTGAAATCGGCAGGGTCGGATCAATGTGCAGTTTTTGGGGGACATACCCGATTTTTAGCCCAGGCTTCAGTGTAACCTTACCTTCCGCAGGCTTGGTCGCGCCAATGACGGCACGCAACAGGCTGGTCTTTCCCGATCCGTTTGGACCAACGATCGTCACGATTTCACCAGCCTCAATCGTCATGCCGACATGGCGCAGAACGGTATTCGCGCCATAACGCACGCTGAGATTTTCAACGGTGATCAGGGTCATGTCTACGCCTTCTCGGTGCAGTCTGGGCAGAGTCCCTCGGCTTCTACAACGGTTCGCTCGATTTCGAAACCCGCCGCGCGCGCGGCTGCGCCGAGGACGCCATTGGACGGTGCCGACTGAGCTTCGGCGACAGCGTCGCATTTTCTGCAGATCATGAAGGCCGGGGAATGGACCTCTCCGGGATGAGAGCAGGCCACAAAGGCGTTCAAACGTTCAATCTTATGGACGAACCCGTACTGGACCAGAAAATCCAGCGCGCGATAAGCCACCGGTGGCTGCGAACCAAAACCGGCTTCGCGCAAACGATCAAGTATAGCGTATGCCCCAAGCGACTTGTGGTCTTGCAACAGCATTTCAAGAACTTTTCGCCGCACAGGGGTTAGCCGCAACCCTTCTTCCCTGCACCGAGCATCCGCTGTGGCCAACGCCGTTTCGACGCAATTCTTGTGATCATGCTCCTGAAATCCTACCGGCGCATCTTCACCAACCGAAATGGGGTGCATCTCACTTGTCATGTTATACCATATCATATATGCCGCTCGTAACGTTATAAAATCACACAGAGGGTCTGATGTCCAGAAAGCTGCTCCCACTATCGATTACCGCTGCATTGATGGGCGGAACCGCCATGGCGGATGCACCCAAGGTTGCGGTTGACATCGCACCCGTTCACTCACTCGTGGCCCGGGTGATGGAGGGGGTAGGAACGCCTGAATTGATAGTGCAGCCCGGTGCCTCGCCACACGAATACAACCTTCGTCCGTCAGAAGCAGCCGCACTGCAAGAGGCAGATCTGGTATTCTGGATTGGCGAGGACCTGACCCCGTGGATGGAAGGCGCTGTCGAGACGCTCAGCGACGGGGCGACTGTTACGGTGTTGCTTGAGTCGGACGGAACGGTTCTGCTCGATTTCCGTGAAAGTGCTTTGTTCGAAGCGCATGACCATAGCGACGACGAAGATCATGGGGATGACGATCATGACGATCACGACCATGCTGAGGATGATGGTCATGATCACGACGACCACGACGATCATGCAAAAGACGATGACGACGATCACGAGGATCATGCCGAGGACAAAGAGCATGATGATCATAATCATGACGAAGAGCATGCGGATGAGCATGACCACGATGATCATGAGGACCACGCCGGACATGACGACCATGAGGGCCATGCGCATGGCGAACATGATCCGCACGCCTGGCTCTCTCCGGTCAACGCAGAAATCTGGCTGAAAACGATCGCGGCGCAGCTTTCTTCGGCTGACCCAGACAACGCAGGTGCTTATTTTGCGAATGCGGCAGCTGCGCGTGAAGAAATGGCTGCTTTGTCAGCGGAAGTGGCCGAAACGCTGGCGCCGGTCAAAGGTGGCAGCTTCATCGTGTTCCACGATGCCTATCAATATTTCGAAGATGCCTTTGGCTTCCCGGCCTCGGGTGCAATTTCCCTCAGCGATGCGACCGATCCAAGCCCGGCAAGGATCGCCGAAATTCAGGGGCGTATCCGCGACGAAGGTGTGGATTGTGTCATGGCTGAACCCCAGTTCAACCCCGGAATTGTCGCAACCGTTCTCGACGGCACCGAAGCTAAAACCGGCATCATGGACCCGCTGGGATCTGATCTGGAACCCGGAGTAAATCTGTACCCGCAACTCATCCGCAATCTGGCCAAAACACTGTCTGAGTGCCTTTGACTCAATCAACAGCCTGGTTGGGAGTTGGTTCTGGCCAGGCTGAAATCAGACAAAGTTCTCCGCTCATCGTTCCAACAAAGTCATCAGTATTCGGCTACCGGCCTCTCTAAGCTGTCCAATTTGGCGGCTAAGCTGCCGGCGCAAGTCAATCATCGCCAGCGAACTTTCGATGCCGCGCTCGACCAGAGGTTGGGTCACGCCAATCTATTCCTCCAGAAACGCCGCCTCCACACCTGTACGGTCGGGAAGATCAAATTCTTGTCCGGATATCTGAGCCTCAAGTCTCGCGCGCGACGCGATCGCAATCGCCTGTCGCGGCCTGCCAATGGCCTAGATCACGCCACGAATACGAAAGGGAAGGGCAGATCGACCAAAGCAACCAGCGAGGCAGACGTAAAGAAATCCCTCACGACCTTTAAATCCCGAAGGATCGAGGCCATGCGTCCATTCTGCCCGCCCCGGGCTTACATTTTAAGCGCCATCAACTGATTGAACAGCCGCTCGGTGATCTTCAGGTCCGCCCGTTTTCCCGCTGTATCGATGAACCGTGTCCGCAATTTCTTGATCAGGAAATCGAACAACAGTGCAAGGCCAACCCCGAAGACCAGAGCCAGCAAGCTATCAACCACTTCGTTTGGCAGATTGGGGTCTTGAACGACCATGGTGAATCGCGACGTCACCAGCCCAAGCACGCTTGTCACCATCGCGGCCAATATGATCTGAATGTAGACCCCGCGCAGATCGCTGAACGCGGACCAAAACCGATGACCTTGCGGCCTAAACGATTCTCGTTCCAGCGGCGCGAGCATTATGCGCGCAATATCCTGCGCGTCTTGCGCAGTCGTGTTTCCTGTCGCCGCCAGATCTGAAGTTCGCTGAATCCGCTGCTGGCATCGATCACAAGAAAGCGTCGGTGTCTTCTCGATCCAGAACCACTAAAGGTTGAACATCTGGGGCAAACGCCAGGACCAGAAACAAGTTCAGGTCCAGTTTCAGTAACCGCGCTTTCCCAAAACCTGACTGTAGCCCACCGCTTCCACTGCGCTGACCGCCTAGGCGACTTCATTGCCCTAGAACACCCGAAAGATATCCACCTCGGACAACCCAAGACCCAAATGCTCTGTCAGTAGTCGGAGGTGCGTATTCAGCGGGTTAGTCGCAGTCGGGTTCACGACGGATATCACAAGGTTGGATCGGTCGGCTGTGCAACACCCAACGCGTCCAGGATATCGCCCGTGACCGCCAGCACGGCATATTCTGCACGACGTGCCTGAGCCTCAAGCTGGATCACCCGAACCTGCGCAAGATTCAACTCGCGCAACGCATCCAATATCTGTACCAGCGTGCTGCGCCCGATATCAAACTGTCCACGAGCTGCATCCAGCGCTTGCTCATTGATCTCGACAGCGCGCCGGGCTGTGGCGAGCCGTCGCTGAATTGAATTGGTCTCTTCCAAGGCCTGGGAGAGATTACGTTGCAACTCGCGCCGCAATTCTTCTTCATCAGCCCGGCTTTGTTGAAGATTCGCCCTTGCGGTTTCGACATTGGCGCGCGCGGATCCCCCTTGGTAAATCGGGACCGTTACACCCAATCGGGCCTGCACACCGTCGTCGATACTGCCCTGGTCGAAATCTGTCTCAAGAATCGCAGAGAGTGTTGGGCGGGTCGCTCGTTCAGCAACCACAACCTCTTGCGCACGCACTTGACTGA
This sequence comes from Ruegeria sp. C6, assembly GCF_056537625.1. NCBI lineage: Bacteria > Pseudomonadati > Pseudomonadota > Alphaproteobacteria > Rhodobacterales > Roseobacteraceae > Ruegeria > Ruegeria sp. C6. Next base: position 591,815 of record NZ_JBQFRW010000002.1, on the reverse strand, counting down.
AGGCGACCTGAGTACGCAGACGCGGGCTGCGTGCAACCATTTGCTGCGAGGTGGCCGCTGCCAGAATGGGTGCGGGGGGGATGGTCGGAATAGCACCGGGTCGCGTTCCGAAGACTTCGACCCATGTTGCCGTCGCCAGTTCCACATCCGTCTGAGCCTGCGCTAATTCTGTCTCGGCATTAGACTTCCGCCCCTGCCCCGCCAGCAAATCCGCCACCGACCCCGCCCCGGCATCAAAACGGGACTGGAGGTCGCTGACCAAAACGTCCGTACGATCCAGATTCTGCTGGGCTTGTTCTTCGAGGCGGCGATTTCGATCCAGATCAATTATGGTTTCGATGGCCTCGAAGCTCAGCGCGCTCAGCTCTGACAATTCGTTTAACCAGGTCTGCCGGGCTTCAATCTGACGCAAACCCACACGACCCGAGACTTTGCCACCATCATAGATGATCTGACTAAGCCGCAGGATCGGTACGGTATCCCCATCGGACGTCAGGGATGTCTCGGCCTCGATCTGCGGCAGGAACGCGCCTTGCTCGGCATCAATGCGGGATTTCGAAGCCAGAACGCTGGCGGCTCCGGCTGCGGTGGTGGGCGACGTCGCGACAGACCTTCGCACCAACTCAGCGAATTCAGTGCGTGCGACATTTCCCTTCAGATTATTCCCCCCCGATAAGGGAGCGGGGGCTGGTGTCGCCCCGGGATCAAAGGACTTGGTTCCCTGTAAATCCTGACTGCAGCCCGCCAAAATAATAGTGGCTATCACAACCGACAACCATGCCCTCATCCCGCCAAAGCTCCTGATTTCAACTCTGAGATAAGCAACAAATTTCCAGTCAGTTAATCGTGGAACTTGCTGCCCGCATTTTGCGTTACAGGAGAAAGTGCGGTAAAAAAGTAACCATATTCTTTACGAGTTTAATGTTCTGGCACGACATCGGTTTATCAAGATGCGGGTCCAAAAAAATCAAGCGGAGCAAGGGCGCAGATCCCATCTGGTAATCCGCGAGCTTTCGGCCGCCAGCCATGTTCTGTTTGGCAAGTGCGATTCAACCAATCACAACTCATCCAACCTTGTTGCCTTGGCTCCAGACACCGCGCAAAACTGGTGTTTGACCCATGCGACGCACACGCAGAACGTCACCGCGCAGGCCAACATTCAGGATGCCACGGTCATCAAGACCAACAGCCGTCGCAGGATTACGTGTAACCGTGGCCACAGCACGAGGCAGGTCGTCCCAAACATTGGCAAGATGAAAAGCCGACAGCAGTAGCGCAGAGGGCACGTAGTCGGAAGACACAATTTCCAGAAGATCGGCCTTTGCAAGATCTTCAGCCGCGACATTGCCGGAATGCGAGCCGCCACGGATCAGATTCGGGGCACCCATCATGACGGCGATGTTGCGGGTACGGCAGGCCTCGGCCGCCTCGAACGTGGTTGGGAACTCGGCGAAAGTCACACCATTTTCGGACGATTTTTCGACATGCTGCGCCGTGGTATCGTCATGGCTGGCCAGCGCGGCGCCAAGACGGGCGGCCTCGATCACTGCACCGGCTTCGTGCTTTTCTCCGAAACGCTGCTGCAGACCACGCAGGTTCTCGACATGTGCAACGAAATCGGCGTCGGTCATACCGCGCTTTTTGGCGACATAGGTCTTCAATGCACTCAGATCGCTGAATTGGCGTTGACCCGGCGTGTGGTCCATCAGACTGACAATGCCAACCCTGTCTTCCGGCCCGAAGGTCGCCAATTCCTCAAGCAGTGTCTCCGAGCAGATCTCGGCCCGCAGGTGAAGGAAATGGCTGATCTTGAAATAGCCTGCGGCGCGCGCCGACAACAGTTCGTCCGCCAGTTTGCGGGCATAGTCGATGTAACGGCCCTTGCCGCTGTGAATGGAACCTACTCGCATGGCGTCGAACACAGTTGTGATTCCGGTCGAAGCCAGCTCGCTATCATGCGCGATCAGGGCCGGAAGATGAGGCCAGTCCACTTCCGGGCGAGGCTCGATATGACGTTCGATATTGTCGGTGTGCAGCTCGACCAGTCCCGGAAGGATGTAATCACCTGCACAATCGACCGCGCCGGTCGGAACATGATCCCCTTCGGTGATCTCGGAAATGATGCCCTGTTCGATTGTCACCGAACCGGTTACTACCCGATCGGGCATCACAAGCTGGGCATTCGCAAGGCACAGATTATCTGACATATCGCTGTCACAAGCCTTTGCCAAAGAGGGCGCGGGAAAAGGGGAATTCATGTCATACTCTCGATTTGCAATCTACTACGTGCCGCCCGAAGGACCATTGGAACAGTTCGGCGCGCGCTGGCTGGGATGGGATGTCGTGCAGGGCTGCGAGGTGCCTCAGCCCGATCTGCCCGATTTGCATGACGTTACGATGACACCGCGCAAATACGGCTTTCACGGAACGCTGAAACCACCCTTTCAACTTGCCGGAGGTTATTCGCTTGAAGCCCTGAAAGCGGCGGCGTCTGAGATGGCCGCTGGCCTGGCGCCTTCGAGCTGTGAAGGGCTGAGTCTGACGAGGCTGGGCCGGTTTCTCGCTTTGACCCCACAGGGCGATGTGAGCGGCTTGCAAAGAATTGCTGCGGCCTGTGTACGTGAGCTTGACCCGTTTCGCGCCCCAACCAATGAGGCTGAACTTGAGCGGCGGCGCGGTGCAAGGTTGAGCCCACGTCAAGACGCACTGTTGATCGAGTGGGGTTATCCCTATGTGATGGACGAGTTTCGGTTTCACATGACGCTGACGGGTCGGCTGCCGAATGGCGATATTCCTGTATGGACCGAGGCGCTGCGCCGCCATTTGCCAGCCTTGCCCGAGCCCTTCGTCATCGACCAAATTGCCTTGTGCGGCGAGCGCATTGATGGGCGTTTCGAGCTTATTCATCGGTACGCGCTCGCCGGTTGAAGGACCCCTGCGGCGCGCGCAACCGTCTCGGCCAGTGGGCCATCGTTGGAAATGGTGATAACGTCCAACCCATCGGGCAAGGGTTTTTCTGCCTGAGCAAGCCGATTTGCAATCTCGCTATCGCTTTCTCGGCCGCGAGTCGCCAAACGCCGTGCAAGAGTTTCCGGCTTCGCCGAGATATTCAGGACAATGAAGCGCGGGAATTTTTCTGCGGCCTGGAGCAGAGCTTTACGGGAGAAATTTGCCAGACAATCTGCGCCATCACTCAGCCGATCTTTGACGGCAACCGGTATCCCGTAGCAAAGCCCATGAGCAACCCAATGCACCGCAAAGGCACCATTCGCTGCCATTTCTTCAAATTCGGCGATTTCGACGGTGTCATAGTCTTCCCCGCCCAACTCTGGTGCCCGGGTGATTACGCGGCGCACCAAATGCAAATCGGGCAACAAGTCACAAAGCCCTAGCATCACACTGTCTTTGCCAGCCCCCGACGGGCCAACCACAGCGATGAGGCGACCCCGGGTCATGCCGCGACCCCGGGTGAAAACTGACTGGCGTCGATTTCGCGATCACAAACGCGCGCCCTAGCCGCTTCGTCGTGAAAGATGCCGATGATTGCAGTGCCACGCGCCTTTGCCTCTTCGATGAGCCTTAGAACAACCTCGCGATTGGCCGCATCCAGACTGGCAGTCGGCTCATCCAACAGCATCGCGGGATAAGAATAGGCAAACCCGCGTGCGATGTTGACACGCTGCTGTTCACCACCCGAGAAGGTAGTCGGTGAAAGGGTCCAGAGCCGCTCAGGAATGTTCAGTTGCCGCAACAGAGCTTCAGCCCGCGCCTTCGTGTCAGCAGCGGAAATGCCCACAGCCCGCAAGGGCTCGGCCACGACATCGACGGTGGGCACGCGCGGAACCACGCGAAGAAACTGGCTGACATAGCCCAGAACCTCGCGGCGCAGGGCGATAACTGTCCGAGGCTCTGCCTGCACGATATCCACATCACCGATGCGAATTTCTCCGCTTCGGGCCAGATAGTTGCCATAGATCATACGCATGAGGGTGGACTTGCCCGCTCCAGACGCGCCCGTCAGCGCTACGCATTCGCCCGGAGAGACCGAGAAGGATACATCATTCAAAACCTCAATCACGGCCGCGCCTTGATTATGGAGGGTGAAAGTCTTTGAGACGTTATTAAGCTCAATCATTGCTCACACCTGCAAAACGGAACTGACAAGAAGTTGGCTATAAGCGTGTTGCGGGTCATCCAGCACTTGATCGGTCAGGCCTGCCTCGACCACGCGGCCCGATTTCATCACCATCAACCGATCTGCCAGCAGGCGCACCACGGCCAGATCATGCGTGACGATGATCGCCGACAAGCCCATGTCGCGAACTAACCCGCGCAACAAGTCGAGCAACCGCGCCTGAACGGACACGTCCAAACCGCCCGTTGGCTCATCCATAAACACCAGCCGAGGACCGGTCACGAGGTTTCGTGCAATCTGCAGGCGCTGCTGCATCCCGCCCGAAAAGGTCGTCGGGCGATCATCCACACGGGAGGCATCGATCTCCACTCGTTGCAGCCAATCCGTGGCCTTGTCACGTATGTCGCCATAGTGACGCTCTCCAACGGCCATCAGCCGTTCACCTACATTCCCACCGGCACTGACGCCCATGCGCAACCCGTCGCGTGCATGTTGGTGGACAAAGGCCCAATCGGTACGGCTCAGCATCCGGCGCTCGGGCTCGGACATCGTTACCGTGTCCTGCGGACCTTTTGCGCGGGTGTCGAACACAACCTCTCCGGCATCCGGAGTTAGATGCCCGGCCATGCAATTCAGCAGTGTCGACTTACCTGACCCGCTTTCGCCAACGATCCCCATGACCTCACCGGGATAGAGATCGAATGACACATCGGCACAGCCAATATTTGGGCCATAGCGCTTTGTGATGTCCCGAACAGACAGCAAAGGTGTCATGCGGCGTCCTTTCCTTTGTGACCCGCCGCCTGGCGCGCCTCGCAATAATCGGTATCCGAGCAGACGAACATCCGCCCACCCGCGTCATCGATGATTACCTCGTCCAGATAGCTGTCCTCGGCACCGCACAAGCCGCAGGCTTGGTCGGCCTTGGACGCCTCAAACGGATGATCCTCAAAATCCAGTGAGACAACCTGCGTGTAGGGTGGCAGCGCGTAGATCCGTTGTTCACGCCCAGCTCCGAACAGCTGGATCGCAGCCATATCACCAAGCTTTGGGTTATCGAATTTCGGGATTGGCGACGGGTCCATCACATAGCGGCCTTCGACCTTCACCGGGTAAGCATATGACGTCGCGATATGCCCATGACGACTGATATCTTCGTACAGCTTCACATGCATCAGCCCGTATTCCTCAAGGCTGTGCATCTTGCGGGTTTCGCTCTCTCGCGGTTCCAGAAAGCGCAACGGCTCGGGGATAGGCACCTGATAGACAAGGATCTGATCTTCTTGCAGCGGCTCCTCGGGAATCCGGTGGCGAGTCTGAATCACGGAGGCGTCGCTTGTCGTTGTGGTTGTTTCAACCCCCGCAGTGCGTTCAAAGAAGGTGCGGATCGAGACCGCGTTTGTGGTATCGTCCGAGCCCTGATCGATCACCTTGAACGTGTCATCCGGGGTCAACACCGCGGCCGAGACCTGCACACCGCCCGTACCCCAGCCATACGGCATAGGCATTTCGCGCGAGGCAAACGGCACCTGATAGCCCGGGATCGCCAGACTTTTCAGAATTGCACGGCGGATCATCCGCTTGGTCTGCTCGTCCAGATAAGCAAAGTTATAGGCGTTCATTCCGCAGCCTCCTGCACCTGATCAGCACATGCTTCGCGGCGTAGTTTGCGCACCAGTTCCAGTTCAGACTGGAAATCGACGTAGTGCGGAAGCTTGATATGCTCTAGAAACCCCGTCGCTTGAATGTTGTCCGCGTGATAAAGGACAAACTCGGCATCCTGAGCAGGTGCGCCAACATTATCCTCACCCAGTTCTTCCCACCGCAGCGCACGGTCGACCAAAGCCATCGAGATCGCCTTGCGTTCCGTCTGACCAAACACAAGCCCATAACCTCGGGTGAATTGCGGCGGCTCGGTTTTGGAGCCCTTGAACTGGTTAACCGTTTCACATTCGGTCAGAACGACCTCACCGATTTCGATGGCAAAGCCGAGTTCAGGGATCTCCATTTCAACCGGCACGGACCCGATCCGAAGCTCTCCGACAAAGGCGTGATTGCGCGCGTATCCGCGCTGTGTGGAATACGCCATACCGAGGGTAAAGCCCTCATCTGCGCGGGTCAGAGCCTGAAGGCGCAGGGCGCGATCGGCGGGCATTTCAAGCGGCTCGCGGGTCAGATCAGGTGGCGGCGTATCGTCATGCGGCGCTTCCTCGATCAGGCCTTCGCGATTGAGGAAATCCGTGACATGCGGCACTTCACCCAGTGCAGCTTCGCGCGCTGGGGCTTTGGGCACCTCACCATCAGCAGCCAGTTTGAAATCCAGTAAGCGATGAGTGTAGTCGAAGGTCGGCCCAAGCACCTGCCCGCCCGGCAAATCCTTGAAGGTTGCCGAAATGCGCCGGTCGCAAGCCATTGCCCCGGTATCAACAGGCTCGGATGCGCCAAAGCGTGGCAACGTGGTTCGATAGGCGCGGATTAAGAAGATGGCCTCGATCAGATCGCCGCGCGCCTGCTTGATCGCAAGTGCGGCCAGGTCAGGATCGAACAACGAGCCTTCGGCCATAACCCGATTGACCGCTAGGCTAAGCTGTTCGCGGATTTGCGCGATGCTCAGTTCCGCCACATCGGTATCACCGCGGCGTTCTTCGGCAAGCCAAGCGTGGGCATTTTCAATCGCACGCTCGCCACCTTTTACTGCGACATACATCAGGACACCTCGGTCGTTCTTGGCAAAGCCGCTAGGCGGCTGCCATTCGTGAAGATGAAGTCGAGCCCCAGTGGATATAGCGTCTGATTTTGCTGAAACGCCTCAAGCTCGGGCAATGAAAGCGCGGCTTTATCCTTGATGCCCGGACCTGTCAGAGTCGCCCCTGAAGCGATGAGTTCGGGGCATTCCACGATCAACGTGGCAGAACGATCCGGATATTCAGACGTCCCGATCGGGTATGCGTTCAATGGTCCCAGATCCGACCACGCACCAATGGCAAACATACAATGCGACGGGCCGGTCAGCGGTGCGCCGGTGTGGAATGCAAGCCAGCTGCGTACGGCGTCGCAATCCAGCGCACCTGCCAGATAAACGGGCGTCTCAGTGTCGCAAAGCGTCAACAACACCGCACCCGCTGCTGGTGACATTGGGGCCGGAGGAACTGCGCCAGAAATCTCTTGCACGGTACCGGGACGCGCCATTGCTTCCATCACGCTGCGAAAGGCGTGAGCAGATTGGATCGCGGGATCCTTGAAACCGCCGATCAGGGCTTCTGACTGCATCAATCCTCTCCTCGTACCATGGTGAAGAAATCAACCTTAGTGGCTGCGGCTTTGGCGGCACGCGCGGCCTTTGCATTGGTCAGCTCATCTCGCAAAGGGGTCAGCACTTTTATTCGCAACAGATCAGACACATCTGTCTGCATCAGTGCATCAACCAGCGCGGCGACTTCGGCATCTTCTTTCCGACGGCCTTGCATATAGGCATGCCCGACTTCGCCCGTTCCCAGCGTCAGCGCACAGCGTGTTACCGTCATTTCGCCCAGATTGAACGGCGCACCAGTCCCGCCAGCGCGAGCCCGAACCATGGTGCTGCCAATCTCAGGAGCACGCAGCCATGTGAAGCCGGGGCGAGGCATCGCTGCATCCAACAGGACGGCCACGCGTCCCTCCGGCGCTTTGGCCAGCAGGCTCATCCAAGCCTTCCGGTCCGCGTTTTCATCAAAAGTGTCTTTCATCTCGACAACTTTTCCATATACTATACAACTATACACATCTTATCATATTTGCCGCCGTCAGACAGAGGAATTTTGTGAAACTTGCGTGACACTCCCACCAAAACCCCGATCTGGAAGGCCATCGCCGACGCACTTCGCAGCGATATGGCCGAAGGGCGCTATGGCCCGGGTGATAAGCTGCCAACCGAAGCGGCACTGGCAGAGCGGTTCGGTGTGAACCGCCATACGGTGCGTCACGGCATCTTGGCCCTTGTGGATGAGGGCCTAATCCGAACGCGCCGGGGCGCGGGCGCTTTTGTGGCAGCCACGCCCACCGATTACCCCATCGGCTCGCGGGTGCGATTCCATGAAAACCTCATCGCTGCTGGTCGCAGACCAGAAAAGAGGGTGCTTCATGTTGAAGAACGGGCAGCGACCGAGGGCGAGGCCACCGCACTGACCGTTTCACCCGGTGATCAGATCTGTGCGTATCACGGCCTCTCATTGGCGGACGGGCACCCGATTGCCGTGTTTGAAAGCATGTTTCCCCTTGAGCGCCTGCCTGGCATCACTGCTGCGCTGCAAGAGACCAGCAGCGTTACCGAGGCATTAAACAGGTCGGGCGTCACTGACTATACTCGGGCCTCAACCCGTCTGACGGCCACGCGCGCAACGGCCACCCAAGCGCTACATCTGCAGGTTTCAGAAGGTGATCCGCTGCTTAGATCATCCGGGGTGAATGTGGGCGAAAAGGGACAACCGGTTGAATTTGGCCGAACCTGGTTTGTTGGAGATCGGGTGACACTGACCCTTGAGAGTTAAGGCTCGTATTTCTCCAGAAACGCATCAGCCGTCAGAGCACGGAAATCGTCGAGCGCCAACCGCAACTTGTCATGAGACCAATTCCACCAGGCCAATGCGATCAACCGATCGGCGATGTGTCGTGGCTGACGCAGTCGCAAGGGTCTTGCAGGTGTACCGGCAACAATTGTGTAGGGGTCTACATCCTTCGTCACCAAGGCACCCGCAGCCACAACAGCCCCGTCACCCAGTGTGACCTCGGGCTTTATCATCGCGCCTGCGCCAATCCATGTATCGTTCCCGATATGGACAATTCGGGATTTGCGGTGACTGAAAAACACCTCGTCCCGATCCGCATCGTCCCAATAATCGTTCGAGCGATACAGGAAATGGTGACAGGACGCCGTGTGCAGCGGGTGATCAGTCGCGCCGATCCGCGAAAACGCGGCGATGTTGGCGAACATACCGACCTTCGCGTTGGCGATGTCGGCATAACGATCGCAATAGCTGTAGTCGCCCATTTTTGTATGTACGACGCGACTGCCCTTGCCGATTTCAACATAGGCCCCGAACGTGCTTTCGGTAATCTCACATTCGGGGTGAATGCAGGGCTGTTCCGCTGAAAGCCGCGCCATCAGTCTTTCCGCCCGATCAGCTTGCCGCGCAACCAGCCCGAGGCCCAATCCATGAACATCACCATGATGATGATCAGGACAATGTAATAGGCGACCTCTTCCCAATCTTTCTGCGTCTGGATGGCTTGCGTCAGCATCAGTCCGATGCCGCCACCGGTGATCGCACCGATGATCGTTGCCGAACGTGTATTGGACTCGAGGAAATATAGAATCTGGGCCAGCAGCACGGGAACAACCTGCGGGATCACCCCGAACCGGTATCGCTGTAGCGGTTTAGCCCCGGTCGAGGACACCCCCTCGATCTGTTTCTGATCAACGTTTTCCAACGCCTCCGAGAAGATCTTGCCAAACGTGCCCGTGTCGGTAATCAGAATCGCCAACGCGCCGGTCAATGGTCCGGGGCCAAAGGACCGAGCCAGAACCACAGTCCAGATCAATGCGTCCACACCGCGCACAAAGTCGAAAAGACGGCGCGTTGCGGCGCGAAGCAACATGATCGGCGAAAACCGTTTGGCGGCGAGAAAGGCCAATGGCAACGCGATCATCGCGGCACCCATCGTACCCAGAAATGCCATCAGGATCGTTTCTCCGATGGCCCAGGCCACATCCTTATGCCGCCACATCGCGTTGTTCCACCAGTCAGAGACTGCGCCTGCGATATTCGAACGGCTTGGATCGATCTGCGCGCCAAACAGGATTTCACCAATCCCATGGCCGTGGTACGGACTGTCAAGCGTGAACCAGAACAGCTCCCATCCCGGGAAATAGTTGAACACTTCGGTCCGAGCGCCCGTCATGGTGATCCGGCCCTCAGGCGTTGTGACGCCAACACGCCGTTCAGATGCGGAAATCCAGTCGGGCAGTTCAGAGGGCAGATTTGTCGTCAGGCGACGTCCCTTGGCCTGCACTTCGATCAGCTGGAAGTCGGGTATTTCAATCTCGGTCCGGTTGTCAGGCAGGAACCGCACGATATGATTGCGGCCCAGATCGATCGTCGTCACCTCTTCACCCGATACCCAGTCGGGACGTTTACCCTCGGGATAAGTGCCCTTACGCTCGCCTTCAACAGCATAGGTCACCTCACCGCTCCGATTATTGCGTGTGACATGCACTTTGTGTGACCAGCTATCAGAAGCCAGTGTAACGGCGTTGTCCAGATTGGCACGTTGCGCAAGGCCAGGCAGGTCGAAGGCAAAGAAGATGTAGGTGAGATAAACGAGGATCACGACAGGGATGCTAAAGCCGATCAATCGTTTGCGCTGAAATAGCTTTTCGGCGTCAAGCTTGGCCCCGTCCAGCCCGAAGTTCCAATCAATTGTGGTCATTGGCCCTGCCCTTCGGTCAGACGGTTGCGGTAGCGGCTGGACACCTGATCGAAGAATACGATGGTGCTGAATAGCAGGATGAAAATCGCGCCGGCCTCGTCAAAACGACCCGGACCCCAAGCCATGGCATTGCGCAGTTGGTAACCCAACCCTCCCGCGCCGACGAAGCCCAGGATGGCAGAAGCGCGAATATTGATCTCAAATCGCAGCAACGTGTAGCTGATATAGTTTGGCGCGACCTGTGGCAGGATACCCAGCATCATCTGTTTCGACCAAGTCGCCCCGGTCGAAGCCAACCCCTCAACCGGTTTCAGATCAGCGTTTTCGGACACTTCCGAGAACATTTTGCCAAGCGCCCCAGCGGTGTGGATTGAGATGGCGATCATCGCCGGCACCGGCCCGCCGCCAAGGACAAAGATCAGCACAAGCGCGATAACGATTTCCGGCACTGCGCGCATAACATCCGAGATACGCCGGAAGACCGGGATTAGACCCGGCCATTTCGCCAGCCCGCGTGTGCCAAGAAGCGACAGGATCAGACCACCGATGGCCCCGATCAACGTGGAAACTGCGGCAATGTTCACCGTCTCAACCAGTGCAGGGATGTACTTCACGATCAGGCCAGGCAGATCGGCCCGCTTTTCCCAAGCTTCAGACAGCACATCCGCCGGGTAATCACCGATCTGATGCAATCCGTCCCAGAACCCACCCGCGTTTCGGGAATCCGCAATGTTGAAACCTGATACCATCAGGACCACAAAGATCAGCAGCGTCAGCCCGCCATAAAGCCTGCGCTTGTGAACTTGTGCCATATAGCTGGATTGAATGGTCTCAACGCCGCCTGGCGCCGCACCGATTGATAAATCTGCCATCCCGAGCCCCGAATGAATAAAGACCGGCAACCCCAATGGGTTGCCGGAAACGTCATGTGCGCGCGTTAGCCACCGATTTTGGCTTTGCGGGCCTCAACAATCGAGATGTAGGTGTCATGCGATACCGGCTGGAAACCCAGCGTCTCGCCTGCCGCCACACCATAAGCGCAATCGGGGTCACGCTCGTGCAGACCATCGACAAGATCTGTCATGGTCGCACGGACATCGGCAGGCAACGCCTTGCGCAGAACCACAGGGCCTTCGGGGATAACGTTCGATTTCCAGATCTGGACCATGTCGTTCATGTCGACAAGACCTGCGTCAACCGCTTTGCGCAGGGCACCAGAATTGTATCCATCTTCCCAGTTGCCCTGACCATCGGCCCAGGTCACACCACCATCAATGTCGCCATTATTCACAGCGACGATCGTCTGCTCGTGGCCACCAGTGAATTTGACCTCACCGAAATACTCACCCGACTCCATGGTGATACCTTCTTTGTATTGCGGGATTTCGATCGACGGGATCAGATAACCTGAGGTCGAGTTCGGATCACCAAACCCAAACACTTTGCCTTTCATGTCGTCCAGTGAGGTGACGCCACTATCCTTACGGGCGAACCCGATCGAGTGATACCCGATTGAACCATCCACATTGACCTTGATCAGAACGGGCTCAACTGCTTCGGGGTCTTGCAGATAGGTGGCCGCGTAAGAAGAGGCACCCAGCCATGCCATGTCGAGTGTACCGCCCAACAGGCCCTGTATCACACCGTTGTAGTCCGCCGGGGCGAATAGCTTGGTCTCAACGCCTAACGCCTCAGAGGTATAGTCTGCAAGACACTGGTACGAGTTCATGCGGTCCTGGGCATTTTCGCCACCGAGGATGCCAATGCGAAACTCGGTGATTTCTTCGGCAAAAGCAGCAGTGCTCAATACAGTCGTGGCGGCAAACGCCAGTGCGAGGGTCTTTTTCATCATTTTCTCCGTTCGGTTAGATGAAGGTGGCCCGCGACGGACGCGGGGGGAAACTGGCTCAGACGTAGGCTTCCGCTTCGCGGACCTCGGGCCTGTCCAGTGTTTCGATCTCGGTCGAGGTTGCGGCCTCGGAAAAGTCTGCGCCTGCACCGTAGATGTCGCGCGCTACGCCCGTGGTCAGCTGCGCAGGGGTGCCGTCGAACACAATCCGACCATCACGCATTCCGATGACCCGGTCGCAGTAGCGACGCGCGGTATCCAATGTGTGCAGATTAGCAATGACCATACGGCCGTCTTCTTCGTGAATGGCCCGCAGCGACTGCATCACAACCTGTGCATTCATTGGGTCCAGCGAGGCGATCGGCTCATCCGCCAGAATGATCTTCGGGTCCTGCATCAATGCGCGGGCGATGGCGACGCGTTGCTGCTGGCCGCCTGATAAGGCTTCGGCTCGCTTGGGTGCTTGCTCGGCAATGCCTAGCCGATCCAGAATTTCAATCGCCTTATGAATATCCGACCGCGGGTACAGGTTGAACATCGTCGAAAAGGTCGATTGCCTGTTCAGCGTGCCATGCAAAACGTTCGAGACGACATCCATGCGCGGTACAAGATTGAACTGCTGGAAGATCATCGCACAGCGCGATTGCCATTCGCGTTTGGCAGCACCGCGAAGCGCAGAGATCTCTTCGCCTTCAAAAGTAATTGTGCCGGTCGTTGCATCGCTCAGACGGTTGACCATGCGCAAAAGCGTGGATTTTCCAGCCCCGGAGCTGCCTATAATCCCGATCATGGTTGGCTTGTCGACAACGATATTCGCCGAATCCACGGCCCGTTTGTCACCAAACTTTTTGGTTAGCTTTTCAATTCTCAGCATATCGCCCCCATCGTTGCGAGGCGGATAGAACGTCAAAACAAAAGCTTCGTGACGCTTTTGAATCGTTTCGTTTACATCTACGCGAAAGATTTGTGACAGGCGCGATGATTGCCTAGTTCTGCAGTGTGTGGCGTTTCTCGCAGGACTCTGCGCGAGTTTTATCCACAGGGCGTCATAAAACTGTTACGCTTGAGCGCAGAAAGAACTAACCTTCACCTATGACCCGTCTTCATGCCAGCCTTCTTCTTCTATGCCTTGTGGTGCCTTCTACTGCGCAGTCTAAAATGGTGGATGTCAGCTGTGATGACAGCGCGCGGATGGCACAGACACTGAAACAGGTTCTGGGGGCCGAACGTCAGGGCATGGGTTTGCGCGATCCCGAAACGATGCTGGAGGTTTGGGTCAAACGCACAAGCGGAGACTGGATGATCGTTCAGAACTACGCCAACGGCACTTCATGCATCGTCGCGATGGGGGACCATTGGCAAGGTGAGGTGCCAGACCCGGCTTAGGCAGGTGTCAGCAGACCGCGCGAACTGCAGACGCGCAATCTCGCTGATTGTGTCGTTCCTTCTGAAGATCTCGCGAAGGGATCAGGTCAGTCCAGCAGCCCACGTTCGGTCAGGACTTTGCGCGCGACACGGAAGCATTCAAGAGATTGCGGGACGCCACAATAAATGCCAATCACATGAATGATTGATCGGATTTCCTCTTTGGTGACACCATTGTTCAACGCGCCGTTACAGTGGATTTCCCATTCATGCATCTTGCCGAGTGCCCCAATCATAGCGAGGTTCATCATCGAACGGGTCTTGTGATCGATCGTGTCATCCCCCCAGCCGAAGCCCCAGCACCAAGCAGTCATGTTCTCTTGGAATGAGCGGGTAAAATCATCCGCCGCTGCCAGGTTCTTCTCAACATACTCGGCGCCCAGCGTCGACTTGCGCTGCTTCAGGCCATGTTCAAACAGGTTATCGTCCATCATTCTCTCCTCAGGTGAAACGACCGATCTGCAACTTAGTCGGTCCTGGCTCGATATACCGCTAAAGCCGCCGCCCCTGTCTTACAACCAGCCCCACCACCGAAGGCAAGGGGCTCGATCGCGTCGTTGTGGTCGGGTGTGCCCTTTGGCACAGCGTTGGCTTCGGTGATGTCTTATCTGGCCCATCCACAGCACGTAACGTTATTCAATCGCCTCGCGCATCCATTGTTGAAGCTTCGCAACGGAATGCTCGCTCATGACGCCACAGGCCGGATCAAGCACAAGCGGTCCCGGTTTGTACCCTTTGGATTTCAGGCCGCGGTGAACGGATTCCACTAACCGAATATCCTCGGCCACAGTCGTTTCGCGATCCTGAGTGGCAAGGCCACGGATCACGTCGCTTTCATGACCGCCTTCTGTGTACCACCCGCGCCAGACGGTACAGCTGTCCACTGTATTTGCCCGCCAATGATAGGTGTTCAGAACATTTCCTGGATAGCATTGGAACGAGAACATCGGCCACAGGAACCAGCTTTGATAGTCGCCCGCGTGCATGTTGCTTTCCAGATCAATCGGATAGGTCATCTTTTCGAGGCTTTGGCACTCGGTCGTGTGACGCAGCACGTAACCTCCCGACACATCGGGCTGAATGTCATAGGTTTCCGGTTTGATCACGCCTTCGGCAAAGGTCGGGTGATTAGTTGGGCAGTGATAGCATTCCGAGTAATTCTCGATCGAAACCTTCCAATTGCAGTTTTCGGGAATTTCCACCCACTCTAAGGGGGCCAGAGCGTTAGTGTTCGGCACGAACTCAGACAACTCGTCCCGGACACCGGGATACCATTCGTCCATCGTTGCCGCGTTATCGTCCAAATTGACAAAGATGAACCCGAGGAAGTCTTCGGTCCGTACTTCGGTCAGACAAATTTTCGCGCGATCAAAACCGGGAACTTTCTTGATGTTCGGTCCAGACCGCAGGCCGCCGGTAAGCTCATAGGTCCACTGATGATAGGGACAAACCACTACACGGGTATTCCCAGTTCCGGTCACCATTTCATGCGCACGATGCTGGCACACGTTGTAGAAAGTCCTGACAAGATTGTCGCGTCCGCGAATGGCAAAAAGGTTCTGACCAGCGATTTCGAACGCAAAGTAATCGCCTACATTTGGGATATCTGCCGCATGACCAGCGTATTGCCAAGTTCTGCACAACAGGCCGTTCATCTCTTTGTCGAATATGTCAGGATCCGTATAGTACCGGGCCTCGAGCGAGTGGGTTGGCAGGACAGTCATATTTTTTCTCCTGATACAAGCCGAGCTGGTGTTTCAGTCAAAAAGATCGCGTCAGGATTCGTAACATCCGTACGCGTCAGAATACCACTTGAAACATCTGTACCGCACATTGCTTACCTCGGTATGTACATTTGTGCCAATTTTAATTGACAGTGGTACATATGTAGCAATAGGAAGTCCACAGAATTCCATGTCTCGGAAACAGGAAGTTGCGATGTCTAAAAAGGAACTGCCTGCACGCGCAAAGGTCGTCATTGTCGGCGGTGGCGTCATGGGTTGCGGACTGGCCTATCACCTGGGCCATGAAGGTTGGGGCGAAGACACGGTACTGTTGGAAAAGGCCGAGTTGACTTCGGGCTCCACCTGGCATGCCGCTGGTCAGATCACTCACTCCACCAGTTCCTACGGGCTGGGCAAGATGGTCGACTATAACATTGGCCTCTATTCCAAGACACTTGAGGAAGAAACCGGTCAGGCGGTTACATGGCATGGCTGCGGTTCATTCCGTCTGGCCTATACCGAGGATGAGATGGACTGGCTGCGCCACACATTATCAGTTGGCCGAGCGCTGGGGTTCAACATCGAGTTGGTAGGGCCTGACTTCATAGCTGAAATGCACCCCTACTATAACCTCGACGGTGTCATTGGCGCGCTTTACACGCCAGATGACGGTCACGTTGATCCTTCCAACGTGACTATGGCGATGGCAGCTGGGGCCCGTCAGAAAGGTGTGAAGATTTTCCGCCACTGTCGCGCGACCAACATCACCCAGAACGATGCAGGTGAATGGGTGGTGGAAACCGAACAAGGCACCATCACCTGCGAACACGTCGTTAATGCAGGCGGCACCTATGCCCGTCAGATGGGCGAATGGTCGAACCTGCAATTACCCATGACCTCGATGACCCATCATTATTTTGTCACTGAAGATGTGCCTGAATTCAAAGACCTGAAGACCGAGCTGCCGGTGATCCGCGATGACAAGATGGTCTCGGGCTATATCCGCATGGAACAGAAGAAGGGCCTGATCGGGATTTACGAAAAAGAGAACGCAAACTCTGTCTGGCACGATGAATGCCCTTGGGAATACGAAAACTGGCTGTTCGAGGCGGATTATGACCGTGTCATGCCATGGCTGGAAAACTCATTAGAACGGATGCCGATCTTTTCTGAACTGGGCATCACCCGCGAAGTCCATGGTGCAATCAGCCACCCGCCAGATGGCAACCCGATGGTCGGCCCCGCGCCGGGCGTCAAGAATTACTGGTGTTGCTGTGGCACGCAGATCGGCATCGGTTGGGGGCCTGGTCTGACCCGTGAACTAGCAAAATGGATGGTACACGGTGCTGCCGATATCAACATGCGTGACTATGATCCGCGCCGCTTTGGCAGCTATGCCAAGAAAGACTGGCAGGTCATCAAGGCGCATGAGGATTACAAGCTGCGGCACGAGATCCCCTTTCCGCATTTCAATCGTCTTGAAGGGCGTCCGATCAAACCCTCGCCGCTTTATGAAATCCTCAATGAAAAGGGCGCGGTCTATGAAGAGGTTTTTGGCCACGAGCGCCCGCGATGGTTCGCGCGCAATGGTGTTGAACAGCGTGACCACTATTCGTTCCGCCGCAACGAAGTCTTCGACATGGTTGCGCTGGAATGCCAAGCCGTGCGTGAGCGTGTTGGTATCATGGACGTGACCGCGTTCACCAAAGTCGAAGTTTCAGGCCCCGATGCCTATGCCTATCTTGACCGTCTGACGGCCAACAAGATGCCACAGAAAGATGGCTCGATCACCTTGACCCACTTTCTGAACCGCCGGGGCCGTATCGAGCTTGAGACGACCATCGTTCGCATGGCGGAAGACCGCTATTATCTGGTCTGCGCGGCGTTCTTTGAACAGCGCCTTGTCGATCACTTGAACCAGAACCTCGCGGGAGAGACCGTCTTTGTCAAAACGCTCTCTGAAGATTGGTCGGCTTTGTCCCTGAACGGGCCAAAATCCCGCGAGGTACTGGCCAGATGCACCGACGCGGACCTGTCCAACGCCGGGTTCCGCTGGCTGTCGGCTCAGGAAATCACCATCGCGGGGCACAAGGTCTGGGCCTTTCGCATGTCCTATGCGGGCGAGTTGGGTTGGGAATTCCATATGCCGGATGAAACCTGCGTTGACGTCTACAACGCACTGTGGGCTGCCGGCGAGGAATTTGGCATCGAAAACTACGGCTCGTTTGCGATGAACAGCCTGCGCATGGAAAAAGCATTCCCCGGTGCTGGAGAACTGACCAACGAGGTCACGCTGCCAGAGGCCAATGTCAGCCGGTTCTTCAAGCTGGACAAAGAGTATCTGGGTGTCGAAGCAACGCGCGCCAGTGCCGCTCAGTCTGAAGCGAGCGAGATGCCTTGGATTTGCGCCTATTTGGAGATCGAACCGGATGGGGTCGAAGATGGTCATGGGGGCGAGGCTATTCGGATCAACGGCGAGGTTGTCGGTGCAACAGCCTCGGTCGCCTATGGCCACAGCGTCGGCAAAATCCTCGCCTTTGCTTACGTCAAGCCACACGTGAATGTTCCGGGCACAGAGATCGAAGTAGTTATCGCTGGTGTACCCCGCAAAGGGCGTGTCCTCGGCGAAGCAGCCTATGATCCGAAATCCGAACGCCCACGCACGGACGCAGTTCGTGAACTGGCGTGATCTGAAAACCAGAGCATCGGCCATCGCGGAAGCCCTATGGTGACGCCATGAAGATAACCCGTATCCGTGTGTTCAAAACCCCCCTGCCCTATGTCGGCGGATCATACGGCTGGGGCGCGGGCAACGCGATCACAACGTCGATGTCTTCGGTAGTGGTGATCGACACGGATGCGGGTCTACAGGGCTGCGGCGAGTTTGCCCCATGCGGCGAGAACTACATGATCGCCCATTCCGAAGGCGTCGAGGCCTTTGCCCGCCTCGTCGCCCCGCGCTTGCTGGGGGAAGATCCCCGCCAGCTGTCCAAGATCGAACGGTTGATGGATGGCACGGTCCAAGGTCACGGCTACGCCAAAGCGCCCTTTGATGCAGCGTGTTGGGATATTCTGGGACGGTCTACCGGACAACCTGTTTGGATGCTGATGGGCGGCAAACTCACCGATGGTGCGCCGATGTACCGGGTTGTGCCGCAAAAGCCTGTCTTGGAAGAAACCATCGCCGAGATGGAGCAGCACCGCGCAGCGGGATACCGGCAGTTCCAGATCAAGGTAGGTGGCGACTGGGTGACCGATATCGACCGTATCCGCGAAGGCGTGCCCCTGCTGAAACCCGGTGAAAAGGCTATGGCAGATGCCAATCAGGGTTGGCGCGTTGACAACGCCATCCGTGTGGCCCGCGCAACCCGCGATCTGAACTTTATCCTCGAACAACCCTGCCACAGTTACCACGAGTGCCAGCAGGTGCGCCGCGTAGCCGAGCAACCAATGAAACTGGATGAATGCGTCACCGGGATTGAAATGGCCCGACGCATCGTGAACGATCGGGGTGCCGAAATTTGTTGCTTGAAGATTTCTAACCTGGGCGGCCTGTCCAAAGCCCGCCGGGTGCGTGATTTCCTGATTGATCACGGTATTCCGGTTGTCTCCGAGGACACGTGGGGCGGTCAGATCACCACCGCCGCAGTTGCCCATTTTGCGGCCTCAACACCCCAAGAGATGCTGATCAATTCAACCGATCTGATGAACTACAACACCCGTAACACCGGGATTGGCGGCCCCACAGTAAGGGACGGTAAACTCTATGCCACAGATACTCCGGGGCTTGGGGTGACGCCGGACTTTGACAGCCTTGGCCCACCTGTCGCAACCTACGAATCCTGCGCCTGATGGAAACCGCCTGATGAAGATTACTCGCATCACCGCCTGGGAAGTCCCGCTGACCTCGCATGAAACCTATTACATGGCTGAGGGCAAGACCTGCGATACGACGGTATCAGTGGTTGTCCGTCTGGATACCGATACCGGCGCATCGGGCTGGGGAGAGGTTTGTCCGATCCCGCACTATTTACCCGCCTATGCTAAGGGCGTGGTTCCGGCGCTTGAGGAAATGGCATCTGTTCTTATCGGCGCTAACCCCGTTGGCCCCGAAGCCCTGATGGAGCGCCTCAACAAGCATCTGATCGGGCATGGCTACGCCAAGTCAGCGATCGATACAGCGCTCTGGGATCTGACAGCGCAGACAGCCGACCTGCCGCTTTATGCTTTGCTGGGTGGGCGGGCGGTTGCGGATATACCGCTGTATCACTCAATCACCTGTATCGCGCCGGATGAAATGGCGCACATGGCGCGCGATGCCTTTGATCAGGGCATGCGACAGTTTCAGGTGAAGCTGGGCGCGGACAACAACTGGGAAGCCGACGTTGCTCGTTTGATTCAGGTGCGCGAGGCTGTAGGTGATGGCCCGTTGGTTTATGGAGACTGGAATTGCGGGTCAGATACGCTGACCGCTACACGAGTTGGCCGCGCTGTCTCGCATCTGGACATAATGCTGGAACAACCCTGCGCCACGATTGAGGAATGCGCCCATGTCCGCGCCGCGACTGGTCTGCCGATGAAGCTGGACGAAAGCGCCTGTGACATTCATTCGGTTCTGGCAGGACACCGCGCTGGCTGCATGGATGCCGCCGCACTGAAACTGTCGAAGATGGGCGGCCTTTCGACGATGCGTCAAATCCGCGATCTCTGCCTGTCGCTTGGCACGCAGATGTGCATCGAGGACACTTGGGGCAGCGATGTTACGACCGCCGCCTCGCTGCATCTTGCAGCCTCAACCCCAGCGCGCGGCATCATGAATACCTGCGATTTGTCCCACTATGTCAAACCACGTCTCGATCCGAATGCACCTAGCCGCCGGAACGGTCGCATCGCCCCACCCGAAGGCCCCGGCCTTGGCGTGACGCCTGATGCAGACGCTTTGGGCCAGCCAGTAACCATCATCGATTAATCCCAACCCCGCACGCCAAGAGGCCTGTCATGGAAGACTTCAGCAACGCCTATCCTTCACATGATCCCGAGTGGGTCAAAGACATGCATGCGGATCATTATCTGCAAAGCTGGTCGAAACAGGGCAGCCGCCCGCGTGTCATAACCGGCGCTCAGGGCAGCTGGTTCTGGGACAGCGATGGCAAGCGCTACCTCGATTTTCAAAGCCAGCTGGTGAACGCCAATATGGGTCATCAGCACCCCAAGATCGTACAAGCGATTAAGGATCAGGCGGACAAGCTTTGTTATATCGGCCCGGCCATGGGCTCGGATGTTCGATCAGAACTCGCGGCAATCATGACCGAGATCACACCTGCCAACATCTCATCAACCTTTTTTACAACAGGAGGGTCCGCCGCCAATGAAACCGCGATCCGTTTGGCGCGGCATTACACCGGTCGGACAAAGATCATTGCCCGCTACCGTTCCTACCACGGGGCAACCGGTGGCACGCTATCGCTGACTGGCGACCCGCGCCACCATCTGACCCGCGCCGATATGCCGGGCATCGTGCGGATGCTTGATCCTTACGTCTATCGGTTACCAACAGGCCACAAAGACCCGGCCCAGTGCCCGGTCGCCCAAGGCGGGCCGCATCTGGAAGAAATCCTGATGTATGAAAACCCCAACACCGTGGCCGCTGTCATTCTGGAACCTATTGTCGGCACAAACGGGATCATCGTGCCACCCAACGGATATCTGCAATCTATTAAGGCAACCTGCGAGAAATATGGCATCCTACTGATCGCGGATGAGGTCATGGCCGGGTTTGGCCGGACCGGGAAATGGTTCGCTGTGGATCACTGGGGTGTTCAACCGGACATCATCACCTCGGCCAAAGGCATTAACTCGGGCTACGTCCCGCTTGGCACAATGTCCGTCAGTACCGAATTGCATGATTGGCTGCGCGACACCCCGCTACCCGGGGGTCTGACCTATGCTGGCCATCCCCTTGCCTGCGCCTCAGGCGTCGCCGCGATCCGTGCCATGCAGGAAGAAGGCACGCTGGACCATGCCACTGCGATGGGTGAAAAGATGCGCGCAGAGCTGCGCAAGCTGGCAAAGAAACACCCCTCGATCGGGGATATTCGCGGCAAGGGCATGTTCAACGGCATCGAACTGGTCAAGAACCGCGACACTCGCGAACCGCTGGTGCCATTTGCCGCCAAAGGCGAAGACGCCAGACCCATGAGCGAGATGATGAGCTTTGCGATGAACGAAGGCCTCTACCTGTCATTCTTCTCGAACGTGATCCGCCTGACCCCACCGCTCAACATCAGTGAAGACGACCTGATTACAGGGCTGGCGATTCTGGACCGCACCCTCGACATCGCCGACCGGGAGTGTCTCTGAGAACTAGTCGGCGCGAACGCTCGCATCTCGGAAATCCAAAGCCATCACATAGCCCTACGCCGCAGCCTCCGCTCGTTGCGAGTGCAATCACAAAATGAACGCTCTGGTCAGACCCTTCTACGCGTTGCTAACCAAGAAGGCCTGTGCGGCCTTCTGGAAGGAAGGCCAGGCAATCACGGCAGCATATCGGATATTCTGCTAAATCCCGCCAGATCGAAACCAAAGGAAATCGGATCGCCGACCCGGTTTACGCTTTCAATACTCAACAGATTGCCAGCGCGCATCTTTGACATCCAGTCCTGAGAAACAGGAGAACGGGCAAAACAACCCTGTGCTTCGCAGGTTAGAAAATCCAGCCGCGCGATCTCGGCATCATCCACTTTAGCAATCAGCCCTTCAGAGAACAGCAGGCCAAATGGCAGTGTCAGCACCGCTTCGATCTCGTCTCTGCCGGCAGGTTTGACGAACGCAATCGAGGCAAGCCTTTGATTGTTCTCGGTTAAGATAATGGTCTGGGTCATTTCACAAATCAATTCAGTTCCGTTGACCTGATTGCTGCAGTTGACCGACCACAATGGCGCTTCGTTTTCCTGTGCGCCAAGTTGAGTTGTCAAACCGAACGACGCCACCAAAGCGTAGATCCAAGTTTTCATACTGCTGTTCCTCATAAACTAGAATTGTATCCCAAGGCCAATGCCAACCTGCAGGGCTTCGGTTGAGTCTCCAAACATATGGTCCAGGCTCAGGTTGATAAAGCTGCTGTCATCCAAAGCAAACAATCCCAACCGCGCGGACACGACGCCGTGGGCGTCACCGATATAGCTGGTATTCACGAACCCTCCGTCGGCGGCGCTGGCCCCACTGAAGCCAGCGGTTACCGACACCGTGTCGTCAGACGAGAGGATGGCACCGGCGCGCAGGCTCGCACGCAGTTTCTGCGAGGCGCTCAGGATCTGCTCGGTCCCGATCTCAATCGACGGCGTCAGCGAATAGATCATCTCGTTGTCGTCCTGCAAGACGATACCTGACAAAGTGGCATCGCCATTGCTTTCCGTCGCCAACCGCGTCGCATCGATGGCCAGTTCGGGGCGCAGGTACGCTCCACCAGCGCCAAGTCTTTGATCAAACGCCAGGCTGAGCCGCAGGTTCTGGTGGTTCATCTTGTGCTTGATCTCGCTGACACCAACGGTGTCCACAATTGTGCCATTGGGCAAAACGCCCCGGATCCCACCTGCACGGCTTGTATCGTAGTTTGACCAACCTGCCGACAGCATGGCCGCAAACTCCCACGCGCCTGTGTATTTGGTCAGCGATGCACCCAGATTGAACCGATCGCCAGATGCATTGTATTGCGATCCGTTCTGCAGGCTGATCTGGTCGTAGCCCAGGGCAAACCCTGCATACAACTCATCCCCCACCGGCAGACGGACACCCGCCGACCAATTGGTGTTATTAACGTTCAGATCGTTGTAAATCCCGGTCTGCTCGCGGTCGAAGAAATAGCGGCCGCCGGTAAACCAGATACAATTACGCGGATCATCCCCGGCTTGGTAATTGGTGTAGCGTTCGCAGTTTTGCAGCGTATCCGCGAATACCCGCGTGCCATAATACGCATCCACCGCATCTGCGGCGTAGTCCGCTGTCGACAGGCTCTCAATGGCCGCGATCACATCGGCCTCGGATTGCATGTTCCCGATCAGCGCCAAAAGCTCGCCCTGTTCGGACGTTCCCCGCCCGTTCAGTACATCATTGATATAGTCACCGATCGCGGTCTGGTTGGAGTTCATCCTAGGCGTCGAATAGTCTGGTGTGATCACCAGATCGATCGAACTGCCGTCCGACGTCGCCCCGTTCAAACCAATGGAGTAATCCAGAACCACAGTGTCCTGGATGGTCGTGCCAGCATCTGCGGCCGTTCCATCGGGATTGATGATGACAAGCGGCAATGCGCGTTCGAGCGTGTTCAACCGCGGCACCAATGTACCACCAATGGTGGCATCCCCGGTGACATTGATCAGATCGCTGTCTCCACCCGATATGCCAGTGGTTCGGAAATACACGTCGAACGTTGAAGTCGCAGTGCCGCCAAAGGCCAGACTTCCGGTCACGTTCGTGGTCTGGCTGACATTTTCGGTGAAGGAAAAATCATCCGCTTGAACAGCAGCCGTCAGGCCTCCGTCGACGCCCCAATTTGCGCCCAGAACCAAGTTGCCATCCACCTGCATGAGCCCGGCGTCGCCCAGATTCACGGTATCCAATACATAGAAGGTTGCACCATCTTCCACGGTCAGGCCATTCGTCCCGTCACCAAGGTTGAGGTTCCCAAGCGCGCGTCCGGACAGCGTGATTTGTTCATTGCCATCGCCGCCGTTCACCAGTTGGTTATTGCCCGCGATCAGCACCGTGACTTCTGATAGGGTCAGCGTGTTGTCGGTACCTCCTTCGACAATGATCGAGGCAACCGAGTTCGCTTGCCCGGTGCCGCCCATGACAACACCATCGAACCCAAGCATAATCGCGTCTGCACCGTCACGGCCTTCGGATTGTGCAAAGACGCCAATGCCACCGTCGCCGACCGACAAGACATTGCCGGTCAGGGTCATGTCGATAGCACCGCCCGACCCGGCGCCACCTGCGGCACCCCGGAATATGGAATCGACGATGCCGCCACCACCACCCAACGACTGCGCGGCGACACCGATCGCATTCTCTCCGCTGGTGACCGTGTTACCAGTTTGCGAGAACAGAATGTCCCCGCCGTCCCCGCCATTTGCAGCTGACAGATTTACGGTCACCTGGCTGGGGTCCAGGTCTGTCGTGACAAGACCACCGCCGCCACCGATGCTCTGGATCACGAACGCATGCGATCCGGTACCACTTGTGTTTACGTCACCGGTATTGGTGAAATCGACGTTGCCGCCATCTCCAGTTGAATCGTCCTGCGCCCCGAGGGTCACATCGACGCCTCCAAGACCAGCAACGACAGCTTCACCACCGCCCGCGCCGATGCTTTGAACGCTTTGGCCAAAGGACCGGTCACCGCTAGTGAAGACATCTCCATTCAGATCAAGATCGATATCACCGCCGTTGTTGCGGAAGCTTGGATCGGACCCCAGGATTACCGAAGCAAACCTATTGGTATCAGCCGTGCCCGTGCTGTTGAGCACCAGCTTACCGCCGCCGCCGCCAATAGATTGCGCCGTACCTGCCGAGGAAAACGCACCATCTGTGCCGACATCGCCCGTCCGGCTGCCGAACACATCGCCACCTGCTGCATCATTCGTATCAATCGCGCCCAGACGCGCATCAATCTCGATACCGTCGCCATCCTGAAGGCTGATGTTGTTGGCCGATGTGCCACCACCGCCGCCAACACTCTGCAGCATCAGACCTGTCGAGCGGTCGCTGGTGGTCGCTATGCTACCGACGTGCGACTGGGCAACCTGGCTGCCCGCCGTGCCCGAAACATCATCACCGCCCAGCGAGATGTCACTGATATAAACAGTGCCGGTTCCACCCGCGCTTGCCGTCGCAGTCGTAAAGTCGACCGATGTTTCGGAGTTGCCGCCGCCGCCGTTAACGGATTGTGCGAAGATGGCCTCGCTACCAGCACCATTCACCAGAATGTCACCGGTTGAATTGACAGTCGCGGTTCCCACCGATCCGGTAGTCCCTTCTCGCGCGCCCAACACATGAGAGATCGTGTAATCCAGCGCCGAGACCAAGGGCGACGATACCGAATATCCCGCATTACCGCCGCCGCCACCAACGGATTGGGCATAGATACCGAACCCGTTTTCAGCGTTCACGACAATCGTACCGGTATGGTTGACCGTGACATCTCCACCATCCGCCCCGTCGCCACCAGAACCGCCAATGGCGATCTTCGAGTATGACTTGCCGGTCATTGTGTTTTTGAGGTCATTCACATCCATCGCAACGGCCAATCCACCATTGCCACCACCGCCACCAACGGATTGTGCGAAGACACCGTAGGCACCTTCGCCATCAACGCGGATGTCGCCGGTATTGGTGACAACCGAGTTTCCGGCAGCATTGCCACTGCCACCCGAACCACCGATGTTCAACTGCGCGGTCGGAGAGCTGTTGTCCCCCGTCTTCAGCCGCAAAGTCCCTGTGATCGAACTCCCACCGTTGCCGCCGCCGCCACCAACGGATTGAGCAAAGATGCCATGCGCACCTGCACCAATGGTGAGGATCGTACCTGCATTTGTGACGGCCACGTTGCCTCCGGTTCCACCGGAACCACCCGAGCCACCCAGGCCAAACTGCAACGCCCGCCGAGTGCTCGCCTCGGCCCCGCCATAGCGACCATCGACCGAGATTGTCGATCCGCCATTGCCGCCGCCACCGCCGACAGACTGTGCGAAGATACCGTGGCTTTCGGCTCCGCTGGTCACGATCGTACCATCGGCTTCGTTCACAACAGTGGTTGTACTGCCAGAACCACCGGTGCCGCCGGTGCCACCAATAAGGATCGCGTTTGTCGTAGACCCCTCCGAGGACCGGCCCAGAATAATGTTTCGAACCTGCTGTGCATCACCACCGCCACCGCCGACCGATTGCGCGTAGATACCCACCGACTTGTCGCCCGTGGTCAGGATCACGTCCCGGTTGGTCACAGATACCGCCGCCGACATCGCACCCGAGCCGCCGTTGCCGCCGATGGACAATGTCGCGGTGTTTCCAATCTCCTTACGCAGGCTGATGATGCGGTTTTCCACGACACCACCCATGCCGCCGCCGCCTCCGACGGACTGCGCAAAGATACCATGGGCCATGGTGCCTGCAGTGCTGATTATTCCGTCACTCACTACGGTAACGATGTCCGAGGTCATACCGTCCCCACCGGTACCGCCTATGTTGATCGATGCTGTGGTGCCGACTGTGGACGGGTTGACCACAGCTTTGATGGTATCGAGGTTCGATTGTCCGGCCTGTACCATGCCGCCAGTTCCGCCTGCGCCACCGATGGATTGCGCCATCAGCCCAATCGAGCGATCTCCTAACGTTGCGATCTGGGCAGTGTTGGTCACGTCCACCGTGCCACCAACGCCTCCGGTGCCGCCGGTACCACCGATGGACAAGGCAATTGAAGTACCCTTGCCAGCCGAGTTGCTGGCCTTGCCACCATTGCCGCCGCCGCCGCCAACGGACTGGGCAAATACGCCATGTGCGTCATCGCCCTGTGTGACAACAGTGCCCGCCACCACAGAAGTCACATCGCCTGCTGCGCCACCCGTACCGCCTTCAAGCCCGACTGACAGGCTGGCTTTGTTGCCTTTGCTGTCGCCGGATTTCGGGGTGCCGATGCTGACCGAAGTTGATGACGAGTTACCCCCGCCATTGCCGATGGACTGTGCAAAGAAGCCATAAGACCGGTTGCCCGTCGTGCTGATCGCGCCGTTCGAGCTGGCATAGACGTCCCCACCGCTGCCCCCGGTTCCACCCGTGCGGCCGATCTGGATGTTTACATTGCCGCCATCAACCGACGTTGATGCCGAATTGTAGCCAGCATTGCCGCCGCCGCCGCCAACTGACTGCGCAAACAGACCATGGGAATCTGCGCCCGAGGTCGCGAGGTCGCCTGTATTGCGCACATCCACCGAACCACCGATGCCGCCCTCACCCGTGCCGCCGCCAATAGCCAAGCCAAAGCCTTTGTTGGTCGCGTCGGAGGCAAGCTCATAGGTCATGCCGAGGTTCAAGGCGGCGTTGCCGCCGCCACCGCCGATGGATTGCCCAAACACACCGTGGCTGCCATCTTGCAAGGTGACGATATCACCATAGTGGTCAACATCGACCTCGCCACCGTCCCCTGCCGTACCTGCATCGCCACCGATGGCAACCACCGCCGACACTCCGGTTTTGTTGCCCGAGGAATCTGCAGGGTTCACCTTGCCTTCAAGCTCATCCAAAACCGCGTTGTAGTTGGCGATGACCGAGTCATCGACGCCGGTATTGGTCGGTGTCTTGCGATCCGTGGAATCGCCGGTGCCGCCGTTACTTTGATTGCCGGTGGTCTTGCTGATACCCACAACTGCGTTGATCCCGGCATCGCCGCCGCCGCCGCCAATGCTCGACGCCTCGATACCGTGCGATCCAACGCCATCGGTCGTGATTGTCCCCGCAGCAAGGGCCGCTGTGCCACGCGCGACGGTCACGTCACCCGCATCGCCGCCACCGCCGCCAAAGCCGCCGATCCCCATCGCGATCGGTGAGCTGTCCTTAGTACCAACAAAGGTTGCATTGATGCCGCCAGTGCCACCGCCGCCGCCGATGCTCTGGGCAAAGATTCCGCGCGCGTGATAGCCATTTGTTGCGATGTTGCCGGTCTGAGTGACCGACACGTCACCCGCATCCGCACCAGTACCTCCGTGGCCGCCAAGGCCGCCCACAATGCTCAGATCCGTTTTGCCGTCCGAGTTGTTGGAGTCGCCATAGTTCAGCTGCCCGGTCACGTTCAAAGCACCGTTGCCACCGCCGCCTGCGATCGACTGGGCCAAAACTCCATGTTTCCAGTTGCCGGCGACTGACACAGTTCCCGCGTGATTGACGCCCACATTGCCCGAGACATTGCCGTCACCGCCAAAGCCTCCGACGCCAAACGTAACCGAAGGGATCTTGCCATCTTTGCTGAGCGCAATACCGCCCGAGACATTCAGACCGCCATTGCCGCCGCCTCCGCCGATGGACTGTGCCAGCAGACCCGCCGAGCCATCGGTATCGGGTTTTTCTTCGTTGAAGACACCCATGTCGATGAACAGGCGTTCCAACCCGAAGTTCGACGCCAATTCCTCGGTCTCATCTACGATCGAGTCGCCCAGGAAATCGCGCAGTTTGTCTTCGAAGGTCGTTGTGTTGGGGCTCGATATATCGTCCGGGTTCGTTGTAACCGTAATATCCGCTTGCGAGGTGACCGTGACGTCTCCGGCCTGGCCGCCATCGCCTGCGAAACCACCGACGCCCACGATCAGAGAGCTGTCGGATACGATCCCGCCTGACACGTTCAGACCACCGTTGCCACCGCCGCCGCCAACGGATTGGGCCAGCAGGCCGGATTGGCCAGTGCCGTGAGCTGTGATCGTACTGCCTGCGCCAATGTTCACATCGACATTTCCGGCGTCTCCACCGCCGCCACCAAAGCCCCCGACGCCCACGACAACCGCGTAGGATTTGCTGCTATCTGTCTGGCCTGCGCCGGGTTTGCCGCTGATCGCGAGGCCGCCCGAGACGTTCGTACCACCGTCACCGCCGCCGCCGCCAAGCGACTGAGCAATGATGCCACTGGCTCCTTTGCTTTCATCAACAGCGAATGTTCCATCCGGTTGCTCGACCATCGGAACGGCCTGCACATTGCCGGTATAGTCCAGATCGACGTCACTTGCGTCACCGCCAGCCCCGCCAAAGCCGCCAACACCCGCTGAAACCGAAAAGATCGTGTCCGACCCCGATGGTTTAGTCAGCGCCAGAGTGCCCGAAATATTCACGCCCCCGGTGCCGCCACCGCCACCAAGGCTTTGCGCAAACAGACCATGTGATCCGTCGCCCGCCGTCACTACATCGCTTTGAACATCCAACGTGACCGCATCGGCATTGCCACCACCGCCACCAAAGCCACCAAGTCCCAGGGCAACCGCTGCACCGGATTTGCCGGTGAGATTGACAGCGCCAGAAACGTTCAGACCGCCGTTACCGCCGCCGCCGCCGACCGACTGGGCCATGACACCAATACTGTCTACGCCAGTGGTTACCACCGAAGTTGTGCCACTGCTGTCCGTTCTTGAGCGCAATGTGCTGTTCACTTCACCAGCGTTACCCGCCCCGCCACCGAAGCCGCCAACGCCCAGACTGACCGAGCCGCCATTTTCCTGGCTGATACCCAACGAGGCCGAGATATTAGTGCCGCCGTTGCCACCACCGCCGCCAAGGCTCTGTGCCAGGATCCCGGTGCTGCGATCACCTGTTGTGGTTACTCCCCCGGTGATTGTCGATTGCACCAAAGCTCCGGCATCAGCGCCGCCGCCGCCAAAACCGCCCACACCGATTCCGACCGCCGCATTGGCTGATCGGGACAGAGACAACGCTGCCGAGATGTTGGTGCCGCCGTTGCCACCACCGCCGCCGAGGCTTTGCGTCAGAATGCCGACCGAGTCATCACCGGTTGTCATGACATCTCCGGTGACCCGCTGCGTGACGTTATCTGCCGCACCACCATCCCCGCCAAAGCCGCCGACGCCGATTCCCAAACCGCCGGAATAGTTGCTGGCTACAGAAATGGCCCCGGAAATGTTTGTGGCGCCATTGCCGCCACCTCCGCCAAGGCTTTGTGCGATAATACCTGCCGACCGCGGACCCGAGGTGCTCACATTGCCCGAGAACGTGTTGTCGACTACCCCGCTGGTCCCGCCACTGCCGCCGAAGCCGCCCACGCCGATACCTGCCGCACCCGATCCAGTGCGTGCGATGCTCAGAGCGCCCGATATGTTGACGCCGCCATTACCGCCGCCGCCGCCAACGGATTGGACCAGAACGCCCGTCGCGTTCTCACCACTTGTAGTGACATCGCCGGTGACCGACCCCGTCGCCGCGCTCGCAGCACCGCCATCGCCACCCGAGCCACCGATGCCAACCCCAACGGCGCCGCCTCCGGTGCCCGAGATGTTCACGGCGGCTGATACATTCAGCCCACCATTGCCACCGCCGCCTGCAGCAGATTGCACCAAAACGCCGCCTGAATTGTCTCCTGAAGTGGTGACATTGCCCACGACCGTGCCTTCGGCCGTATCCGCATCGCCCCCGTCGCCACCGCTGCCGCCAAGACCGACAGACGCACCGCCGCTGCCGGTTCCGGCAACAGTGACTGTGGCGGAAACATTCATGCCTCCATTGCCACCACCGCCGCCAAGGCTCTGCACGATCACCCCGCCGGATTCATCGCCTTGTGTCGAAACGTTGCCGTTCAATGTGGCTTCAACTGTGCCTCCGTTGCCACCGGTGCCGGACGCGCCGCCAAGGCCTACTGACGCGCCACCTGATCCGGTGCCCGCCGCGGCCACTGCGACCGAGACGTTCATGCCACCATTACCGCCGCCACCGCCGACAGATTGTGCCAAGAGACCGCTGGAGGTTTCACCTTGCGTGATCAGATTCCCGGTTACATTCGCCGTGACCGCCGAGGCGTCACCGCCGCCAGTTCCACGACCGCCCAAGCCAACTGCCGCAGCGCCAGAACCCGTACCTGCGCCACCGATGGAAGCAGAAACGTTGAACCCGCCATTGCCGCCGCCGCCGCCGATTGATTGCGCCACAACTGCGCTGGATTGCGCACCTTCGGTTTGAACACTATTGGCAACCGTCAGGCCAACAACACCCCCCGTGCCGCCACTGCCACCGGACCCACCCAGGCCAACGCTGATCGCGCCCGATCCGGTGCCGGCCCCAGCCAAAGCCGGTGAGACATTGAAGCCACCATTACCACCGCCGCCACCAACGGACTGCGCGAGTATACCCACCGAAGCACCCCCTCGGGTCACCACGTTAGCTGTTGTGCTGGCCGTCACCAAACTGCCGTCACCCCCGGCGGACCCTGAGCCGCCCAGACCAACCGAAACCGATCCCGCACCCGTTCCAGCCCCGGACACGGTGGGCGAGACATTGAACCCGCCGTTACCACCGCCACCGCCAAGCGACTGCGCAACAAACCCGCTTGAGGCGAAGCCATCCGTCATGATGGTGCCATTCGAGGTCAGCGTGACAATGCCGCCATTGCCGCCGGTATCACCTGAACCACCCAGTCCTACACTCACCGCACCACTGGCTGTACCTGCACCCGACAGAACCGGGGCTACGTTGAACCCACCATTGCCGCCTCCGCCACCGATGGATTGCGCTACGACGCCCGAGGACTGATCCCCCTGCGTTTCAACCGCATTGTTCGATGTGGCATCGACCGTGCTGCCATCGCCTCCACCGCCGCCGTTGCCACCCAATCCGACCGAGACGCCAGCCCCTGCAGTGCCCGATCCCTGAACCGATGCGCTGACGTTAAACCCGCCGTTACCTCCGCCACCGCCGATGGACTGCGCGAGGAATGCTGTCGCCGAGTCGCCTTGCGTCAGAATTGTCCCACTGGATCTTAGCGTAACCGACCCGCCATTACCGCCACCTGCGCCCGTTCCACCAAGCCCGACGCTGACCGCACCGCTTGCAGTACCTGCACCGGCGCCGGTCCCCGAGATATTAAACCCACCATTGCCGCCACCACCGCCGATGGATTGGGCGACGACGCCTGAAGAACGGTCCCCGACAGTTACAATCGTATTTGTAGTCGTCAGATTGACTGTGCCACCCGTCGAGCCCGTACCTGCGTCGCCGCCAAGGCCAACTGAAACTGCACCGCTCGCAACCCCAGCCCCTGCAAGTGACGCGCTAACATTAAAAGCACCATTGCCACCGCCGCCGCCAACGGACTGTGCCAGAACGGCAGTTGAGTCCGCGCCGCCGGTGCTTACGGTGCCTGTGACTCGACCTGTCACCGATTGACCGATTCCACCTCCTGAGCCGTCGCCACCAAGGCCTACGGTGACGGCACCGCCACCTGCCCCCGCACCGGCAACACCGGCCGTCACGTTGAAGCCACCATTGCCACCACCGCCGCCGATGGATTGGAAAACTACGCCGCCTGAACCTTCGGACACTGTTGTGACGTTTCCTGCAACCTGACCTTCAACCACGCCGCCATTGCCGCCTGTATCGCCGTTGCCGCCGAGCCCGACGCCAATTGACCCAGCACCGGCTCCTGCCGCTGCCACTCCGGCGGTGACATTGAAACCACCATTACCACCGCCACCGCCGATGGATTGAATAACGACAGCCGTCGAGCGTGCACCTTCGGTCCGAACGTCGCCGTTGACGCGCACGCCGGTTACCGTACCGCCTATGCCGCCGCTGCCTCCGTCGCCGCCAAGTCCGACTCCAATCGTTCCGGCACCGCCACCGCCGGCCGCCAAGCCAGCAGCGACGCTGAAGCCGCCATTGCCACCGCCACCGCCGATGGATTGCACCACGACCGCACCGGCATCGTCCCCACGGGTTGTGACATCCGCATCAACTTGGGCCGTCACTGTACCGCCCGCACCTCCACCGCCAGCTTTACCGCCGAGGCCTACACTGATAGACCCGGCAGCGCCGCCCGCAATATCGGCACTGGCACCGATGGCATAACCACCATTACCACCGCCGCCGCCAACGGATTGCGCAACGACACCGCTGGAGAATGCGCCACTGGTTTCGATTGAGGTCCCACCGGCACGCAAAGTGACGTTGCCACCGATACCGGCACCACCACCATCTCCGCCGACACCAACGTTGATCCCGACCGCAGCGCCTCCGCTTGCGCTGATACCGGCCGCGATGCTTCCACCACCATTACCGCCACCGCCGCCAACGGATTGCGCGATAATCGCGCTGGAGCTTGTGCCAGTCGTGGTCACGTCAGCATTGGTATAGACCTGAACAAGTCCACCATTGCCCGCACTGCCGGCCTTGCCGCCAATTCCAACTGATACGTTGCCCGAAAACAGAGCCGAGGCGCCACCGGTCGCAGCGACCGCCAAACCACCATTGCCACCACCCCCGCCGACGGACTGGAACAGCATGCCTGTCGATCGGTTTCCGGTCGTGACGACAGTGCCTTCAAACCCAGCTGCTGTTGCGACGCCACCACCATCGAACTGGCCAACCGTGACCGGACCACCCGTGCCGCCCGTACCACCGTCACCGCCAACCCCAACAGCCAGCGAACCCGATACCGGACCTCCAGAGGCTGCGACAGATACCGCATAGCCACCATTGCCGCCGCCACCGCCAACAGATTGCAGCATCACCCCAACCGAGTCGTCGCCTCCGGTCTGCACCGAAGCTGAACCGCTGCCGCTAAGCGTGACCGTCCCACCGTTGCCACCATTGCCAGCGGACCCACCAACCGAGACCGATGCCGCGCCAAATGCGCCAACCGCAACCGAGACCGCTCCGCCACCGTTGCCGCCACCGCCGCCGACGGATTGTGCAAATACACCTGCCGAGCGCGCGCCCGAAGTCCGGATAGCCGACGGCTGGCTGCCATCGGTGTTGGATAAGGTTACGTTGACATTGCCACCGGTCCCTCCGGCCCCGCCATCACCACCGATGGCTACCCCGACAAACGCACCTACCGAACCGGACGAACCACCATTGCCGCCACCGCCACCAATCGACTGGGCCAGAATACCCATCGCATCATCACCCGAAGTGGTGATGATCCCGTCATTCACGATCGTCACAGTGGACCCGCTGCCACCGCCGCTGCCATTGCCACCGACCGAGACCATTCCGCCGGACGAGCCGCCGTCACCGCCACCGCCGCCGATGGATTGCGCGATAATCCCGCGGGCGTTGTCGTCTTCGGTTACAATACGCCCGTAGTTGCTGACGCTCACCGCAGCGCCCGTTCCACCCCGAGACCCTGTGCCACCAATCGCAACAAGCCCATATGAATTTGCACCGGTTCCGCCGCTGCCGCCGATGGATTGCGCCATGACACCGTCAGCCCCAATGCCCGAAGTCAGGATGCTTCCCGAACCTTGCACAGTGACATTCACCGCGTCCCCGCTACCGCCGTTCGAGCCCACACCACCAAGAGAAAGTGATACCAGACCGCCTGCAGTTCCGCCCGAACCACCGCCGCCGCCGATGGACTGGGCAACAATACCGCGCGCGAAATCACCTTGTGTTTCAATCGCGCCACCATGCGAGACGTTAACCCTGCCTCCATTTCCGCCATTATCGGCCCCGCCAATGAGCGAAACCAACAAGTTGCCACTTGTCCCCGCTGCCCCCCCCGAACCGCCGATGGATTGGGCGTAAATACCGTTCGCATAGTCGCCGGTCGTCAAGATGCTACCGCTTGAGGTCGTGTTTACCGTTACGGTGCCACCGCTACCGCCATAGCCTCCGTTACCGGACGAGCCAACCAGCCCCCATTGTGACCCACCATTACCGCCGTTGTTCGAAACGCTCAGCGCATAGATGCCATCAGCCGAGTCGCCGGACGTAGAAATGTCACCCCGCTGCGTAATGGTTACATCGCCACCATCTGCCGAGTGGCCACCGGTGCCCCCACCCGGAGCCGCGAAGCCGCTGCCACCATCACCAGCCTCGCCGCTGCGGCTGAACGCAAATATACCGTCATAGCCGTCGCCCGATGTCTGGATCGTGCTGCTGGAGGATTGTGTTGCGTTTACCGTGCCGCCTTCCCCGCCGTCGCCGCCATCGCGCCCGTCCCAAAAGCTCAGGTACGAGTCGCCGCCCTGACCACCGTCACCGCCAACGCTACCCACTTGCCAACCGACATTGCTGGTTGCGTTGACATTCCCGCTCAGGGTTTGTGTCTGGGTTGGGCCATCGGCACCGTTTCCACCTGAACTTGGTGGCACAACAAGCGCACCATCGCGCCCATTGCTGCCATCTCGCCCGTAAACGACCTGGCTCACACCGTTGGGTCCGGAGACGTTCACCGGCGGGGTGACAGAGCCAGGAGTACCCGAACTGTTGAAGTTGCTGTTGTACTGAGACAGGGTCAGCTGGGTGGACAAGCTGGCCGTTCCGGTCGCACCAGAATTACTGATCTGAGCCGTTGTTCCCGTTATGGATACAATCTCAAATGCCAGTGGAGGATTGTCGGAGTTATAAATTGTATCGCCGGCATCTTTGACGAGAAACACATAGCCATCCGCCGTCTCAACAAAAGCCGTCGTCCCGGCTGTAGGTGTTGAAGCGGGATCCACGATCAGTGCAGTGACTGTCGTATCCAGACCAGTCACAGGGTTGTTAACAGTGTCTCCAACAATTGAATCTGCAGTCGGCGCGGCAAGCAAAGGTGTTGAATTAAATAGAAAAATAGAAAGCGCAAACAGCAGGTTTGAAAACTTTGACACCTTGAGACCCTACAACCCAATTCACCAGCACAGAAGGCAAAGAAGAGCAGCACCCAAAAGCAACACATTGCTTTTGGGAATTTCCCCATCACCACCTAAAGAAAGATATGCGCAAGTTTAAGGAGAGTGGATTTCTTAAATTTGTCTAAAACTGGATTTGGTTAAAATAGTGCTAAAATGCCACAACCTGGGTTCATCCCTATGGCTGGATCAGTTCGGCTGAGTTGGTTTAGGTTCACACAACTTTTCGAAAAAATGAAAGAGCACACTATGAAGGCTGTCCTGTTCGAGAAGTTCCAACAAACCCCCAAGGTTGTCACTGTCGACGACCCTGCACCCGATATTCATGGCGTTGTTCTGAAGGTCGAAGCCACCGGCGTTTGTCGCAGCGATTGGCACGGGTGGATGGGGCATGACAGTGATATCGAGCTGCCTCACATACCCGGTCATGAGTTGGCTGGCGTGGTCGAAGCCGTCGGACGGGATGTAAAGAACTGGAAAGTTGGCGACAAGGTAACCGTGCCTTTCGTCTGCGGCTGCGGAACGTGCAGCGAATGTCACGCAGGGCATCAGCAAGTCTGTCTGTATCAAGAGCAACCCGGCTTTACCCATTGGGGCAGTTTCGCGGAATATGTGCCAATTCATCAGGCTGACCTTAATTTGGTCGCGCTGCCTGAAACCATGGAATTTGCAACCGCCGCCAGCCTTGGCTGCAGGTTTGCCACTTCATTCCGCGCGGTCGTCGATCAGGGAAGGGTCTCGGCCGGTCAATGGGTTGCCGTGCATGGCTGCGGTGGGGTCGGTCTGTCAGCCGTTATGATTGCTGCCGCCGTCGGGGCCAATGTCATCGGGGTTGATCTAGACGAAGCCAGACTCGAACTTGCGCAAGAACTGGGTGCAGTTGCGACCATTAACGGTACAGATGCTGATGTTCCCGAAGCGATCCGCGAAATCACCAAAGGCGGCTCCCATGTGTCAATCGACGCATTGGGTCATCCCGTCACTATGACCAACTCAATCCTCTGCCTGCGTCCGCGCGGCAAGCACATTCAGGTCGGTCTGATGCTGGGTGATCACGCTTCGCCAGCAGTACCCATGCCAAAGATCGTAGGACAAGAGATCGAATTGCTTGGTTCGCACGGGATGCAGGCGCATCGCTATGGCGCGATGCTCGACATGATTAAAAATGGCAAGTTGGATCCGGCCCGGTTGGTGGGGGAAAAAATCAGCCTGGAAGACGCGCCCAAGGCCTTGATAGGGATGGATAAGTTTACCTCAATCGGTGCGACGGTCATCACAAGGTTCTGAGTCACAAACAGGATCCGCCCCGTGCGAAAATGGCGCCACTAAACGGCGATTTCAAAATGCATCACTCAATTGGCAAGTTCTGTTGGTATCGCTGAAAAATGGGCATCGCCTGATCCCAAAAGGTACTTTCGGACCGCCAGGTCGATTGATTTACTCTGTTCTGAATAGACACCGCAGGCTGTGAGCGCTTCACGGGCGGTAATGCGCTCATCAAGCCGTTTCCAGATTGTTTTCGCCGCATAAGGGTGTGGAAACGGCCGCCAAGCCACACCCATTGTCATGCCACGCAAGTATTTTAGCTGTTGGCGATGCGCGGAATAAAGGATGGTCTGCGCAATGCTTCCTTCCTTGCCGCTTTCATGTTCGGTGGCGAAGATCCTGTTACCGCGCAGGGCAACCAGCCCTTCGTAGCGCGAAATCTGCCGAACGCTTTTGTCCGGGGACGTGGCGTTTT
Organism: Ruegeria sp. C6; assembly: GCF_056537625.1. NCBI lineage: Bacteria > Pseudomonadati > Pseudomonadota > Alphaproteobacteria > Rhodobacterales > Roseobacteraceae > Ruegeria > Ruegeria sp. C6. Next base: position 554,098 of record NZ_JBQFRW010000002.1, on the reverse strand, counting down.
CGTGCGAGCGGATCGTCACGACGCCATCCACCTCCTTAAGTCGGATCAGAGAACAAAAAATGCGCCCCTGCCAAGACGGGGTGCAAAAGAAAGAATGATAGAAGCCCACATAGCGTCTGAGATTCTTCACCTGATCACTGTACGGCTTAACAAACAAGCTGGCAGGAGTTTCTTTCCGACGGACGATCGAGTCTTTCAATGTTTCTTCAAAATCCGCCCGAGGCGCAAAAAGCTGCGCCTCAGGCAGATCGAAATACCGAGCGATACGGCGCAGGTTGTGGGCTGATGGCAAGCTTTCGCCGTTGAGGTAGCGATTAAACTGCTGCCTGTTCAGGCCGATTTCTCGACAGACCTGCGAGATATTGCCTCGCTCGGCGCACAAAGACCGTAAATTTGCGGAAAAACTTTCGGACATAAGCGTCATTTCTTTCGCGTTTTGACGCTATAATGCTAAAGATTGAATAAAAGCGCGTAAAGTAGCTCAGTTCAATAATTTTCGGAATGCGGGTTGGCTGTACCAAACGCAACAACGGGACCTCGCTCCGAATGTCCACAAAAATCATCGAAAACACCTGGATCCCCCTGCCGGATGGTCGGAAACTGGCTGCACGAATTTGGTTGCCCGAAACCGGGCCGTCACCCGCCATTCTGGAATACCTCCCCTATCGCAAACGGGATGGAACTGCGCCGCGAGATGCCACCACTCATCCAGTATTTGCCGAGGCAGGATACGCCTGCATCCGCGTCGACATTGCCGGAACCGGTGATAGCGAGGGGCAGTTCGACGACGAGTATTCGGAACAGGAACTCTGCGATGGTGAAGCCGTTCTGAGTTGGATCGCCGCACAAAACTGGTGCGACGGAAACATTGGGATGATCGGTATCTCCTGGGGAGGGTTCAATGGGCTGCAGCTGGCCTTTCGCCATCCGCCCGAGCTCAAGGCGGTGGTCAGTGTTGCCTCGACCGTGGATCGGTACGCCGATGACATACACTTCATGGGCGGCTGCCTGTTAAGCGACAATATCAACTGGGGCAGTCAGATGTTTGCCTATTTGACACGGCCCGCAGACCCCGAGCTGCGATCTGATTGGCGAGAAGACTGGCTTGCCCGACTTGAGAATGTACCATTCTCAGCAGCCGATTGGCTGCGTCATCCAACGCGCAGCGCGTTCTGGAAACATGGCTCGGTTTGCGAGGATTGGTCGGCGATTCAAGCTCCGGTTCTTGCGATAACGGGTTGGTCGGATGCATATGTCAACGCTCCGCCAGCGCTGGCAGCAAATCTGGCCGTGCCGTCAAAAGCGCTGATCGGACCATGGGAGCACCGCTATCCGCATATCTCGAAACTAGAGGCTGGGGATTTCCACTCCGAGGTGATCGGCTGGTTTGATCGCTGGCTGAAGGGGCAGCAGAATGGCGCCGAAGACCTGCCCGCCTACCGAACCTATATGCAGGATCATTTTGGCCCGAGCAAAAAGAACAAACCCAGGCAGGGCCGCTGGATCGCCGAGACAGAATGGCCGTCGCCCAATGTCAGCGATGAAGTCTGGCATTTGGGATTGGGTGGGTTTTCCGACGTCGCCACTACGGCCGAGACAGCCGTATCGAATCCGGCCCATATCGGACAGGCTGGCGGGTATTTCTGCCCGGGCATGCGGATCGACAATGAGTTGGCCGAAGATCAAGCAGCCGATGACGCACTGTCGCTTTGTTTCGATACGGCACCGCTGGACAAGCCGCTTGAACTGCTTGGACGGGCGCGACTGAAACTGTCCTTCACCGTGGACAGACCGGTAGCCCAACTGATTGCGCGATTATGTGATGTCGCCCCGGATGGGGTTTCTCAGCGGATCACCTATCGGGCGCTGAACCTGACGCACTACAAGAGCCACGAGACCCCTGAAGCGTTGGTTCCCGGTCAAGTTTACAGTGCGGAAATTGCACTAAATGAGTGCGCGCATCGCGTGAAACCCGGTCATATCCTGCGTCTTGCGCTGTCTACCGCTTACTGGCCAATCGTTTGGCCCGCGCCAGAAGCGGCAGAGGTAACGTTGCAACTGCAAGGTTCGGCGCTGTATTTGCCGGTTCGGACGATGTCTGAGGAAGCTGATCCTGCACATCCCGGACCAGCGCAGGATTATCCGACTTTGCAAAGCACCGAGCTGCGCGCGCCGTCGGGCCGATCCGAACGGCGCATCGAAGCGGACGGAACCGTCGTACTTGAGACATTCGACGACTACGGCAAAGCACAGGACCCCGGCCACGGCCTGATCGTCGGAAGCCACGTCGCCATGCGCTATGCGATCCATCCCGATGACCCAGCGACCGCGCAATTCACGGCGGGCTGGCGTTTCACGTTCGAGAGGGACGAATGGCAGGTCGAGATCAGCACCGAAAACGCGATGACCTGTGACGTCGAGAATTTCTATCTGCATCGAAAACTGCGCGCCACCGAAGGCGCGGACAAAACAGAAGTTCTGACAAAGGAATGGAACGAAACCATCCCGCGCAGGCTTCTGTAAACGATCTGACCCAAGGGAGAACATCATGAAAATCGAATGGACAAAAGCAAATGTCGGGCGCAGGGGCTTCTTGAAAGGGGCAACTGCGCTTGGGGCGGCATCCGCGCTGCCTGCAAGCTGGGCCAATCGCGCCTTCGCCGCTGATGACGGGGTGTTGCGGGTGCGCGCCTACGGTGATGCCCAGAACATGGACCCCGCACATTCCGTCGGTGTTGTCGAAGAAGAAGTGCATGCCTCGATTTACAACAAGTTGATCCAATACAAGCCCGGCGAGGAATGGGGTTGGCAGCTGGATGCGGCGGCGATGATCGAGCAGGTTGACCCGACCCATATCAAGTTCGCCCTACGCGATGATATCGGTTTCACCAATGGCTTCGGTGCGATGACCGCTGAAGACGTGAAATTCAGCATGGAGCGCATCGTGGACGATGCGACCGAAAGCCCGAACAAGCCCGATTTGGGTCCGTTCAGCCATGTCGAAGTGAGCAGCGAACGCGAAGGTACCATCGTTCTGAACGAGCCGTTTGCTCCGATTTGGTCGATCGCCCTGCCCTACATAACCGGCAACATCGTCTCGAAAGCTGCGGTCGAGGCCGCAGGGGGCCGCATCGGGGCTGATCCGGTCGCTGAATCCGGCCCTTATCTGCGGGACAGCTGGTCACCCAAAGAGAAAACCGTGCTTAAGCGCAACCCGGATTGGAAGGGTGACGCACCAACATGGGACACAATCGAAATCCTGCCGATCGACGACGAAAACACCGCCGAGATCGCCTTTGAGGCGGGCGAACTGGACATGACTCGGGTTTCGCTGGGATCGGTCGAACGCTATCGGGCCGGTGTTCCGAATGGCGGATCTTTGGTCGAGAAACCCTCACTGTTCTATGTCTGGTTGGGCATGAATCTGGATCACCCCAAGCTTCAGAACCCAAAACTGCGTCAGGCGATTCAACATGCAGTCGACGTACCAAGCATCCTAGAGGCGGCCTATTTTGGAGCCGCTGAACCCTCGACAGGCATCATCGCACCTGGCCTTGCGGGCCACCGCCCGCAATCTCTGGTCCCTCCGGCGGCAAACTTCGAGAAAGCGGCGCAATTGCTGGCGGAATCTGGCGAGACCAATGTGACGCTTACGTTGGACACGCTGAACAAGACCACTTTCACCACGACGGCTCAGATCATTCAGGCAACTCTGGCGCAGATCGGGATCACGGTCGAAGTCAACGTACTGGAATCCGGTGCATTCTGGGCAAGCGGAGACAACGAGAACCTGCAACTGGTTCTGAACCGCTTCTCGATGACCCCCGATCCATATTATGCGACGGCCTGGTTCACCACCGAACAGGTCGGCATCTGGAACTGGGAGCGGTTCAGCAAGGCTGAATTTGACGAAATTCACAACTCGGCATTCAAGGAAGCGGATGTGGCCAAACGCGCTGAGATGTATCAGCGGGCGCAGGATCTGATGGAAGAAAGTGGTGCCTACCGCTTTATCACCCACGAGGCGACACCGGTGATTCATTCGGCGCGTGTCACCCCCGCGCTAAGACCCGACGGTCTGGCACTGCTGCGGTACTTCGGCAAGGCGACCTGACCTCCCCAAGGTCGGCTATGTCCGGCGGGGTTTGACGCCCGCCGGACAAAACAGCTCGCCACCCATCCAAAAGGAGCCAGCTTTTCATGTTGAAGTTTGCAACCCGCCGCTTCGGGCTAGCGCTGCTTATCCTGTTCGTGGCGGTTACCGTCATGTTCCTGATGATCCGCGCCGTCCCCGGGGACCCGGTCCAGATCATGTTGGGGCCACGCGCAACACCTGAGCTTCAGGCCCAGCTCACCGCTGCGTTGGCGCTGGATCAACCAATCTGGAAACAGCTGGTCATATTCTATGGAAACCTGGTCCGTGGCGATCTGGGAATCGACGTATTCTCGGGCCGGTCCGTGACAGATATCGTGTTTCAGCAGCTACCCTACACTCTGGAACTGATCTTTGCGTCGATCCTGTGGTCCGCCACTTTGGGAATTGCACTTGGGGCATATGCCGCCGCCCATCCGAACACTCTGATCGATCGCATTGCGGCGGCGATTTCGGTCAGTTTTGTTGCAGCACCCGCCTTTGTCGTAGCACTTCTGTCGCTATTGGTCTTTGCCGTGCATCTTCAGTGGTTTCCAGCCATCGGCGCGGGCGAAGGCTTCTGGGGTCGCATTGATCACCTCGTTTTGCCCGCCTTTGCCATCGGGCTAAGCTGGGTGGGCTACATCGCGCGGTTGGTGCGCGCCTCGATGTTGGAAGTCTTAGGCGAAAACCACGTTCGGACCGCACGTGCCTTCGGTATCGCAGAGCGCCGCGTGGTGATGGTTTATGCCTTGCGTATCGCCATTCTTCCGGTTGTCACGGTGATCGGCGTCGGCATGGGTTTCCTGCTGAGTTCGGCCGTATTCGCCGAAATAGTGTTCGCGCGCCCGGGTCTGGGCAAGCTGGTGATCGACAGCATAACCACCCGCAATTACCCGATTGTCATGGGCTCGGTTCTGATCTCAACCGGTTTGTTCGTCGTGTCGACCGCACTGGCGGATCTGATCAATGCGTGGCTCGACCCACGCGCTAGACAAGCGCATTGAGGAAAGCCGAAATGGAAAAATCTCGTTCTGAACTTGGTCAGATCATTGTCGGCGTCGCCCGCGACCCTCTGGGTCTGATTGGTTTGGTCATTGTCGGCACCATCGTCTTCTGTGCGATTTTCGCCTATTGGATTGTGCCCTATGATCCTGTGGCCATGGATATCAAAGCCCGGTTGCAAGGCCCGTCTGCCGAGCACCTTCTGGGTACGGACCAACTTGGCCGCGATACGTTTTCCCGCGTGATTGCCGGCGGTCAGGTTGCGTTGAAAGTCGCCTTGCCTGCGGTCTTTGGTGCGATGGTAATTGGCCTAACCTTGGGAATGATTGCGGGGTATGGGCCAAAATGGCTCGACAACCTGTTGATGTTGTTCTTTGACACCATCCGATCCTTCCCAACCGTGATGTTCGCGCTGGCCGTTGTGGCCCTGGTCGGTCCCAGTTTGCAAACGGTTGTGTTCGTGGTGATGGCGACTTCGATCCCAACCTATGGCCGTGTGGCGCGAACGCAGACCCTGACGTTGCGCAATTCCGAGTTCATTCTGGCCGAGCGGTCGATGGGGGCCAGCATGGCCCGCATCTTGGGTGTGCACATGCTACCAAATATCGTGGGGGTTTTGGCCGTCCTGGCTGCTATGGACATCCCGACGGTAATCGCGCTTGAGGCGGGGCTGTCCTTTCTCGGGCTTGGCGTGAAGCCCCCAACCCCCAGTTGGGGCGCACTTCTGAAGGACGGGTATTCCCTGATCCGACAGACACCTTGGCTGGTGGTGGGCGGCGGTCTGCCGATCATTCTGGCAACCCTGGGCTTTACGTTTTTAGGGGAATCCCTGCGCGACGTGGTTGATCCCAAACTGAGGAAACAGCGATGACCGAAACTCTTCTGGAAATCGAGAACCTCAGCGTCGATTATGAAACGGCACGCGGAGATCTCAAGGCATTGCGGGATATCACCTTTGACATCCGCAAAGGTGAAATCGTGGGTATTGTCGGTGAGTCTGGTTGCGGAAAATCAACCTTGATCTCGTCGATCCTGCGGCTGACCGCACCGAACACGCGGTTCCGGCAAGGCGAAATACGCTTTAAGGGGCAGGATCTGTTGCAAGTGCCTGAACGCAGGATGCGTGATCTGCGCGGGGCCGATATCTCGATCATCTTTCAGGACCCGATGCAGACCCACAATCCGGTTCTGACCATTGGCCAGCAGATGGTCGATATTCAGCACCGGTCCAAGGCTAGTAAGCAGGAAAAACTGGCCAATGCGGCAAAGATGCTGGGGGCTGTCGGTATCCCGGACCCAGAGGCGCGGTTAAAGCAGTTCCCGCATGAGTTCTCGGGCGGGATGCGGCAGCGGATCGCGATTGCCATGGCGTTGATGTCGAAACCCGACCTGCTGATCGCGGATGAGCCGACCACCGCGCTGGACGCCACGCTTGAGGTGCAGATCATCGAACGCCTGAAAGAGCTGCAGCGCGAATTCCATTGCGCCATCCTATTTATTTCGCACCATCTGGGTGTGATCGCGGAACTGTGCGACCGAGTGGTTGTGATGTACGCAGGCGCCGTCGTCGAAAGCGGTGAAGTGCGCGAGATTTTTCACAATCCCAAGCACCCTTACACACGCCGTCTAATCGACTGTGACCCGGGCCATATCAAGGAACGCGCACGGGTCCTGCCAACCATTCCGGGCGAAGTACCCGATCTGGCCAACCTGCCCGGTGGATGTATCTTCCGCGACCGCTGCGACCAGGCGATGCCGCGCTGTGCAATGGACGTTCCCCCCTTGGATCTTCTGAAAGAAGGGCATCACGCCGCCTGCTGGCTGAACCATGAGGAGGCCGCGACATGAGCCTGCTGATCGTCCACGACCTGCAAACCAGCTATGGCCCTGTCAACGTGCTGGCTGGCGTCAGTTTTGAGGTCGAAGCTGGCGAAACCTATGCGCTTGTCGGCGAGAGCGGCTCGGGCAAGACAACTGTCATCCGTGCGATTGCTGGTCTGGCCCCGGCGCAAGCCGGTTCGGTCGTGTTTGACTCGCGGGAGATTCGGGGCGCGCCGGAACGGGTAATGCGTCCGCTGCGCAAGGACATGGCGATGATGTTTCAGGACCCTGTGGGCAGCTTGTCACCACGCCTGACAATCCGAAGCCTGATCACGGAACCCTATCGCATTCAGGGCATGAAAGATCGCGATCTGGATGCCGAGGCCAAGCGTCTGCTGGAAATGGTGAACCTGCCGGTGCATTTCGCGGACCGCTACCCCTATCAATTGTCCGGTGGCCAGGCACGACGGGTTGGTGTTGCCCGCGCTTTGGCGCTGGAGCCGAAACTGATCCTGGCGGATGAACCAACGGCGGGGCTGGATGTCTCGGTACAGGGTGAGCTGCTGAACCTGCTCAATGACCTGCGGGAACGCCTGGGCCTGGCGATGGTGATCATCACCCACAACCTGAACGTGGTGCGCCACGTGGCAGACCGCATGGGCATTATGTATCTGGGTCGACTGGTCGAGGAAGGCACGACAGAGGCGATCTTCGACGATCCGCGCCACCCCTATACCCGCTGCCTGCTCAGCGCCAACCCCGAGCCGGACCCCGATGCGCGCCTTGAACGGATCGCGCTCAAAGGTGAGCCGCCCAGCCTCTTGCAACGTCCGTCGGGCTGTGAGTTCCGCGAAAGATGCCCGTTTGCCAAAGACATCTGCACACAGACACCGCAATGGGAGGTTGCGGCGGGCCACGGGCTGCGCTGTCTCGCACCCTTGTCGGGTGCGCCTGCTCCGGGTCACTAAAGGATGAGGGAAACACTCTATTTCGGCGGTCCCATCCTGACGATGGACGCCGACAATTCCCGACCCGAGGCGGTGTTGGTGCGGGACGATGTCATCATTGCGGTGGGGGACGAAGCAACGCTGCGGCGGCAGATGTCATCCGATGCGGGTGTATATGACCTAGCTGGCCAGACCCTGATCCCAGCCTTCTTCGACTCGCACGGCCACTTCCCAGATCCCGGCTTCATCCAGCTGTTTCGGGTTGATCTTGCATCACCTCCACGCGGCGCGTGTATGGATATGGCGCAAACTTTGGAAAAGCTGCGCTGCCGGGCCGAAGAGACGCCCGAGGGCGATTGGGTGATGGGCGTTTTGTTCGACAACACCGCCATTTCAGAAGGCCGCATGCCTACCCGGGCCGAACTGGATGATGTCTCAACGGCGCATCCAATCTGGGTTCTGCATGCTTCGGGTCACAATGGCGTGGCCAATTCGATGGCGCTGAAGCTGCATGGCGTCAATCGCGACACCCCGGACCCGACCGGAGGGCGTTATGGCCGCGACCCCGATACCGGCGCCCTGACGGGGCTGGTCGAAGGGCTGTCGGCCATGGGCGAAATGGGCGACACTGATTTTCTGATCGACCGGGACAGGTTCTGGCAAGGGTTCAACGCCTGCCGTGATGAGTATTTGTCCCACGGAGTAACTTATGCACAGAACGCTTGGGCATCGCAGGTTATGCTCGACCACTTTGCCAGCCTTCGTGCCGATCAGGATCCCGGCATTGATTTGGAATTATTGCCAATTGCCGATCTGGAACCGGCTCTGAGCCAGGGCTGGATCGACAATAACTGGCCCGGCAACCCACATTTTACGCTGGGTGCGCGCAAGCTGTTTACCGATGGCGCATTCCAGTTACAGACTGCCTATCTGTCTGCGCCCTACCACAAGTCGCTGGACCCCGATCACCCCTGTGGCATGATCTATGCCACGCAGGTCGACATGGATTCCGAGGTTCTCCGCCTACACGCTATGGGGTTTCAGATCCACTGCCATTGCAACGGGGATGCCGGGGCCGAGATGTTCATCGATGCGGTGGACAAGGCCTTGTTAGCGCATCCGCGAGACGATCACCGCCATACAATCGTCCACGGCCAGGTTCTGCGCGACGATCAACTGGACCGCATGGCGCGGCTTGGAATAACTGTCAGTTTTTTTTCAGCACATGTGCATTTCTGGGGGGACCGACATTACGATACCTTCCTCGGCCCGGAGCGCGCTGAACGGATTTCGCCAGCCGCAACTGCGGAACGATACGGTGTACGCTATACGATCCACAATGACGCGTCGGTTACGCCAACGCGGCCAATCCATCTGGCGCATTGCGCGGTGAATCGACTGACTGCATCCGGCCGGCAACTGGGTGAAAAGGAAAGGGTCAGCGTACTGTCTGCGCTTCGGGCACAAACTATCGATGCGGCGTGGCAAGTGTTTAAAGAAGATGAGCGCGGTTCGATTGAGCCCGGAAAACTGGCAGATTTCGCCATCCTTTCTCGCAATCCCCTAGATGATCCTGAACGACTACTCGACACATCAATTGTTGCAACCATCCGGCGAGGACAGATTGTGTTTGGCGCCACCAAATCCAGAAAAGAACTGGAATTTTAAAATGACAGCCAAACGCATTGCCATTGCCGGATTTCAACACGAAACCAACTGCTTCGGAGCGACCAAAGCGGGTCTGCCCGAGTTCGAGATGGCAGATTCCTGGCCCGAAATGTTGCATGGCCCGCGTGTCATCGCGGACACCAAAGGTATGAACCTACCCATCGCCGGGTTTTCTTCCGCCGCGAACCAGGCAGGTTTCGAGCTTTTGCCGATCCTGTGGTGTGCGGCGGAACCTAGCGCTCATGTCACGGATCACGCGTTCGAGAAGATATGTACTATGATCTTGGATGGCCTTCGCGGCGCGGGACCGCTGGACGGAGTGTATCTTGACCTGCACGGTGCAATGGTGACTGAAAGCCTGGCCGATGGTGAGGGAGAGCTGTTGCGCCGAGTACGTGATCTGGTAGGGCGGGATGTTCCGGTCGTGGCGAGCCTTGACCTGCATGCCAATATCTCTGACCAGATGATCTCGCAGGCGGACTATCTGGCAATTTTCCGCACGTACCCGCACCTCGATATGGGCGAAACCGGTGCGCGATGCGTACCGGTTCTGCAAAGGCTACTGGCCGGAGAAAAGCTGCACAAAGCCTTCCGGCAGGTGCCCTATCTGATCCCATTGCATGCGCAATACACCTGGGCCGCACCGTTTGATGAGATTTATCAGTTGCCCACCCAGTTCGAACATACCCATGTCTTTGCAGAAATCGCGCTGGGTTTTACTGCGGCAGATTATCCCGATACTGGTCCGTCCTGCGTTGCCTACGCGACCAGTGCCGCGCAAGCGACCGCCGCAGTAGATCAAATTGTCGACCTTTTTCTGGCCCGAGAACCTGATGTGGACTGCTCTATGTTGTCGTTGGACGAAGCCGTTCTGGCCTGTTGTTCGCGTCGCGACAAACCGCTCGTGTTAGCGGATGTACAGGACAACGCAGGCGCAGGCGGCACATCCGATACCACCGGACTTCTGGCCGCTTTGATCGAGGGGGAAGCGCAGGAGGTTTTGATGGGTCTCTTCCACGACGCCGAAAGCGCAGAGAAAGCGCATCGTGCAGGCCAAGGCGCAAAACTGAACCTGGCCATCGGCGGAAAATCAGGTCTGCCCGGGCACCACCCCGTTGAGGCAAAGTTCGAAGTTCTGGCCATCGGAGATGGCATCTGCCGATACTCAGGTGAGATGTACGGAGGCGGCATCGCGACACTTGGCAAAACGGCCGCTCTGAGGATGATAGAGGCTGGCGCGAAGATAGACTTGGTCGTCACCAGTGTGCGCAACCAATGCCTCGACCGCGCTCATTTCACCCATATCGGCCTGAATCCCACATCCTATTCAGTGATCTGTGTCAAAAGCACCACACATTTCCGGGCGGATTTCCAACCCATCGCAAGCGACGTGAAAGCCGTTGCCGCTCCAGGCACATTTCTCTGCGATCTGGACCAGATCCCCTATTACAACATCGGAGGCAAACGCCGCATCGAAACAAGTGGACCCAAAACCAGAAACCATTGATTTCCAACCCGCATCGCAGCTCGCAATCGACATAGCAGGCGCAGAAACTGCATCGAGATCCCGCTCGTAAACTAAGAGATTGGAAACTTCTCGCTTCACGTTTTGACAATGCTGCGTCATCATTCGCTTCAAACCTACAGAAGATTGGGCTTAAACCGCTTCTGTTCGGCAGAAACCCAAACCCGTCATGACCAAGCTTTGATGGAGCAACCTTGTGGGGCATCCCGACCCAGCGAACGGACCCTGCTAGCGACACACCATTATGGAAGCGGTTGCGCGCGTTGATCGTATAAGCCATCGTTTGGACGAGTTCGAAGTCTCAACCTTGCGCCTCTGGCAATCAGAAAAAATGTTTGGATCAGAAAAAATGCAGCGATTAGTTATTCTTGGCGCGGGGGGAAATGGGCGCGTTGCCGCTGAAATTGCGGAGCTGTCAGGATGGAAACAAGTTGTGTTTCTTGACCCCAATTGGGAAAGCCAACGCCAAAGTGGTATTTGGCCAGTAGTCGATGATGATCGCACGGATGTGCTGATGAGTCAGCCTCATGACAGCTTTTTCTTTGTTGGAGTAGGTGACAATAAGAAACGTGCATTTTTACAAGAACGACTAGAAGATCTTAATCTGCCTATCGCCACTTTGGTGCACCCCAAAGCAATCGTGTCTCGTTATGCAGACGTTGCACCAGGCTGTTTGATTTCAGCCGGTGCCGTTGTGAATATCGGCTGCAAGATTGAACGCGGGACAATCGTAAACACAAATGCCAGTATCGACCATGACAGCAGCGTCGGCGCATTTTGCCATGTAGCGCCCGGTTCTCAGATCGCAGCAGATGTTACTTTGGGTGAGCGGGTATTCATAGGCGTCGGGGCAAGCGTGCGAAATGGAATTACAATCCTGGCCGGAGCGGTTGTTGGCGCAGGCGCTACGGTGATCAAAACGGTCGCGGCGGAGCAGTTAGTCGCTGGCACTCCGGCCCGCCCACTAAACCGCACTGATCGCTAACACTCTCATAAAAAGGATTATTTAAACCGGAAATGGTAAATGCGTAAACTATCTTGCACAATATGGTTTCAATCTTCATCGCGGGCAACATTGTCTCGGACGAAACTAAGAAAGTTTGCCTTTCGATTGCGTGCACGGCGTAGGATATTGGTGTTCTTTCAAACCCAGATACCGAAGGAGCATGCAAAACAGATCAAACGGTACAAGCGTTTGGGATTGATCGAAGTTTTCCAGGTTGACGGTCTGGCGGGTTTCTACTCCGAAACGGACTTTCAGATCGCCATCCAGACTCAATTTTTGGCAAAGTACATCGTGTCAAAAATTGCCCCGTCAATGCTATCGAAATCCGGGTTCAGTTTTGACAGAATAGACATATCCAATATGTCTGCAGGTTTAGAGTTACAGCTGGCCGATAACCTCTATTCGAGAATCAGACAGTTTCTTGCGATATTTGATGAGTGCAAGGTCGATAAGAACGATCTTTGGGAAGACTTTGGGAATTCACTTTTGACAAATCTCAATGCCCAGAGCCTTTGTTATCCAGGGCGTTATCAGGAATGGCCGGCCCACGTTAATCTAGTAGCAAAGGAACCAAACTTCTTTAGACCTGACATTGAAACTTCAGGGTTTGGGCATTTCCCAGATTCACGGCCTCAGACACTCCTTTTAGGGAACCCAGGGCAGCCGACATATCTTCGATCCGCTGAAGCGATCGGCTACGCCGAACTAAAGATGGGAAAGCGTTTTGACGCGATTTTCGAAGTTCGACACCCTAATAAGATAGCTCCTTTGCATTGGGGTGATGAGTTTGTCTGTCACTCTTCGGAGTTCTATCTGAATTCACCGGAACCGGCCCTTGGTGACGCAAAACTAAGACTCGCACTACCCGAACAGAATACCTGCAAAACGGTACATGCGCAGTTGTCCAAATCCGACCCGCTTTTGGTACAAAGATTTGGGTTTAACCCAGAGAATTGGTTTGCTCTGTTGTTAAATGAAACACTCGCAGCAACGAATAGCAGACTGCCCAGGATAGCAGGGTTCTATTACTGCCTCATGAACCATCCGCAGTTTCAGAATATCGAAACGCTCGTTTGCTCACCCAGCCGTTCCGCAGTTTTTGTCCCCGTCGCCTTGGGCCTGAAGCTAAAAGGCGTCAAGACCATAGAATATCAGGCTTTTTTCTGGAGCGCCCATCCCAGGTATCAAGTCCTTGATATGGATCTCTTTGTCTGCTCGGATGCAGCAACAATGAAGGTTATCGAAGAGAAAATCGACCGCGTTAGCCACGAGACAAAAGTTGTGCTTGGACCATCTTTTGGCATGGCAAATTTCATGAAAGACTACGCGGTTTCTTTGTCAAAAGAACCCGAGGAAGAATCACCTAAACCAATAGGTATTGCCCTGCAACCGATCAATGATAAGGAATTCGAAGCCGCGTGCCGTCTAATTAGGGACGCCGGGTACGATATTCTGTGTCGACCACATCCAAGGTTAGACCGGGCTCGGGTCAAAGCCCAGTTTGGGAGGTACGGCCAAATCGATGACGGCACACTTGTGGACTTCATCCGAAACACTTCTCTGGTTGTAACCGGGTTTTCAAACGTTGCATTGCAAACTGCTTTGGTGGGTAAAACCGCTGTCTGCCTACCCGTGCCAAATCTTTTGGGATTGAACCTGTCAGATGCTTCGCAACACATTCACCTGTGTAATGACTTGGAAGATCTTCACAGATTTCTGGGTACAAGTGAACATATCAACGAAACCCCAGGTTTTCACGATCCTATCAGCCATTGGTGCGAGATCAGGCGGGCAGAAACGCCTGACCAGATATCGACATTTTAGGCTAATGGATAAACGCTTGCGCGATCAACGTCACTTAACGGCAACGCAATGACTGAAGTCGTCTCGATTGCCTTGCGAGCTGCAATCATAACTTCCAGAGCTAGTGTCGCGTCGATCAACGAAGCGCCGCCTTCGCTGCGGTCATTTAACAGATCAAGGAACACATCACGCGTATGATTGACTACATCGCCGGGAACAAAATCCTTCCACGGAATCTCCTGTAAGGCAGCACCATAGAAATGCTTGGGGAGGTCTTGTGTTTCTGGTTTACGTACAAAGACTTGCGGAGGTTCCGAAGTGAATGGCATCAGCACGCGCCCGCGTTCAAATCGGAACTCATATCCGCCGATAACACCGATATCGTCACCGATCTCCAACAGCAAACGTCGTTGTTTGGGATAACTTACAAGAACGGCACCTCCCACGTCTTTGAATTGCGGGCCACGTGGGTTTGTTGACTCTGGCTGAGTACCAACCGCTGAAACGTAAAGAGGAGTATCGGAGAACATCCAATTTGCGAGATCAAAATAATGTGTGCCTAGGTTTCCCAATCCACCAGCACCTTGTGTGATTACAAAGGATTGCAATTTCCCGAATTGAGGATCCCCATCAAACTGGCGTATTGTTCGAAGCACATTCCAGCACCGGTGATTGTGATTGACCAACGCATTGATACTATTTTCCTTAGCGATCCGCACCATCTCCAAACCGTCAGCAACTGAACAAGCGACCGGTTTTTCTACCAGAACAATTTTCACGCCTGCGTCGACCAAAGCGCGGAACAAATCAGCGTGGCTATCGGCAGTCGTCGAAATTGCTACGATGTCTGGAACGTTAGCGAGAAAGGCATCCATCGAATTAACTAGAACCGACACTAGCGTCGCGTCTTGTGTCACGCCCCAAGGCTCATCAGAACTGTCCAGAATCTTAGCAAGTTCAAGGCCAGCTGCGCGCCCAGCAAGCACAGTGCGATAGCCCATGCGCCCCAGGCCAATTACTCCAAAGCTCTTTGTCATCTTTATCCTTCGTTATCTGTCACGATCTTGCGCGCGCGCTGCAAATCCTCGGGCCTACCGATATCGATCCAATCTCCGCTTGTCGGAAAAATG
The DNA here is from genome assembly GCF_056537625.1 of Ruegeria sp. C6. Taxonomy (NCBI): domain Bacteria; kingdom Pseudomonadati; phylum Pseudomonadota; class Alphaproteobacteria; order Rhodobacterales; family Roseobacteraceae; genus Ruegeria; species Ruegeria sp. C6. The sequence continues at coordinate 539,061 of NZ_JBQFRW010000002.1, read as the reverse complement.
CGCGTATTGATTTTTTGCTCGCGCAAAACATCGAACAATGATGGCAGATCGAAGAATGTTCCGCTTGGAACGTGATCAATGGCAGTGCGATCTAGCACATAATACCCGGCATTTATGAAGTACTTATAGGTGGGTTTCTCGCTCAGAGACTTTATTTCGAAACCTTCGGTCTCCACGACTCCGAAGGGAATTTCGATTTCATGTTCTCGCACTGCCATCGTCGCGCAGGATTTCTGATCCAAGTGGAATTCAAGCATCTCGCGGTAGTTTGTCGAACACAAGATATCTGCGTTGGTGACAAAGAACTGATCAAAGACACCGGCATCGACCAAGGAAAGTGCACCACCGGTCCCAAGGCGTTCTTGCTCTTCTACGTATTCGATGCGTACACCCAGTTTGTCGCCGGACCCGAAGTGATTACGGATCATCTCAGCCTTGTAGTTGACGCAGAAGATGAAGTTTTCCAAACCGTTGTTTCTGAACCGCTTGATAATTTTCTCAAGGATGGGTTCGCCATCAACTTCCAGCAGCGGCTTCGGTTTGTCTTTGGTCAACTCCCCAAGGCGCGAGCCAAGGCCACCAGCCATGACTACAACAGCTACATTGTCCAGTGTACTACCTGGCAAATGTGGGGAAACAGCAACCGACACGACCGATCCTGTCTGATCAACGATCGGAGCAAAAGTGATTTTGTTGCGCATTAAGAACTTTTGCTGATCCGAGCGAGTTACCCCGGCGTCAATTGTTCGCGGCGATTTATTCATCAAATCTTCTGCAGTCTTGTCGACCAATGGACCTTGAATCATCGCCCGTCGAAGATCTCCGTCGGTCACGGTACCCAGCAGTTTGTTTTCGGGCCCAACTACGAGGGCAAACCCCACGGCTGAGTTATCTATGATCTTAAGAACTTGGCGAAAATCATCCGTCGGAGAGACAAGAATTGAAGCAATTTCTTTCAATGCTCATTTACCTCTTTATTCTCAGGATTTTGCAAATCTTGCTTTGCCAGAAGATCGAATGCCAACTCGGCAAAGCTCCAATCGTCTTCCGTGTCAATATCTAGCGAGTATAAGCTGTCCATCTCGTATATATCTGTTTTATGGCAAATTGCCCTTTGTTGAATAGTCAATGCCTCCCTTGACCACGCATAGATAGACCCATTCAACTGAAAGACTTCTGGTGCATCTTGCCGTCTCTTGACATCGCCGCTAAGAGGCTTGGACAGCGAGTAAGTTCCTTGGTCGGCGTCAAATTCAAGAAGATTGAAATACGGAGAATTCTTGGCGCGCGCTACACTGAGCACACTATCGAGCTTATCGTCTTCGAGCCTGGATACAGCCTCCTGAATATGTCGGCTTTGCCGTAATGGAGATGTTGCCTGCAAAAGCACGACGGTAGTGTATTTCTTGGCAGACAGGGCTTCGCATTCGGAAAGTGCGTGCAATACAACATCCATCGATCCAGCCAAATCTGATGCCAGCTCATCTGGTCGTTTGATACATCTGGTTGCGCCTGTTTCCTTTGCGATCGCTAGATAGGTGTCGCTATCACTGGAAACCGCGACTTCCGTAAATATGCCAGCGGCGACCGCATGTTGGACGCTATGGGCCAACAAAGGTTGGCCACGAAAATCCCGGATGTTCTTGTGTGGAACACCTTTGGACCCCGCCCTAACCGGGATGATGCACAACCTCTCAGTCATTAATCGGGTCACCTTCACGATAGTCTTTTGAAGCTGATGTACCAAGCATCTCCCAAAACAACAGCGGGTCCTTGCCAGACGCCGCACGCTTTGTTGATAGATTTTCCAGCGTGAAAGGATTTCCTTTGGAAATGTCCGCCTTTGCTACCAGACGTTTTCGTGCCGCATTCATCGTGCTGCGCTCTTCTGGCGTACAGCATTTGACAGAAGAGCCGAGCATTGCTTCGACTTCTCTGACGCTAGAAAAAATAGCGGCAATTTCATCGGGCTCAGCTGAAGCCGCGTGATCAGGACCCTCTAGCGAATTGTCGAGTGTAAGGTGTTTTTCTATGCAGCACGCACCAAGCGCGGCAGCCGCAATTGAAGCGGTTCCACCCAGCGTATGGTCAGAATAGCCGACACGCAAACCAAACGCTGAGCGGATGGTGCCGATTGTATGCAAATTTGTAGCTTCTGGGCTGGATGGATAATTTGAAACGCAGTGCAGGATGGTCACTTTGTCTTGCAGACCTGCGCGCAGTTCTGGATCCGCCCACGCCATACTCATATCGTGCCTACTGGGGGCAGCAGGTGGTGCCGGACTATATCCTAACGCTAGAAGACCCAGAGCGCGCTCAATTTCCCCCAAGTCGGACATTCCGGTCGATAGAATAATATCGCATCCGGTCTGTGCCGCAGCATAAAGCAATGGCCCGTTATTAAGATCACCCGAACCAATTTTTAACAGGCGTTGCCCAAGCCCCTTGGTCAATAATTCGAGGCTCACAATATCAAACGGTGTCGATAGGAAACCAATTCCGCGTTCCGAACACTTCTGAATGAGGGTGTGATGCGCAGCTTCGTTCAATTCCAGATCGATGAGCATTTCAAGCTGCGTTTTACTGGAACCGATCTGTTGCTCTTGATAGTCGGCCAACGCAGCAGACTTTGATACCATCGCTTTGGCAGAGAAGGTTTGAAACTTGATCAGGTCAGCCCCGGCATCGGCGGCTGCATCGACCAACGCAAGGGCTTTGTCCAGCTCCCCGTTATGGTTTACACCGGCTTCGGCAATGAGGGTTATTTTGCTATTCAGCATGATTACGACTTTCTATCGCAGACTGTGGAAGCGCTTCGCCAGTATTTCGTGGCGCGAGCGATTGCGGGATACTGATCGCAAAGCGTCAACGATTTTCGCCGCACTGTGTCCATCCCCATACGGATTGACCACGTCTTTGTCCGAATACTCCGTTGTTGCGTGAATAGATGCCAGGATCTCATCTTTTGTACCGGCGCAATCGAAGACACTTGTTGCGCGCAATCGGCCTTTTTGTCGGTCCCCAATATTGATTGTTGGGACCGACAAGCTAGGGATTTCGTAGAGGCCGCTGGACGAATTGCCGATGACGGCCTGCACTTGACGAACAGTGTTGAAGTAGAGGGTCTGACCCAAGCTTTTTTTGAAAATGGAACTTGGTCGCTGAGCAACATAGGCTTGTAAAGCGGCATTGAATTCTGCCCCGCCTGTATCGGCATTGGCACCAGTGAAAATTAGCTGCGCGTCTGGAAGCTCATCCAATGCCGCCAATAATGCCTGCAATTCTGAGTGACCGAAATCTTCTTTCAAAGTAGTGGGATGCAACGTGATCAGGTAAGTAGAGACACCATCAGATAAGCCCAATGCTGCAAAAACATCGGCTCGCGACATCTGTGGTATGTTGTGCAACGCATCAAGCCCCGGGCTGCCCACATTTACTACGCGCCAGAGTTCTTCTCCCATCTGAAGCACATTCTGCGCCGCATCATCGGTCGACGTACAATGCAGATGGCTTAGTTTTGTAATCGCATGCCTGAAGGCGTCGTCATAGGCTTCTTCGGTGACATCACCACCGCACAAATGGCAAACGGGAATTCGATGAAGGGCCGCGGCTGTGGCAGCCCCTAGAACCTCGAACCGATCGCCCAGAAGCACGACCCAATCGGGCGCCAACCGCCCGAGAGCCTGAGCTACGCCCATGGTTGCAAGCCCTGCACTGACTGCCGGGCCAGTTGCAGTGCTGCTATCAAGGTACATCTCAACTGTCTGATCGACTTGAAATCCGTCTTGTTCAATTTCTGAAATCGTGGCGCCTTGTGACGTTGCGAGGTGCCCTCCCCCTGCGATAATACTCAACCTCAGCCCATCACAGTCAGCAATTTTGTACATAGGCCAACGTAGTAGTGAATAATCCGCACGACCTGTCGTGATGCAGGTCACATGGAGGTCTGAATCTTGCACCTGTCGCTCCTGAAAATGTCTTGTTTCTGCTCGGTTTCTATTTCATTCGCTCGTGCCATGCCACCTGTTTGCAGACTTTTTTGCTGCTTGACCAGAGGCCAAAATTACCGGAAAAGCCGCATCATTAGAAATGGAGTGTCCTATGGAGCAGAAGGATTTATCACCCCTTGCAACGGGGCGAGTTGAAAGCCTTTTCCAAAGTGATCTCTGGGCTAAACGCGACGAGATTCATCGTGTTATGAATGGCGCGCGCGTTCTAGTAATCGGCGGTGCTGGCTCAATCGGCAGTTCCACAGTCAACGAGATTTTGCCGTTTCGGCCGGCCGCACTGCATGTCATCGATCAGAATGAAAACGAATTGGCAGAATTGGTGCGCAATCTACGGTCGGCGGAATCGCCAATAGACGTAAATGACTTCCGCACGCTGCCACTTGACTATGGTTCGCCCGCATTTCGAGCGTTTGTGAGAAATGAAGGACCCTATAACTTTGTTCTGAATTTTGCTGCCATTAAACATGTAAGATCCGAGAAGGACGGCTACTCAACGCTTCAGATGTTTGAAACAAACATCCTGAAGCAGGCGCGCCTCGTAGAGCTGTTAAAACATGTCGGATTTGACGGAAGATATTTCAGTGTCTCCACGGATAAAGCTGCAAATCCAACATCTTTGATGGGCGCCTCAAAGCGAGTCATGGAACATGTGATGTTCGATGACGGATTGATCGACGGTCTTAACTGCACGATCACTTCTGCCCGTTTCGCAAATGTCGCCTTCTCCAATGGATCTCTACTTCAGAGCTTTGAGAAGCGCCTACAAAAAGACCAACCTTTGGCCGCACCTAAAGGCACGCGGCGTTACTTTGTGTCGCTGAAGGAAAGCGGCCAGCTATGCCTATTGGCCGCGACAACCGCCCCGCACAAGCATATTATGGTACCAGATCTCGACCCAGAAACTGCGCTTGTAGAAATGCAATCCGTTGCCGAAAATGTTCTGATGGCGAACGGTTATCAGCCAAAGCACTACACTGATGAGGCGCAGGCCTGCGTTACGGTATTAGCCGACAAAGCAACAGGGCATTGGCCTTTACTTCTAACTCCATTGTCGACTTCGGGCGAGAAGCCTTACGAGGAATTCGTCGCCAACGGCGAGACCTGCGTTGAGCTAGGATACGATGCTCTTTTAGGCGTTCAATACCTACCGCTCGAAGACGCGGGCGTCATGAGGCAACTTCTTGCTGAAATGCAAGAAATATTCAAGAGGGCTGAATCCGAGGCGATCTCTAAGGAATCCCTGAAAGCTCTGATCGCCCTTGCGGAGCCAGCATTCCTCGACAGCCACAAGGAAACTGGCATGAACCTTGATCAAAGGGTATAGCTATGATCCCCCTGTGCATTCCGAATATTTCTGGCAACGAAGGCAAATATCTCGCCGAGTGCGTGTCCTCGACTTTCGTGTCATCCGTAGGCCCATTTGTGGACCAGTTCGAAGCGAGAACCAAAGAGGTAACCGGCGCAGCCTGGGCAGTCGCAACCTCGGCAGGCACGACGGCTTTGCACACCGCCTTGCATTCGTTGGGTGTAGGCCCCGGAGATCATGTGATCATTCCTTCACTGACATTTATTGCTACGGCAAACGCAGTATCGCACTGCCATGCGGCGCCGATCATCATTGATGTCGACGAAGAACGTTGGGGTATGGATGCAAGCCTCTTGTCTGAGTTGTTGGCACGCGAATGTACCCGCGATGCGAGTGGAGTTTTGCGTTATTCTAAGACAGGTGGGGCAGTCAAAGCAGTCATGCCTGTTTTCGCAATGGGGCTGCCCGCAGATATGGATGCGATTGTTACTGTAGCTAAGTCTCATAAACTGCCCATCGTCGCCGATGCTGCCGCTGCTATTGGCGCCACTTACAAAGACCGACCTCTTGCGCAGATGGGTGCGGATCTGACGGCATTGTCCTTCAACGGAAACAAGCTGGTGACATCAGGAGGAGGAGGTGCGATCGTCTCGGGAAAAGACGTCGGTGGAGCGGAGATCAAACACCTGACGTCGACTGCGCGTGTCGGTGCCGCATATGATCACGACATCATCGGCTTCAATTACCGAATGACAAATGTACAAGCCGCAGTGGGTGTCGCCCAGCTTGAACGTCTTGATGAGTTTCTTCGAAACAAGGCCAAGATCGCCGCAACTTATGCCAGCCAATTTGAGGACTTGAATGGAGTTCTTTCGTTTCCCTCGCCCGATGACAGCAACGGTTCAAATTGGCTGTCGGGTATTTATCTTCCGGATGCGTCGCTTGCGTTAATGTCTCAGTTGCGAGAAGCGCTTTCGCACAATGGGATCGAAGGCAGGGCCTTCTGGAAGCCCATTCACATGCAAGCCCCATATAAGAGCTGTCCGCATATGTTGAGCGGAAGATCAGAAGCCATCTGGGAACGTGTTCAACCATTGCCCTGCTCCACCCATCTCGAGGATCTTGAACAAGAACGCGTGATTGAAGCCGTGCGGTCTGTTCTGGGGCGGATCTAGTCTAAGTGCCACCAATATCTGATAAAAACCTTGAGCTTTTCATCAGCGCGATAGAGAAGATAGAAGACTTCGAAAAGCAAGGTGTAGTAACGCGCTGGCGCTATCGTGGCTTTCATGTCTGGCCAATCGTCAAGTATGTAATTGTGAAACAGATGGTTTTTGCGATGAACCGCAACTACTCATCTTCCGACCGGTACAAGCGATATCCGAATTTCGCCAAGCGCAACCGGCTTCGACCCGCTTATTCGAGGCTATTAAGTAGAAAGCCAGCCGATAGTCTTCGGTCCGTTGACACTCTGCCGATCGAACAGTTGAAGAACCACAAATACTGGTGTCTTGGTTCGGGATCAGGTTTTTATGATTTGGATGGTGAAAAGGCAAGCCAGCATCACCACGCGCTTCGCGTCGCGTTGATGGAAAATGGGCACCGGAGCATCGGGCTGTACTCAGGGTTCGATCCCGATGCTATGCCAGCTCGCTCGGAATATGGACCTCATGCTTCGCTAGACCCGTTTATTAAAAATGTAGCGCTAACAGCACGAGTACCGAAACTTTCGCACGCGTTTTTGTATAAGCACTTCAAATCACTAGAGTCGGTTGTCAGTCTGACCGGCCATGGCGACACCGAACTGTGTGCTTTCGTCGACACAGTAATTGGGAGAGTTGATCACGCGGCAAACTGCTTTACTTACCTTTTCCGTTCCATGCGGCCGGATGCAATAATTACCAGCAATTATGCGTCGTTTTATGGTTGGGCACTGGCACACGTTTGTCGGCTATACGATATTCCGTACATTGACATCCAGCACGGCATCGAGGGACGTTTCAACGGGTCCTACTATTTCAGAAAAACGCCAAAAATGGATTGGTCGACTTGTCCTACAGCGCATATGTGCTGGACTGAGTCAGACGCCGAAAGCTTCATGAGGCAGAACGCCAAACGCCGTGCTGCGGTCGTTGGTCCGACATGGGAACAGTTTGCCAAGTTTTTGCCTGATCAATCTGACCGCAACCGCAGAACCCTTTCCGACTTTCAATCGCGTAACGGGCCATTAGTGCTATTTGCAGCGCAACAATCTGATGACATTCTGTTGGCCCAAAAATTGCACCAATCCGGCCTCAACATACTATTTCGTTGTCATCCTCTACGAAAAGACGAAACCGAAAAACTTGTGGATGCGACGCAACTAGCGGCGCTGGGATGCTCCTTGGCATTTGAGACACCGCTTCCGTCACTTCTTGATGCAGTTGACGGTGTTATAACGGGATACTCTGCCGTAATCCTCGAAGCATGCCTCAAAGGCGTGGCGGTGTTGGCAACCGGCAGTTATGCTAGCCTTCTGGAGGCAGACTACGCGCGTGAGCTCGACGGACTCCTCACCATCAAATCCGGCATAGCGGGTGATGAAAAGATTTACGCAGTACTAGAATGGGCACGACGAATAGAGCGTGAGAGATCTAGAAAAGTGCAGTCAAGGAAATCGTACTCGGACGCATTGGAAGCTCTGGGAATCACCCAATAGGAAAACGACCCTTCAAAAGTGTGGAGACACTAGTGGTCACGCGACAGTATTTTGGCAAATACCTTCATGCGCGATACCTGATTGCGCATGCTGGGAAGTCGGTGACCATCATGGTAGATAAAGTTGGAAACCATATCAGGCAACCCGGGTTTTAGTCCTTCTGGATCCGCCGCAATCTCGATTGGATTCACTTGGAATGATTCCCGACATTGCTCTGTAAGCGTTTCAAGTGGCTTTAATCGCAGCCGCCTGTTGGCAGTAGCTATTTCGACATTCCAGTTTCCACCAGACCGCCAATCTGCAAAACAACTAAAGAGCGATTGATCTCCGACTAACCCGCAGCTAGCGAACCGTGATCCGTCCGGATGCCAGGGGATTTCACCTTGCCTTACTGCCCCGGAAATTAAGACCTCACCTAAATTCTCGGAGGCCTGACCGAGATAGAAGGCCATGTCAAAAACATGTGACGAATTTGCGTAAGGAAGATTCGCCAAAACCTCAGGTGGGTGCACACCCAAAGATTCGAGCCTGTCTGGTAGTTCTGTGAACTCGAAGTGGATCAATTGCGCACCGCCATCTTCATTGATGAGATCTAATGCATGCTGGGTTGATTTGAAGAATCTTCGGTTGTACGCAACGCGAATGCAGTCTTGCCTATCAAGCTCTGCCAAGGCTTGCATATCCTCAAGGTCTATGCCTCCGGGTTTCTCGACAAGGATTGACTTTATGCCCGCGTCAAGAAGTGAGGCGCAAACCGCAGACAATTGGTTCAAATTTACCGCCACAATTGCTGACGCGCCGCGCACATCCGTTTTCTTGAGCTGCTCTGTAAGCAGGCCTGTTCCGGCTATTATACCGGTTTCCGCTTCAAACCGTTTTGCAGAGTCAACACCTCGCCCCAAACAACGAAAGGAGATGCCCAGATATCTTAGAGTCTTGGCGTAGGCGATTGCCATGTTGCCTGCGCCAACTAGTACGATGTCCACAATACACCTCCGATTACTGAGTGTTCGTTTCACATCAGTCTCTTCAGATGAGGTCAACTACAATCTGAAGGCAAAGAGTGATAATGGTCTTACGGTCGGATTCGAATACCAATGATCAAGCTACAATTTGATGCATAGCGTCAGGTTTCCCAACTATTGGATTACGGTTTCCGCGAGAGCGATGGCTGCGAGGCAGACCTTTGGACAGCAGTCAAAGCGCGTCGCAACGCGCCTCCGGCCCTAGAGCGTGCCGAACATGATCTCGATGCGGTTTCGCCGCTTGAATCGGCGCTTGTCATATTTGAACGGGGTGTTGCGCTACTTTCGGACCAGATTGCAAGCACGTATCCCTTTGTCTCGCAGTGCTTCCCGGAACCTGTCGGCATCGTAGCCGCGTTCCCCAAGCAATCTTTTGACATTTGGAAGGCTGCCAGGCAGCGTGTGTGCGCCAATTTCGTCGCTCACCTGTCCAGCGGTGACAAGCAGGTTGAACGGGCGCCCTTAGCTATCGCAGATGGTGTGCGATTTGGAGTTCATGTCGCCCTTGGCTCGACCATTCAGACGATCACGCCACCTTTTTGGCAACCACTCTGGTCGCGGTACAGTGTGCTTTTAGATAGGCCGCGTCGATCATAACAACCTTTTGCGCGCCGTATTCGGCACCAAGCTCAGCCATTATCCGCGCAAGAACCTTTCCTGCTCCAGCACTTCCATCGGCTGTACAAGGTCTTGCGCGGGCCATATGCGACAGGAGCCTCACGCCAGCGCAAACCATGCGGATGAATAAGATTATTTCGCTCAACACGCACATGTTGTCGACTCCGGGCCTGCGGAGTTGCGGACTCAGATCGTGATGATTTGCCTACATTAGATTTTAATCAGAATAGTGAAGGAAACCGCAACGATCGGAAACACCATCACACCGGATACCTCCGCTCAAACAAACTGGTCTAAGAGCCGACCGGTTCGGCGTTGGATGTAGACGGCAAGTGTAGCTATCGATAGACAACTTCCACAGGGTCAAACCGAAAACGAGGGCCCGAGGCAACCCAGGCAACAGGAAGAAACTATGAAGCGCTGTGCAATTGTACAATTTGAACCGCGCCATGAAGAAGTTATCCCCAGCTTGGTGGCCGCCTGTAATGCCAACGGGTACCGACCACGAATCTTTCTGCATCGCCGGATCTTAAAGCTGCGCGGAGATATCATGGCCTTGGTGCCGGGATTGGAATTTGATGTTGAGTATGTGCCTTTGAGCACACCGGATTACCGGGCTGCGGATGCACCAAAACATATCAAGTCTACTATGGCTGCAATTGAAGCGGCCGAACATGACTTCGTCCTGATGGCCTCTTTGAGTCGTCCAAAAGCGGCAAGCTGGGCGCATGGAGTGAAGAAGCCATTGATCATGGTCCTGCATAATCTGGATCAGTTCAGCCAGATGGCACCCCTGCGCGAGACGCTTCAGATGCCAAATGCGCGCTACATCAGCCTGAGTGCACATGTCACGGCTGAATGGATCAGCCGGGTGGGCAAAGCCCATATGGACAGGATCGCGACGTTGGAGCCGTTTTATTGGATCGATGATCCGGAACCAAAGTTGGGCCAGCCGCGTCAGGTCGTGATCCCCGGCAACGTTAACATGCGGACACGTGATTACCCTGGCCTGCTGGATCTTCTTGGCAATCGACCGGACGCCTTTCAGAATCTGCATTTCATCCTGCCGTCAGGAGGCGGAGATCGCGCCAAGGTTGAAAGTGAGATCCAGGACCGAAAGCTTGACGCGCGTTTTACGTGCGTGCCTTTGGACAACAGCGGGCAGGTCGGGCATGCCGCGTATTTTGACGCACTGGCGGGCGCTCAGGTGATACATCCGCTCATGCCATTTGACTATGAACAATATCAACGGATCAAGATCACATCTGCCCTGTCCTCTTCGGGTGGATTCTGTGTGCCGATCGTCATGGACCGCTGGTCAGAGGCCTGTTACCGACCACCAATGCTGATTGCTGACAATGGGTTGGAGGCAAGCCTGACCTGCATTTCAGGGGCGAGTGATGCAGAACTCGGCGATCTGCAGGTAGCACTGAAGTCTTACCGCCGATCTGCACTTGCAAACGGAGCTGTCGGGCTACGACGGCTAATTGAACAATAAGTGCCTCTATCCGGTTCACTCTCAGCCTTTTAGATCCACCTACCACCGAGTTGGAAATCACCCAAGTTGGCAACATGATGCCGCGCCGTACTTTTTTCGTTCCTACGCGAAATTCGCAGTTCAGAACATCTGCAAAACCGTTATTCTCAATGAGCACCACATGACATGCGGTCTGGCGGATCACCAGACTGAAGCGTCGGATCAAAGGAATAGAATGACACGAAAGCTAGCGATCCTGACGGTCAAAGATGAAGGCGCGTTCCTGTTGGAATGGCTCGCCCATCATCAGATGGTTGGTTTCACTGATTTTCTGATCTTCTCGAATGATTGCGCGGATGGCACCGATCTGATGTTGCACCGACTCGAAGAGATGGGGCAAATCACTCATGTCAGCCATGAAGCCAAGCCCGATAAGAGCGTACAGTGGCAGGCTATGAAACAAGCCGCCAAACATCCTCTATTGAAAGAAGCAGACTGGATACTGGCGCTCGATATTGATGAGTTTGTAAATATCCATATTGGCGACGGCTCATTAAACGCGCTCATCCATAGCCTCCCCGAGGCGGATGCGATCACGCTCACCTGGCGGCTATTCGGAAATGCAGGGATCGTTTATTTTGAAGATGCGCCGGTGACCGAACAGTTCACTTCCTGCGCCCCCAAACCCATCATTTGGCCGTGGCGCGCCTCAATGTTCAAAACGCTTTATCGCAACAACGGGATTTACCGTAAACCAGGCATTCATCGGCCAATTTCGCCTGATCAGACCCGCGTGGATGAGGCGCGCTGGTATGATGGATCAGGCCGTTTGCTTGGTGGCGATCATCGCCGCCAGCGGGTATTTTCCAACTATACGCAAGATACGACCATGAGGGTTCAGCTTAACCATTATGCTTTGGGCGCGATGGACTCCTTTCTGCTCAAACGTGCGCGTGGACGTGGGGTGCATTTCAAAGAGAAAATCGGCATGGATTATTGGGTCGATTACAACTTTAACAGCGATCAGGACGTCTCTATTTCCCGCTACCAATCGGCACGGGCTGCTCGGGTTACCGAGCTAAAATCAGATGCCACACTGAAGAAGCTACATGACAAGGCCTGCGAATGGCGGCACAAGCGATTTAAGGAACTTTTGGAGTCAGAACCTGAACGCGCGTTTTTTGCTCGCCTGATGATGGCTGGCCAAACCACACCTCTGACGGAGCATACGGCCCGTCAGCTTATTTCAGTTGCCATGCGCGCGAACCAGAAAGCCGCCGCAGAGTCCGAGTAGGAGCCTTCCTTCGTGCCGCAATCATCAAAAACTCATCCTGAATATCTGTCTACTCGTGCAGGCCGTACGCGGCGGATATTTCAGGTCGGTTTCAACAAGTGCGGCACAAGGTCGATTTCCGCCTTTCTAGATAACAACGGCATTCCGACGGTTCACTTCAAGCGTGGCAATCTGGCCCGCGCGCTCGCTAACAATCTTAAGTATGGCTATGCGCCGCTCAATGGCATTGACCGTTGGGTCGGCTACACCGACATGCAGATGGTGAGCGGCTCACGCGTGATTGAAGGTTGCCGTTATTTTCGTCAACTCGCGGCATATTATCCCAATTCCTATTTCATATTGAACACTCGAGACAAAGACAGGTGGATCGCAAGTCGCCGAAACCATGGCAATGGGTTTTATGCCGAGCGTTATCGTAAGGGCATGAATTTCGAGTCGGTTGATCAGGTAATTGATCATTGGTCAGAAGAATGGGACCGGCATCATCAGGAGGTGCCCGAATTTTTTAAGGACAAGCCGGATAAACTATTGATATATAATATAGAAACAGACAGACCTGACCAGATATCCGAGTTCCTTGCGCCTGATTTTGAGACTGATCCGACTTTCTTCGGCCATGAGGGTAAAACGTCCGGAGGCAATGACGCCGACGATGCGGTTTCTTCGAATTGAGATGTCATGGCCTGCTTATTTGAGCAGCATAAGAAATCGAGTGTGGGCGAGAACGAAAGGTTCGGTCGCCAACTCTCTGACGAATGAATGCGACTTAAAACTTGCCCAGCTTAGCTGGCTAACGGAGTGACAAGACTGAACAGGCAGGCTGCGCCGCCGCGCACCTTTTGATTGCCTTGATTCCTATGGTGTGCGCGATGCTCTTGCCGTTGGCAATCTTTTGGAAAGGCCGTTGATTTCGATCGTTCGGGCAATGAACTTCGTGACTGTTGGCTTACTCTTGGCGCTGCGAGAGTACAAAATCCAGACCAATATCGAGGCAGTGTGCACTGTGGGTGATCCAGCCCATAGAAATCAAATTAACACCGGTGTTCGCCACAGCCCGCACATTATCTGGGGTTATCCCGCCTGAAGCTTCGGCAATGGCTTGACCATCAATCATGCCTATAGCTTCGCTTAAGGTTCTTGGATCCATGTTATCCAGAAGCACCGCATCAACACCGATTTTCAGAACTTCGGCCAGCTGCTCCAGCGTGTCGACCTCGATCTCGATCTTGACCATATGACCGACTGTCTCTTTGGCCCGAGTCAAGGCTGGGCGGACACCCCCGGCTATGGCGATGTGGTTGTCCTTGATCAGCACCGCGTCACTTAGGGAGTAGCGATGGTTCATGCCGCCGCCTGATCGCACAGCGTATTTCTCTAAAGCCCGCAAACCGGGCGTTGTTTTTCGGGTACAGACGATGGCAGCACGCGTGCCTTCGACGCGGCGAACCATATCGGCTGTCACACTAGCAATACCCGATAGATGACCCAAGAAGTTGAGCGCCGTACGTTCGGCAATCAGCAGACTGCGCGACGGCCCTTTGAAAGTGGCGATCACTGCGCCGGGCGCGACTGTCTCTCCATCCTCGACATGACGGATTACTTTGATCGCCGGATCTATCAGCTCACAAGCCAATTCAGCGCAGTCCAGACCGGAAATACATCCGGATTGACGCGCGCAAGCCACAACTTCGGAAACATGATCCGAAGGAATAACAGCCGAGGAGGTGACATCTCCGGCGAGGCCCAAATCTTCATCAAGTGCGCGGCGGATCACCGGCTCCAGCATCGTTCGGGGCAACGGGGCTAGGGGCATGATAGTCATTTCTCAAGCAGTCCTCAGAAAGGGTTCCTGACTGTTCAAACTCGCATGAGCAAGTACTTCGGTCAGAGTCATCAAAAGAGATTGCGCGTTCGCCTCAGGATTGGGGAAGTCGCTTCGGTAATGTCCGCCACGCGATTCTCGGCGCAGATCGGCAAAGACCGCGATCGAAAGCGCGACTAGTGCCGGGTCAGAAGCGCAGGCAGCGGTTTCGACCAACGGAGACAACTTTGAAATGACTTGACGCAATCCCACCTCGTCGCGGATCAAACCCAGATATTTTGTAGCCAAAGGCCGGACAGAGCTAGGGTCAGAACGAGGCAGAGCGGTAACTGTAGGAACAAATGACAGGTTTCTCATTTCTGCCTTGGCAACATCATTTGCGGCGCGGTGTCCCATCACCACTGCCTCCAGCAGTGAATTGCTGGCAAGGCGATTGGCACCATGCAGGCCAGTGGCCGCGCATTCACCTATGGCCCAAAGGCCTGACAGAGTGCTTCTTCCATACTCATCAACGGCGATACCGCCCATGTGGTAATGCGCAGCCGGAAGTATCGGTATGGGATCGCGCGCCGGATCAATTCCGCTTGCTGCGCACAATGCATGGATGCCAGGGAACCGCTGGACAAATTCGGCACCAAGCGCGGCACGAGCATCAAGAAACACTCGCCCGCCTTCCAATATGACCTGATGCACGGCACGAGCCACCACGTCGCGTGGGGCCAGTTCAGCCCCCGGAATATGCGACATGAAGCGCTTGCCGGTTTGGTCGATCAGAATTGCGCCCTCGCCCCGGACGGCTTCACTGACCAATGCCAGAGGTGTCTGCTTGATATCCAGCGCTGTGGGATGAAACTGGACAAATTCCATGTCGCGCAAGGCTGCCCCGGCGCGGGCGGCCATCATGACGCCCTGGCCGAAATTACCTGAAGGGTTGGTGCTGACACCAAACAGACCGCCGCAACCGCCTGTCGCCATAACGACCTGAGATGTGCGCAATACCTCTGCTTGGGCATCTTTTTGCAGATGAACGCCTGTGACGTGTCCGTCTAGCGTCAACACCCGTCGGGCTTCGACTCCGGTCAAGCAAGTGATCGACTGGCATTGCAACACGGCACTCGCAAGGGCCGATGTGATTTCGGCTCCGGTGCGGTCGCCGCCTGCATGCAGTATGCGGCGGCGGGAATGCGCGGCCTCGCGCCCCAAGGCATATGTGCCGTCGGCGGTTCTATCGAAACGAACGCCATGTTTCTCTAAACCAGTGATCGCCTTTTGCGCTTCGCAGAGAATGGCCGACGCCAGGGTTTCGTCGCACAGCCCGTCGCCCGCCCGCAAAGTATCGGCCAAGTGTTGCGCAGGATCACCATCCGTGCCTAGTTCGGCGGCAATCCCTCCTTGAGCCCAAGCGCTGGAACATTCCTGGCCCAGCCCTGCACGGGTGATTAGTACTACGGGTTGTGGAGCTAGTTCCAGCGCTGCCGTCAGCCCGGCGATGCCGCCACCGATGATGGCAGTTCGACCATGAAGCCCTTCGAGCCAGATCATTTCACTGCCAGCATCCGTTCTACCGCGCGGCGCGCATCTTCGGCGATGGCCGGATCGACGGTGACTTCGTGATGGCCCAGTTCCAATGCGTTGCGAATGTTGCGCAGACTAATGCGCTTCATATGTGGACACAGGTTACAGGGGCGCACGAATTCCACCTCAGGATGGTTCAGCGCCACGTTGTCGCTCATCGAGCATTCGGTCAGCAGGCAAACCCGCGTCGGTTTTTTGTCGCCGACGAAATCCGACATGACTGCGGTAGAGCCAGAAAAATCTGCTTCGGCAACCACTTCGGGCGGGCACTCAGGATGGGCTAGGACCGTAACACCCGGCCACGCTTCGCGCATTTCACGTATATCGGCTGGAGTAAACAGTTCGTGCACCTCGCAATGTCCATGCCATGCGATCAATTCGACATCGGTCTCTTTGGCGACGTTCTTGGCGAGATACTCGTCCGGGATCATCAACACGCGCGACACCCCGAGGGATTCCACCACCTTTACTGCGTTGCCCGACGTGCAGCAGATATCCGATGCCGCCTTCACCGCTGCCGAAGTGTTTACATATGTGATCACCGGAACGCCGGGATGGGCTTCGCGCAAAAGCGCAATATCCTCGGGTGTGATGGAATCCGCCAGTGAACACCCCGCCCCCAAATCTGGGATCAGCACTGTCTTATCCGGATTCAGCAGCTTGGCAGTTTCCGCCATAAAATGCACACCAGCCAACACAATTACATCGGCATCAACCTCGACAGCTTCGCGCGCAAGCGCAAGGCTGTCGCCCACGATATCGGCAACTCCGTGGAAGATCTCCGGCGTTTGGTAATTGTGGGCGAGGATGACCGCATTCCTCTCACGCTTGAGATCAAGGATGGCTTCCAGATCATCTTCAAACAGCATCCATTCGGGTTGCGGGATGATCTGCTTTACCCGGTCGTAGAGGTCTGGAAGGCGAAAGTCTTTCATTAGCTTCTCCATTTATACTCGCATCGAGTATATTGGAGCCATACTTATTCTCGATTCGAGATTATGTCAAGCGAGGTTCAGGACCGGGAGAGAGGTAATCTGACGCCCGACAGCATGCGAGCCTCTAGAATGGCCGGCCTATATCGAAACAGGCGCGCCGGGCGACCACCGGTGCCGCTGGACATTTCGCCGGTATCTTCAATCAATTCCTGCTGATCAATCTGGCGGCGAAAATTGGGTTTGTGCAGGTGTAGACCAGACAGCGCTTCGACTGTGCGCTGTAACTGCAGCAAGGTGAAGCTTTCGGGCATGAGCTCGAACACCACCGGAGAGTATTTTATCTTGGCCCGCAAGCGAGATATGCCGGTGGCGAGAATGCGACGGTTGTCCGCTTCCATGTGACGACCGAATTCAGGAGTGTCAACAAGCCCTGCTTCGTACATCAGCTCATAACGTTGCAAAACCAGTTCTTCGTTCCAAGTCTTCCCATTCAAACCAAACAGATAGTCCACACGCTGCAGTTTTAGCGGATCACTTCCTGCCCAAGCTGAGATACGTTTGATAATTTGCGGTAGCTCTTCTGGGCTGCGATCACGATGATCCTCCCATGGGAAGTACTGATACCAGCTACGCCATGCCGGACGTCCAGCACCGGTAGTATCCTGCTCCCGCACCAGACCGAGATAGCTGATCGAGATACGCTGAGAGTTGTCGGCATAACCCGAGCGTGGATCGCGATCCCTGTCTGCAAAGGTATAAAGCTGTTCAAGATATCCCACCGGATGGCCGGTCTGCGCCTCAATCCAAGCCCGCAAGCCGCTTTGTAAGCTGCGGTGTGAAGATTCGAACGGTCCCGAAGGTAGCGCGTTACCGCCACGCAAGGTCATGACACGCGGCTGATCATCAGTCACGGCGATTAGGATTGCGATCAGTTCGGCAGGGGCTAGTCCACTTGGCAAGGAATTTCCTGTTTGTAGAATGTCGCGAAGCGTTGGTTAGAATGTGCGTTCTAACCCAAATTTAGTACCTTGGCTTGAAGAAAAATACAGTGTGACGGGTGCTTCTTCAGAGAACAAGCATTTCTGGCCCAGTTAATCGTCCCACTGTTCTAACATCAGGTTACTACTTTCGGTCCAATGAACCTGAAATACAGTTTCGTCTCACGACTTGAGAAGTGTCGCAAGATATGGGTTCGGGCTGACCAAACAGCCCGTTGAGGTATTCGTTTCGCTAAGGTAGTTCTCAGAACGGTCTTACGTATGATCTTTTTGAAGGCTGCCGTTTCCGCAAAGACATTAATGATTACACTAAATACTTCGATTTGCGACACACAGTGTCTTATCGAAATTTGGAAGCGATCATAGCATATCGCAGCTAAGGTCTGACCACTTCACATTCGACAGTTGGGTTGTGAAGCTTCCTCCAGTTCGAAGATACCCATCCGACCCGCGGCGCTAAGCAGCCAGTTCTTTGAATCGTTGTACGGGACGGGGTCCAGGAGTGAATTGAAATCTATGGATCGGGACCTCTAGGTAGTTTGATATCTTGGCTGATGTTCACAAATTGCAAGTTTCAGAACATCCCAGTTTGATTTTTGCGTCATGCGCTTTGGCTTTCTTAGGCTGAAGATTCTGATCCCGCATTGACACCACGGATGAAAGAGTCCACGCACGGCGGTAACAATCCAGCAGTCGTTCGGGCGGGGCATTCTGCTGCTCCGATACCAGCACTACTGGTCGAAAACTTCTCCCGGTCCAATAGTCAGAAAGAGAGAGGCCCAGGGCAGCAAAACCCTGAGCCAGCTTTCAATCGGACGGTCCCGTCTCAGCCGCCACTCGAGTTTGCTAACCCGGGCTGGGCAAAATCATTGGCGGGTGGTGTCAAATCCTGTGCACCGGTGCCGGGCATCAACTCGAAACCCAAATCGAATTGATCCAGGGTCGAAGCCAGTTGCGCTACGATCTCGGCGTTGCCCTCAGACTGCGCGGTGCCATCAGCGAGCATCTCGGTCAATCTGCGCTCACCGGTCATGAGCTTTTCCAGGTCCGTGCGGCTCAGACTGATCGAAAGATCGGCGTCTTCCGCCACCTGATCGACGATATGAGTCAGAGTGGCATTGCTCATCTCGACAACGATGTTCTCGTCCCGATCGGGGATCGACAGGTTGATGGTGAACTCCATATCGGCGGCTTTGGCGCTATTGACACGAATGGCCAGAAAGTCGAGCCACATCGTGGTCTGCATCGCCCTTATCGTATCGGGACCGGTAGTCTCGATGGTAGCGCCCTGCGGAATACCGTTGCGCAGTTCGAACGCCGCGCCAAGGAACGAGTTGCGGACCGAAGGGCTTTCCTTCTGATACCCGATCTGCTCGAACGCGTCGGCCAACAGGTCCTTGGCGGCCTGGTTCTGTGGCTCGGCGTAGACCAGTTTGTTCAGAATCTCGGTCGCTTCAAGGTATTTGCCGGTGTTCACCAGTTCCTGCCCTTTTGTCAGGATCGGTTCGGCACCGCCCATCATCTCGACAAACAGCGGCGCGCTGTCTTCTGGCGACAGAGGTGTGAGCGTGGTGGGGTTGGCATCCCAGTAGCCCAGATAACGGTTTATCACCGCCCGGCTGTTATGCTCGACCGAGCCATGATAGCTGCGCGCGGCCCATTGCTGCTGCAGGCTTTCCGGCACGTCATAGACGTTGTGAATCTGATTGATGGTCACGCCCTTGTTGGCCAGATTCAGCACCCCGTTGTTAAGATTGGCGTAAGTGTCACGCTGCGCACGCATCACTTCTTGAATGCGCTCATTTCCGTAACGGGGCCAAGAGTGAGAGGCGAACATCAACTCGGCATCCTGCCCAAACTTGTACAGCGCGTCATTGACATGCTTGGACCAGCTCAGCGCATCGCGCACCAGTGCGCCACGCAAGGTATAGATGTTGTGAATTGTGCCAGTGATGTTTTCCGCCGCCCAGAATGCCTTGAGGTCGGGGAAATAGGTATTCATCTCAGCAGGTGCTTCAGTACCCGGTGTATTCTGGAAGATCATACGCACGCCGTCTACGATGATCTCTTCATACGCGTCCGAGATATGGCGGGTCGGTTCGATCAGGCCCGTGGTGCCAGCCGAGATGTTCTTGCCGATGGACTGATCCACATGACCGAACGGGCTGCGTGGCAGCAATACGCCGTATTGGAAAAACAGACGGCGGTTCATCACGTTGCCCGCATAGACGTTTTCGGAAACCGCATGTTCCATGAAACCTTCGGGCGCGATCACCTCCACGCCGTTTGCCACGTCCTCATCGGTGATCACCCCGCGCACACCGCCATAATGGTCGGCGTGGGAATGCGAATAGACAACCGCCTTGACCGGCAGTTCGCCCACGGTGTCGTTCAGCAGCTTCAGCGCTGCAGCGGCAGTTTCCTTGGAGGCCAGCGGGTCAAAGATGATCCAGCCGGTATCGCCACGAATAAAAGTGATGTTGGACAGATCGAAGCCACGCACCTGATAGATGCTGTCGTCGAGAATCTCGTACAGGCCGAAATTCATGTTCAGGATCGCCTGACGCTGCAAAGACGGGTGGATCGAGTCGAACTCTTTGCCCTCGAGCAGATAGTCATAGCTGCCGATGTCCCAGGCGACGGTGCCATCCTCGGTTTTGATCTGGCGGTATTCTGGAACCGCAATTAGCCCCTTGCGGCTTTCTTCAAAGTCACGCTCGTCATCGAACGGCAGGTTATTGCGTTGGGTTTGCTGGAATTCGATCGTGTAATCCGAGGGCAGCTTGCCCTTCGGGTCAAAGTGCTGAGGACTATCATCCTGCGCGACGGCAAGACCTGAGGTCAGCGTCAAAAGGGTGACGGTCAAGAGTAAGGTGGTTCGGCGTGGCATATATAATCGGTTCCTATCATGAACGCTTCAAAAGAGATCGCAGCGCAGGAGGTCTGACGGGACGAACCACGAGGTTGAAATTCCTCCCGCCGGTGCATTGACCTCCAGAAGTGCCGAGATGCGCGATCTTTTGGAAGCCGGGTGCCTGCCTGTACGACCAGCAGTGCGGCCCTCTTATCCGCAGAATTTTTCCCGAGAAGTGCAAACATGTTGCCACATGTCGAAAAACACATGTATCAACGAGGCCAACATAATGGTTTTCCTTGGTTTTCCCGAGGCAGAGGGATATTGTAGTGGATACTACCGAGCGCGAAATTCGGGTACAGATGCAACGTATCCTGGATCATCCGGATTTCACCGCCAGCCCCAAACGCCGCGCATTTCTGAACTATATCATCGAGGAATATCTGGCCGGTCGTTCAGATCAGATCAAAGGCGTGTCGATTGCCATGTCCGTCTTTGACCGCGACGAAAGCTTCGACCAGCAGGTCGATCCGATTGTCCGATTTGAGGCGCGGCGACTACGGCAGGAGATTGACACCTACTATGCCGGGCCCGGTCGGGGCGATCCGATACGTCTCACCATACCCAAAGGAGGATAGGCGCCGCGGTTCGAAAAATCTTCACTGCTCGGCCCTGTTCCGGCACCTGCTGACGCCCGGCCAAATGCCGGGTTCAGCGGACGACGACGCGCTGGGATTGGACTGGCTGTCGCCTTTGGCCTGGCATTGTTTGGGCTGATCTGGGGATTGACCCGTTCAGGGACGCCTGAGGAACAGGCAAATCACAGCTTGCCCAAAGGGCCCGTCGTGGCTGTACTGCCCTTTGAAACTCTGGGAGAGGGCCCCGAGTACCTCGCCGATGGTCTTACCCGGCAGTTGACGACCGAGTTGATCCGGTTCCGGGACATCTGGGTCTTGCCCCTTGGCAGCACACTGCATTCTGGTGAAACCGAGATTGATACGACGAGCTTGCGTACAGAATTCAACGCCGATTTCGCGCTGGAAGGCAATGTGATGGACAGGGGCGACACCTTGCGCCTGTCCGCACGCCTCATTGATCTGAAAGACCGAAGATATATCTGGTCGCAAAGCTACGAGGTCAGCAATACCTCCGAGGAAATCTATGCGGTACAGGACAGCATTATCCGAGATGTAATGGGTAAACTGGCCGGGAAATACGGGCTACTGACGCTTGGCGCGATGCGAGATGCCGATATAATTCCACCCAACAATCGCGATGCTTATGACTGTGTGCTTGGTTATTACAGCTATCAGGTAACCATCAATCTGGATCGCCATGCCGAAATCAAATCCTGCATCCTGAACGCGCTCGAGAAGGCTCCGGATTATGCCGAGGCCTGGGCGGTGCTGTCGAACCTGTATCTGCAACAGATACGTTTTAGGCTGGGCGGAAATCGCGAACAGATTCTGGCCGCAGCCGATGCCGCAGCACGCCGGGCGGTCGAGATCGACCCAAATCTGGCGGCGGGACATCTGATGATGGCCAATATGCGGTTCGTGCTCGGTGATTTTGCCGGGTTCCGCGAGGCCGGGCAACGGGCGATTGACCTGAATCCGAATGACACCGACATTCTGGCCCATTACGGGATGCGTCTGGCGTTCAGTGGCGAATGGGACAAAGGACTTGCTATCGTAGACCGGGCAATCGCTCTGAACCCTGTGCATCCTCAGTGGTATCTGTTTCCGCGGGTTTTTTACGAGTTCGACCGGGGCGACTATGAAGCGGCGCTGGCACAATTGGAACAAATCGATATGCCAGGTTTCTTCTGGACCCATCTATGGCAGGCCGCGCTACACAGCAAACTGGGAAATGGGGAACAGGCCTAGGCGGCTCTACGCAGCTTGTTGGTTCTACGCCCAGATTTTTCATCTGTTGCATCGGATATACTTGCCATTTGGCAACTTGACGCCACATTTAAGGAGAACCTGTTGGCCAGCCTCCAGAAGGCTGGTTTGTCAGATTCTTGACCGGCTTATCCAGTTTCCGCACACCTATTCATCGGTGGGTTTCACAGTTATCTGGAATCGCATCACCCTTGTACGCAGCAATAAGTAAACCACGTCAGATGGCTGACTTTATATCATCAGATCGTCGTTCGATTTTCTAGCTTTCACGCAAGCGGGCCAACGGTCGCTGCCGGTCCATGTCTGGAATGGTTTGTCAGAGTTGGCGCATTTTGGGGACGGCCTTTTACGTAGTTTCGGCATTGCAAAGCACTTTGCTCATCGGTGCTCAACATGCGGAAGTTGATTACCTGTAGCCTGAAAGAAGCGCGCTTCTGGGTGGGATATGTCAATTCGTTGCTCCAACATGCAAGGCAATCGAAACGCGTCTTTGGAAGATCTGCGCGACACTGTTCACCCACCCAATCAGGCCGGTTTCTTTAACTGTTACAACTGAAACGTTTATTCGGCATCAGAGCACTCCTTCTCTGGTCAGAATTTACCCCAAATTACGAACTCTGTTCAGACCCTTTTCTGAGTCACGGCCAAGGCCCCGTTCGATAAACCACTGAGTAATCTGCAGCCATTACTAGCCCACCACACCGTGACCACGCACCTGCATGCAGTTCACAAGCACATGACGTCGCGCCATTTCGTCATTGTACTGGCCGCGCACAGATCCGACTATGCCACCTGCGATCGCACCTCCGATGACATCTTCCTTCTCGCCAACAACCCAACCAGTAACCGCGCCATCAATAGCGCCGAACGTAGCATCCATTTTACGCTGCCCAGGATTGAAACTCGCGGCCATCAATCGGCATTCAGCCTCATCTGTGTAGAAGGTCGCATTCCTGGTTCCGTCAACCATCAGTGGCTTCTGCATCGGGTACTGAGTGCATGCGGTAAGACTGATGAGAGCAACAAAAATGAACTTTTTCATCGCAGTTTTCCTTTCGGGAATCGAAGTAATTGCTTGGCGTACACGCTAAACTTGCCTGCCTAGGCAAATCTCATTTAGGAAGTTTACGATTGTCGAAAAATAGCCCCGCCATTTTACGCAGCGTAAAATTGCATTTGTTTCGCTGGCTCGGACGCAAACTTCTCTGGCGCATGAATGCAGCGTCTTTCTTGCGCAGCTAAGTTGGCTAAATAGGCAACTAGATTAACGCGAAAAAACCGTCGGCCGAGCATGCCGAAGGCGTGACGGCACGCAACCGCGTAGGGCTGCGGCACAAGAAAGTCGGCGGTCCGAAAGTCCTTTTTCAATTTTTATAGGGCCTTCTATTCAGCCGCGTAACGCTCCATGTCGGCAAGGCGCGTGTATCCGTCCCGCGTCTGTGGTGTTTTAATGCCTAGAATATTTCCGGCGATTTGGGTCCGGAGAATCTGTGCAGTCCCGCCGCCGATAGTGAACATGCGCACATCGCGATACATCCGCTCCAGAGGTTCACGATCGCTGTAGCCGCGCGCGCCGAACATCTGCAGCGCATCGCTGACCACTTTAATAGCTATCTCGGACGCAAAAAGCTTGGCGCGGGCGGCCATGGTCATATCGGGATACTGACTGCCGTTTGGGCCACGCGATCGTGCCGCTTCATGGAGCAGCAGCCTAGCTGCATGAACTTGCGTGTCCATATCGGCCAGCATCCATTGAAGCCCCTGGAATTCTGCAAGCGGGCGCCCGAACTGTTCACGTTGAACGAGGTAGCGTTTTGCATGTTCAAGTGCCCCTGCCGCAACACCCATAGCAACTGCTCCCGCACCGACGCGTTGCGAATTGTAAGCGTTCATCAGGTCGGCAAAGCCACGCTTCAATCCTGAAGGCGGTTTGACCAGCCATTTCTCGTTGATCTCGACATTTTCGAACCGCAATTCTGCTTCGGGCATACCGCAAAGGCCCATCGTGTATTCGCGACCCACCACGGTGAACCCCTTGGGCGTATCTCCTGACATCGGGTCGGCAAACAGAATGAAACCGCCAATCCCCTGATCGACGCCTGCCTCATCGAGCACGCGGGCAAAGATCAGGTACAGCTTCGAGACCCCTCCACCAGTGATCCAATGCTTGGACCCGTTGAGGATGTATGTGCGACCCTGTTTCCGCGCGGTAGTCTGAATTTCGGTCGCGGCACTTCCCGAGTCAGGTTCGGTTATGCAGATCGCAGGCTTATCTCCTGCCAGGACATGCTGAGCACAAAAAGCCTTCTGCTCATCATTGCCGTACCCCATGACCGCACTGATGCCGCCCATGTTGCCCTCGACAACGATGCGGGCGGTCAGGGTGCAGGCTTTTGCGATCTCTTCCACCACCATGGTGACATCCAGAAAACTCGCGCCCTGCCCACCATATTTCTTGGGAATGGTCATACCCATGATGCCAGCATCGGCCAATTCGCCAACATTCTGCCAGCAATACCTGCGCGATCTGTCCCAATCTGCGGCACGTTTCTCAAATTCTGGGGCCAGTTCTTTCGCAACGTTCACAAGCGGATGCGGCATGCGTGTCCCTCGTCTCTGTTTTTTAACAGAATACGCTTGCAGTAATACAACACAATCGAATAAAATTGGATATCTAATCCAGTATACTTTAACTTATGCAGACACGTTCTCTCAGAACCCTCATACGGGTCTCGAATGTCGGCTCCTTTGCGAAAGCGGCCGAGCAGCAAAACATGACATTGTCTGCACTTTCAATGAAGATGAAGGCGCTTGAGGCGGAGCTTGGCGTCGACCTCTTTGACCGCACCGTACGACCACCGCGACTTACGCCAATCGGCCGGAGCATCGTCGAGGCATCGATCCCGCTCCTGCAGCACGAAGACAGCCTTCTCAAAATCTGTCGCCCGACGGACACGCTTGTTGGGCATTTCCGAATAGGATTTGTCACAACTGCTGCCGTTCGCTTGCTGCCGAACTTCCTGAACAACGCAAAACGTCAAGCACCGCAAGCGACCTTCTCATTCGAAACCGGCCTGTCCAAGGTTCTACAAGAAAAGGTTGTAAGCGGTCAGCTTGATGCCGCCCTTCTTACAGATGCAGAAGGTGTTCCTGACACGCTTGCGGAAGAGGTGCTTCGAGAGGAACCCTTTGCCTTTGCAGCCCATAAGAAATTGCTGAAAGACGGCCTCGCGGGTTTATTGAATGCGCAGCCCTTCTTTCACTTTATGCCCGACACCGGGATCGGAAAACTCATTGCTGGAGAGATGCTTAAGCACAAAAGACCGAAGGGTTCCGAAACCATTGTCCTTGATAACCTTGAAGCGATTATGGAATGTGTTTCGGCAGGCCTGGGATTTACGCTTCTGCCTGTCCCCGATGTTTTGCGGTACCGGTCTGACGACGTCAAAAGTATTTGTCTCCCACGATCGTCGGCTCGGAAACTTGTCCTTGCGACCGTACGCAAGGGCGCGCTGGCTGGAAGTGAGGCGATGCTTGCCTCGCTATTCTCGACGGGCGAGGCCGCCGCTGCGAGCGAACAAGACACACCTCTCCCGCACTCGCGGCTTCGGCTTGATCGACTAAGGTCTTGAAACCCTCTTTTGGGTTCACGCAAGAACGACCGGAACCGGCCTTGGATAAACCGTTTAGATGCTGCGATGCAGCCTGTCGAACTAGCCACTCGCTACGGGGGCGATGGCCGCGTTCACGGGAACTCATAAATCGCGGAACAGATCAGGCTATTGCAATTGCAAAAGGCGTGTCCGCCTCGTGCATTTCTCCAAACTGGCGCCGTGATGTCTTAAGGCGCTCTTGACCAATATTGGGATCATGTTTCCCAAGGTGGATTTGAGCCAATCTCTGCGATCAGAAAATCCATGAATACCCGAACTTTGGGGGATAATACGTTGGACTTGGGATAGATAAGCCATAGTACATTGTCTTCCGTAGCCTCAAAATCTGGCAGAATTTGCATCAACCGGCCCGATTTCAGGTGATCATACACGCTCCACAGTGCGTTCAGGGATATTCCGGCGCCGGCCAGAGTGGCGCAGACCTGGCTTTGGCCGTCGTCTATGATCAATTGACCCTTAGCCATCGCTGGGTCAAATCCGGCTTTCTCACCTGCCTTTCCCGTTAGCGTGCGCAATTGGCGATTTTGGAAAGCGATCAGGTGGTGGCTTTTCAGATCGGCAGGTGTTTTGGGTGTGCCGTATGTGTCAAGATAGTGCGGCGCAGCGCACAGTATGCGTCGGTCATCAGCCAATTTTCGGCCTTTCAGGCTGGTGTCGACAAGCGGCGCATTTCTTAGTGCAAGGTCGTAACTCCCCTCGATAAGATCGAACTGCACATCCGATAGGCGCAAATCGAGCGTCAGATCGGGGTGCTGTTGAAGAAATTTCGGCAGGATTGGAGCAATGTAGAGCTGAGCAAAGGTGCTGGGCGCAGCGAAGCGCAATGTACCGCGGATGGTCGCTGTTTGTTTGCCCAACGCCGTAAGTGCTGCCTCTTCCTGCGCAATAATCTCTCGGGCGAAGGGCAGGAAATCGGCACCTTCAACAGACAGCGACACCTTGCGCGTTGTGCGATGTAACAGTTCGGAACCCAGGCTTTGCTCCAACTTGGCAAGCTTTGCGCTCGAGACAGCTGGAGCCATGCCCAAAGCGCGCCCCGCCGCACTGATGTTCAGCCTTTCTGCCGCCGCTACAAACAATCTCAGCGCGTCTGTATCAAGCCCCATTATATCGCAAACCCGAATTATCAATCCATGAATGGGCAGTTTATACGCAAATAGATTAGCGTTAAATCCCCTTCATGGATGCAACTCGGCATGGGAAGGAGACGCAGATGACGCGGACAGCCACTGTCAACTACCACGTTCACAAGCCCTGGCGGCAAGCCTTTGAACTAGATGCAGGCGGGATCGCTGGTAATTTGATTTCGCCCGAACTGGCCAGCACGGCTGTTGCATTGACAGATGCCCGCACCACGAGCAACACAGTTACATTCGCGTCTGATGCTGTTGAGTTCGCGCTGCTGGAAACGCAGGTACAAGATTTTACCGGCGAGGTCTGGAAACCGACATACGATGCGGAACTAACGGCAATGCTCTCGAACAAGTTAGGTGCGCGCGAGGTTGTGGTTTTTGATCACACGGTTCGGATAGATGACCCAGGAGCGACGCGCAAACCCGCGCGCAACGTCCACAGTGACTATAGCAAGGACGGAGCCGAACAGCGGCTTGTCGATCTTTTGGGTGCCGAGGCCGCAGCCGAGTGGGCGCGCGGTCACTATGCTTTTGTTAATGTGTGGCGCCCTGTGGATCATCCTATCAACTCAGCACCCCTGGGCTTTGTTCGCCCGTCATCAGTTGAACCGTCTGATTGGATTTTGCTGGACCTGATCTATCCCGACCGCAATGGGCAAATAATGGGGCTGGTAGGAAACCCCAGGCATGAATGGATTTATCAATCGAAGATGACGCCGGATGAGGTCGCGATCTTCAACATCTATGACAATCAAGGTGCTCCGTCGATCGCGCATAGTGCGCTTGATATGGTCGAAGATTCAAACATCAACACCATTCGCAAAAGCATCGAGAGCCGCACCTTGGTGCGCTATTAAAGGAGAGCCGGATATGTTGGATAAAATGCAGCCTGCTGATTTTGCCCAAATCAACGTGGCCTATAACCGGGTATTTCGACCGGGACAGCTGAGCGTTGGCCTTGTGTTGCCACTCGAAGCATATGCAGTCGGTGCAGAGCCGACGCTTCGGGATCATCTGGAAGCGGCTCGGAAAGCGGAGAACCTCGGGTTTGTATCACTTTGGCTGCGCGACGTGCCATTCAACGTTCCAAACTTTGGTGATGCAGGACAGATTTTCGATCCATTTGTCTATCTGGGTGCGCTTGCTGCGGTAACGGACCGAATTGCCCTTGGAACGGCGAGCGTGATCCTGCCATTGCGCCACCCCGCTCATGTAGCCAAGGCGGCGGCGAGCGCGGATGTGCTCTCGGGCGGACGGTTGCTCTTGGGTGTAGCCTCCGGGGACCGGCCTGAGGAGTATCCGGCTATGAACCAGAGCTATGATGACCGCGGGGCACGTTTCCGCGACAGCTTTGATTATATCCGCGCCGTTGGATTGGACTATCCCGAGCGTGAAAGTGCACAGGGTACGCTGTCTGGCGGGATTGACCTGCTGCCAAAGCCGCATGGGACCCGCCTGCCGATGATTATTACGGGTGGTAGCCAGCAATCCCCCGATTGGGTGGCGCAGAACGGCGATGGTTGGATGACCTATCCGCGCAATGCGACTGCCCAAAGGCAGGTTATTGCGGACTATCGGAGGCGCGGGAAGGAAGCGGGCCAGCCAGACAAGCCTGTCATGCAATCCCTGTATATCGATGTCGTTGCCGATCACGCCGCACCACCGCGCCCGATCCATCTTGGGTTTCAGTCTGGTACCGATTTCCTGCGTAGCTATCTAGGTGAAATAGAAACGCTTGGGGTCAATCACGTTGCACTGAACCTACGGTTCAATCAAGCGCCCATCGATACGACCCTCGAACACTTGGCGGATACCGTACTGCCCGACTTTTCCTAAAGGATCAGATCAATGACCAAGACTATACTCATTACAGGTTCAACCGACGGCATTGGTTTGCTCACGGCAAAGAAGCTGGCCGCCGATGGACACAAAGTACTTCTGCATGGACGCAGTACCTCCAAATTGGACAGCGCTGCCACCGACGTCGGCGGCGATGTCGAAACTTATACCGCTGATTTGAGCGATCTGTCCGCAGTGCGAGAACTGGCTGAAAGCGTAAAGGCCAAACATGACAAACTGGACGTGTTGATCAACAATGCAGGTGTGCTGAAAGCTCCGCAAACTGTGCTTGCGAATGGGCAGGACATCCGCTTTGTCGTCAACACACTCGCACCCTATTTGCTCACAGAATTGCTGATGCCCATCATTCCCGCCGACGGGCGCGTCGTGAACCTGTCATCGGCAGCGCAGGCCCCGGTGAATATAAATGCACTGGTGGGCAGTGTTCCGCTGGCTGATATGGAGGCTTATGCGCAAAGCAAGCTGGCGATCACCATCTGGACCCGGGAATGGGCCAAATCTCTGTCCGATGCACCCGTCATGGTCGCGGTAAATCCGGGATCGCTGTTGGCCTCAAAGATGGTGAAAGAAGGATTCGGCCTAGCCGGGAACGATATGAACATCGGCGCTGATATCCTGATTGACGCAGCATTGGGTGATCGGTTCGCTGATGCGTCAGGTGCCTATTTTGACAATGACAGCGGTGCCTTCGCGAATCCACATGCCGCAGCACTGGACAAAGCACATGTTGCCGACGTCATGAACTCGATCAGAGGTTTGATTAACCAGACCAACTGACCCGCGCTGCACTAAATCCAGACGCGCTTCCAACTTTAACCTCCCTTACCCCTCGCGTGTGCCGCGTCGAGGCCCAAGAAAGGACTGTCTGATGAAATATGAGAACTTTCAAACCTTTGACGTTGCTGTTGAAAACGGCATCGCAACAGTCACATTCAACTTTGGCACCGTAAACGTGCAAGGCCAGGAAATGCTGGCCGACCTCAACAGTCTGGCCATGCGGCTAGAGCGAGACCGCGAAACCAAGGTCGTGATCTTTCAGTCCGCCAACCCGGAAATCTGGGTCTGCCACTACGATACCGAGCTGCTCAAGGATATGTCGACTGAGGCCGTATCCCGGGAGGA
Organism: Ruegeria sp. C6; assembly: GCF_056537625.1. Lineage (NCBI taxonomy): Bacteria > Pseudomonadati > Pseudomonadota > Alphaproteobacteria > Rhodobacterales > Roseobacteraceae > Ruegeria > Ruegeria sp. C6. The sequence goes on along the minus strand of NZ_JBQFRW010000002.1, from coordinate 508,756 downwards.
CGCACAGCTTTTGGACCTTCAATCGGTCTGCGAGCGGATCAGCAAGGTGCCACAAGCCACCATCGCAAAGCTGGAAGGGTTCGCACGTGGTGGCGGACACGAGTTGGCGTTGGCGCTCGACATGCGATTTGCGGCGCGGGGTAAGTACAAGTTCATGCAGATGGAAGTTGGAATGGGCATCCTGCCTTGCGGCGGCGGTGCTTCGCGCATGGCACGTCAAACCGGCCTTGGAAAAGCGCTTGAGATCATCCTGAGCGCACAAGACTACGATGCGGATGATGCAGAACGTCTGGGCACCATAAACAAGGCTTTGGAGCCAGATGAGATTGGCCCGTATGTGACAGCGCTCGCCGAGCGGATCGCAAAATTCCCGGCAGAGTCGATCAATGCCTGCAAGCAGATGGTCTATGAATCCATTGACAAACCAATTGATGAAGCGCTGAAGGCCGAAGCCTATTGGCTGTATCAGGCCACAAGCAAAACCCCGGCGGTCAAACGGTTCACCATCGCGGATGAACAGGGTCTGGAACACGACATCGAAAACCAGCGCAAGTGGGGCGATCTGGTTATGCAGGTTCAGGATATCAACTGATCCGTCCTCCAACACAATGATCACGTCAGGCGTGCGCTGTTCAAAGCCGCGCCTGACACTTCGTCAAAAAAAGGAATATCCCAATGAAAGCAATGGTTCTGAACGCCTACGGACCCGATGCACCGTTCGAGCTTGTAGAAATGCCTGACCCGGTCGCAACGTCTGGGCATGTAGTCGTCAAAGTGGCCGCGGCCAGCGTCAATACCGTCGATACAATGATCCGAAGCATGGGCGCGGATCTACCTCTGTCCCCCAATTTGCCCGCGATCCTTGGCATGGATTTTGCTGGCACAATCACAGCCGTTGGCGAAGGTGTTATAGGTTTTTCCATAGGCGATGAGGTGTATGGCTGCGCCGGTGGTTTGATGGACCTCCCTGGTTCGCTAGCCGAGTACATCAATGCGGATGCCCGCCTGATTGCACACAAACCCAAGACGCTGAGCATGCGAGAGGCCGCGGCGCTGCCTCTCGTAGGCATCACCGCCTACGAAGGATTGACCCGCGCCGGTGTCGGCGAAGGGCAGACCGTTCTGGTTCAAGGCGGTGCCGGTGGCGTTGGTCATGTTGCCGTTCAAGTTGCGCGCCACTTTGGCGCAACCGTTTCGGCAACAGGTCGCGGAGCAGATCAGTTAGCCCTGATCGAGGGTCTCGGTGCGCGCCCGTTGGATTTCACAACCCAAAAGGTCGAGGACTACGTGGCCGAACACACTGATGGCGTGGGCTTCGATGTGGTGTTTGATAGCGTGGGTGGGCCTAACATGACGAACTCGTTCGAAGCGGCCAAGCTCAATGGCCAAGTCGCCTCAACCGTCGCGATGGTCGAGATTGATCTGACACCTGTGCATTTCAAAGGTCTGTCTCTGCACGTCGTCTTCATGCTGATCCCGATGATGCATGATGTCGGGCGTCAATCCCATGGTGACATCCTGAAAACTCTGGCGGAAATGGCGGACGCGGGCCAACTCAAACCAATTGTTGACGAACAGAGGTTTGGGTGGACCAATGTCGATGCAGCCTATGAGCACCTGACAAACGGAGCGGCGGTCGGAAAAGTTGTTGTAGAGCTGTGAACGGAACCAGTCGGGATTGGTGCGCAGAGATATAATTGCGCACCATTCCAGTATGGCCTGATATTGATATCGACCATCAGTACTCAGCCAAGCTGAATGCAAGTTGCAGCTCAGATTGCTATGAACTCAAAGCACTGGTCGGAGCTGACGCAGCACATGGATCCCCTCCGCTGCTGGCGATACTAACTGATACCGCCATTGCGGTTTCCAGTCCCAAGCACCTTTACTTCCAGCCAGTGGAAACCAAATGCGATCACGCCCGCGACGAGAATATAGAATACGGCCAACAGGATGAGCGGTTCGTAAATAATGAAAGTGTCGGAGCGCACACGTGAAGACACGGCGTAAATGTCGACGACAGTGATCGTCGCAACCAATGGAGTTGCTTTGAGTTGCAATATGGTTTCACCGCCCAATGTCGGCAGGACGTTGCGGATAGCCTGCGGCAACCAGATACGGCGAAACATGGTGAAACGTGGCATGCCAAATGCCTTGGCTGCCTCAAGCTGACCCTTGGCGACCCCTTTGAAGGCACCGCGCATCACCTCTCCTTCGTAGCCGGCATAGGACAACGTCAGCGCCAGCACTGCATAAGGCCAGGCCTGCCGCAAATAGGGCCACAACTCGGAAGAGCGTATCCAGGGGAACTGCGGAAACAAAGACCCAAGCCCATAATACAATAACCAGAGTTGCAGCAGCAGCGGTGTGCCGCGGATGATAGTGCAAAATGCCTTGGCAGGGGCGGCAAGATACCAAGGCCCAACCGCCTGTGCCAATCCAAGTGGAACGGCGAGTAGGAAACCCAAAACTACGGTGACCACCAACAGCCAGATTGTCGTCCAAATGCCCTGAAGGGCGAGCGGCGCATATTTCGGGATCCAGTCCCACTGAAGAGAGACGGCGCACCAGACAACGATTCCAGCGAATATCAGCATCATCACAATGCGATGTGGTTGCATCAACGATCTGAAATCAATCATCTGCCCCCTCCTTTAAGGGAGGGTTGGCCGCGACGCGCCCATTTCTCAATCCGAGCGAAGATGCCGCCCGAACACAGCGTTACCATGAGATAAAGAAATCCCGCTGCCAGAAAGAAAGTAAAATAGGCGCGTGTACTGCTTGCAGCCTGGCGGGTTTCCAGTGTCAGCTCGTTGAAACCCACAACAGCGAGCAACGCGGTATCTTTGGTTGCAATCAGCCACAGGTTGGCAAGACCTGGCACGGCGAAGCTCATCATGGCCGGGATTGTCACGCGGCGCATGGTCATAAAGGCGGGCATACCGTAGGATTTGGCGGCTTCGATCTGACCGGGCGGAACCGCCTGAATTGCGCCGCGCAAAATCTCGGTCGCGTAAGCGCCCTGGACAACACCCAGCACCCATATGCCTGCGCCAACACCACTGACCTCAACCCGACCCCCGCCCATTGCGGAGGAGATTTTGTTTATGATGTCAGATCCCACGTAATACAGGATCAGGATCAGGACCAGCTCGGGCACGGCCCGGATCACCGTCGTGTAGATGGCGAGAAGATCGCGCGTGACCTTCCCGCCGTAGAGTTTGCCGTAAGCTCCGAACAATCCGATCACGAGACCGAGGGCGTAAGCGCCGAAAGCAATCTGCAATGAGTGGGACAATCCGCGCAGCAGATTGCCCCCCCATCCCGGCGGCGAGAGCGACAAAAGCTCTGCGCTCTGCGCCAATCCAAGTGAATCCAACAGTCCGTTCACGGCAGCGGCTTAGTAAATGCTGGCCGAGAAATAGTTCGATGTGATCTTCTCGTGCGTGCCATCGGCAAGAATTGCAGCGATGCCTTTGTTCAGCGCCTCACGCAGGTCATCTTGCCCTTTGCGCACGCCAGCCCCAACGCCGCGTCCCAGAATAGCGGGATCATCAGCAACGGCGCCTTTGATTTCGCAGCAGGCGCCCGCATCCGAGTTTACAAAGTCGGCCATGGCGATGCTGTCTGCTTGAGTTGCATCAATACGGCCTGCGAACAGGTCCTGATTGGCCTCATCCTGTGTCTGATAAACCCGCAGTTCAGCATCCTTGAAATATTCCTGCGCATAGGCCTGGTGGATGGTCGAAGCCTGGATGCCGACAACTTTACCCGCCAGCGACTCGGGTGTCGCTTCGATATCCATCGATTTGTCCGCAACGATTACAGCGGGTGTGTTGTAGTAAGGATCGCTGAAATCAATGGTTTTCAGCCGCTCCTCGGTGATCGACATTGAGGCCATGATGGCGTCGATTTGCTGCCCGGTCAGCGATGGGATGATACCATCCCAGGCTACAGGCGTTATAACACAGTCCAGTTCGGCAGCGGCACAGACAGCATTGATAACATCGATCTCCCATCCAACCCAGTTGCCTGAGCTGTCAAGCGAAGCGAATGGTGGATAAGGTTCAGCCGCGATACCGATCTTGACCTCTTCGGCACTGGCGACACCAACTGAAAGGATGGCGGCGGCAACTCCGGACGCAAGCAGTTTCTTAAGGTTCATTTTGTTACTCCCTTTTGGTTCATTAGTTTGTTTTGACTGAATCAGGCGACCGAGCTGAGGAACTGCCTCAACCGCTCTGATTTTGGATTACCGAAGACCTCGGCAGGTGGACCCTGCTCTTCAATGCGGCCTTCGAAAAGATAGACAACGTGGCTGGCAACTTCGCGCGCAAATTTCATTTCATGGGTGACGAGCAGCATGGTGCGTCCTTCACCAGCGAGATCACGGATCACGTTCAAAACTTCGCCGACCAACTCGGGGTCCAGCGCCGATGTGGGCTCATCGAAAAGCATCACCGAAGGATCTACGGCAAGCGCACGGGCAATGGCGGCGCGTTGTTGCTGACCGCCAGATAGATAGGCCGGAAAGGTGTCGGCCTTGTCACCAAGCCCTACCCTTTTCAACAGGTCGTGCGCCCGCGAGATAGCCTCTGCCTTTGGCACCTTAAGGACATGTATCGGCACTTCGATCACGTTCTCCAGAAGCGTGCGATGCGTCCACAGATTGAACTGCTGAAAAACCATTGCCAGCCGCGTTCGGATACGCTCGATCTGGCGGCGGTTCGCGGGGCTACCATCGGCGTGCATTTCAACCAATTCACCGCCTATGGTGATTTTTCCCGAGCTCGGCGTTTCCAAGAAGTTGATACAGCGCAGCATGGTGGATTTTCCCGAGCCTGACCCCCCGATGATTGCGACAACGTCCCCCTTGTTGGCGGTCAGGGAGACACCCTTCAGGACCTCTAGCGCACCAAAGGATTTGTGCAGGTCCTCAATCTTTATCGCCTCAATGGACGCAGTGGCTTCGGGTGTGGGTGATGCTGCTTCGGCTGTGTCCATATCCAACAATCTTCTGATTTCAGCTTGCAGTAAGCCTCGAATCTCGCAATTATGCAAGTGTATAATAACTCCATGCCATGGATGACACTGACGTGCAGGACGACAGCCGCAAATTTAAACGTGAGTCTGCTGAGTTTCGGCGCGAGGCGCTGATATTGGCGACTTTGGACCTGATCGCCGAGATGGGCGTCCGCGGTGCCACGGTGCGTGAGATTGCAGCCCGCGCGAACGTGACCCAAGGGTTGATCCGTCATTATTTCTCTTCAAAAGAAGAGTTGGTTCAAGCGGCGTATGAGCACCACATGAATACGCTAACCGATCAGACAGCAGCTTCGTCAGGAATGGGAAGCGCGGTATCTCAGTTGACCAACTTCGTTGACGCGTCGCTACGACCACCAATCGTTGATCCAAGCGCCGTGGCGTTGTGGGCCAGCTTTCTTAACAAGGTGCAACATGATTCAAAAATGCAGCGCATTCACCAGCAGACCTATAACTATTTCCGGGGTCACCTCGAGGAGCTGATCGTCGCCGCATTGCAGGAAACCGGACGTTCAGTCGCTGCGACGGAGGCAACGCAACTGGCCATCGCTTGCAACGCGGTAATCGACGGCCTTTGGCTGGAAGGCGGTGCGCTTCCGGACGCGTTTTCCGAAGGGCAACTGGCGCAGATCGGCTTGGACTCGGTAAGCGCCATCTTAGCGATACCATTGAACAAAGAGGCGGAGCAGCCATGAAGACCACATCTGTGACTGAGCGTTTAGCGGGGTTGGGTGGTGCCAAATGGGGTGTACACCTGAAAGCACGCGACCTTATCAAAGCCGGAGTGGATATCGTCGAAATGACGATTGGAGAACCGGATGTGCCCGTGCCAGCCGCATTGGTAGAAGCCACCGTAACCTCCTTGCGGGCACAACGGACAGGGTATTCCAACGGGCGCGGTGAAGCCGGGCTGCTTGACGCGCTTGCTGCTCGCTATTCAGCCTCTCGTGGGCGGCCCTTCGGACCCGAGAACTTTTTGTGCTTTCCCGGGACGCAAACCGCCCTTTTCGCAGTGATGTCCGGGATTGCAGAGGCCGGAGACGAAGTTTTGGTTGGTGATCCGATGTACGCGACATACGAAGGAGTCGTGCGTGCATCCGGGGCGGATATGGTGCCTGTGCCGCTTCGGCCAGAGCACGGGTTTCGCATGCAAGCCGAAGATATTGCTGCACGCATCACTCCACGCAGCCGCGCCATTCTTCTGACAACGCCACACAACCCGACAGGTGCAATTCTGACTACCGCGGAAATTGCCGAAATCGGGCAGCTCGCCATGGCGCACGATTTATGGATCATCTCGGACGAGGTCTATGAAGAACTGATCTTTGACGAGGCCGAATTTGCTTCACCATTGGCAGACCCGAAACTGGCGGATCGTGTCATAGGTGTATCATCCATCTCGAAATCACATGCTGCCCCAGGGTTTCGTAGCGGTTGGTGTGTCGGACCAGCAGCGTTTTGTGAAGCGCTGCTGCCGTATTCCGAAACAATGCTCTTTGGCAATCAGCCCTTCATCGCGGACATGACCGAAAAGGCAATCCGCGACGGGTCCGAGGTTGCCCCCGGCATGGCCGCTCGCTTCTCTGGCCGCGCCACCCTGCTGGCCGATCGTCTTGAAGCAGAAACGGATATGACGGTTCATCGCCCAGAGGCGGGAATGTTCGCCCTCATCAACGTTTCTGCCACCGGGTTTGATGGCGAAGATTATGCGTGGGATCTGTTGCAGGCCGGGGTGGCTGTCATGCCAGGGTCCGCCTTTGGCAACGGTCTGAAAGACTGGGTCCGGGTCGCGCTGACGATTAGTGACGCCGATTTTGCCAAAGCGGTTTCTCGCATCATTGATCACGCCAACAGCAAATCACGCGAGGTTGCATGAGCGGAATGACAATCGGTGAAGCTTTGGTTGCCAAGCTTCGCCAAAGAGATGTGACCTGCGTCTTCGGAATTCCGGGCGTTCACACGGTCGAACTTTACCGCGGTCTTGCGGCTTCGGGCATTCGTCATATCACGCCCAGGCATGAACAGGGTGCTGGTTTCATGGCTGATGGCTACGCGCGTGTTTCGGGGAAACCGGGTGTGACCTTTGTGATCACCGGCCCCGGATTGACCAACACCTTGACACCGATGGCGCAGGCGCGCGCTGATTCAATTCCGATGTTGGTGGTCTCTGGTGTCAATAAAACCGCTTCACTTGGCAAGGGCTTGGGACATCTACATGAATTGCCAGACCAACTGGGGCTGGCCAGAACAGTTGCGTTGGTGTCAGAACAAGTTCCCGACTCCAACGCTCTGGACCCGGTCTTGGACCGTGTTTTTCACGACCTTACCAACGGTCGCCCAGGGCCGGTGCATATAGAGGTCCCGTTGGATGTAGCAGCAGAAAAATATCAAAAAACACCAGTCGAGACGCTCAATCCAGCACCCCCGGTCAATCCAGACTTAATCTCACAAGCGGCAAGGCAACTGGCTGAAGCAAATAGAGTTGTCATTCTGGCGGGTGGTGGCGCGAAAAAAGCGGAAACCGATTTACAGACATTGGCTGAAACTCTCGATGCCCCCGTCGTGCAAACCGTCAACGCACGGGGCCTGATGCACGGACATCCACTGACCGTTCCGGCCAGCCCCAGCCTCAAAGCAGTACGCGAGCTGATAGAAAGCGCTGATTGCGTTTTGGCTTTGGGAACCGAATTGGGGCCAACCGACTATGACATGTACGCCACCGAACAATTTGCAGGAAGGTCAGGCCTGATCCGGGTGGATCGCTGCAGCGATCAACTGGCGCGACATGAGGCAGCGCTTACCATTCAAGGTGACGTCAATTTGGTTGTACCGGCGCTGTTTGGGGCATTGTCCAATGAGGCAAAGCAAGACGACGGTGCCGAACGCGCCAGCAAAACACGCCGCGCCGCCTGGGAGGAAATTGGTCCGGACTATCGCCATCAGGTCGAAATCCTGAACGCCATTCGCTCGGCAGTTCCGAATGCATTGATGGTCGGAGACTCAACCCAACCAATTTATGCCGGCAATCTTTTCTACGACCACGACCGGGCCGGAGGTTGGTTCAACGCAGCAACGGGATATGGCGCGCTCGGCTACGGGATACCCGCTGCCATCGGCGCGTCGATCGCCGATCCGACAGCAAGGGCGATCTGCATTGTCGGCGATGGAGGTGCACAGTTTTCATTGCCTGAAATCATGGCCGCAGCAGATGAAAACCTGCCGGTCACCTTCGTGATCTGGAACAATCATGGATATCAGGAAATTGCCGCGTCGATGCGGGATGTGGGTGTGACCGTCATAGGTTGTGATCCTTCGCCCCCGAATTTTTCTGCATCAGCCAAGTCTTTTGGCATTCCATTCACCAAGGTTCCGGCCGAACCACAGGCTGTCGCGCAGGCGTTGCGCGAAACTGTCGCTTTAGATGGGCCTGCAATGATCGAAGTCATCGCTCCGAAATGTGAACCTCAGAAAGATTGAAACATGTCAGACCCGACCTTTGAGTTCTCCCGCGCAATCACCCGCCGCCCGGCTGCGACCATTGCCGGCGGTTTGCGTGCAAAGGATATTGGAAACCCCGATTTCGAAGGGATGATGGCGGCACATAAGGCTTACGTGGCTGCACTGAAAAGCACCGGGGCTGAAGTAATCGAACTTGATCCCCTCGACGCGTTCCCCGACGCGCAGTTTGTCGAGGATACGGCCCTTTGCCTGCCGCAAGGCGCTGTGCTGATGCGGCCAGGCGCACCATCGCGGATGGGTGAGGTGGCAGAAATGGCGCCAAATCTTCGCGCTTGCTACGAGACGGTTCTGGAAATCAACGGCCCCGGCCATATCGAGGGCGGAGATATTCTTGTAACCGGTCGCGAAATTTTGGTGGGCAGATCAGACCGCACGGACGCTGAAGGTGTCGCCGAGCTGTCTAAAATCACCTCCGCGTGGGGCCACAAACTGCGCGAAGTGTTTACACCGGAAGGCGTTTTGCACTTCAAGACAGATTGTTCACTGATGGATGCCGAAACAATCCTGTCTACCCGAAGACTTGATGCATCAGGCTGCTTTGAGGGCTACCGAGTGCTTCATGTTGCTGATGGGGAAGAAGCTGCTGCCAACGCGATCCGCTTCAACAATCTGGTGCTGATGGCCGCAGGCTTCTCGCGCACAGCAGACATGTTGGATCGTGAAGGGTATGAGATCGTAGAAATTGACAACACCGATTGCGCCAAGCTGGATGGCGGCATGTCATGTCTCTCGCTAAGACTTTGAAGGGTTATTCACCAACTTTTGGTTATCGGCGGTCTTTTAGTTGGCGAATGAATATCAAGCCGCGCGCTATCTGCGACGGCCGGGGCCGTTCTATGAATCTGTTCATCGCGGCAGGACAAGTCAGCTATGCATATCCGCATCTATGATGGCGCGGATCCGTTGCAAATCCTCAAGTTCGATGCCGGTGATCTCGTCATAAAGGTCGCGAAACTCGGGCTCATCCATCAAAAACTCAATCTTAGCCTGGTGCCAGGCAACAGCTTTTTCGTGTAGCCGCGCAATCTGGGGAATGGCTATCAACGCTTCCATCGCCACTGACAATCTGGCCAAGTTGCGTTGGATAGTGACGTCCCGATACTGGTTCCAATCCATCCGTATCCAGTAGTTGCGCCCGACAGTGCGATCCACATGCAGGGCCCGTCCACGCTGGCGCTTGACCAAGAAAGACTGCGCAGATCTTAGTGCGTAGTGGTTTAGCTGGACCAGCTCATAGCCGATGGTCTTGATATCGGACCTCCAGCCATTCTTTGCCACTTTGTGCGTGATATCCTGACCCGATCCATTGACCCATAGCACCTGTTCGGCTTTTGCTTCTTTAAGCTTATTGGGCCGGTGACAGCTTAGTTTACGATAGGCGCGAATATTCCTGGTGGCGGTCTTGAAGCCCCAAGCGGTATGCGGTTTGGGCAGATACGACGCAGCGCATCGGTCAAATTGCGCCAGGACCGGCCTGTCCTCGTAGGTCTTTATTCCGGCTGACCCAAATTGCCGCCAGGTCATTGCAATATTGCTGACCCCCTCAGGCAGGCGCTTATAAAGTTCCGGCAGTGTCCCGTTACCAAAGCGGATGTTGATAAACTCATCCACATCAATATGGATAACCCAATCGGCACGTTTGACCACCTTGAGCTTTGCAGACTGGTTCAGAGCCCACTGTTGCGGGGAATTGCCCTTCCATTTGTTGTTGTCGACATGCGTGACCAGACCGGTTTTGGCCAGCGCATCCAGCATCAGATCCGTGCCATCCTCGCAGCCATTGGTATAGATAACAAAGTGATGCACACCGATCGATTGGTGGTATGCAATCCATTCCAATAGGAAAGGGCCTTCGTTTTTCATGCAACCGATCAGCACCGTGCCGCTGGTACCCTCTGGCGGCCTTAGGTCCACCGGCACCGTGTCACCCATGGGTTGACTTTCGTCAAAACTTGTCAGGTCATTGCGCGGCAAGAAGCGACGGGCAAATGGCAGCACTTCTTTTGGAGTGAATTCTTCTTTTGCAGAGGAGGCCAGGGTAGAGAATGCAGGAGGCTGTGCAGTCAGATCATCTGGCCGTTCAATCCGGTTAACTATCGCATCGGCACCAAATTGTGTGGCCCAAATTCTGGCGCGATCAGATCCTGAATCAAGATCAGTCAAAATCAGGATGTCGGCCGCCAATTGCCCCAAAACTTCGTGGACTCGACCAACAGAGACTTCCGTGGTGAGGTTTTCTGCTAGCCCTGGCATGGCCAAAAGCATGAACCGCGGTCGCTCATTAGCAATCGCACTGGCGAGTGCGGGCAAAAAATCGGGCGGCTCGGCCTTTGCACGTCTTCGCCGTGTAATCTGCGCAAACGTAACCAGTTGCTGCTGCAAATCCGCATTATCGATACTCAAAACAGACGCAACCCCATTGGCTTGGCGCGCCTGATCCCGAGCTGTGTCGCGTATATCCAGGATTAGCTGCATTAGTCAGCGGGCTCTTGATGGATGGGAACCAGCTGGTCGCCAAGGGCTTTTTCCAGTTTTCGGATGGTTCGCCGCCGCTGCCGCCAGAACATTTCTTCCCAGGCCAGATCAGGTGAGACAAATCCTGCATCGGCAAGCATTTTATGCAATCTGGACATGTCAAGCTCTCCAAGTGAATGGCGGTTGGGGCGACCGCGCGAAGCCAATACCCAATCAGTGCGAATGGCATTGGCGACTAAAGGCTCTTGCCCGCAAAAGGCCGCTAGCTGAGCTGAGATATTGTGATGCACCGAAGAAGTGCGGCGCGGGATCATTGCAACCTGCTGATCTGGACGGCCTACCAGAGCAAAAAGATGCAGTGCCGACCCGTCTAGTGCAACGATCTGACGGGCGGCTTTGTAACGCGCGATCTGCTTTTCCATCGGGTGTTGTTCCGGATAGAAAATCTCGTAACCGTTCTGGCGCAAATTCTCTTCGAGAAACTCTTCTCCGATAACGCCACCCCGCCGTATTCCAAGACCTGCGCGCGAGATATAAAGCCGCTCCGGCCCATCAGGGGGAACGTCGGCGCCAAAATTTTGATGGATCAAGGCACGATATTCAGGCGTTCCCGCCACAATCGGGCCCAGCCCAAACCCCTGACCGGGCACCTGCAGATGTTCTACCTGAGTTGGCTCGGTCACCACTTTGATTGGCAGATCAATACCCAGAAGCGCAAAAAAATTATGCTGCATGGGGCGTGTTTCACCCCCATTGGCGGGTCGCTTGGGGGTAAAGAGGACCCCATCAATATCCTTCGCGATTGCCGGCAGCGGCCAAAGACGTGCGGTGCTTTCAGCCAGGAAATGACCAAAGTGTACCCATAACAGCCCGGCATAAAGCCAGCGACCCGACAATTGCGGCAAAGGGTCTGTTGGCGATACCGGTTGGGTGGTCATGGCACGCTTTCCCCGCCAAAGCGCCCCATGCGCGCAATATTCCCGGTCTTCAGTCAGAACACCGGCTTCCTGCACCGTATCGGAGACTGCGGGCGGAACCACGATAGCCCGCTCAAGTGCAACAAGTTCACGTGACCATCCTTGATCAGGCTGAGGAGGTTGGTTCAGATCATTATCGTTAAGCGTAGACATCTTTGTTCACACCCGGTCAGAGCGACCGGGTCGACAAAGACATGCTTTTAGTCGGTCTTCTGGTGTTAAAGGCCGGGATAGATGATCGGCGAATATCCTTGTGATCTGTAGCCAGCTTCTTTGACATTCGCCTATCCCATAAACTGGACCCCAGATTAATCCAAGATCTGTGTTCGGGCTTCATAACATTCGGCCCTATTCACCCCAGTATTCTGATATGGCCGTACCTGCGCCGCTGCAAGTAATCGTAGTGAAATTTCTACGCCAGAAAAAGTAAAGGCTCTATCCGTAGAAAGACAATCGAATATGTTGACAGTGTCGCAGTTTATCATCCTTGCCTGAAGCGACCGCCACTACTTTGATTGCCAAGTTATTGTCCGTTGTACTCAATGCAATGGCCGGTTGGGAAACCGTCCGCCAAACAACTTGGCACTACGGTGTTAGCAGATGACGCCTAGTGTTATTGATTGCGATCGTCCGAAACTTGGACACATACTGGCGCTTCTGACTTGCCCAGACATTTTAATCTTGGTCAACAGACTTCAGCACATCCTGTGGCATCGCCTTAGAGGGATCGATGTCATGTTTCTTGCATAGCTTGGCGACCTGGCTGTTGGGATGCGGCAAAGGAAACCCACCGTCCATATTGTATTTCTTGCGCATGCTTGAGCCGCCAATGTGATGAACCCCCAACGCGTTTTCATCGAGCGATATGCGGGAAAACCGCGGCCGGAAATAATTCAAGCGCATGGCCGTAGGTTCTTGGGAATAGAATGACTCGGGTGGCAGGGCGTGTTTAACTTCACCGTTTTTGCCCAAAAAATAAGAGATAGCCTGAGGCCCGAACGTATAAAATGGCAGCTGCGACAGGTTTTCCAACGGTACCGAGAAAGAGCCGTCTTCATTGGACTTGCCGATGGAAACATCAATATTTTTTTTCCACGGCCAGTCATTGGGGATCACGATCTCAGACCCGTTCATAAAGTCATGCATACCCTGCAATGTTGGAGAACTGTGCGGCAGCCGGAGAGCCGCATTGTTATAATAGCGTTTCTCTTTTGCGAAAATATACGGAATGTCGGGGATCGGCTGCATACACAACATATCGCAATCCATCCAGATTTCGTCGGATTCCCGAAGCATGTTGATCCTGAAAAAATCCGACAACGGGGCATAAGCGCTGTTTCGCTTTTCGTTTCGCCATATTTTCAGGTGGTCAGGTAAGAAAATACGTGCATCCGCATTTTCAACGCCCGGTGGCGTATTCGTGATTTCATTCAAAGAGTACAACTTGACCTTATGGCCGTGATCCACAAAGCTTTTGAGGCAGAGTTGCTCGAAAAAAGTCAGACTGGATCCATGCCAAAACGATGAAATTACTGGAGAAATTTCCATGCTGGATCAATGCCCGTTATATTTTTCGCTTGCTCCGCATTAGCATGGCTCCGGTATTCGATCCACTGGTTTAATGATCCCGATACAAGCGCAATTGTGATGGTGACCCAACCGTCCAATATGAACTGTCTGTAGCGCAGGTCCGTTAGTCAGAATTCTCGCACCTTTGTGTTTCGCGAAAAAGAACGAGCGGTAACGATCAAACTTTAGGGGCTCGCAATAAGCGGTAATTGTTTGGTTACCTCAACTTTGGTCCAGTTTTCTCAGTCCTCCCCGACAAAGGTCGCAAGATCACCCAAACTGTCTTAAATCGGATCGTCCAATAAGACCTCAGGATGCTCTTGCTTAAGGCGGAAAATTCACCGATCAAGGTTGCCACAAATCCAGACTTACTGGGCAATAGAGGAAGCCGGTGACTCTAAAGACGTGCAATCAGCGAATTTGGCTCTTCCCAAACACAGGACTCCTTTGAAGATGGCCACCTGGGGTGTCGTTACCATGGTCAAAGAGCCGCCAGAGCTGGTGGCTATATTTGCTTCCTATTATGCGTCACTCGGCGCGCAAGAGATCTTTATCTTTCTGGATGGTGATGATCCGAAAGCGCGGCAACTTCTGGCTCAGATACCGAACTGTCGCGTTGAAGTGATGGATGACACGTTTTTTCGAAGAAACTGGGACTGTGCTTATCCAGAAAACAGTTTCAGACGCCAAAGACTGATAGCGACAAAAGCCTATCGAGAAGCAACGGTCGATTGGATGCTTTTCCTCGATGCAGACGAGTATCTGCAAGCCGATGATTTTGCGCAAGAGCTTGCTGACCTGCCCTCGGATGTTGATACGATTTCAATTCCTAATGGCGAGCGTGTGTTTTCAACCGAGGACACCACACCCGGACTTTTTGGTGGTCTTATGCTGAAGCCTAAGCACACCCGCGGCTATGTCGCCCGAAGCTTATTCGGAGAAGAACGACTCAAGTACAGCGACAGAGGATTTTGTGCGCATCGTTTCGGAAAAAGCGCCACCCGAACGGGGAAAAACATCAAGTTAGGTGTTCATGCGCCACAGCGGTGGAGAGGCAACATCAAGCGACATGTTTCTCAACAATCGGTCATTTGTCACTTTGACGGACTGACCGAAATCCACTGGATGCTCAAATTGCTGAGATATCATGAAATGGGCACATATGAATCACCCAAGGGCAGCAACGATTTCCGCTATGAACAGGTCCAATTCCTGAAAAATTCATCTTCTATGAATGCTGTTCAAGAGCTTCATGACATTATCCGAAAATACGACAAGGACACAGAAGAAAGATTGAGGGGTCATGGTCTTCTCGATGATGTGCAGGTCCGCCCTTTCCGGGGTTTGGATACTTATTATCCTGAACACGAGTTTGACTTGTCGGTTGAGTGGTTCAACGAGGTTCTGAAGACGAATATGTCGGACCTCTATGCGAGATTACCGACATGATGTTTGATGCAAATAGTCTGACCTTATGCAAAACATGCTCTACCGACCGCTCATCCTTGGAATGGAGCAAGAATGACCGAAACGAACCCTGATGTTGCGATCCAGTACCGTGGATTGAAGATACCTTCATCGCCATTTCTGGACGAAACGATCATGAATCTGATCGAGCAGGACAATTATGAAAGCTGGGAAATGGATGGCGCTTTGAGCGTCGTTCAACCTGAGGATCGTATTCTGGAAATGGGCGCCGGGCTGGGTATCGTGAGTGGTGTTGTCGCGCTCGAGAACAAACCAGAGGCTATTCTCAGTTTTGAAGCCAATCCAAATCTAATTCCACACATCCGTCGTTTACATGCCCTAAATGGGCTTTCAGACCGGATCGAAGTCCGGAATGCGATACTAAGCGCCAATCCAAAGGATCCCGACTCTATTCCGTTTCATATTGACGCTTCATATCTAGGGTCTTCAGTTTTTGATAATGAAGGTGAATCAACAACATCAGTGCGCGTAGCTAAAGCGGACTTCGAAGCGGTGAAACGAGAGTTCGCTCCGACGGTTCTTGTGATGGATATTGAGGGGGCGGAACTGGATTTCTTGAGGAATGCGGACCTGTCGGGCATTCGAGCCATTGTTATTGAATTCCATCGCCTCATTTATGGGCACAAAGGTGTCCGGGCCTGTAAAAGGATTCTTTCGAACGCGGGTTTTCTACGGCTGGACGATTTGTCCTGGAGGGTTGTTTGGACCTGCACACGAGATCTTGGCTGAACCGCGTCATTGAGACGAGCATTTTCGAACTATGCGAATTGGCCAAGGCAGTTGAGCGCCCTGAAATGAAACGTTTAGCCGACTTGTGACCTGAATTTGCCCATAGCAATTTATTCGTTGCAACTATGTGCATCTGCGGACGGGAACTTGTGACAGAACCTCAAAAAACTGTTTCTGCCTTCAATCTCGGATCGCGGGGCTGATGAAACGACCACGGTGTCGGCGCTGTATGTCCCCGTCTTATTGTGTCGTTCTCCGGTCATAGCATCTGGAAACGCCACCATATTGCGACACCAGCAACACCCCGAGATAATCGAAATACTCAAGGGGAGGTCGCAACCACCAAACTGTGTGCAACAAATTTGTTGACGAGACCTGATCTCATCAATAATCGGTAACCAACTGTTGGGGTGCCCCTCGGGGCTGAGATGCTGACTTGCAAACCCATTGAACCTGACCCGGTTAGGACCGGCGGAGGAAACAGGCATACCGGGCGCCCCGTGTCACAACTCGTGTCACAACGCAGGCTACGGGTCTTTCCACGCACATCCTGACCATGACAATGACGGATGTGCCATGGTTGCGACAGCATTGACGATTGCCGGTTCCGACAGCGGGGGCGGCGCGGGAATTCAGGCAGATCTTAAATCCTTCGGCGCAATGGGCGTGTTCGGTTGCAGCGTGGTGACCGCGATAACCGCGCAGAATACCTGTGACGTGACCGCAGTACATCCGGTACCCGACAATGTGGTCGCGGCTCAGATCAAGGCGGTCCTAGACGACATCCGCATAGACGCCATCAAGATCGGAATGCTGGGCACGCCATCATTGGTTGAAACAGTGGCCCATGCAACGGAAGGTTTTTCCGGACCTGTCGTCCTCGACCCCGTCATGGTGGCGAAATCCGGGGTCGCCCTGCTTGAAGATCAAGCGATTGCCGCGCTGAAGCAGTATCTTCTGCCGCGCGCTGACCTGCTGACACCAAACCTGCCCGAGGCGGACAAGCTGCTGGGACAAACCCATAAGGGCGACAGTGCCGGACTGGTTGCGCCGTTGCTGGCGCTAGGTCCTAAGGCAGTTCTGATCAAGGGCGGCCATGCCGATGGCATTGATTGCCTTGATGTGCTGGCAAAGTCAGGGTTCGTTGTCACGCTGGGGGCACCGCGGATCGCGACCCGCAACACGCATGGTACTGGCTGCAGTTATTCCGCAGCAATTGCGGGCTGCCTTGCGCGCGGCATGGATCTTGAGACTGCGGTGCGGCGGGCGCATGGCTGGCTGCACGCTGCAATAAAACGTGCCGACGGGTTGGAGATTGGACAAGGCCATGGCCCGGTACATCATTTTCACGAGATGTGGGCATGAGCGCTGTCACCATTCTGGGTGCCGGGGTTGCCGGGCTTTGCGTTGCAGCCGAGCTGGTGTCACGCGGTGTTTCCGTACGGATGATCGACCCGGCAGGTCCCGTGAATACGCATTCCTGCAGCTGGTGGGCCGGGGGCATGTTGGCACCGGAATGCGAGGGCGCAGTCACCGAACAGCCCGTTGTGGAACACGGGCGCAAAGCAGCGGATTGGTGGCAAAAGCAGGGGGCGCAGTTCGGTCTGGATGTGACCCGGAACGGTACCTTGGTTGTCGCTCTGGGCCGGGATCAGAGCGAGCTGACGACGTTTGCACGGCGCGCCGAAGGCGTGGAATGGCTGGACCGCGAGGGCATCGCGCTCCACGAGCCGCATCTGGCCGAGCAATTCGGCAAGGTGTTGTTCATCGCGAATGAAGCGCATCTCAATCCCCGCCCGATGTTGACCGGGTTGCATGCACACCTGGTGGCTTCGGGCGTTGAGTTTCTGACTGCAGGCGAAACGCTGGGCCAGGTCATCGACTGCCGTGGTCTCGCCGCGCAGGATCGGCTGAGCGATTTGCGCGGGGTAAAGGGTGAGATGCTCATCGTGCGCTGCCCGGACGTGTCGCTATCGCGTCCCGTGCGGCTGCTGCATCCTCGTTTCCCGCTCTACATCGTACCGCGCGGCGATGGCGTATTCATGTTGGGCGCAACCCAGATCGAAAGTGGGCAGCGCAGCCGCGCAAGCCTGCGATCCGTGATGGAACTAATGAATGCGGCCTACGCGTTGCATCCAGCCTTTGGTGAAGCCGAGCTGCTGGAAATCGGAGTCGATGCCCGCCCGGCCTTTGCGGACAATCAGCCACGCATCCGCCATTTCGACGATCGCATCATGGTGAACGGGCTGTACCGCCATGGCTATCTGCTTGCTCCGGCGTTGGCAGGGATGGTGGCAGATCTGGTGACCTGCGGCACGCAGCCCGCGCTTTGGTACGAGAACTGCCAAAACACGAAAATCGCACACAAAACACCGGGGAGAACCACATGAAACTGATGGTGAATGGTGAGGCCGTCGAGGCCAAAGGCCCCAGCCTTGCCGATCTTCTGGTCGAACTAGGCAAAGGCAATGACAAACTGGCCACGGCGGTGAACGAGGTGTTCGTTCCGGCATCAACACGTGCGGCGCAAGTGCTTTCCGATGGGGACCGGATCGAGCTGGTTTCGCCGCGGCAGGGGGGCTGACATGCCGGAATTCTACGGCAAGGAAATAGCGTCGCGCCTGATGTTGGGCACCGCGCAGTATCCGTCGCCCGCAGTGCTCGCCGATGCGTTTCGACGTTCGGGCGCAGGCATTGCCACGGTGTCGCTGCGTCGCGAGGCGGGTGGTGAAAGGGCCGGGCAGGATTTCTGGTCTCTGATCCGTGATTTGGGTGTCGCGGTGTTGCCCAATACCGCCGGGTGCCACTCGGTACGCGAAGCGGTCACCACGGCGCAGATGGCGCGCGAACTGTTTGAGACCAACTGGATCAAGCTTGAAGTGATCGGCCATGCCGACACGCTGCAACCCGACCCGTTCGGCCTTGCAGAGGCGGCGCGCATTCTCGCCGACGAAGGGTTCGACGTCTTCCCCTATTGCACTGAAGACTTGGTGCTGTGTGAGAAACTGATCGAGGCTGGCTGTCGTGTGTTGATGCCTTGGGGGGCGCCGATCGGCACCGGACTGGGGCTGAACAACCTTTACGGCCTGCGCTCGGTACGGGCTCATTTTCCCGAGATGCCTCTTGTGGTTGATGCAGGGCTGGGCCTGCCATCACAGGCGGCACATGCCATCGAAATCGGCTATGACGCGGTGTTACTGAACACGGCGGTCGCTAAGGCAGGTGATCCGGCGGCGATGGCCGAAGCGTTTGCCCGCGCGGTCGAAGCGGGGGCCTTGGCCTTCGGTGCCGATGCGATGGAACCACGCGACATGGCCTCGCCTTCTACCCCTGTTTTCGGAAAGGCCATGCTGTGACGCTGCCTTCGTTCTACCCGATATTCGATGACATCTCATGGCTGCGCCGAATGCTGCCATTCGGGGTGCGGTTGGTGCAACTGCGCATCAAAGAACAGCCCCTGGATGTGGTGCGCGCGCAATTGGCGGAGGCGCGGGATTTGTGCCGCGACCACGGCGCGGCTCTGGTGGTCAATGACTATTGGCAACTGGCGATTGAGCTTGGCTGCGACTGGTTGCATCTGGGGCAGGAAGATCTGGACACAGCTGACCTTGACGCGATCCGAGCTGCTGGATTGAAACTTGGAGTCTCAACCCATGACGAAGCAGAGCTTAAGCGTGCGCTGGCTTTGCGGCCTGACTATGTGGCACTCGGGCCCGTTCATCCGACCATTCTTAAAAAGATGAAATGGCACCAGCAGGGTGTCGAAAAGCTGACCGACTGGAAGGCGCGGATCGGACCTGTTCCGCTTGTGGCGATAGGTGGCATGTCGGTCGAGCGCGCGCCGGGTGCGTTCGCTGCCGGGGCCGACATCGTGTCCGCCGTGACCGACATCACCTTAAAGGACGACCCAGAAGCCCGTGTACGCGAATGGCTAAGGATCTGCCCATGAGCCGCTATGCACGCCAGATTGCTGTACTTGGCTTTGGCGCGTCGGGGCAGGAAAACCTGCGCACCGCGCATGTACTGGTGATTGGCGCAGGAGGGCTTGCCGCACCAGTGCTGCAATATCTGGTCGGGGCCGGTGTGGGACGTATCCGTTTGGTTGATGCTGACAAGATCAGCCTGTCGAACCTGCACCGCCAAACGCTGTTCCGTGAACGCGACATAGGGCAATCCAAAGTGCAGGTGGCAGCACGTGAAATGATGGCGCTGAATGATGAGGTGCGGATCGAACCGGTCGAAACCCGCTTTGATCCGGCCAATGCCCCGCAACTTTGTCAGGGCGTTGATCTGGTGCTAGATTGCGCCGACAGTTTTGCCGCCAGCTATGTGGCCTCGGATGTTTGCCTTGCTGCCGATCTGCCGCTGATTAGCGCCAGCGTTGTAGGCTCGGAGGGCTATGTCGGGGGCTTCTGCCACAAGGCTCCGGGTCTGCGCGCGCTGTTCCCGGATCTGCCTGCAAGGCTGAGTTCCT
Source organism: Ruegeria sp. C6 (assembly GCF_056537625.1). Taxonomy (NCBI): domain Bacteria; kingdom Pseudomonadati; phylum Pseudomonadota; class Alphaproteobacteria; order Rhodobacterales; family Roseobacteraceae; genus Ruegeria; species Ruegeria sp. C6. Next base: position 488,482 of record NZ_JBQFRW010000002.1, on the reverse strand, counting down.
GCGACGCTGATGGCGTGCTTGGCCCGACGGTGGGTGTGATCGGCAGTCTGCAAGCGCAGATCGCGGTTGCGGTGCTGAGCGGGGACCTTACGCCAATGGGGCGTCTGGTGACCTATGACGCCACCAGCATGCGCTTTGGCGGTTTTCGCTTTGACGGCGCACCGGATCCCGCACCAGAGCCGGACTTCATAGCGCAAGAGATGCTTCGGGCCGACGATCTGGTAATCGACCTACGCGCCGCAGATGAAACTGGCCCGGAGCTGGCTGGTGCTCAGCGCCTCAGTGTCGATGAAATCGATCCGCGTGACCCCCTTTTGCAAAACAACAGACGCCTCATCCTTGCCTGCCGTTCCGGTCTTCGGGCCTGGCAGGCGGCGATGCGGATTTCCACGAAAAACGGGCCCGAAATCAAACTTCTGGCCCTAGGCGACAACAACTAAAACGAGGAAACCGAATTGAAACATTTTCTGACCGTAGCGGCGATGCTGATGGCTACACCGGCGCTGGCACAAGACAAGATGACTCTGCTGCTGGATTGGTTCGTAAACCCTGATCACGGTCCGATCATCGTGGCGCAGCAAAAGGGTTATTTCGCAGACCAGAATCTTGAGGTCGAGATTGTGCCGCCTGCTGATCCCTCGGCCCCACCGAAACTGGTGGCCGCTGGGCAGGGTGACATCGCCGTGAGCTACCAACCAAACCAGCACCTGCAGGTAGCCGAAGGTCTGCCGCTGATGCGCGTAGGTACACTTGTGGCAACGCCACTCAGCTGTCTTCTGACACTAAAGGACGGCCCGATCCAAGAGATCAGCCAGCTAAAGGGCGGCAAGATCGGGTTCTCGGTCGCTGGCGTGGAAGAGGCAGTGCTGGGCGCCATACTGGGCAAGCACGGCGTCGCGCTGGACGAGATCGAGATGATCAACGTCAACTTCTCGCTCAGCCCCTCGGTCATGTCGGGGCAGGTCGATGCGGTGATCGGTGCCTATCGCAATTTTGAGCTGAATCAGATGGAAATCGAAGGCGTCGAAGGCCGATGCTTCTATGTCGAAGAAGAAGGGGTGCCAACATACGACGAGTTGATCTATGTCGCCAACCCCGAGCTGATGGACAAGGACAAGGTGCGCCGCTTCCTGCGCGCCACCGAGCTGGCCACGCAATACATCGTCAACAACCCGGATGAAAGCTGGGAGATTTTCAAAAGCTACGCGGAAGAGCTGGACGACGAGCTGAATGCAAAGGCTTGGGTCGACACCCTACCCCGCTTTGCCTTGCGTCCTGAGGCGCTGGACGAAGGCCGCTACATCCGCTTCGAGGAATTTCTGGCCAAAAGCGGCTTGGTCGAGGGCACCCGCCCGGTATCGAAAATCGCGGTCGATCTGGGGGCACAATGAACTACGGCACCTCATTTGAGGCATGGCGAGCGGCGGCCGGGGAAACCTGGCCTGCCTATACCCGCCATGCGTTCGTGCGGGGCATGGGTGATGGAACCCTCCCGCGCGCGGCGTTTTTGCACTATCTCAAACAGGACTACGTTTTTTTGATCCATTTCGCCCGCGCTTGGGCGCTGGTGGTGACCAAGGCCGAGTCCGTCGCGGATATGCGCCTCGCCGCGGGGACAGTGAATGCACTGATCAATGACGAGCTTGCCCTGCATATCGGCATCTGCGCCGAGGCTGGGATTTCCGAGGAAGAACTTTTTGCAACGCAAGAGCGTCAGGCTAATCTTGCCTATACACGCTATGTACTGGATGCCGGGCATTCCGGGGATATGCTTGATCTTCTGGCCACACTGGCCCCCTGCGTCATGGGCTATGGTGAGATCGGGGCAGAGCTTTCGGCGACAAAGACCTCGGAAACCTATGCCGATTGGATCAACACTTATGGCGGGGAAGATTACCAACAGGTCTGCTGCGATGTTGGCGCGCTGATCGATGGCGTGGTAGCGCGGCGCATCGGGGATGACCCGCAAAACTGCCCACGTTGGGCAAATCTTTGCGACCGCTTCCACAAGGCGACCGAGCTTGAGGTCGGCTTTTGGGGCATGGCATCGCAGCCATGAGCCCGGCCCCCGCCCTATATCTGCGCGGATCACTGTCGATTGGCGACACATCCATCGCGCGCGGCATTGATCTGCGACTTGATGCAGGGCGGTGGACCTGTCTTCTGGGGGCCAGTGGTGTGGGCAAATCCACAGTGCTCAAGCTGCTGGCCGGACTGGGAGACCATGTTTCTTTGGACGGTGAAATCTGGGCCTCGGACTGTGGCGCGCTGGCCGGGCGGGTGGCCCTAATGGCGCAGAGTGATTTGTTGCTGCCTTGGCTATCAGCGCTCGACAATGTGGCAATAGGGGCACGATTGCGCGGCGAGACGCTTGACCGGGATCGAGCCGAGCACGTGCTGGAGCAAGTTGGGCTAGGCGCGCATCTAGACAAGAAACCGGGAGAGCTCTCCGGTGGGCAGAGACAGCGCGTGGCCTTGGCCCGAACCCTGATGGAAGACCGCCCCATTGTGCTGCTGGACGAACCTTTTTCCGCCCTTGATGCCCTGACTCGGGTGCATATGCAGGACCTCACCGCACAGCTGCTGAAGGGACGTACGGTGCTGCTTATCACCCATGACCCGGCCGAAGTGGCGCGGCTGGGGCAGAACATCATGATCATGACGCGCGACGGGCTGCACCCGGTCGAAACTCCAATGGGCAGCATCCCGCGCCCTGTTGATGATCCGGGCGTGCTGGGCATCCAGGCCGCGCTGCTTCAACAACTCAGGACGAACAGATGAGCGCAAGCGAAACTCTCAGGGCGCTGAACCAGGACGACTGGACAGCGGCCACGACACATGACTTTACCAATGCGCTGGCAACCGGAATGCTCGATCACGACAAAATGGCTGGCTATTTACAGCAGGATTACCTTTTCGTGGAAGGCTTTGTGCGGCTGCTGGCCTCAGCAGTGGCGCATGCACCCAACCTCGCCGATGCTGTGCCGGGCGCACAGTTTCTAGGTCAGATCTGCGGGCCGGAGAACACCTATTTTTTGCGTGCATTCAACGCGCTGGATGTGCCGCAGGCAAGCGAAGCCGCACCCGAAACACTGGCGTTTCAAGCCCTGATGGACGAGGCTCGTGCATCAGGGCGTTATGAGCGGATGCTGGCGGTCTTGGTCGTCGCGGAATGGGTCTATCTGGATTGGGCTAGCCCGGTCGAAGCCCGCGCCGAAGATCTGCCGTTCTGGCTGGGGGAATGGATCACTCTGCACTCAGGCGACGGGTTCGAAAGTGTGGTCGCCTACCTACGTGGGCAATTGGACGCGATCTGGTCGACCCTTTCGGACCAGGCACAGGCCGAGGTCGCTGCAACCTTCGGCAAGGCCGTCGCCCTTGAGCGTGCCTTTTTCGATGCCGCATGGGCAGGCTTCCCGGTAGCCCGATGACAGGTTGGCGTGCGGGTATCGCCGCCACCGCAATGGCACTAGCGCTTTGGCAACTGGTGGTTTGGGCCACCGGCTTGCCGCGTTTTATCTTGCCCCCGCCAGCGCTGGTTTCCGAAACCATTTGGAACAGCCGCAACCTTCTGCTGGAGCATGGGCTGGTCACCGCGACCGAAGTGCTGATCGGGCTGGCCCTTGGCGCAGTGCTGGGCGGGCTGTCGGCCATCGGCCTTGCCGCCTCACCGCTAGCACGCGCGCTGGTGCGACCAATTTTGGTGTTTTCCCAGACCATCCCCGTCTTTGCCCTCGCACCGATTCTGACCCTGTGGCTTGGCTTCGGGCTCGAGGCCAAAATCGCCATGGCGCTGCTGATCATTTATTTCCCGGTTACTTCGTCTTTCTTTGATGCACTGATGCGCAGTAATCGCGACTGGCTGGATCTGGCTCGGGTCATGGGGGCGTCACCTGCCCGAGTAATGTGGCACATCCGTATTCCATCTGCTCTGCCCGGATTTGCCAGCGGCCTGCGTCTGGCTGCTGTCTATGCTCCCATCGGTGCCGTCATCGGTGAATGGGTCGGAGCGTCGCGTGGGCTGGGATATCTGATGTTGCTGGCCAATGGCCGTGCCAAAACCGACCTGATGTTCGCCGCGCTAATCGTGTTGGCGGGACTTACCATCATCCTGCACGCAACAGTCAATGCCCTGTGCAATCGGTACCTGGATCAGCGTGATCAGATATGAACAAAGTACTGAACATCAATATACGCGAACGCGGAGATCAACTTTAATCGTGCCACCAGCTGTGATGAAAGAGCTCAATGCTAGAGTACATTGATTTCCAGAGCGCTATGTTAAACAAAGCTAATTGGTCGAGCGGCGAACACAGAGTGTGCCGCAGTCACTTGTCCAAGAGTCCTACCTTAAGGATCAACTTGAATTAAACCGAACCAGAACGCGTAGCGTCATGGTCTGAAGGTGGTTTATCTTTGCCAGTGGCCACTACTTCCGCTGGTCAGGCCTCCGCATCCAGAGAAGTCGAATGGTTTCCGTAATTTTTGCAACGCGGATCACATAGTGAACGCCCCACACACCAAAAGCCTGTTTGGTTGACAGATCCTGATTCCTCAGAAGATTTTTCAACGTCTTGAAGGAAGGGATCAATTTCTGCACAGGCGGGATGTAATTAACGATGCCGCGCTTGGCATTGCGGCGCAGCCTAGCCCCCTCAATACGACGGGCTTTGGTGATGTGATCCTCAAGACTGTCGCGCGCCGGATGACGGACGATGGCGTCTTCGGCAAACACAATCGCTTCGCCCGCAGATTGAGCACGATCATTCCATTCCATGTCCCCGCCGGACAACACCGTGTCGTTGAACCGACCGATGCGATCCATAAGCTCCCGCCGTACGATCAGATTGGCCGTAACCGCACGCCCCCGTTCCACCCATTTTTTTTGCTCTAACCCCAAATGAACATCATATAGTTCGGTCGTCTTCCAATCCTGCCCGTTCGGGATCAGCACAACATTGCCGCCAAAGCGATTAACCTCGGGGTGGTCTTCGGCTATTTTCAACCCGGCCTCTAGATAGAGCGGGTCAGGCTGACAATCGGAGTCGGTGAAAAACAGCAGCTCCGAGGCGGCTTCTTCGATTCCTCGGTTGCGCGCTGCGTATGAGCCGGGTTTTGCCTCACTTAGAATGCGGGCGTTGGCGGGCAGGCGAAACCCGTTGGGCATGGGGTCGGTCGGGTCATTGTTGACTGCAAGTATCTCGAACTGGTTTGTGTTCAGTGTCTGAGAGGCGAGCCCATCCAGACAAAGCTGCAATTGGTCCCAGCTTTGATAGGTCGGGATGATCACTGACGCGCTCAGGGGCGAACGCGCCGGTGTAATGTCAGGCCGTTGGATCACGTCGGGATCATTCGGCATTGACGGCGTTCGAGTACTGATGGTCATACAGGGTTTTGAATGGCCCCGGTTTCTTCAGCAACTGTTGGGCGCTGCCCTGCTCAAGAACTTCACCAGCCTCAATCACCACGATCTTGTCCGCATGCATGATGGTTGAAAGCCTGTGAGCCACGATGATTGTCGTACGCCCTTCGGTCAGGCGGCCCAATGCCTCCTGAACCAGATGTTCCGACCGCGAGTCCAGCGCACTTGTCGGTTCGTCCAGCAGCAGGATCGGGCTGTCGCGCAAAAGCGCGCGCGCAATCGCAAGGCGCTGTTTTTGACCACCGGACAGGAAGGCACCATTTTCACCAACCAGAGTGTCAAAGCCCTTCTCAAGCGACATGATGAAGTCATAGGCATTCGCGGCCTTGGCAGCCTCTATCACGTCGTCTTGCGAGGCACCCTCACGGCCAAATCGGATGTTGTCGGCGATTGAGGCCGAAAACAGAAACGTCTCTTGCCCGACGAACGACATGTTCTGGCGCAGTGATTTGAACGAGGCGTATTTGATATCCTGACCATCGATCGATACCGAACCACTGGTCGGGTCATAAAGGCGCAGGGCCAAATTCAAAATGGTCGACTTGCCGCCGCCGGACAGACCAACCAGAGCGGTGGTCTTGCCAGCTTCGAACGTCAACGAAAGCCCTTTCAGGATCGGATCGCGACGACGGTAGCCGAAAGTGACGTCGTCGAACACCACCTCTCGCGGACCATCAGGCAGGCTTTTTGGATTGGCCTCTTCCGGCAGAGTTTCAGGCTCGTCCAACATATTGAACAACATCTGCACCCGGCGCAGACCCAGTTCCATCTTCACCCGCACCTTCGTCAGACGCTTCGCGGGCTCATAGGCCATCATCACAGCGGTCACGAACGACATCAGTTCACCCGGAGTAGACGCTGCAGCGCCAAACAGCTTACCAGCGCTCAACCCGATGACCGAGGCAATTGCAAACCCGGCCAGAATATCGGTCAGCGGGCTTGTCGCTGCCTGCAAACGCGCAAGCTTATTGCGCCGCTTCTCGACGCTTTTCACGGCCGAGTTCATCTTATTGGCCATGCGCTCTTCCAACCCGAAAGTCTTAACCACGCGAATGCCAGACGAGGTTTCCTGAATGACTTTCATGATCGCGCCCATCGATTGCAGTTCCATATCTGCAATCTCGCGAATCTTTCTGAGCAGTAACCTGATCCCTAAAACCGCCAACGGGCCGACGATCAGGGTAAAAAGGGATAATATGGGTTGCTGATAGAACATAACAGCCAGCAGACCGATCAGGGTCAGCATATCGCGAACTGCCGTGGTCACCATTATCTCGATCACCGTGCGCGCTGCCTGGGCCGTTTGTGTCACCTTCAACAACAAATCCGAGCTTTCTGTCAGGTTGAAGAATGAAACACCCTGCCGCAAAAGCTTATCGTAAAGCTTGATCTGTTGTTTCGAGACAATCCGGTTCCCGGCACGCGTAAGGGCCACAATCTGGACGTAGGTTGCAATGCCTTTGACCAGGAAAATCGTGAACACGGTCATCGAAACGCCAAAAATCTTAGCTGAGTTTTCACTGTCAAACAGCGAATCCACCACATCACGCATGATAAAGGCGATACCTGCTGTGGTTGCCGCAACAAATACCATCGCGATGATCGCGATGGTATAAGGGACCACTTGCTCGCGCATATTCTCGGAGAGCAGTCGCCACAGGACGGAATCACTCAATATGGCCGCAAATTTTGATTTGATCTTTTGCAATGCACATGTCCACTGTGATCAGGATCGAGCTATGTCACATCTGACGCGCTCATAAACAGTTTCCGCTAGATAGTCGCCTGTTGCCAGTTGAGCAAGCCCGCGTCCTATTCTGCCGCTTCAATGCGAATTGTTCGAACCGAAGGGTCTGCACGCGAATAAGCGGCCAAAACCCTGCCCGACCATTTCTGTGCAATGTAATCCGCCATAAAACGCGTTGGCGCAATCAGAGTCGCCAGGCCCCCTGCCCTTTCGGCTTCGTTCAGATGCTTGAACCAACTGGACCAAAGTTCTGGGTCACGCTCATGTAGGATCGATTGAACCTGTGCCCAAACGTCTTCACCCTGTGGCGGCGGGATCGATGGCTTTGACTGAAATGGTACAACATTGGTATCGCGCTCTGGCTTCTGCTGCATTCGTTCCTGGAAATCCGTTCCGATCACGGGCCAGGCTTCCATTGTGTCAAGCATGATCTGCTTGAGGTCGAGTTCATAAACCGCAACCCGACCCCGAGCGGCGGGTCGTTTGACCGCAATCCAGCCTGCGCTGCGCAGCTTAGCCATCTCACGTTTAACCGTGCGTTCGTTCACGGACCACAACCGAGCGATCTCTTCCCGGCCAATCGACAGTTCATTGGAGCGCCAGTTATAGCGCGTGGTAATTAATGTCATGATGCGTAGAACACTGCGATGACGATGCTTGTCACCTGATAAGGCGTGAACGGCGAGCGCCGACAAGATATCGTACTTCAGTGCAGGCGCATTTCGCCCGACCGGTTTCGCAACCTGCATCCGTTCCCTCACCGCTCTTTTTTGCCTCATGCGGGTTGATCCCGCCGTAATCGCGCCGTTTCCCAACGCTTTTCGTGATTGTTCACTGATTAGCGTCCAATACTTCGATTCTGTCAAGAGTTCGTTGAGATCACGCTATTTGATAGGTGCTATTCGCTATCAAAAAATAAAAGAAATAGGTGAATCTATGGTGATGGGGGACATACTGGGTGTCCCCTTATGGAGCAATAATGTCCCCCTATATACCGTATTTGCTTGAGTTGTGTCCCCCTAAATCCGGTAGGATATCCGAAGTCAGGACGATTGCAGAGAGCAGCAGCGTCCCGAATCGGTCAGCACTAGATACGGCCATATTTTCTTACCCGTGGGTAACATCACAACCTTACAATAATTTCTTTTGCCAAATATGCAAATCAGGCGTAAATAACAAAAGAGAGAAAAATAACGTCCAGAAGAATGAGAACTGAGGCATGTACACGCACGAAGACCTGAATGCATTGCGCACCCAGTCCCTGAAATTGCAGGGCTGGATTCGCCAGCAGACTTTCAGCCCTGAGATGGAGAAGACGCTAAGGCGGTTCTCAAGCTGGGAGGTGTCCGAGCTGATCTTTAAGGTGAACCAATCGACTTTCCGAGGAAAGCTGGCTGCCGATCCTTCATTGCCGGGAGGCGAGGTCGAGCCTGATGGGCGGCAGCGTTGGTTTAGTCTGGAAGAGGTAAATGAGCTCAGGCGGCGGCTTAAGGTTAATCGCAAAGCGCTCACTCCCCCACGCCCTGCGGGCAAGCGGGCGGTTCGGGCCGCTGTTGCCAATTTCAAAGGGGGGGCTGGCAAGTCGACCGTGGCGTTGCATCTTGCGCATGCCGCTGCTCTGGACGGCTACCGAGTATTAGTGGTGGATTTTGACCCTCAGGCGACGCTCAGCCATTCGATGGGTCTGACCGATGTCGCTGAAGATTTCACCGTCTGGGGTATCATGGCGCGGGATCTGATCCGTGAAACCGAGCGCATGAATAACCGCCCTGCGGCTGCGGAGTCAGGAACCGCCCTGCCCCGCCGAGAATTACCACCTTCTATAACGGATATGGGCCTCGGCGAACTGCGCATTTCTGATTTTATCAAGCAGACCTCATGGTCAACGATTGATGCGATCCCTTCTTGCGCCAACGCTGCTTTCGTCGAATTCGCATCAGCACAATATCGGCACCTGAATCCTGAGTGGTCATTTTTCGCAGCTGTGTCCCGCTATCTGGATCAGGTACCGAATGATGCTTATGACCTGATCCTGTTCGATTGCCCGCCTGCGATAGGATACCAATCGATGAATGCGGTGTTCGCCGCAGACATGTTGTATATCCCGTCGGGGCCTGGATACTGGGAATACGATTCAACCACCTCATTCATTGGCCAGTTGGCCGAGGCCCTCGAAGATCTGGCCTATGGTTTCGACAAGACCTTACCCACGGGTAAGATTGGTTTACCCAAGACATTCTGCGAAATTCGGTTTTTGCTTACACGCTATGAACCGGGGAATGCACTGCACACAGCGATGTATGACGCATTCCGCAAAGTCTTTGGTCAGCACCTCGCCGAGCACCCGGTCGAGATGACGCGTGCGGTCGAGCAATCTGGTCGGTTCCTGAGTTCAGTTTATGAGATGGATTACCGTGAAATGACGAGGGAAACCTGGCGTCGCGCGCGTTCGACATTTGATAATGTTTATGATGAATTCCGGGGCGTCATGCTATCGGCCTGGGACAAGCTGGAGGATGACGTATGAGCCGAAAACGCAGAATGTTCGATATCGATATGCCAGCGATGGAAGAAATCCCGGTTGGCAAGGTTCCGGATAAAGCGCTTGAGAAAAGGCGCGGACCGATGGCCACTGCAATCTCCGAGAACGCTAATGCGTTACGCGACCAGCAAACTACCGAAGATGCAATCAGAGTCGAAAATGACAGGTTAGCGCACGAGCTTGTACGACTACGTTCAGAAGGGTATGTTACTGAACAGATCGCATTGGCGGATGTTGTTACCGAGCGCCTGACGCGCGACCGCAAGCCTGGCCCTGATCCTGAGTTGGATGAGTTGAAGGCTTCTATTCAGGATGTGGGTCTTTCGAACCCGATCCGGGTCGAGCGTCGCAACGATGGACGCTTTGAGTTAATTCAAGGAATGCGCAGATTATCGGCATTTCGCGCATTACTTGAGGAAACTGGCGACGCGCGATTTGCGACGATTCCGGCCGGTGTTTCTGACGTTGCAGAGCTGGATGATAGCTATCGTCGCATGGTCGATGAAAACCTGATCCGAAAGGATATCTCGTTTGCGGAAATGGGCGCGCTTGCGCGTGCCTATGCGGAAGACCCCGCCAATGATTGTCCGGATGTCGACAAAGCGGTTTCAACCTTGTTCAAATCTGCAAGCTATACCAAGCGCAGCTATATTCGGGCGTTTGCGAGTTTGCTGGCCATGTTGGAAAAGGTTCTTATGCACCCAAACGATATTCCACGGAATGTGGGTGTTGAGCTCAAACGAAAGCTCGACTCTGATCCCGGATTGATCCGACAAGTAAGTACGGCTTTGGTGAGTGAACCAAATCGCGACAGCGTGCGCGAAGTGGCCATTCTTCGCGATTTTCTCACAATCGAAAATGCGACCGCCGCCAAGCCAAAGGCTGAAGCCGTTGGTAAACCACGCCGCGCGAAGACAACGTTTCAGGTAAGGGGCAGGGCAGGGATTGCAAAATGTTCTGCATCCAGCGGAAGGATCGAACTTCGCTATGATCTCGATTTTACTCGTGTCGATAGGGCGAAATTAGAACGTGCTGTGGCCACTTTGATCGAGGATCTGCGAGAAGAAGACGATCTTACCCACGGGTAAGACGGGCTTAGCGAGATAGATCCGAAGCGCGGCGCTGGTTAATCTCAGCGACGTTTTTTTGCACAAACAGTCCATTCGTATAATACGGTACCTTGGGAGACCATCTAAACGCTTAGCTTTTACCGCCCGGCCTCAAATTCTTGTTTTGTAGTTCGGGCAGGTACGTTCCGAGCAGAGTTGACGAGTACAAGTTCGGGCCATCAGTAGAAGGTTTCTTAACGTATTGATATGGAACTAGGGCAGATAATCTACAATTTATGTAGTTAGTCGCGGCTGAACAGATACACAGTTTTCGCGGCAGGGCAGGGACGACGCGATCGCTTCTATCTTCGAGCGCCCCGGCACTACATTTCATCGGGAAGACCAACATAGCGTACCGAAACATATTCGAGGCGCGTGAGCATATAACGGATTGGCCGTGAGCACCTATCAATGATGGATATGATCGTGCTGTGGCTTGCCAAAGAAAAGGCGGCGATGGGTTGAATGATTGACCGAGTAGAAGATCATTTGGGCGTAGTGTGCAAAATACTTTAATAAGTATTATTAAGAGCTGTATCGGTCTGTCTACTTTAATGCGAAGGGCACCCATCTTGCCGGCTTGGGGGGCTGCTGAATCGTGACTTAAGGACAGGCTTTGTCAAAGCTTGCAAAAAAATAACGACTCTTCTTGGTATTGAAACGCCCGAAGCAACTAGGAAGATGTTCGGTAACCTGATCCGATACTACAAATACCGGATTAATCGCGCGAGAAGCGCCTATAAGATTATTTACTGGCCTGATAGATAATCAGTATACGGGCAGCGTTATCTGAAACAAAACCTTCTCGCTTACTTTTGTTGCTTCAAGGCTACATATGGTGTTCGCCTACAGCGCGCTCTCATCCCTGGATGACGTTCTGACGTTGCGTGCCCAGCCCCTGAATACCAAGCTCCATTTTGTCGCCGGGATTCAAGTAGGTCTGCGGGTTCTGTCCCATACCAACACCCGGGGGTGTGCCTGTAGAAATCACGTCACCGGGTTGCAAAGACATAAATTGCGACAGATGCGAGATGACCGTCGCTACGCCAAAATGCATCGTTTTGGTTGATCCGTCCTGATATCGGTGCCCGTTTACCTCAAGATACATCGGAAGGTTTTGCGGGTCGGGGACTTCGTCTCGTGTTACCAGCCAGGGGCCAATTGGGCCGAACGTGTCCGCAGACTTTCCTTTGACCCATTGGCCAGAGCGATGAAGCTGAAAGTCACGTTCTGACAAATCGTTCACTACGCAGTAGCCGGCGACGTGGTCTATGGCTTCCGCCTCAGAGACATATTTGGCCTCTTTGCCGATAACGACGCCCAGCTCAACTTCCCAATCGGTTTTGACCGATCCGCGCGGGATTTCTACGGTATCGCCGGGGCCGGCGATGGCCGAGGTGGCTTTGAAGAAGATCACGGGCTCAGCAGGCAATTCCATGCCGCTTTCTGCTGCGTGATCGGCATAATTCAGGCCAATGCATATGAACTTTCCAACATTGCCAACGCAAGGACCGATGCGCGGGTTGCCGTCTACCAATGGCAGGCTGGCCAAATCTAGTGCGCGGAGCTTTTCAAGAACGACATCGCCAAGAGTATCGCCCGAGATATCATCCACCACACCGGAAAGGTCGCGAACCGAGCCGTCTGAGGCCAAAATGCCGGGTTTCTCAGCGCCCTTCGGGCCATAGCGTAGTAGTTTCATTGTCAGGTCCTTCCTGCTCAGATCGTCCAGCCGCCATCTATGGCAAAGGGCTGGCCCGAAGTGTATTTGCTGGCATCACTGGCCAAATACAGAGCCAGTTCAGCGATCTCTTCCGCTGTGCCAATACGGCCCATCGGTTGACGGGCGATGAAATCAGTCATTGCCTGCTCATAATCCCCGGTGGTGCGAAGCCGGTCATGCAGGCTGGGGCTGTCCACCGTACCTGGACAAATCGCGTTGCACCGAATGCCCTGGGTCACAAAATCGGCTGCCACAGACTTGGTCAGGCCAATCACCGCTGCTTTTGACGCGCAATACGCAAATCGGTTGGGCACGCCTTTCATGGACGATGCGACCGACGACATATTGATGATCGATCCTCCGCCTGCTTTCAGCATTCCGGGTAGAGTCAGTTGGATCAGTCTGAACATGGCCTTTACGTTGAGGTCAAAGCTGAAATCCCAATCCTTTTCAGTGCATTCAAGAATTGATCCCCCCGCTACATAACCTGCGCAGTTAAACAGAATGTCCAGTTGCGGCAGATTGACCGCTGCATCTGTAACGGCCTTATCGTCCATTACGTCCAGTTGCAGCGGTTCGATACCCGGAATACCGCCCAATTCGGCAAGCGCAGCATCGTTGATGTCGCTGGCTATCACCCGTGCGCCTTCGGCAGCGAACAATTCGGCGGTTGCACGGCCAATGCCTTGGCCAGCTGCTGTGATGAGAGCGGTCTTATCTGCAAGCCGGTTGGATGGGTTGATTGTCGACATAAACAACCTCACAATTTCTCGGGTAGAAGCTCGGATGGGATGTCCTGATAACAAACCGGCCGCAGGAAACGGCGGATCGACAGTGTTCCCACGGATGTAGCGCCAAAGTTGGTTGAGGCGGGGTAGGGGCCTCCGTGAACCATGCTGTCGCAAACTTCGACCCCGGTCGGAAAGCTGTTGGCCAACAATCGCCCAGCCTTTCGTTCAAGCAGCGGTAGCAGTGCCTGAGCGTCCGCTTTGTCACCTGCGTCCAGATGCAGTGTGCAGGTCAGTTGCCCTTCGATGGTCCGGGCAATCCGTTGCATCTGAGCGCGGTCTTTCACACGCACGATGATGCCTAATGGGCCGAAAACCTCTTCTTGCAGCTTCCGATTGGCCAGCCAGTCATCACCAGAAACAGTGAACAGGTAAGGGGCCGCATCGCGTGACTTGCAGCTTTTGCCCATAATCTTCGATACACCGGTACCAGCAGCTACACGCGAAACTCCGTTTCGGTATGCCTCCGCAATTCCATCGGTCAGCATTGTCTGCTCGGCCACCGAAGACAGGCCAGCCTCTGCCGCTACTTGAAACGCGTCAGCATCCGGACCTTCGATGATCACGGCGATACCGGGATTGGTGCAGAACTGTCCAGCGCCCATGGTTAGGGACGCGGCCCAGCCATTGCCGATTTCAGCACCGCGCGCGGCCGCCGCTTGCGGCAGTATGAACATCGGATTGACTGAACCCAGTTCGCCAAAAAACGGAATGGGTTCATCGCGTTGCGCGCATAAATCGAACAGCGCCCGTCCACCTCCGAGGCTGCCCGTAAAGCCAACCGCCCGGATCAAGGGATGTTGCACCAATCGCGTGCCCACATCCCGTTTGCCACCCTGTACCAATGAAAACACTCCGGGATGAATTCCCGTCGCTTTGATGGCGGTGTCGATGGCCTGCGCCACGATCTCGCCCGTGCCGGGATGGGCCGAATGGCCTTTGACGACGACGGGACATCCCGCGGCCAGTGCCGCCGCTGTATCGCCCCCTGCGACTGAGAAGGCCAATGGGAAGTTCGAAGCGCCGAACACCGCAACGGGACCCAGCGGGCGCTGTATCATGCGCAGGTCGGGGCGGGGCAGGGGTGTACGATCCGGCATGGCCGGGTCATGGCGCATGTCCAGATAATCGCCCGCTTCAATTTGATCGGCGAAGAGACGCAGCTGGCCGACGGTACGGCCACGTTCCCCCTGCAGGCGTGCCTCGGGCAAGCCGGTTTCCTGAGTGCCGATTTCGGTGATGGCATCCCCGCGGGCATCAATCTCATCTGCGATCTTGCGCAATAGCGCGGCGCGTTCGGTACGAGAGGACCACCCGAAAGTGGCAAATGCCGACTCTGCTGCCTCCACTGCGTTATCAATCATCGCCGCTGTTCCCACAGAAAAGTCATGGCTTGGTCCATGCGCTGGTTCCGACGCAAAAGTAGTGTCTGCGCCGAGCCATTCGCCAGCAATTAGGTGTTTTCCGGTCAACATATTCGTTCTCTCTTACAGCAGGCCGCGATGGGCGAGGTTTCGCATCAGGTGTGATGCCCCAAAGGTCCATTCGGGGCATTCCGTCGACAGGCGCACGGTGTTTGTCAGCGCTCCAAGGCGCGTATTGGAGATAGTGACGACATCGCCAATTTTGTGAGTGAACCCACCGCCAGGTGTGTCACGGTCTTGGGTCGGGGCGAACAGGGTGCCAAGGAAAAGCATCAGCCCATCAGGATATTGGTGATGGCGCCCGATAGTCTGCTTCACAAGGTCTGCAGGATCGCGACTGATCTGGGACATAGATGAGCTTCCGTTCAGCACAAATCCATCCGATCCGGTCACGGTCAGCGCAAGTTCAGCCTGGCGTACATCGTCCAGTGTGAACCCATCATCGAACAACCGGATCATCGGTCCGATCGCGCAAGAGGCATTGTTGTCCTTTGCTTTGCTCAGCAATAAAGCCGAACGACCTTCAACGTCACGCAGGTTGACGTCGTTCCCCAGCGTAGCGCCCTTAATCTCGCCCTTAGAAGTAACGGCCAGAACGACTTCGGGCTCGGGGTTGTTCCAGGTCGAAATCGGGTGAAGACCGATTTCTGAACCAAACCCGACCGAAGACAAAACTTGTGCTTTGGAGAACACCTCGGCATCGGGGCCGATCCCGACTTCCAGATACTGGCTCCAGAGGCCTTCAGCGATCAGTGCTTCTTTGACCTCTGCGGCCGCGTCCGATCCAGGTACGATGTTCGAGAGGCTGTCTCCGATCCGGTCTCCGATGCGCGCCCGGATCGCGTCGGCTTTGGCAGGATCACCGGCGGCTTGTTCCTCGATTACGCGTTCGACCATGGACCCGGCAAATGTGACACCACAGGCCTTGACCGCCTGCAGGTCACACGGGGCCAGCCATTGGTGGTCGGCGTCCAAATGGCCGATATCTTCACCTTGAGCGTTGCGCACATGATCTGCTTCATCGTCGCGTTCCAGAATGTCCCTGACAGTTGGTGCCGTTTTTGACGTGATATCGATAATCCGCCCATTGCGCAGGGTCACCACGCTGGGGCCGATTCCGCCGCGCTCAATACGGCCGAGCCACAGCCCGTTCGAATCCAATGTACCTATGGTCATTTTAATTCCTGAGGTTGTAGGCGCGGGCGGCGTTGCCACCCATTATTGCCTGTCGTTCTGCGCTGCTCAGATGTTTCAGCAACATGTCGGTGGTTTCACACCAGCGCTCATAGCTACTGGCCAAGGTGCAAACTGGCCAATCGCTACCCCAGATCAGACGCGATGGACCGAAGGTGTTCAGCAGGTGATCCACGTACGGGCGCAGATCGTCGATCGTCCAGTCTGCTGCAGCCTCGGTCACAAGGCCTGAAAGCTTGCACCATGCATTTGTATCTCGGGCCAAGGCGGTCATGTTGTCGGACCAGTCACCCAAGATTGCGTCTTTGATCAATGGTTTCGACCCATGGTCAATGACAACACTCATATCGGAATGATGCTGAAGAAGTTGCCTGAGCGGGCCCAGGTGTTGAGGCAAGGTCAAGGCATCAAATGTCAGGCCATGCCGTTGAGCTGCCTCGAAAGCGGGCGTTAGCGCGTCGCCTAGCATCCAAAGCGGGTCGGCGATGTCCTGTATCATCGGACGTAGACCGACAAATGCCTTGTGGGTAGCCAACGCGGAAATCTTTGCAGGTGCATCAGCGGCTTCAAAGTCAACCCAGCCCACAACACCTTTGATAAACGCATTCTGATCGGCCAGAGCGAGCATGTATTCGGTCTCGGCCATTGTGGGTGCTGCCTGCACAAGGACCGTGCCATCAATCCCGGCGGCGCTGAGTAGAGGCATCAGGTCGTGCGGTGCAAAATCCCGGTAGATCTCGCTCAGATCGGGCGTCAGCCAGCCATAGTCGCCCCGCGCCAAAGCCCAGAAATGCTGATGCGCGTCGATCCTCATTCGATCACACCTTTTTTCAGGATGATGTTGCCATAGAGCTTTCGTTCACCTGTCTGGATGATGGCAAATGCGTTGGCCGCACGGTCGTAGAATGCAAACCGTTCCAAGCCCTGCACCTTGGCAGAGTTGTCGGCGGACGTGTCGATGATGCGCTGAAAGTCCGCGACTGAGTCAGGCACCGCCTCCGGGTCGCCAACAACCTGCATGGTCAACGCCGGATCAGGAACGAAGGTATCCAAAGGCATCACAGAAAGTACGGCCTTCAACATTTCACTGGCCGTAGACCCATCGGCCCGGATGCAGTCTGGTCCCATGCTGGCGCCCGGAAAATTTGCATCTGCGATAACAATCTCATCACCGTGGCCCATGGCCCTGAGGGTGAAAAGCAACTCCGGCGAAAGGATCGGGTCGATGTTACGCAGCATCAGCTGTCTCGCTTGGCAGTGGCGCGTCGGGTCGGATCAGGCCTTCGGATCGCAGATCCGACCACAGGCCGGGGGGAATGTCACGCTCCATCAGTGCCACATTGGACTGTACTTCGGACGCGTTGACGGCACCGGGGATCACGGTTTTGACGCAGGGGTGGCCCAAAACGAACTGCAGCGCGGCGGCGATCAGCGGGGTATCATGCGCGGCGCAGACCGCTTCGATCTTGCGGACCCGGTCCAGAATATCTTCGGGTGCGTCTGCATAGTTATACTTGGCGCCAGGCACAGCTCCGGTGGCGAGGATGCCCGAATTGTACGGTCCCCCGAGGATGATCCCGACATCGCGCTGCTCACAAAGCGGCAGGAAACTGTCGAGTGCTTCCTGCTCCAGCAACGTATAGCGTCCGGCCAGCAGGAACCCGTCGAAATCCCCCAGCCCAAGAAGCCTTTCGCAAACTTGCCATTCGTTTACACCTGCGCCGATTGCTGCGATTTCACCCGCATCGCGCAGCTCGGTCAAAGCCTTGTAGCCTCCGCCATCAAACAGTTCACGCACCTTGGCGTCCGAAACCTCTTGGCTGCCCTGGCTGAAGACACAGACATCATGGACCAGAAGAATGTCAGAATTGGCGACACCGATCCTGTTGCGGCTTGCCTCGTAAGACCGCATGACGCCGTCATAGGTATAGTCAAATACGATCCGTTTCTGCGGTACATCGACGAAAGCTTCGGGCGTTACTTCATGCGGTTCGCAATCTAGTAACAGGCGACCGATCTTGGTTGAAAGCTGGATGTTTTCGCGCCCGAACCGACCAATTGCCTGCCCAAACCGATGCTCTGATCGGCCAAGCCCGTATTGCGGCGCTGTGTCGAAAAACCGGATGCCTGCGTCATAAGCGGTCTGCAATGCCGCCTGCGCGTCCTCGTCCGAGACTTTGCGGTACAGGTTCCCCAACGGCGCTCCGCCGAACCCCATGCGGGTCAGGGGAACGGGCCGCGTGGTTCGGTTGTTCAGTAATTCTGTCTGGGAAACGGTCATCCTGCCTCGCTATTCAGCTGTGGGGTGAGGTTGAACAGATGCGGCTTCAGTTGCTCCAACTGCTCAATGCGCGGCATCAACTGCCCGAGGTGGGCGCGCATAGCGACCTGCGCGGACTGTTCGTCGCGATTACTGATTGCTTCGAAAATGGCCCTATGTTCCTCTAGTGTCTCGGCAATTCTGCCGGGGGTGGGCAGCAATAGCATGCGTGCGCGGCTGACCTGTAAGGAAACGGTTTGGGCAACGTCGGCGAGGCGGCGGAAGCCTGTAAATTCCATCAGAAGACTGTGGAACTCTTCATCGGCCTGATAAAAGCCTGGGATATCATCATCCATGATCAACAGTTCCTGCAGACGCATGTTGCGGCTTAACCTTTTACGCTGAACGTCGGTTATGTCGCGCGCGACTTTGGCGACAGTTGCAAGTTCAAGCGCTTCACGCAGGAATACGCCTTCGCGGATCTCGTCCATCGAAAAGTAGGATACGCGAGTGCCTGATTGCGGCACTACATCCACCAGCCCTTCCGAGGCCAAACGCGCAATCGCATCGGCCACAGGTGCGCGCGACACTCCCAATCTCTCACACACAGGTGCCTTCCTGAGGTTCGCTCCGGGTGGGAAATCCAGCGAGAGAATCGCCTGCTTCAATGAGTGGTGAACCCGCTGAGCGAGCGGTCCTTCGATCGTTGTGATCTCGGGCAACAGTTCGGCATTAATATCTTGGTGTTTGTTCATACTGCATAAGTTAGCATTCTAACATGTTAGTTGACAAGTAGAGATATAGGATTTAGCAACATTGACCAAGCAAGTGGAGAAGAGATGCGAGCGAACGGCGGCATAAACGTTTTGGAAGAGGCAACTCGCGATGTCGTGAAGCTTAATCCGAAGGACAACATCGTTATTGCTTTGCGTGACTTGCAAGCTGGTGAGCAGCTGGCACATGTTCCCGTGCAATTGGCTGCGCCCGTTACCCGCGGTCACAAGCTTGCCGTGTCATCAATCCAAACTGGCGAGAATATTGTCCGCTACGGTCAGATCATCGGGCAGGCCAAATGCGATATAGCGCCTGGCGAACATATCCATGTGCACAACCTTGGCATGGGGGCGCATCAGCAGGATTATGCGCATGCCAGCGCCAACACCCCGCTGCCTGTTCTGACTGAAAAGCGTACATTCGACGGATACCATCGATCTGACGGTAAAGTGGGAACCCGAAACTACATCGGGATTCTAACCACCGTGAACTGCTCGGGTTCGGTAGCGCGTTTTATCGCCGACGCAGCGGAAAAGACCGGGTTGTTGGAAAGCTATCCCAATGTTGACGGTGTGGTCCCGATTGTGCACGGGACCGGATGTGGAATGTCCAGCAAGGATGAGGGCTATGCTACCCTGTTTCGGACGTTGGCCGGCTATGCACAGCATCCGAATTTCGGGGGTATTCTGCTGATCGGTCTGGGCTGCGAAGTCATGCAGGTGGCAGATCTTGTCGGCGGTCGACCAATCCGCGCTGACGGTGCGCTGCGTTACATGACCATTCAGAACGAGGGCGGAACACGCCGCACTATCGAACGGGGGCTGGCGGAGTTGCGCGGCATCGCCCATCTGGCCAATCAAGCCGAACGCGCCCCGGCTCCGATCAGTGCCATCAAGGTCGGTATGCAATGCGGCGGCTCGGACGGGTATTCTGGGATAACCGCGAACCCGGCGCTGGGGTATGCGTCGGATTTACTTGTGCGCCATGGAGGAACAACGATCCTGTCGGAAACCTCGGAAATCTACGGTGCCGAACACCTGCTGACCCGGCGGGCCGAGACTGTTGAGGTGGCTGAAAAACTGATCGAACGCATCCACTGGTGGGAGGACTACACGGCCCGAAACGGCGGTGAGATGGACAACAACCCAAGCCCAGGCAACAAGCGCGGGGGGCTCACAACCATTCTTGAGAAATCGCTTGGTGCCGTAGCTAAGGGAGGCACCGCGCCACTGCGAGACGTCTACAAATTCGGTGAGATGATCGACAAGAGCGGGTTTGTCTTCATGGACAGTCCCGGTTTTGATCCGTGTTCGGTCACCGGGCAAGTCGCTTCGGGTGCGAACCTGATCGTGTTTACCACCGGGCGCGGTTCGGTGTCTGGATATCAGCCAACGCCCTGCATCAAGCTGGCCACAAATTCCGAAATGTATGCGCGCATGGCAGAGGATATGGATCTGAACTGCGGTGACATCGTGACAGACGGGATCAGCATCGAGAGCAAGGGCGAAGAACTGTTCGAAATACTGATCCGTGTCGCCTCAGGCAAGAAAACCAAAAGCGAGGAACTTGGATTTGGGGGCGTTGAATTCGTCCCCTGGCAAATTGGTGCGGTGATGTAAACCGCTTTGGCCCAAGGGGAGAGGGGCAAATGGGAGGCAACAAAAATAGACTGGTCGAAATGACGGGGATTGATAAGTTTTTCCCCGGCGTGCACGCGCTGAAATCCGTGCAATTCGATCTTGAACCGGGTGAAGTTCACGCGCTGATGGGCGAGAACGGTGCCGGCAAAAGTACGTTGATGAAAATCCTGTCGGGTATTTATCAACGTGACGGTGGGACCTTGAAGATAGAAGGGTGCGAAGTCAGTCCGACAACCCCGCGCGAGGCGCAGGATCTAGGTATTGGGATCATCCATCAGGAACTGAGCCTGATGAACGACCTGACTGTAGCCCAGAACATTTTTATCGGACGCGAACCGCGTAAGAGCTTTGGCCGTTTGGACGAGGCGGCGCTGAATGCGCAGACTGCCGAAATCTTTGCTTCGATGAACCTCAGCCTTGATCCCAAGGCGTTGGTTGGCAGCCTGACCATCGCAAAACAGCAAATGGTCGAGATCGCCAAGGCACTGTCCTTTCGGTCCAAGGTGCTCATCATGGACGAGCCAACAGCGGCTCTGAATGACGCCGAGATTGCTGAGCTGTTCGTGATCATCCGTCGCCTCAAGGCTGAAGGTGTGGGCATCGTTTACATTAGCCACAAGATGGACGAGCTGAAGCAGATCTCGGATCGCGTGACGGTTATGCGCGATGGGGAATATGTCGGAACAGTTGGGGCTGCTGAAACCCCGATCAGCCAGATCATCGCCATGATGGTGGGCCGAGAGGTCAAGGAAGAACCGCTGGACGTGCCCGATCTGGGTGATGCGGAGATGTCTTTGCAAGTCACCGGGCTGTGCCGGAGCAACGAAATTCAGGACGTCAGTTTCTCGGTCCAAAAGGGTGAAATTCTGGGCTTTGCCGGTCTGATGGGCGCAGGTCGTACAGAGGTTGCACGGGCTATCTTCGGAGCCGATTCCAAGGATTGCGGCGAAATCCGGGTACATGGTCAGGTGGTGTCGATCAAATCACCCACCGACGCCGTCAAAGCGGGGATTGGATACCTGTCCGAGGACCGAAAGCACTTCGGTCTCGCCACTGGTATGAATGTACGCGACAACATCGCGCTTGCCTCAATGGACCTATTCACCGGCGCAGGCGGGGTTCTGCACGATGGTGAAATCAGCGACACCGCCAAAAGCTACATCCAGCAATTGGGCATTAGAACGCCATCGGATGTGCAAGAGGTTCGTCTGCTGTCAGGCGGCAATCAGCAGAAGGTCGTCATCGCCAAATGGCTACTGCGCGACTGCGATATTCTGATCTTTGACGAACCCACCCGCGGTATCGACGTCGGCGCGAAATCCGAGATTTACAAGTTGCTGGAAGAACTGGCAGGGCAGGGCAAGACGATCATCGTGATCTCATCCGAACTGCCCGAGATCATGCGTCTTAGCCATCGTATCGCCGTGATGTGCGAAGGGCGGCTGACCGGCATTTTGCCCGGCGGAAAAGACACCACTCAGGAAGACATCATGCATCTGGCCACGCAACGTGCAGCGGCGATGCAGGTAACAGGGACAGTCCAATGACCACAGCAACCGACATCGAAAAGAAAAAGCCACTCTCGGGTCTTGCGGACAGCGGCGCGTATCAAAAGCTGTTGGCCTTTGCCAGTTTGATCATTCTGCTAATCGGTTTTTCCATTGCTTCACCCAACTTCATGCAGACGTCGAACATGATTGCCATCCTACAGGCAACATCGGTCAATGGCGTTCTGGCCGTCGCCGCGACACTGGTTATCATCACCGGTGGGATCGACCTGTCTGTCGGCACACTGATGACCTTTTGCGCGGTGATCGCCGGCGTGGTGCTGACGTATTTGGGAATGCCGTTGCTGTTGGGCGTGGCCGCAGCCATTGCAGCTGGAGCATTCTGCGGGCTTTGCTCCGGTACTTTCGTCGCCAAGATGAAAATCCCGCCCTTCATCGCCACACTTGGGATGATGCTGATCCTCAAAGGCCTGTCGCTGGTGATCTCTGGGACACGGCCAATCTACTTCAATGACACACCGGGCTTTGACCAGATCTCGCGCGGGTCGCTGATCGGAGAGGTCTTCCCATCGCTACCCATCCCCAACGGTGTGCTCATCCTGTTCCTGGTGGCCATCGCGGCTTCGTACATTCTGGGGCGCACAGTTCTGGGTCGTTACACCTTTGCGCTTGGCTCTAACGAGGAAGCGGTGCGTCTGTCAGGCGTGAACACCGACATGTGGAAGATGCGTATTTATGCGCTGGCCGGAGCGATCTGCGGCATCGCCGGTATCCTGATCGCCTCGCGCCTGAACTCGGCGCAACCGGCATTGGGTTTGGGATATGAATTGGAGGCGATCGCAGCCGTTGTGATCGGTGGCACGTCTTTGTCCGGTGGGCGCGGCACGATCCTGGGCACGCTGATCGGCGCCCTGATCATGGCTGTACTGACCAATGGATTGCGCGTGCTGTCAGTCGCGCAGGAATGGCAGACCGTTGTGACCGGAGCGATCATTATCCTGGCCGTCTATGCCGATATGGCGCGACGCAAGAAATCGGGATGACCAAGCAACTAAATCAAAGACCAAAACGACCAACTGGAGGAGAAAACATGTTAACACGTCGTTTCATTCTGGGTGCGCTCAGCGCAGCCACACTGGCAGGTCCCGCCTCGATGGCGGCAGCCGAAGAGATTTACATTCCACTGGTATCCAAAGGGTTCCAACATCAGTTCTGGCAAGCGGTGAAGTCCGGCGCCGAACAGGCAGCAGACGAGTTTGATGTCACCATCACGTTCGAAGGTCCGGATAACGAAACAATGGTGGACCGTCAGATCGACATGCTGGCTGCGGCGCTGGCCAATAATCCAAAGGCAATCGGTTTTGCTGCGCTGGACAGCCAGGCTGCTATCCCGCTTTTGAAACAGGCCAACGAAAAGGGCATTCCGATCATCGCCTTCGACAGTGGTGTTGATAGCGATATTCCGCTTTCAACTGCGACAACGGACAACCTGGCGGCAGCAGGGTTGGCAGCAGACAAGATGGCTGAAAAAATCGGGGGCAAAGGGAAGGTTGCTGTTGTCGCCCATGACCAGACAAGCCGCACAGGTATTGATCGTCGCGACGGTTTCGTCAATCGCATGGCTGAGAAGTATCCGGATATCGAAGTTGTTACGGTTCAGTACGGCCAGGGCGACCACCTGAAATCGACCGAAGTCACCAAGGCGATCCTGACTGCTAACCCTGATCTAAATGGTATCTTTGGCACCAACGAAGGCTCAGCTATTGGTGTTGTAAACGGTGTTCAGGAGCTGGGCACCGAGGGTTTGGTGATCATCGGTTATGACAGTGGCAAGGCCCAGAAAGACGCAATCAAGAGCGGTCTGATGGCGGGTGCGATCACGCAAAACCCTGTGGGCATCGGCTATGAGACTGTGAAAGCAGCGGTTGCGGCTCTGAATGGGGAAGAGGTTCCAGGTCTGATCGACACAGGCTTCTACTACTACGATGCCTCGAATATTGACGACCCGAAGATCTCGGCCGTTCTGTACGACTAAAAGTACTTATTAACACTGTTCGGCCTGCCTTTTTGGTGGGCCGGACAACCAATGTTCATCGTTCAGGTGAATTATGTCAGTTTTTGCGGGGTAACGGCGTTTGGGTCGCAACACCGGTCTGTCGCTGCTCTGCGTATGTCCTTGGTGCGTCGATGATGGGTTTAAGCCTAATTAGCAGAAATTTTGGCAAATTGATTTAATACTCGAAGTCTGGACATAAGCTAACCTGTTGCAGACGATTAACTTTCCAGCTTTCAATCAGCAAGCTCTATACACCAATATGTTACAAGCTATTGACCATCGACGAATGCGCCACCAGCGCGTGAGTGGTTCGCGGTATCGCCGCGTCGAAGGCAAGTTCGTGATCTCTTACAATGGTGATTAATCAGGTCTGAAAGGCGTGACGAAATCCCAAACTGCTGTAAACAAATGCATGAATCGCTATCTATCTAAATACCCCAGCCGATATGGGAATATCTGGGATGCAGGATGCATGCCCGCTCCTACGATGTCTGGTTTGTGATGGCGGTACAGGCTGCGCCAATGAGGTTGGATCGTCACTCTCTCAACACCGTCCTGCAAAGCGATGTCTCTAGAACAACGCTCAGGTTACAAACCGTCGGCCTGACCAGCGGTTTCTCAACCGAGCGAAGGCATGCGTGAGGGTGTGATCGGGCCGACGAAATTGAAATTCGCGAACCATATTGTTCTTGTGGCTGAGCTCTCTTGGCTCGATGGTCTCAATTTCCACCCACAATGCCCCAAGTTTTTTTGTGAGTAGTTTTGCAAAAGGGCGCATATATCTTGCCAGAATGACATTTTCGCAGGAATGGTTCCCGATGACCAAGATCACTCCAGAATTGCTTGAACAAATCCGTGCCCGATTTGCGCAGGTTGACCACTGCCCGCAGCAGGGACCGCGTATTTTCTTTGAAAACGCGGGTGGGGCGCTGACGCTGAATTCGGTTGTGGGCACCTCGCAGGCTTATGCTGCGATCCCTGACAATCAGGGCCGCGACAACCCGGGAAGTCACGAACTGGTGCGGGTAATCAACAAGGCCAAAGAAGATATGGCCGTGTTCATGAACGCCCCCGGTGGCCAGTTCTTTGTCGGTGAAAGCGGGACCGAGCTGCTGTTTCGTTTGATCATGAACGCCTGTCTGGGCACCGCCACTGGTCGGGTACTTGGCACAACGCTGGAACATCCCGCGACCCGAAGCGCTTGCACGCGTTGGGCCGGGGTGGCCGGGCAAGATCATGTTCTGGTGGTCCATGACGACGCCACAGGCACCGTCACCGCAGATGCTTATGCGGCGCAGGTAACGCCGGACACAAAGGTTGCGACTATCGTGCACACCTCGCCGGTGACCGGTATGGGCGTGGATGTAGCGGCTGTGGCTGCCGAGATCCGCGCCGTTGCGCCCAATTGCTTCATCATAATCGACGGTATCCAGCACGCCGCGCATGGCCGGATCGACCTGACCGCCTATGATGTCGATGGCTATGTGATCTCGCCTTACAAGGTGTTCTCGCGCCATGGTTACGGGGTGGCCTGGATTTCTGACCGGCTGACCAAGCTGCCACATAACAGCTTGATCGACGGCCCCGCCGACAATTGGGAAATGGGGACGCGCGATACCGGCTCTTACGCTACAATGTCTGACGTAATCAGCTATTTCGAATGGTTGGGCGCACAGGTCAGCGACGCCACCGACCGGCGCGCAAAATTCGTTGCTGCCGGAGAGGCGATCCATGAGCAGGAAAAAGCGCTGACTGATGCGATGATCCGCGGAACCGGCAACCTGCCCGGGCTGGCCGAGATGGAGAAGGTGACCATTCTAGGCGGTGTCGATAACCCAGCACGCGAGGGGCTGGTGTCACTGCAGGTCGAGGGCGTGCCGTCGGTCGATGTGGTCAAGCAACTGAACGAACAAGGCATCCGTACGCATTTGCGCAAGGCCGATCACTATTCGGGCAACATCCTCACACCGCTTGGCATGGACAGCTGCGTGCGTGTTTCGATGTGCCACTACAACAGCGTCGCCGAAGTGGCCCAGTTTCTGGGTGCAATGAAAACCATCGCCGCCTGAGGCATTTGAGAGGGTAAGCACATGAAAACGCATGCGCAAGCGGTTGTAATCGGCGGCGGCCTAGCCGGCTGTTCAATTCTGTATCATCTCGCCAAGTTGGGTTGGACCGATGTGGTCCTGCTAGAGCGGGACGAACTGACCAGCGGCTCGACCTGGCACGCGGCGGCCAACATTCATGGGCTGCATGACAACAACAATATTACCCGCATCCAGCACTATACGATGAATCTGTATAAAGAGCTGGAACAGGAAACCGGTCAGAGCTGCGGTGTGTTCCAGCCAGGTTCGCTCTATTTAGCGCAAACCGAAGAACGTGAGCATCAGCTGCGCCTGCAGGAAGCCAAGGCTAAATTTTATGGTTTGAACTTCCACGAGGTCAGTCGCGAGCAGGCCAAGGAACTGCACCCGCTGGCGCAGTTCGACGATATCCGCTGCATCATGTATGAACCCGATGGCGGCAATGTGGATCCCTCGGGCGTGCCCCACGCCTATGCTGCCGGTGCCCGCGCCATGGGAGCAACCATAGAACGGTTCTGTCCGGTGCTAGGTACGGATCAGCAACCCGACGGGTCTTGGATCGTGCGTACCGCAAAGGGCGATATTCACACGCAATGGGTGGTGAATGCCGCTGGTCTTTGGGGCCGCGAAGTTGCGGCGCTGGCGGGGCTGACTCTGCCGTTGCAACCGACCGAGCACCAGTACTTCGTGACTGAATCCATCGAAGAAGTTGCCAATCTGGGCCGTCGCCTTCCGTCAATTGCAGACCGGGATGGCGAGTACTATTTCCGTCAGGAAGGCAACGGATTGCTGATCGGGGCCTATGAGAAGGACATGAAGTTCTGGGCCGAGGACGGCACGCCGCTGGACTTTGCCCATGACCTGTTCCCCGACGATTTGGATCGGATCATGGAAAACGTGATCCGCGCTACCGAACGTGTGCCAGTTGCCGCCACCGCAGGGGTCAAACGGGTGATCAACGGGCCGATGATCTGGTCTCCGGACTCCAGCGCCTTGTGGGGTCCGGTGCCCGAACTGAAGAACTATTTCCTCTGCGGCGGACTGATCCCGGGTTTCTCGCAATCGGGTGGTCTGGGCCTGCTGGCGGCGCAGTGGATGATCGAGGGCGAGCCGCAATACGACATGTTTGCATGGGATCTTGCCCGCTTCGGCGACTGGGCCGACAAAAAATTCACCAAGGCACGGGTTGAGGACCAGTATACCCACCGTTTTGCCATCCACTTCCCGAACGAGGAGCGTAGTGCAGGTCGCCCCGCCCGAGTCCGCCCTGCCTATAAAATGCAGAAAGACATGGGCTGTGTCTTTGGTCTGAACTGCGGCTGGGAGCATCCCCTATGGTTCGCCGATCAGCCCGGTGTACAGGAAACCAATGGCTTCACACGCCAGAACTGGTGGGAGCCGGTGGGACGTGAGGTACAGATGCTGCGGGAGAATGTGGGCGTCATCGACATATCGAATTTTGCGAACTACATCATCAAAGGACCCGGTGCGCAAGATTGGCTGGATCGCTTGGTCGCCAACCGCGTACCAACCGTGATCGGGCGGTCTTGCCTGACGCCGCTGATCTCTGTGCGTGGCGGCGTGGCTGGCGATTTCACCATAACCAAGGTGGCCGATGACGAATACATGATGATCGGATCGGGCATGGCCGAGCGCTATCATCAACGCTTTTTCAACATGATCGACCTGCCAAAGGACACAACCCTCGAAGTCGCCACCGACCGCATAGCCGGGTTCAACGTCGCCGGTCCGAAAGCGCGTGACCTGCTGCAGCGGCTGACCAATGCAGACCTGTCGAACGAGGCGTTCCGCTTTATGCGCTCGGCCACAATCGAGGTTGCAGGTGTCACCTGTCTGGCCATCCGCGTCAGCTTTACCGGCGATCTAGGGTGGGAGTTGCACTGCGCCGAAGAAGATCAGACCCGCCTGTACGCTGCGCTTCTGGATGCGGCCAAGCTGCTGGATGGCGGCCCCGTTGGCGGCCGCGCGCTGGGGTCGTTGCGGATCGAAAAAGGTTATGGCTCATGGGGCCGTGAATATTCGCAGGAATACTGGCCGCAAGAGGTCGGGCTGGCGGGCCTGATCAAGCTAGACAAGGATTTCCTGCACAAGGATGCGTATCTGTCGGTCAAGGACAACGCCGCGCGCGAAGTGCTGTCAATCTTCGAGGTCGAAGTCTCCGAGGATGCCGACGCTACCGGCGGTGAGCCGATTTTTACCCCGGATGGTACCCCGGTTGGCCGCGTGACATCCGGTGCATACGGCTATTCGGTCGGCAAATCGCTAGCGCTTGGCTATATAAACCCTGAGGTCGCGCAATCTGGTGATACGGTCGAAGTGTTCATCCTTGGCAAGCCCCATAAAGCGAAAATCCTGTCCGAGCCTCCTTTTGACCCGGATGGAAACCGCCTGCGTGATGTTAAACCGGCACTGGAAGGGGCTGCCTGAGCAGCCCCGTTGCAGGTCAGCGGTTCATGCTGGCGGCGGCGTTTAGCAGCCAGTCCTGAAACAGCCTGACCGACGGTGAAACGGGTTTTTCCTTGAGACGCACGAAATAGGCCCAGGGGCTGTCCAAATCGAATTCGAACGGTTCGATCAGCAGCCCCCGGTCCACATAAGACCCGGCCAAAGAGCGGGGCAGAGCGACGCAGCCCAACGACTGCGCCGCCATCTCCATTGCCAGATTTGAAGCGTTGGTCCGCAGCCCTTCCTTCTGGTTCAGGTCTGCCAGATCAAAATGACGTGCGACCCGTTCCCAATAAGCTGGACGACCCAGAATATGGATCAGAGGTGCCTCTTGCAGTTGCGCCGGATCGGTCAGCTGCGCGCCATTGACTGTGAATTCGGGTGCACACACGACCGCAAGCTTTTCGGCCCACAGCTGCCGTGCGCCCACCGTCACATCGTCAATATGATTGACCGTTATCGAAATGTCCGAGACGTTCGGCTCGACATCAATCCAGACGGTGCCGTGTACCGTCAGGTCGATATCCGGGTGCTGGTCGCTAAAGCCCCGGATTACGTCCGGTAGCCAATTCTCGGCCAGGCTGACCGGGCAAGACACAACGACTTTGCGGGTGTGTGACCGCTGGATGACCGATTGTGTGGCCACGTCAATCTCATGCAGAGCATGCCGTACTGAAGGCAGATACGCCTCGCCCACGTCGGTCAGCGACAATGACCGGGCATGGCGCACGAACAGAGGCCGCTGCAAAAACTCTTCGAGCGAACGCACATGGTTGCTGACGGCCGATTGGGTGCAGTTCAGCTCATCTGCCGCGCTGGTAAAGCTGAGGTACCGGGCGGCGGCCTCGAAGGAGCGCAGGAAGATCAGGTGGGGCAGGTTCATCATGGCGACAGGTTCCTGGGCGAGCGGGTAGGTGGTGCGCCGGGAATTCTGTTTCGCGGCGGGAATTGATCTGGTTCATATGCTACAATGGAGCGGAGCCAAAGCTACAAATTTTCCGGGGCCATTGCCCTCGTATTGTTTTCGTGCTGCGATGGGCAAACACACTTAGGTTTTGGCCGAACCCGAAACCTCATCTGTAGGGCATCGTGACCAACACATTTCAAACTATCGCTAAGTTTGCGCTAAATCGAAGGGTGCAGGATTTTCCCGACAGCGCGCTCGAAGCGGCGGCACTGATGCTGCTGGACACGATGGGGATCACCATCGGGTCCGGACCGATGCAGGCCGGTCAGATCGCGCGTGACAGCGCAGTGGCGCTTTACGG
Source organism: Ruegeria sp. C6 (assembly GCF_056537625.1). Taxonomy (NCBI): domain Bacteria; kingdom Pseudomonadati; phylum Pseudomonadota; class Alphaproteobacteria; order Rhodobacterales; family Roseobacteraceae; genus Ruegeria; species Ruegeria sp. C6. Next base: position 458,474 of record NZ_JBQFRW010000002.1, on the reverse strand, counting down.
TGCGGGCGATCCGGGCCTTAGCGCACGGATGCTGTTCGATGGCCGCAAGGTTAGCGTTGCCGGCGCTGCTTATGCCGCTGCGACTCAGACCGATAATCTGGATGGCCATGACGGCTATAACCCCACCAAGGGCCATATCGGTGTTGCCGTTGTGCCGGCTCTGGCGGCTTTGGCGGAAACGGTCGCGGATTTTTCCGGCCCCGAGGCGTTGGCGACCGTAACTATTGGATACGAAATCGCCGGGCGCGCCGGGATTTCGTTGCATGACACAGTCAGCGACTACCACACTTCCGGCGCATGGAACGCGTTGGGAGTTGTGGCCGTTGCCGCCCGTCTGCGCGGGCTGAGCGCGGAACAGATGCGGCAGGCCATGGGCATCGCCGAATATCACGGGCCGCGCAGTCAAATGATGCGCGAGATTGCCAACCCCACCATGCTGCATGACGGCTCGGGCTGGGGCGCGCTGGTGGGTGTATCCTCGGCAGTGCTGGCCGAGAAGGGATTTACCGGCGCGCCGGCGATCACAATAGAGGCGGATGAGGTCGCGCATCACTGGCGGGATCTGGGCAGCTTCTGGCAGATGGAACATCAATATGTGAAGCCCTATCCGATCTGTCGTTGGGCCCATGCAGCGATCGACGCCACCAGGGCGCTGATGCGTGAATATGGCCTGTCTCATCAGGACATTGCCGCGATTCAGGTGAACACTTTCCACGAAAGTGCCTGCCTGTTTCAGGGTATGCCGGATGACACTTCGAAGGCGCAGTATTCGCTGCCCTTCGCGGTGGCGACGATGGTGGCGCACGGCCGTATCGGGGTCGAGCATATCACCGGCGCGGGCCTCTCCGATCCGCTGGTCGCGGCGATTGTCGACCGTATCTCGGTGGCCGAGACCGCGCGCCATTCCGACCGCTTTCCTCAAAGCCGCGTTGCTGATGTCGTCATGACCCTGACGGATGGGCGGGAACTGGCGTCGGGCGACGTCCACGCGCGCGGCGGGCCCGAGGCACCCATGGACCGTGACGAAGTGATTGCCAAGTTCATAGAGTTCGCCACACCACCGCTGGGGGTCAGCCGTGCCGCCGCCATACGCGACGCGGTTCTGGGGTTGCAGTCGCCGGACGCCAAATTCTCGGATCTCGGCGCGCTGATTTATGACGCCGCTGACAACCGCTGAAATCAGGACAACAAAAATGCCGCTAAGGCTGCTGAAATACGGGCTATCCGCCGATTACCCTGTCACCGGAGACATTCCGGCCACGCCAGAGCTTAAATCCAGTTACGATGTGGTCATCGTAGGTGGTGGCGGCCACGGACTGGCCTGTGCCCACTACCTATCAAAGTATCACGGCATCACCAATGTGGCTGTGCTGGAAAAGGGTTATCTGGCGGGCGGCAACACCGCGCGGAACACCACTACCATCCGCTCGAACTACATCACCAAAGAGGGCATCGCGTTCTACAAGGAAGGTGTGCAGCTTTACGGGAAGATGAGCGAAGAGCTGGATTTCAACGTCATGTTCAGCCAGCGCGGTCAACTGACGCTGGCCCATACCGAGGCGACGCTACGCTCGTTCCATCTGCGGGCCGAGATGGGTAAACACGCGGGCACCCGGATCGAGGTAGTTGATGCGCAGACGGTCAAGGACCTGTCCCCGCATCTGAATATGGATGAGGGCGGGCCGCTGGAAATCATCGGCGGTTTGTGGCACGCCGATGGAGGCACTGCGCGGCATGATGCGGTGGCCTGGGGCTATGCAGCGCAAGCCAGTAGGCGCGGGGTGGAAATTCATCAACGTACCGAGGTTGAAGGGTTCGACACTGCCGGTGGCAAGATCACAAAAGTGCGCACCAATCGCGGTGATATCAGTGCCGCGCAGGTGATGATTGCTGTCGGGGGCATGAACTACGACATGGCGATGAAAGCCGGGGTAGAATTGCCGATCCGTTGCTATCCGTTGCAGGCGATGGTTACGCAGCCGCTGAAACCGTGGCTGCACACGCTGGTCAGCTCGGTCAGCCTGCACACCTATCTGGTGCAGTCTTCGCGAGGCGAGATCGTGATCGGCGGTGGCTCGGACCCTTATCAGCTGTATTCCACCCGCTCGACACTGGACATGAAAGAACATCTGGCCGAAGGCGCGGTACATTTGTTCCCGTTCCTGCACGGGGTGCGTCTGCTGCGACAATGGGCCGGGATTACCGACATGACGCCCGATTACTCACCCATCATGGGTGCCAGCCCATTGTCCAACCTATGGCTAGATTGCGGTTGGGGCACTTGGGGGTTCAAAGCCACTCCGGTGGCGGGCAAATACATGGCGCAGTCCATCGCCAACCAGAAGGTCGCGCCGATACTCGAACCCTTCACAATGGAGCGTTTCGCCACTTTTGATCTGCTCAATGAAATGGGCGCAACTGCCGCGAGCCACTGACATGAAGATCCTGATCTGCCCGATGAACGGGCCCCGCAACATCAATGAATTCCAGAGCTTCGGCCCCCTGCGCGCCAACCCCGACCCGGATGCAACCAGCGATCAGGACTGGGCGCGTCACCTGTTCCGCGCCGACAATTCACGCGGAACGCTGGTGGAATGGTGGCGGCACGTGCCCTCGAACTATTTCTTTCTGGCGGAGCGCAACGCCACCACGAACGAGGTGATCCGCACTTTTGACCCCTCAGAGCTGGAGCAAAGGTGATGGCCCGACTTCCCGCACCCTGGGGCAACAGGATCAACCGAGATGCGCCGGTATCGTTCAGCTTTGAAGGGCAGGCGTTTCAGGGATACGAAGGTGATGTGATCGCCTCGGCTTTGGCCGGGCAGGGGAAGTGGATGCTGTCGCGCTCGTTCAAATACCACCGACCGCGCGGTGCGATGTCGATGGCGGGCACCGAGGCCGATACGCTGGTGCAACTGCCCTCGGACCCGAACGTGCAGGCCGACCGGCATCCGATTTCGGCAGGGCTGCAAGTTACGGCGCAGAACGTCAACGGATCACTGGCGCGAGACCGCGACGCATTCATGGACAAGCTGGGGCGATTTATGCCGGTGGGGTTCTATTATCGCACCTTCATGGGTCCGACGCGCAATAGCTGGTTGAAACTGTGGGAGCCGCTGATCCGCAAGAAGGCTGGGCTGGGCGTTCTGGATATCAACGCCCCGCATGAAGACTACGAAAAGGCCAACCTGTTTTGTGACCTGCTGGTCGTCGGCGCGGGGCTGGCCGGGTTGACCGCCGCCATCGAAGCCGCCGAAGCCGGAGCTGACGTCATTCTGGCCGAGCAGGAGCCGGTCTTGGGCGGTGCGCTGACCTATGGCCGCGATGCCAACAGGTTGTCCGACCTACTGGCGAAAGTGCAAAGTCTGCCGAACTTCCGCATCATGACCGGTACAGTGGTGAACGGCTGGTTCGAGGACAACTGGCTGCCGCTGATCCGGGGCAACAAGCTGTTCAAGACGCGCGCGCGCGAGGTTCTGCTGGCCACCGGCTGCATCGAACAGCCCACGATCTTCCGAAACAATGACCTGCCGGGCATCTTGCTGGGCACTGGTGCGCAACGGCTTATGCGGCACTATGGTGTGAAACCGGGCAAGCGCGCGGTGGTACTGGCCGCCAATCTCGACGGTTATCGGGTGGCGCAGGATCTGTTGGACGCAGGCGTAGAACTGGCGGCGGTGGTTGATCCGCGCCCCGGCGGCAGCGGCGGCGAGCTTGGCCAGCAACTGTCAACAAGGGGGACGCGTGTCATTCACGGCACCGTGGGCGAGGCGCGTGGCAAGACCCATGTCGCCGGTGTAAAGGTCGGCGGCGACTGGCTGGATTGCGATCTGTTGGTGATTTCGGTCGGCTATGCGCCAATGTGGCAACTGCCCTGTCATGCTGGCGCGAAACTTGGGTACAATGAAACGGCGGCGCGGTTTTCCCTGTCTCTGCCAGACGCTCCGCTGGGCATTGCCGGGGGTGTTGCCGGGGTCTTTGCGCCTGATGCGGTGGTGGCCGATGCGCAACGCGCGGCACAGACGGCGTTGACTCGTCTGGGGCTGCCAACCCGCGACATCGCGCAGGTCGAAGATGTCGAGGCTGCGTTGACGAATTTCGAACCGGCAATCGCCGGGCATCCCAAGGGCAAGGATTTTGTCGACCGGGACGAGGATATTCAGATCAAGGACCTGCAAAACGCGGTTAAGGAAGGCTATCGCGAGCTGGAGCTGATCAAGCGCTTTACCACAGTTGGTATGGGGCCGTCACAAGGGCGGCACTCGGCGCTGGCCACCGCCCGGGTGGTGGCCAAGGCGACCGACCGCACCATCGGGCAGATCGGCGTGACTACCGCCCGTCCGCCCTTTGGCCCCGAAACGCTGGGCGTGCTGTCTGGTCATCATCACCCGGCAGAGAGGCGCACCGCGCTGCATCACGAACATATCCGGTTGGGGGCGGACATGCGCCCGGTCGGAGCGTGGTGGCGGCCTTATTTCTACGGCCCCAAACAAGACGCCAAGCGCCTTATCGAAGAAGAGGTGCATGCGGTGCGCAATGGGGTCGGCGTGCTGGATGTTTCAACTCTGGGCGGGCTCGAGGTGCGTGGCCCGGATGCGGGCGAATTCCTCAACCGCATTTACACCATGGCCTACAAAAAGCAGCCTGTGGGCCGTTGCCGGTACTGCCTGATGACAAACGAAATGGGCACGGTGATCGACGATGGCGTGGCGTATCGGCTGGCCGAGGATCTGTTCTATGTCACCGCCACCACCGGGGCCGTGGCGCGGGTTTATTCGGATATGTTGTTCTGGAATGCGCAGTGGCGGTTGGATGTGGATGTGCTGAACGTCACCTCGGCCTTCTCGGGCTTCAACATTACCGGTCCCAAGGCGCGCTCCGTGGTCGAAGCGCTGGACAGCGACATCGATTTCTCGCGCGATGGATTTGCCTATCTCGACGGGCGTAGCGGCATGGTGGCCGGGGTGCCGGTGCGCGCCATGCGGATTGGGTTCACCGGCGAGTTGAGCTACGAGCTGCACTGCCCCACCAGCTATGCCAACACCCTGTGGGATGCGGTGATAGCGGCGGGTCACGCGCACGAGTTGCGCCCTTACGGGCTGGAAGCCAGCCGGATTCTGCGGTTGGAGAAAGGCCATATCCTGATTGGTCAGGACACCGACGCGCTGACCTCGCCGGATGAGCTGGGGTTCGAATGGGCGATCTCGAAGACCAAGCCGTTTTTTGTGGGCAAGCGCTCAACCGAGATGCGCCGAAACAAAGGCCTGCCGCGCATGCTGGTCGGGCTGACATTCGACGGGCCAGATGTACCGGGGGAAAGCTGTCTGGTACTGAGGAATGATGTACCGGTGGGGCATGTGACCTCGGTCCTGTGGTCGCCGACGCTGAACATCCATATCGCGCTGGCATATGTGCATGGTGATGACGCTACGCAAGGATCGCAGGTCAAAGTGAAGTGCCGCAATGGCAAGCGCGTCGTAACAACTGTGCGCGGCCACACCTTTTTTGATCCTGAAAACAAACGGCAGGAGGTGTGATGATGCGAACCTATCCGCTTGATCCAAAGGGCGCTGCTGAAGGCACACCACTGGTTTCCGGGCAGATTATCGTGCAGGACCTGACCCACACGCCGCGTTTTGGCCTCAAGGGCCGAGGCACCGTGGCGTTTTTGCAATCGCGGGGCCTGAAGGTGCCAGACGTCAACGAAACCGCCGATGGCCTTATGCGTCTGGGTCAGGAAGAGGTGGTGGTACTGGATGCGCCTGCCGACCTGTATGCCCGGTGGCAGGTCGCCGCCACGCCAAAGGGCTATTATTCCTGGCGCGAGGAAACCTGGGCCATGATGCACCTGACCGGCCCGCGCCTGTTCGATCTGCTGGCCAAGATTTGCCCGGTCGACCTGTCGCCCGGTGCCTTTCCAGTGGGAAAGATCGCCCAGACCCGCGTGGGCTATGTCGAGGCAATCACATGGCGCAACGACCGCAAAGGTGTGGGGTTCGATGTCCTTTTTGACATCGCCGCCACTGCTTTTTTCGCCAACGCGGTAGCCATTGCTAGCGCCGAGTTCCAACCGGAGGTACCCGCATGAAATACCCCACCGTGATCTTGCACACCGATAACCCCGACGCTGCCCGTGCGGTTCTTGCTGAGGGTCATCCCGATCTGCCGATCCGCACCTGCGACAGCTACGAGGCGCTCACGGGTTTGATCAAGGATACAGGGGCCGAAGTTGTCTATTCCGTTCGCTTTGCGGGCACCCCCGGCTTTCCACGCGCAGCACTGGTCGAGAACCCGCAAATCAAATGGGCTTCGGTCGGCGGCTCGGGCACCGATCACCTGAACCCTTGGAACCCTGATGAGGTAACGGTGACAAATGCCGCCGGGGTCGCCGCCGATATGATGGCACAATATGCGCTGGGGGCGATGCTGCATTTCACGCTGGATTTCCCGGGCTTTCGTGCCGCGCAGGCGCGGCGGGACTGGATCGGCGGCAAAGTCGAGCCCATCGACAGCAAGACGGTGCTGATCATCGGCCTTGGCAAAACAGGAGAGGCTGTTGCGGCACGATCCAAAGCTATGGGGCTGAACACAATCGGTGTACGGGCCCGCCCGAAACCGACCCCCAACGTGGACGAGGTACACGGGATGGAGGCTTTGCCTGATCTCTGGCCACGCGCTGACTTTATCGTCGTTTGCGTACCACTGCTGGACAGCACGCTCGGTCTGGTCGGGGCGGAGGCTTTTGCCGCCATGAAACCGACGACGGTGATAATCGACGTCTCGCGAGGTGGGGTAATTGACGAAGCACCTCTACTGGCCGCGCTGGAACAGAACCGGATCAGAGGCGCGGCGCTGGACGTGTTCGTTACCGAACCGCTGCCTCAGGGGCACAGGTTCTGGGAACTGGACAACGTGATCGTCACACCGCACTGCAGCTCGGTCTATGACGGCTGGGATCTGAAATCGGTCCGCATGTTTTCCGAGAACCTGATGCGCTATCGCAAGGGCGAGGTGCTGAACAACATCGTAAATCCACAACGGGGATACTAGGTCAATGGCACGAGACAGAAGCAGCGGCGGGCGACGCGGCAAATCCGGGCGCGCGGCGGCGGGAATCGAACAGCTGCCCTGGCAACAGGTGCGCAACAGCTATCCGCCGTTCGAGCTGTTGAACCCTGAACAGATGGATCAGCTGCATACAACCTCGATGCGCATTCTGTCCGAGGCCGGTATCCGGGTGATGGGCGACAATGTTATGGACATTTTCGAACGCGCGGGGGCCATCGTAGACCGCGACACCAAGACCATCCGTATGGACGAAACCATTGTCGCCGAAGCGTTGAAAACGGTGCCCTCGGAATTCACGCTGACCTCTCGCAACCGCGCGAAACAGATTACGCTGGGCGGCGATCATGTGAATTTTGGTTTGGTTGCCGGGCCGCCGAACGTACATGACTGTATCAATGGCCGCCGTCAGGGTAATTACGATGACTATTGCAACTTCATCCGGTTGGCGCATCATTTCAACGCTATCCATCTGATCGGCAATCAGGTGATGGCCCCGATCGAAATGCCCGCCAACAACCGCCATCTGGACACCTACAACGCCAACCTGAGCTATAGCGACCTGAGCTTTCACTGCACCGCTATCGGGCGCGGGCGGGCGATGGATGGCATCAACATGATGGCGATTTCGCGCGGTCAGAAACCCGAGGACATGCGCGGCGATCCGGGGGTGATCACAATCATTTCGGTGAACTCTCCGCGCCTGTTCGACGATGCCATGGGTGACGGCCTGATCGCGATGGCCGAGTATGGTCAACCGGTGACGGTCACGCCGTTCACTCTGATGGGGGCAATGACACCGGTCACGCTGCCTGCCGCGCTGGCGCAACAGAACGCCGAGGCGCTGTTCGGTGTGGTGCTGACGCAGTTGGTCAGCCCGGGAGCGCCTGTCATGTATGGCTCGTTCACCTCGAATGTGGACATGAAATCCGGGGCCCCGGCTTTTGGCACACCGGAAAATGCCAAGGCGAATATTGTCGGCGGGCAGCTGGCGCGGCGCTATGGCATTCCGTACCGGACATCGAACGCAAATGCATCCAACGTGGTGGATTTGCAGGCGGCATACGAAACGATGATGGCCACATGGGGCGCGGTTCTGGGAGGGGCCAATATCGTCTATCATGCCGCCGGCTGGCTTGAAGGCGGGCTGACCGCATCTTATGAGAAATTCGTCATGGATATCGAGATCATCCAGAACATGATGGAATTCCTAAAGCCGATGAAATTTGACACGGATGAACTGGGCCTGGACACCATCAAATCGGTGCCCACTGGCGGCCATTTCTTTGGCGTCGATCACACGATGGAACGCTATGAGACCGCGTTCTACAAACCGATGCTGTCCGACTGGCAGAACTATGAAAACTGGGAGGCGGCCGGAGCCAAGGACGCCCTGCAACGCGCCACCGAGGTTTGGCAGCAGGCGCTACGCGAGTATCAGATGCCCGAGATGGACCCCTCTGTGCGTGAGGAGCTGGATGCCTATATCGCCAAACGCAAGGAAGAGATCGGCAGCGGCGAACCCTGATGGAATATCGGGGCGGGGGGGGCGACCGTTGCCCCGGTTCGGTTACAGCAGATCGAACAACCGGCCCGGCAGCGCCTCGTGGCGTGGCAGACGCAGCGCCCGCATCATGCAGAACATCATCGCCTGATTTGAGGTCACTACCGGCTTGTCCAGCGTGTCCTCGATCTGCTCGATGGCCTCGACTGCGCGCATGTCGGTGCAGCTGAGCACGACGGCTTGCGCGTCCGGGTGGTCTGCCTCACAGGCGAGGTCGTAAACCTCGTCCGGGGTCAGCTCTCCCTGTCCGTAATTGCCCAGCTCGCGGCCAACATCGGCACAACGCACGGTTTCGATGTCGTTTGCGGCCATGAAATCCATCGCCTGCGTGTTGATTTCGCCCAGATAGGGCGAGGAAAAGCCCACTTTCGTCACCCCAAGCGCCTGAATGGCGGCGATCAGCGATCCGGCGGCTGTCAGCGATTGCGCTCCCGATCCGGCCTTGATCTGCTGCGCCAGATCGGCGTCGAATGACGGCCCATGGGTCAGCGTGGCCGAGGTGCAGCCGTACAGCACCACATCTGGCCGCACGCCCGAAATCATCCGCAAATCGTGGCTGATGTCCGAGGCCCCAAGCCCCGCCATCTGGTCAGAACCTGGGATTTCATCGACATCATAACCACCCATGCGCTGGAAATGCACGGTGGTGTCCTGGCAGCGCATCAAGGCCATATCGGCCTCGAGGTTGGTGTTAGTGAAGGGCACCAGAACGCCGATCTTGGCCCGGGTACGCGTTTCGTGGCTCATGACGTTATCTTTCTCAGAACGGCCAGACAGCGATCCATCACCGGTGTGTTGCAGATCGTGGCGCGCAGGCAGTCGGACAGACCATAGCCGCCCATACCGCGCATCAGCAGTTTCTCGGCCCGTAGCGCAGCGTCGGCCTGTTGCGCCTGCTCGGTCGAGGCAAAGTGGATCAGCACGAAATTGGTGTGGCTGTCCGGCACGATCAGCCCCAGATCGCGGCAGTCCTCCGCGAACCGATCGCGAATGGTTGCCGTTTTCGCGACCACGTCCCGCATATGCGCCTGATCGCGCATCGCCGCCGCTGCCGCAGCCTGCGAGGCAATCGAGATGTTGTTGGGGTTCAACAGCTTGCGCAGCTCTCGGGCGATGTCGGTGGGGAAATAGCCCCACCCGGCGCGTGCCCCGGCCAGCCCGTAAGCTTTGGAGAAGGTGCGCGTGATAACGGTATCTCCCCGGTCCGCCAGCCCGAAAACCTCAGTCGGATCGTTGGCGGCATCGGCGAATTCGGCATAGGCCTGATCGACCACCAGCAGCACGTCGCCGGGTAGCGCGTTGCGCAGGCGCAGGATGTCGGCATTCGGGATCAGCGTGCCGGTGGGGTTGCCCGGGTTGCAGACAAACACGATGCGGGTGGCGGGGGTGACGGCGGCCAGAAGCGCATCGACCGAGACGGTCAGATCGACCTCGGGCGCGGCCACGTATTCGGCCTGCGCCTGTGCTGTCGCCGAAGCGACGAAGGCATAACCATATTGCGTGCCCAGCACGTGATCGCCGGGCCCGGCAAAGGCGCGGATCAGGCAGCCGATCAGCTCCATCGAGCCCGCGCCACACAGCACCCGCGCCGGGTCGACCCCGTGTACCCCGGCAATGGCCGCGCGCATGTCGGGCCATTCGGGATCGGGGTAGAGCGTCAGATCAGCCAGCGCTGCCTGCCCGGCCGCCACGGCGGACGGACTGGCCGGAAAGGCGCTTTCGTTTTGCGCCAGCGAGATGGTGCCTTCACCACCCAGATCGGCCAGCGCATAGGCGCCCATGGCGCCAACATGAGAAACCGGGCGGATCATGTGTCACCTCCGTAGGCTTTGGCCCCCTCGGCACTGATCAAACCGCGTTTGAGGTCCAGCGCCAGCGCATCCGAGTTGCGGTCGCCCGGATCGCCGAAACCGCCACCACCGGGAGTGTCGAAGATCAGATAATCGCCGCCTTCAACTCGCAGCTCTCCCTTGCCGGGAATGTCGCTGCCGCCTTCGCGAAGGCGGATGCGCCCGGGCGCGCCGGGTTTGCCGCCCATGCGCCCAAGGGCGGGGAACTTTAGTCGCTCGACTGACAGGAACACGATGAAGGGCGCACCGTTGGACGAGGTCATCTCGATCCGTTGCCCCAGCCCGCCTCGATACTTGCCCGCGCCGCCGGAATCCGTGCGCAGTTCGCGCCGCCAGATGGTGACGGGCGCGACGCTTTCGGTGATCTCCACCTGCGAACCGAACACGCCCGAGGGGTAGGCGGTGGCTGACAGACCATCCGCATGCGGCCGTGCACCGGTGCCGCCATTATGTACCGGTTCCACTGCGAATTCGCGCCCACCATCGCGGGCCACCTCGGGGGCGTGGCGCATGGGCAGGTCGAACATGCAGCTTGCGCCCTCGGCAGGCACTGCATCAGGCAGCGCCTGATGCAGGCAGCCCAGCACCAGATCGGGTGTCACCTGACCTAGCGTGTGCCGCATCGCCACCGGCACCGGGCGCTGTGCGTTCAGGATGCAGCCCTTGGGGCCGTCGACGGTGAACGGCTCCAGCGATCCGGCATTGTTGGGGATGTCCGAGCCGACGATGCAGCGCAGCGCAAACACGGTATAGGCGGTGGCATAGTTCAGCGGCACGTTGATGCCCTTGCGCGAACAACCCGAGGTGCCGGTGAAATCCACATGCATCCCCGATTTACTGACGGTCAGAGCTGCGTGCAACTCCAGCTCATTCTCATAGCCATCCATTTTCAGGACGTTTTTGTAGATACCTACGGGCACCTCGGCGATGGCCTCAAGCGTGCCACGGCGCGAAGTGTCGATGATATAGGACCCTAGCGCATCCAGATCGGTCAGGCCGAACTCTTCCATCATCGAAACCAGCCGGTTCACCCCGGCCTCGCAACAGGCGATCAGGGCATAGATGTCGCCCTCGTTGGCGATGGGTTCGCGGCTGTTGGCGCGGATGATGTCCAGCAGCAGCGCGTTGGGGATGCCTTCCTCGACCAGTTTACAGGGCGGGATCAGCAGCCCCTCGTCATAGATGTCGGAGCCTTCCGGCCCCATGCCCAACCCACCGAGATCGACCAGATGCGAAGTGCACGAGGTGAAGCCCACCACCTTGCCATCCTTGAACGCGGGCATCATCAGCAGGAAATCGTTCAAATGCCCCGAGGCCAGCCACGGGTCGTTGGTCATGTAGATATCACCCGGTTTCATGGTCTGAACCGGGAAGGCGGCGCGCAGGTGCTGCACCGCTTCGGCCATGGTGTTGATATGGCCCGGCGTGCCGGTTACCGCCTGTGCCAGCATCCGGCCGTTGACGTCGAAGATCCCGGCGGAGATATCGCCGCATTCGCGCACGATGGGCGAAAAGGCGGCGCGGATCAGGGTTTGGCCTTGTTCTTCGACCACTGCCAGCAAACGGTTCCACATCACTTGCAGGCGGGCGGGGGAAAGATCGGTCGCCATCATGCGCCTCCTTTCTGGTCCTGAACCAGGACGAGGTTTCCTATGGCGTCCACATGGGCCGAGAAATCAGTCGAGACCAGCGTGGTGGTCTGCGGCTCGTGGATCAGCGCCGGGCCGCGCACATGGTCGCCGGACTTCAGATCGGCCCGCGCCACGAAGGCGGCCTGTTTCAGCGCGCCGTCCACATCGCAGGTGACCGGGCGAGTGTCGGGTGCGGTGAAGGTCGTCAATGCAGGTGTAGCGGGCACTGGTGGCACGGCGCTGTCAAGGGTCGCGACGCGCACCGCCCAGTTGAGAATCTCAATCTGCATCCCCGGCACCGGGCGTGAGAACTGCTTGCGATATTCTTCCTCAAAGGCGGTGGTCAGCGGTGCAATATCGTCTGCTGTCAGATGCCGGTCGGGCAGAGTGATCTCGATCTCGTGACCCTGACCGTTGTAGCGCATGAAGGCGGTGCGCTGTGTTTCGGTCGGGGCATCGCCCGCGCCTTGGGCAACCACGCCTTTGGCCTCGACGATCATGGTCTCGAACAGCGCGTTGATCTCATCCATGTCCATGCTGTCCAACAGCGAATAGCGCGAGCGGACGATTTCGAACGACACGGGTGCGAACAGGAAGCCCACGGCAGACCCCACGCCCGGATTGGGCGGGATTACAATGCGGCTGACCCCGGCGGATCGTGCCACCCGGCTGGCATGCAACGGCCCGTTGCCGCCAAAGGCAATCATCGTGCGCAGTCCAAGATCCTTGCCCGATTCCACCGCGTGCATCCGGCCTGCGCTGGCCATGCTTTCATCGACGATGCGGCTGACGCCGTCGGCTGAGCCAACGGCATCGAGATCTAGTTTCGACCCGATCACCCGGCTCAGCGATTGTTTGGAGCCTTCGGGGTCCAGCTTGATATGCCCCTCGGCAAATGTGTCGGGCACGATGTAGCCCAGCGTAATGTCGCTGTCTGTCACCGTGGGCTCGGTGCCGCCGCGCATGAAGGCCACGGGTCCGGGTTCAGACCCCGCCGATTTCGGACCCACGGTCAGGCGTCCCAGCCGGTCAACTCCGGCGATGGACCCACCGCCCGCGCCGATCTCGATCATCTCTATCACCGGGATGCGCACTGGCATGCCCGAGCCCTTTATGAACCGCGCGGCGCGGGCGATCTCGAACTGGCGCGAGGTCTGCGGGCGGGCCTTATCGATCAGGCACAGCTTAGCGGTGGTGCCGCCAACGTCAAAGGACAGCACCTGATCCAGCCCGGTGCGGGCGGCGATGCGGGCGGCCAGAATGGCCCCTCCGGCGGGGCCGGATTCCACCAGCCGGATCGGAAAACGCGCGGCGGTGCGCACGGTGCACATGCCGCCGCCCGCCGTCATCATCAGGATCGGACAGGTCACGCCCTCGGCCTCGAACCGGTCGACGAAACGGGCCAGATAGGTCTGCATCAGCGGCTGGATATAAGCATTGGCGACGGTGGTGCACAGCCGGTCGAACTCGCGCGCCTCGGGGCTGACCTCGGACGAGATCGAGACGGTCAGATCGGGCCGCTTCTCAGCCAGCACATCGCGTAGGCGGCGTTCATGGGCGGGATTGGCATAAGCGTGCATCAGGCAGATCGCTATGGCCTCTGCGCCGCTCGCGTCGATATCGGCCAGCAGTGCGTCGATGGCCGAGTCTTCGAGCTCGATCAATACCTGACCACCCGCCGACATGCGTTCGCGCACGGTCAGAGCACGCTCGCGCGGCACCAGCAGGTCAGGCTTCTCGAGGTTGATATCGTATTGCGAATAACGCCGCTCATACGCGATTTCCAGGATGTCGCGAAAGCCTTCGGTGGTCACCGTTGCCACCACCGCGCCGCGACGTTCGATCAGCGCATTGGTCGCCAGGGTGGTGCCGTGGATAAAGCCGGTCACCTGATCCAGCGTCCGGCCCGATTGCTGCATTATTCGCGCGGCCCCTTCCATGGCGCCGTCGGCAGGGTTCTGATGGGTGGTCAGGGTCTTGGTGGAGGCCAGGATTGTCTCTTCGCCAGAGACAAGGACCGTATCGGTAAAGGTGCCGCCAATATCGATGGCCAGGCGCAGCGTTTGAGTTGTCATGAGGTCTTCCGAAATTTCTGTAATCGCAGCGTGAAGCAAAAGGACCGAGGCCCTGCTTTATGCAAGGATCACAAGATCACAGCCGGTTGCGCGGCGGTCCGTGGGATTCGGAATATCAGTCTGTGTCATGGGCGAAATGTGCAGTTTCAAGATAGCCGCAGCAAGCTGGATTGCGACAGAAAGGCCTGCAAGCGACATCTATCGGCGTAGCAGGCCCGAAATCTGCCGAAACGGGCCGTCAGGCGGCCAGCGTGTGATTTGGTGTTCATGCCGCCCTTGGTTCGACCAATCAGACGATCACGCCCCCTTTTTGGCAACCACTATGGTCGCGCTACAGTGTGATTTCAGATAGTTCGCGTCGATCATTACGACCTTTTACGCGTCGTATTCCGCAGCGTGCCCAGCCATCATCCGCGCGAAAAACCTTTCTTGCTCCAGCACTTCCATCTGCTGTAGAGACTCCTTTGCGGATCATAGGTGACAGGAGCATCACGCCAGCGCAAATCATTCGATTGAATAAGATTATTTCGCTCAACACACGCCTGTCGTCGACCCCGGGTTTTCCAGGCGACTTTGGCAAGAAGGGTTTGGACGGGCCATCTGCGCGTCAGCAAGCCCTTAAAAGATCACTCATGTCAAAACTCCGTTTTCCGAGACGTGAGGCATGCGGTGTGATCTAGATCAATAGGTCCGGGTGCGAGCGTGATAGCAGCTAAAGCCAAGCTAATCTGAATCTGCTTGAGCGAGAAAGTCACGAGATATCACGTGGAATTTATACTGGCCGTGTGTTAGCGCGGTTTTAGGCAATTATTTATTTGGAGCTACCGTGAAAATCGCAGTTGTAGTTGGCGCGCGCCCTCAGTTTATTAAATTGGCTCCGGTGAGCAGAGCACTTCGTTCCATGCCGGGTGTAACAGAGCTGCTGATTCACACAGGACAGCACTATGACGATTCGATGTCTAAGATTTTTTTCGACGAACTAGAAATTGCAAAACCCGACATCAACCTATCGGTGAACTCAGGCAGTCATGGTGCCATGACAGGACTGATGATGCAGAAACTTGAACCCGTCATTCAAGAACATGAACCAGATGCGCTCCTTGTTTTTGGAGATACGAATTCAACATTGGCGGGTGCATTGGTCGCCTCAAAACTTCATATCCCGGTGGCGCACGTAGAGGCCGGGCTGCGCTCATTTAATCGAAAGATGCCCGAAGAAACGAACCGAGTTCTAACGGATCACATTTCCGACCTTCTGTTCACGACTTCCAGCGACGCTGTGGAAAATCTGCGAAGAGAAAGCATTTCGGAGAGCAAAATTTTTGAAGTCGGTGACGTGATGTTCGACGCAGCACTACACTTTGGTGAAAAGGCCAAGCAGAAATCAACAATTTTGGCTGACATTGGGGTAGACGCAAACGGATTCATACTTGCGACGATCCATAGAGCTGAAAATACGGATTCGCCAGAAACGTTAATAAACATTGTTGATGGTCTGGAGGCGGTTGCGAAACAACATCCGGTTGTCTTGCCATTGCATCCACGTACTGCCGCAAGGATAAAAGGAATCGGTCTTAAATTCGAACATGTCCAAACGATAGACCCAGTCGGTTACTTGGATATGGTCGCTCTAGAAAGCAATGCGGTGCTGGTTGCTACGGACTCTGGCGGAGTGCAGAAAGAAGCGTATTTCTACGGCGTCCCTTGCGTAACTCTTAGAACGGAAACAGAATGGGTTGAGCTTGTTGAAAGCGGCTGGAATCGTATCGTTTCGCCCATAGAAGGGGATATCGAGGATGGTATCCTCAGTGCGATAGGGACTAGCGGAAATCAGATAGAAATCTATGGTGATGGAACCGCTTCGCAACAAATCGCACAGATACTAGCCGCGCGAGTTTAAATACCTTCATAGAGCGCCGCCAACTTCTTGGCTTGCGCAGGCCAGCTGTAAGTCTCCCAAAGCTTCCTTCTGTTGGCGGCGCTTAACGTAAAGCGTTCGGGATGATCCAAGACATCCCGAATAGCTTCAGCAATGCTCAGAGGATCTGTTTCGTCCATTGCTCGTCCGAAACCGAGAGACTCTGCAAACCGACGCATCTCTGGAAGATCTGAAACACAAATTGGTACGCCAGCAAATGCTGCCTCAAAAAGCTTGTTGGGCATTGCGTAGCGGTGATTGAGCGATACGTCCTGAAACGGGCATATAGCGAGGTCTGCTGTACTAATTGCGACTGGTACATCTGGAGCTGCCACAGGTGGAAGCAAGGTAACGCGATCATCCACACCTAGGTCATGAGCGACACTCATGAACCACTTGTCGTTTCGGAGGTGCCGTGGGCCCATCGAAGCTAACTTGACTTCGGGAAGATGAACCAAAGCCTCAAGAACTTTATCTAACCCACGATGTGACATTTGAATGCCACCAGTAAAAATAATCAAGGGCGCCCCGTCAGCAACGTTTGCCTGAGCACGGATAGAAAGCTGATCCAACGCCTTTTCTTTACGACTATCCATGTAATCAACATCTATCTCTGGAGCATTGAGGATAAGTGTCGGACTATCTTTGAAGCGTTTGGCATACAAATCTGCGATGGACGACGATACGGTGATCATATAATCGACGAAGGGGAGACAATCGTCTTCTAGGTTTTCTGCAAAGTTCGATCCATCAGTTGGATTCTTCGTCGCCCGCGCTGGTTCGTATTCATGTGCGTCGTATACAAGCTTCGCCCCAAACTGTTTTGCAAGCACAACGCCTGCCGGGAGACAATAGATGTCATGAGCATGAATGACGTCCGGGGTATCATCAAATCTGAGGTTGCAGAGGTTTTCAGCGAATAAGAGAGAGTTTAGTTGATAGAGTTTGAAGAACCCTTCCCTGACCTCTCTGGCGTCAGAACTAAACAGCTTCAGATCTCTCCGGGCGTCACCAATTCCGGATGTCAGCTTAATCTTCCAGAGAAGCCGTTTGTGAGCAAACTTACGTTTCCGTCGTTCTCGGCCACTGTAGTTTTTGTAGTACATCGGGTCGAGCTTCAGAACTTCTTCATCTGACAGAAACTCTCGAAACTTGGATTTGAGTCTATTCAATCTCGCTGCAGACTTAATATAGGGCAGAACGCGCTTATCTACTTCATCCGAAACACGATCCACAAAAAAGAAACGCTTTAGCATGTCGCTGGTAATATGTTCGGAAGATTGCCAATTGAATCGCGTGATCCGAATGCCATCGATGCTGTCTTCTTGCTGCATGCCCCCTGGCCAGTCGCAGAAGATATGTACGTTATGGCCCGCTGCTTGAAGCGCGCGCGCTTCTTTAAGAACGCGCGCATCCGCCGTTATCTCGTGGTAGGTAAGACAGAAAACGGTTTTTTGAGATTTGGGGCGGGTGTCTGACATCGGTCGAAGATCAATCTAGCTCTGACAATTCCGGACCGCTCTAACAGAGGTTGATCGGGGTTTCCAGCGTGATTGGCGATGCTTGAAATGCCTGCGTCTATTGACTTCCCAAAGAAATTCTTGGAAGCGCTGTAGCACAATTTGAGCACTTGGGACGCACCGAATGAGCAACTTCGCACTAATAGGAACCGCAGGATACATCGCGCCGCGCCACATGAAGGCGATAACGGATACCGGAAACACGTTGTTGGCTGCTCTGGACACAAGCGACTCCGTTGGGATTATCGATAGCCACTTCCCCGATGCACATTTTTTCACAGAGTTTGAGCGTTTTGATCGCTATGTTGACATGTTACGTCGCAGCGAAGCGGGCAAAATTGATTATGTCTCGATCTGCTCGCCGAATTACCTCCACGACAGCCACATGCGGTTTGCATTGCGTTCTGGCGCCGATGCGATCTGTGAGAAGCCGCTGGTGTTGAACCCAGAGGATATCGATGGCCTGGAAGCGATTGAGCAAGCGACTGGACAGACCGTAAACACGATCCTGCAGTTGCGCGTACATCCCTCGATCATTGCTCTGAGGGACAAGATTCGAAACAGCCCCAAGGATACCAAGTACGAGGTCGATCTGACTTACATCACGTCCCGTGGACGTTGGTATCTGGAGAGCTGGAAGGGGGATGTCCGCAAATCTGGCGGTATTGCCACCAACATCGGCGTGCATTTCTTTGACATGCTGCACTTCCTCTTCGGAGATCTTCAGGCGAACCATGTGCATCTCAATGCCTCGACCAAGGCCGCGGGCTATCTTGAGTTTGAACACGCCCGGTGCCGTTGGTTCTTGTCGCTGGACGTAAATGACGTTCCGGCAGAGGCGCGAGAAACCGGAGCCAGAACCTATCGCTCCATCACTATTGATGGGGAAGAGATCGAATTCTCGGGCGGATTTGCCGACTTGCACACGCGAAGCTACGAAGAGATTCTGAACGGGAACGGGTTTGGATTGAATGAAAACCGGCCTGCAATTGCGATGGTCAGCCATATCCGCAATGCCTCGATCGAAGCAAGCAAAGGTGAGCAGCATCCGAAGCTGATGAGCAGCAAGGTACTCTGATCAAACGGATCGTCTGCATGTTATCCCACCACCCATGACGTTTTGGGCACTGGGCAATACAGGGAAACGGTCTGCCCAGTTATTAGTACTGCGGTAATTCGTGCCAAACAGACCCGTTGTATTAAGTCTTTGCCGACGAATAAACATGGTCGAGCGGTGCCGGATTATGTATGGGAAACTGCAGAGGTACAGCTTGCAGAAATTCCTCAAGAACCAATAGGGCGTTTTAGCGATGCAATTTATTGACCTAGCGGAACAACAGAAACTTATCAAGGATCAGCTTGATGCCGGCATTGCCAATGTGTTGGCGCATGGGAAGTACATTCTTGGCCCAGAAGTGGCTGAACTAGAGGCACGGCTGACTGCCTTTACGGGTGCCAAACATTGCATCACTTGCGCCAATGGAACGGATGCATTGCAAATTGCCTTGATGGCGCTTGAGGTCGGGCCGGGGGATGAGGTCATCACGCCCGGATTTTCATATATCGCCACGGCTGAAGCCGTCAGATTGCTGGGCGCAAAGCCGGTTTATGTCGATATTGACCAGACTAGTTATAACATTGATCCCAACAAGCTTGACGCTGCGATCACACCCCGGACAAAGGCAATTATACCGGTGTCGCTGTATGGCCAACCTGCTGATTTCGAACGAATTAACGAGGTAGCTGTGGCAAACGGCTTACCTGTCATCGAGGATGCTGCTCAGAGCTTTGGCGGATCGTTGCGTGGCAAACGGTCAGGAAACCTGTCAACGATTTCCTGCACCAGCTTTTTCCCATCGAAACCCCTTGGCTGCTACGGCGATGGTGGTGCGATCTTCACCTCGGACGATGATCTGAGCATCATTCTTCGCCAGATTGCCCGGCACGGGCAGGACCGGCGTTATCACCATATCAGGGTTGGCGTTAACAGCCGTCTGGACACGTTGCAGGCTGCGATCCTGCTGTGCAAGCTGGATGTTTTCGAGGATGAACTGGTCCTGCGAGACACCGTCGCGGACCGTTACAAAGTGCTACTGAAGGAAACCAATATCGCCGCTCCGACGCTGATGGAGGGGGCGACCAGCGCCTGGGCGCAGTACACGATACGCGTGGACAATCGTGAGGATGTGCAAGCTAAGCTCAAAGACGCCGGGGTTCCGACCGCCGTGCATTATCCACTGCCGTTGAACAAGCAACCAGCTGTTTCTGACCCAAATGCCGACTTGCCTGTTGGCGATCAGGCCGCCGCAACAGTGATTAGCCTGCCGATGCACCCGTATCTGCAGGAGAATTCGCAAGAGCAGATAATCGCGGCACTGAAAAAAGCGATCTGATCGCGCTGACGGTTTAATCGGTGCTGTGGCCGGCGAATTCAGGTTTAGGCAGGTTCGCAGGTTCTATTTACCGTAATATGCGCGATACCAGTCCACGAAGGCCTGAATGCCGTCCCTGATTTCGGTTTTTGGGCGATAACCGGTCAGGCGGTGCAGCAGATCGGCATTGGCCCAAGTTGCAGGCACATCGCCCAACTGCATCTCCATATAGTTTCGGATAGCGGGTTTGCCGAGGCTTTCTTCGATGGCGTCGATGAAATCCAACAAACGCACTTTGTCCGAATTTCCAATGTTCACTATGCGATAGGGAGCGACCGGGCTCAGGCTGTCACCTTCGGCGATGTCTTCGGGGGCTTTGGGGCGAACAGGCACAACGTCGATCAGCAGAGAAATTGCGCGCACCAGGTCATCCACATAGGTGAAATCACGATACATGTCGCCATGGTTGTAGATGTCTATCGGGCGGTCGTTGAGGATCGCGTCCGTGAATTTGAAGAACGCAAGGTCCGGGCGCCCCCAAGGACCGTAGACTGTGAAGAAGCGGAACATTGTTGTCGGAATATTCCAAAGATGGGCATAAGAGTGTCCCATCGCTTCATTTGCCTTTTTGGTGGCTGCGTACATAGTGAGTTGATGATCTGCTTTTTCGCACTCGTCGAAGGGCATGTCAGGATTTGCCCCGTAGATCGACGAAGTCGAAGCCATCAGCAGATGCCGCACTTTGTGCCGCCGCGCAGCTTCCATAACGTTGAACGTCCCGACAACATTGCTTTCGACATAGGCGCGCGGGTTTTCCAGGCTATACCGGACACCAGCTTGCGCTGCGAGATGGATGATCACGTCCGGTTCAAAAGCATCAGCGATCTGGTCGAACTTGGCGGTATCTTCCAGCATCCCTTCCTCGCATGAAAAATTTGGGTTCTCCAGCAACAGCGCATGTCGGCTCTGTTTGAGGCGGACATCGTAGTAATCAGTCATCCCGTCAAAGCCGTGAACCCGGCAACCGTTTTCAAGCAAAAGCTTGGCAAGATGAAAACCTATAAATCCGGCAGTACCTGTGATCAGAACCTTTTGCATGAGGTATTTCCTTGTTTCGGGGCATCGCGCGTGCGTTCGAAGGCACATATGACGCCAAGAGCCGAAGGGCTCAAGCGGTCATTTCATGGCTGAGTGAGCATGAATCTCTAGTGGTGTGCATTGCAATCTTCAACAAGCCTTCAACCGGGCCAAGGAAGCGAGTAGGTTTTGACATTCGTAAAGAGCCTGATGGTCTCGATGACCCCTTCTTTGACACCATTGCCCGAATCCTTGATGCCCCCAAAGGGGGACATTTCGATACGGTATCCGGGTTGTTCCCAGATATTGCAGGTGCCCACGTTCAGCCCATTGATATAGGCAATTGCGCGGTTCAGGTCATTGGTACATACCCCCGACGACAGGCCGTACACAGTAGAGTTCGAGATGCGCATGACCTCGTCATCGTCGTCGGGCACGCGAATGATGGGAATAATGGGGCCGAAAGTTTCCTCCATCACCAACGCAGAGTCGTGGGGAACGTTGTCGACCACGATCGGCGGCAGCAGCGCGCCCTGACGTCCGGGGCGGTAAAGGACTTGTGCTCCCGCTTTCTGGGCCAAGTGAACACGATCTTCGAAAAGCTTGGCCGCTTCCTCGTGGATCACGCAACCCAGCTCGGTCTCAGGATCCTGCGGATCTCCGAACCTGATCTTTTTGGCCTTCCCCAGCACCAAAGGCACAAAGGTGTCCGCGACACTCTCTTGCACAAGTATTCGCTTGATCGCAGTGCAGCGTTGTCCCGAATTGCCGGTGGCCCCGGCTACGGCGATCGTTGCTGCCCTGTCTAGATCGGCATCGTTGAGGTCATTCAGAACAATCAGTGGATCATTACCTCCCAACTCCAGCGCCTGACGTTTATAAACCGCCTTCTCTGCGATCATCTTGCCCACGCGAACACTACCGGTGAAGGTTATGATGTCGATGTTTTCATTGGTGATCATCTCATTCCCAATGTCCTGTGGCCAGCCAGTGACCACCTGAAACATCTCAGGCGGCAGGCCTGCCTCATAAAGGATATCGGCCAGCGTCAGGCAGGTCAGAGGCGTCAACTCGGTCGGTTTGCAGACCATGCAGTTATTGGTGGCGATCGACGGAGCAACCTTGTGGCTGACCATGTTGAGTGGATGGTTGAATGGAGTGATCGCGCTGATTGCGGTCACAGGCTCGCGCATCGTGAAAATCTTGCGGGCTTTACCATTTTGGGTCAGATCGCACGCAAAGATTTCGCCATCATCCTTCAGTGCCTCGGCCGCCGCAAATTGAAAGACATCCTGCGCGCGCTTGGTCTCGTAGATCGCGTGTTGATGGCAGATGCCAAGCTCAAGCACCAGCCATTTGGCGAGGTAATCGCGACGTTCACCAATCAGCT
Organism: Ruegeria sp. C6; assembly: GCF_056537625.1. Lineage (NCBI taxonomy): Bacteria > Pseudomonadati > Pseudomonadota > Alphaproteobacteria > Rhodobacterales > Roseobacteraceae > Ruegeria > Ruegeria sp. C6. The sequence continues at coordinate 436,012 of NZ_JBQFRW010000002.1, read as the reverse complement.
CTCCAGCCCGTTGCAGGATTTGGCTGCGTTCATAGCGGGTCAGTTCGGGCTTGTAGTGGGCCGCAATTTCGAAGGCGCGGCGCGCGTGTTCAGCCTGCCCTGCGGGCACATGGCCCACGACCTCATTGGTATAGGGGTAGTGAACCGGGATGGTCTCAGCGGTAAAGATGATCTCGCCACCAATTCGCATCCCTTCATCACGGATTTTGGTGACTGCCATGGCAAGAACCATCCAATGAAATCGGACCGCGTACCGGTCTATTACTCTGAAAACACATCAAACGCCTTCAACGCCTTGGCGCTGTAGGCGTAAGACGGGCCGCCGCCCATATAGGTGGCCATTGCCAGCGCTTCGCACAGCTCTTCGCGGGTCGCACCCAGCCGCACCAATGAGCGGATATGGAAGCCGATGCAACTGTCGCAGCGCGTCGCGATGGCAATCCCCAACGCCATGAATTCCTTTGTTTTTTCACTCAGCGCACCATCTGTTTTGGCCGCCTTACCCATGATGCCGAAACCACGCACGGTTTCGGGCACTTCTTTCGAGAATGCACCAATATTGGCCTCGATCTCGGCCATGAAGTCTTTCCAGTCCATCTTATGCTCCTTATCCGCGCTCATCTGCGCCCATCCGGCGCTCGAGCCAACGCACACCGGCGCTGATGATCAGTACCAGCACCAGATACTCGAAGATCAACAAAGTATAGATCTCAAGCGGGCGGTATTCCGTCACTACCAGCTCATTCGCACGGCGTGTCAGTTCTTGCATGCCGATGACGCTGGCGAATGCGCTCATCTTCACGATGTAGATGAACTGGTTGGCCAGCGGTGGCAGAATGCGCCGGATCGCTTGCGGCAGGATCACGTAGCGCATGGTCTGAAAATAGTTCAGGCCAATCGTTTGCGCCGCCTCGCTTTGCCCTTTTGCGATAGATTGTATACCGGCACGGTAGATCTCGGCGGTAAAGGCGCTGTCCGATATCGCAAGGGTGATAATTGCGCCCCAGAAGGGATCGATTGGGATGTCCATACCCATGGACTGAAAGACAATCGGCAACCCGTAGAACACCCAAAACAGCATAGGCAACAGAGGGATCGAGCGGACAAATTCGACATATACCCGGTTTACCAGCCGCCAGCCGCGCTTTTCCGACAGACCCGGCAGGGCAACCAGCAATCCAATGACAATCGACAAAATCGCCGCAATCAGCGAAATCTGAATGGTCGCACCCATGCCCGAAATCAGGAATTTTACATTGGTCCAGCCTGAAGCCGTGGTTGGATCAATGACGTACCAACCCCAGGTCTGTGAGGACGAACAGCCCGTGATCAGCAAGAAAAGGGGAAGGAAGAGAAGTGAATTTTTCATCGGACCCAACTCAATGCTGTAGAATTTGGCTCAGGAATTTCTGACACCGCTCAGACTTTGGATTGGTGAAAAAATGCTCGGGCTTACCTTGTTCGACAATCTCGCCTGCATCCATGAACACCATGTTGTCGGCCACTTTTCGGGCAAATCCCATCTCATGGGTTACCACAACCATGGTCATGCCTTCCTCGGCAAGTTCGACCATCACGTCGAGCACCTCGGAGATCATCTCAGGGTCGAGCGCCGAGGTGGGTTCGTCGAACAAAAGGACCCGGGGCTCCATGCAAAGCGAACGGGCAATTGCCACTCGCTGCTGCTGTCCACCTGAAAGCTGTATCGGGCGCTTGTCGGCCTGATCGGGTATATGAACACGCTCAAGGTAGTGGCGCGCTTTGTCTTCGGCTTCTTTTCGGCTCAACCCGCGGGCCTTGATCGGACCAAGGGTCAGGTTTTCCAGCACTGTTAGATGCGGGAACAGATTGAATTGCTGGAACACCATGCCAACTTCTGACCGGATGGTGGCTGCAGATTTGGCATCATCGTTCAGTTCGACCCCATCGATGCGGATGATGCCCTTTTGATGTTTCTCAAGCTGATTGATGCATCTTACGACCGTTGATTTACCCGATCCGGATGGGCCGCAGATCACAACCTTTTCACCACTGTTTACTGTCAGGTTGATGTTCTTGAGCACGTGAAATGTGCCAAACCACTTGTCTACGTCGACAAGCTCGATCGCTGCGTTTGGCATCTGCTGGCCCACTTGTGATTACTATGAGTTAATTAGTTGCTTGAGGTTATCTTTTTCTTTACGCTTAAATCAAGAAGCAATGTCGTGATAAAAGACTAACGCCACCAACGGGAGAACCACATGAAACGTTTTGTTAAAGTCGCGGCTGCGGCTGCGCTCGGTCTTGTGATCAGCGGCGCTGCGCAAGCACAGTCGGCTCTGAATGAAATTTTGGATGACGGCGTGCTGAAAGTGGGGACAACCGGTGACTGGAACCCGATGTCACTGCGCGACCCGGCGACTAACAGCTATAAAGGCTATGATATCGACATCATGAACGCGCTGGCCGCTGATCTGGGTGTTGAGGTCGAATATGTGCCCACCGACTGGAAAACATTGGTCAATGGTGTGGTAGCGGGGAAGTACCACATCACCGGTTCGGCTTCTATCTCACCTCCGCGCATGAAAGTTGCAGGGTTTTCAGACAGTTACATCGCGGTTGAGTTGTTTCCCTACACAACCAAGGAAAAGGCCGACAAATTTGATGGCTACGACTCGATCAACAAACCGGACGTGAAGGTTGCTACTACTCTGGGCACCACCTTTGAAAAGCGCGTGCGCGAATGGTTCCCCGATGCGGATATCAAAGTGGTCGAAGCCCCCGCGCGTGGTTTTCAGGAGGTCTTGGCCGGTCGTGCAGATGTGTTCATAACCTCGAATATCGAGGGCTCAACATTAGAAGCAAAATTCCCGGTCGTCCGCGTCAAAAATGCCGGTCCACGTTCTCCTTCTCCCATCGCGATGCTGTTGCCGCAAAGCGATCAGGTCTGGATCAACTATGTGAACAACTGGATTGAAGTGAAAAAAGCCCAAGGCTTCTTTGACGAAAACCGGGAACGCTGGGGCCTCTGATCAGAGGCCCTGGTAACTGGAGCGCCTGCGAGAGTTTTCAAAGTCATGAAACTTGAGCACATGACATGGTACGAGGTTGACACTCGTATCAATGCCGGTGCGGCCGTGTTGCTGCCGGTTGGATCGACCGAGCAGCACGGCCCGATGGGTCGCATTGGCACCGACACGATTTGCGCCGAGGCTGTCGCACTCGCTGCCGCCATGCAATGCGAGGGTATCGTCGCTCCGGCGCTGGCCTACACGCCAGCGCCTTTCAACGCGGGATTTCCCGGAACGGTGTCTATTTCAGCCGAAACCTTTCGCACCATCGCAGATGAGGTGATCCGGGGGCTCTTGGAGCAAGGTTTCGTTGGAGTGTTCATAGTGAATGGGCACGGGGCCAATCTGGCGCCTCTTCGGCAGATCGAAAGCGAAATTGCCGGTGGTCAATTGCTGATCCGTAGCTGGTGGGAGCCGAACGCAGTGAACGTTTTGCGACAGCAGCTCTATGGAGATTGGGAAGGGATGCACGCCACCCCCTCGGAGATTGCCATAACCCAGTCTTTGCTTGGACCATTGCCTGCCAATCAGGCCGCTGAGCCGCCCCAGAAACTTAGCGCCGAATACATCCGGGATCACGCAGGGGACCGCCATGGTCCACCCGACGAGCATCGCGCGGACTTCCCGGATGGCCGCGTTGGATCGCATTCAGCTTTGGCCAATCCTCAGGATGGCGAGCGTCTGCTGGCGATAGCAGCTGCGGCTATCGCTGCCGAGTTCCGGGCATTCGAACAAGGCCTGTAGTCACGGAGCGCCTGCGATGGGTGTCGCGGCCCTATTCTGCTTCGACCCCAAGCCCGTCAGTCGACAGTTCATCGAGTTTCGGCATCAACCGCAACAGTTCTTGCGCGTATTCTGTTTTCGGACTGGCAAACAGATCGCTGGTGTCCTGAACCTCAACGATTTGTCCCTGTTTCATGACCGCAACTCGGTCACACATCTGGCGCACCACAGGTAGGTCGTGGCTGATGAACAGCATGGTCAGGCCCAGATGCTCTTGCAGGTCTTTAAGAATGTTCAAAATCTGCGCCTGGATCGAAACGTCGAGCGCGCTTGTTGGCTCATCGCAGATCAGGAACCGGGGTTGTGTCGCCAGTGCGCGTGCGATCGAGATGCGCTGGCGCTGACCGCCCGAGAACTCATGCGGATATTTCAGCCCTGCCTCTGACCCCAAACCCACTTGATCCAGCAATTCGTCCACGCGGCGCTTGACGTCGGCACCTTCCATCAGGCGGTGATGGCGAATCGGCTCCGCCACAATTTCATCCACCCGCATACGCGGATTGAGAGACGAGTAGGGGTCCTGAAAGATCATCTGGATGTTTTTGCGGTACTCTTCCTGCACCGTACGATTACTCAGATCGCTTACCAGTTGCCCGTCAAAGGTGATGGTACCACCATCCACAGGATAGAGCCCCGCAATCATCCGCGCGACGGTGGATTTGCCCGATCCGGACTCACCGACAACCCCAAAGACCTCACCTGCGCGAATGTCAAAGCTGACGTTGTCGACAGCGGTGAAGTAGGTACGATCCCAAGGCAGTAATCCACGCTTTTGCAGAAATTTCTTCGTCAGGCTGCGGATTTCAAAGATCGGTTTGCTGGCGTCGTTATCCACCTTGGGCCAGTGGCGTGCCATATCCTCGATCGCGAAACGCGTTTCGCGCCCGCCATAGCTGATCTGAGGGAAGCGATGCAGTTTCAGCGTCGGGCGTGGTACGGCGGCGATCAGGGACTTGGTGTATTCGTGCTGCGGCCGGCCCATCACCTGTGCTGTGGTGCCGCTTTCAACCACCTTGCCCGCATACATCACGGTCACGCGGTCAGTGGTATCGGCGATCACGCCCATATCATGGGTGATCAGTATGACACCCACCTGACGCTCTTGTGCCAGTTCCTTGATCAGGTCCAAAATCTGGGCCTGAACCGAAACATCCAAAGCCGTCGTGGGTTCATCGGCGATTATCACATCCGGTTCGGTGCAAAGTGCCAGAGCAATCACCACGCGTTGCCGCATGCCGCCCGAGAACTGGTGCGGGTACTGATCCAGCCGAGTATCCGGGTCTGGGATGCCAACGCGATCGATCAAATCACGGGCGCGCTTGCTTGCTTCGGCCTCGGATCCACCCAGATGGGCCTGGATCGTCTCGACCAGTTGTTCGCGCACTGTAAATAGCGGGTTCAGCGACGTAAGCGGGTCTTGAAAGATCATCGAGATCTTCTTGCCGCGCAGCCCGCGCATCGCCTCGGCATCGATGCCGCTGATCTTATCGCCGCCTAGCTTAATCTGACCGCTGGCAATGCGACCTGGGCGTTCCAGAAGGCCCATCACCGCAGCGCCGATGGTGGATTTACCTGCCCCGGATTCGCCCACAAGTCCGTGGATTTCACCGGGTTCGACAGAAAGGCTGGCGTGGTCCACTGCAGTAAACAGCTGGCGGCGGGTCGGGAATTCGACGGTGAGGTCTTGGATGGTCAGAAGGCTCATGAAATCACCGCAGTTTTGGGTTCAGCGCGTCGCGCAGCCAGTCGCCCAACAAGTTGACCGACAGGGCGAGTGCCAGAAGCGTGCAGGCCGGGAAGAACAAAATCCACCATTCGCCCGAGAACAGGAAACCCTGCCCGATCCGGATTAGTGTCCCCAGCGACGGCTGGGTCGGGGGGGCGCCCACACCCAGAAAACTCAATGTGGCCTCAGCAATGATCGCCAGCGCCAGCGAGATGGTGGCGATGACCAGAACCGGGCTAAGGACATTGGGTAGGATGTGACGGAACATGATCGGGAACGATCCACGCCCGATCAAGCGCGCGGCTTGTACATATTCTTTGTTTTTCTCGACCAGAGCAGCACCACGGACGACGCGTGCGAACTGCACCCAGTCCGACAACGCAATCGCGATGATCAGAACATAGATTGCCATCTCATCGCGGTATTCCGGCGGAGTGATTCCTTTGGCAATCCCAAAGATCAGCATTGCGACCAGAATGGCCGGGAACGTCAGTTGCACGTCTGCGATACGCATGATCAGCGTCTCGATCCAACCTCCGAAATACGCAGCGATCAGACCGAGGATCACGCCGATGATCAAGGCAAGAAGCACAGCAGAGGCACCTACGAACAATGAAATGCGCAACCCGTAGAGGATGGTCGAGAACACATCGCGCCCTTGGTCATCCGTGCCTAGCAAAAAGGTCTCTTGCGTAAACGCATTGGGCGTACCTGGCGGTGTGAACCCGTTCATCAGGTTCAGTGTTGCTGGATCGAACGGGTTATATGGCGCGATCAGCGGGGCAAAGATCGCCGCCAGCACCAGAATGGCCACGACCAAAGATGCGATCATGGCTACCGGAGAGTGCCGGAAAGACCAGGCGAAATCGCTGTCCCAGAATTTAGCCATACGCGATTTAGGCGCGACTTTCGGGGTTTCCATCGTTTCGGTCATGTGGCCCTCGCGTCGACACGCAGGCGCGGGTCAATGGCATAGTACAGAAGGTCGACAATCAGGTTGATTGTCACGAACATCACTGAGATCAGCATCAGATAGGCAGCCATAACGGGGATATCCACGAACTGGATCGCGTTGATGAACAGCAAGCCGACGCCCGGCCATTGGAACACCGTTTCGGTGATGATGGCAAAAGCGATGATCGACCCCAGCTGAAGGCCCGTGATGGTGATCACCGGCACAAGAGTGTTCTTCAGCGCGTGGCGGAAATTGATCACCCGGTCCGACAGCCCTCGGGCGCGGGCAAAGCGGACATAGTCAGCGCGCAGAACCTCCAGCATCTCGGACCGGACAAGCCGCATGATCAGTGTCATTTGATAGAGGCCCAGCGTGATTGCAGGCAATATCAACGCCTTGAGCCCCGAGGTTGTCAGAAACCCGGTGGACCAACTGCCAATCATAACAGTCTCGCCCCTCCCGAAACTGGGCAGTAGGTCGAGTTCAACCGAGAAAACATAGATCAGCAGGATGCCGATGAGGAACGTCGGCAGCGAAACCCCGATCAAGGAAACGGTCATGATCACATTGGCAGCGATCCCTTGTCGTCGGATTGCAGTAAAGACACCGAGGGCAATGCCCATCGTGATCGCAAGAAAGCCGGACACAAAGGCCAATTCCAACGTCGCCGGAGCGCGTTCCACCAGGATGGTCGAGACCGGTCGCCCCTGGCGATAAGACACACCGAAATTGCCCTGAACGGCGCCTTGCAGGAACTTGGCGTATTGCACCACAAAAGGTTGGTCCAACCCAAGCTCGGTCCGTAGGCGGTCAATGTCGGCCTGCGTGCGCTCTTGACCCAGCATGTTGTCGATCGGGTCGCCAACAAATCGGAACATCGAAAAGGCGACCAACCCCACGACCAACAGCACTATGACGGACTGGAACATCCGTCTGACGATATATGCGAACATATGTTTCCCTCGTAGATCGGTCTCTCTAGGCCGACCTTGACCAGATGGTCAAGAGAGTGCTGTCAACTCAACGCGACGTTGCCGCCGATCAATTCACATTCACCCAACGCAGCAGGAAGAAGTTGTCCGGACGCTGCGTGACCTCGACATTGCTGCGCGTGCCCCAAACCAGCGGCTGGACATACATCGGCACATAAACGTGTTCGTCCTGATAGATTTGAGTAACCTCGTCCAGCATCGCCTGACGCTTGGCCTCATCCAGTTCTGACTGGATCATCGGCAACAGCTCATCGACACGTGCATTCGAGAAACCGCCGAAGTTCCAGCTACCCAGCTTTTTCTCTTCGTTCGGGGTTGCGACAAGGAACCGGACCGGATGCTCGGCGTCGAACGTACCGGGGCTCCAGCCCAGCAGGTACATGTCGTAATTATCTTCGCGCAGTTCCGGCCAATAGTTCCGCACTGGCATCGCGTCCAGCTCGGCGGTGATCCCGATCTGAGCCAGCATACCAACGACGGCCTGACAGACGGCCTCGTCATTAAGGTAGCGGTCATTGGGGCATTTCAGGCCAAATGAGAAACCATCTGCATATCCGGCCTCGGCCAGCAGCGCCTTTGCCGACTCCGCATCAAACGCGGGGCGTCCGGCGTTGGCTTCGGAGAACCCGCTCATGGCTGGGCTGACGAGCTGCGATGCGGGCTCGGCATTTCCGCGCATGATCGTGGCCAGAATGGCGTCGACATTCACCGCTTGCGCAACTGCCTGCCGCACGCGCGCGTCACGGAACGGGTTGGGTTTGCCCGCATCGTCTGTGTATTTCAGCGTGTCAGCCTCGTGGTCGAAGCCCAGCATGATCACACGCGCTTCAATGCCCTGGATGACATCGACCTCTGCGTTCTGCTGCAGCCGTGCGACGTCCTGAATGGGGACCGGGTTGATCATGTCCACATCGCCCGATAGAAGCGCCGCTACGGCCGTGGCAGGATTTTGGATCGGATTAAATTCTGCACGGGTGATGTTGTGTTCAACATCCCCCCACCAGCCTTCATAAGGTTCCAACACGGTCTTAAGACCCGGCTCGCGCTCGGTCACCTTGAACGCGCCGGTGCCGTTGGCGTTGATGGTGGCGTAGTTTCCGGTTTCTTTGTCGGGGACCACGGCGTCGTTGGCCTCAGTCCAGTCTTGATCCATGATCATCCAGTTGGCAATCGATGACGGAAACAGCGGGTTAGGTGCTGTGGTCATGATATCAACGGTGTAGTCATCAACTACAATGACGTCACTGACAGGAGCGAACCAACTGCGCGTGTCCGCCGCCTCACCCGAGGCGCGTTGGTAGCTGAACAGCACATCTTGCGCGTCAAAGCTGCTTCCGTCGTGAAAGGTCACGCCCTGACGCAGATTGAACCGCCATCCTTCGCCGTCGCCGATCGGCTCCCAATTGACAGCCAACGCGGGCTCAACGCTCATATCCTTTCCGCGGCGGACCAGCCCTTCGTAGACGTTGTTCAGGAACCCGAGAACTGGGGCCGAGTTGACCGCGTGAGGGTCCATCGTCTGCGGATCGGTGGTCGAGGCCCACTTGAATTCGGCCGCCTGCGCGGCGCTTGCAAGCAACATGGTCAGGCCGATTGCACTGTTTCTGAGGATCATGGCGAAATCTCCCTGTTAGCGCTGAAACAATCCAGCTTTTTCGCTGCCACGTAAAGCCGTTCCTGCGCCGAGATCACAGGTCCGTTACCGACGGCGCAAACAAGAACAGGGCGCGTTTCCGCGCCCTGCATACCATCACAGAGGATAGTTTAGTTCATCTCAAAGTATTTGATCTTCGGTGAATCTTCCGGCTCGACGATGGTGCCCACGCCCGATTTCATGCCCCAGTTCAGCACCTGATGGTGGATCGGGATATAAAGCTGTTCGTCCTGAACAACCTGCCAGATATCACCGATCTGCTGATCACGTGCGGGCAGATCAGTTTCAGAGGCAAGGGCCACGATTTTGGCATCCAGATCCGGGTTGGAGTAGCGTGTGCCATTCCACGAGCCGTACTTTTCGCCCTTCGAATGGACGAGGAAGTTGAAGATGTACTCCGAGTCATAAGTCGGAACACCCCAGCCCAGCATGTAGAAATCTGTTTCTAGGTTGTTGATCAACGGGAAGTGCTGGGCTTTCGGTTTGGCGTCCAGGTTAACTGTGACGCCGATCTGGGCCAGCATTCCAACCGCTGCCTGACAGATCGCCTCATCATTGATGTAGCGGTCATTCGGGCAGTTCAGGGTCAGCGAGAATCCATCAGGATAGCCTGCTTCGGCCATCAACGCCTTGGCCCCTTCGATATCGGTTGACGAGGACGCATCCATATCTGCATCCCAACCATTCACAAACGGAGGTGAGATCATGCCAGCAGGAGCAGACTGACCACGCATCACGACCTGTTTGATCGCATCACGATTGATCGCTTTTGACATCGCCTGTCGAACGCGGACATCAGCCAGCGGGTTCTTACCATCCACATTGTCCGAGGTCAGATCAGCGTCGCCCATGTTCATGCCAAAGAAAATTACCCGGTTCTGCGGCGCGGTGCGTACGTCCAGACCATCGGTTCCGGCTACACGCTCGAGGTCCTGTACGGGCACGTCCTGAATGAAATCAACCTCACCCGAAAGCAGCGCGGCAACACGGGTCGCGGCGTTCTGGATCGGGGTATAGATGATCTCGGTTACCTGCAGCGGGAACTCATCCTTGCCCCAATAGCCGTCATAGGCGGCCAGGACGGTTTTCACGTCGGGCTCGCGGCTGACCAGCTTGTAGGGACCGGTGCCATTGGCGTTCTTGGCCGCAAACGTGTCTTCGCCGCCCTCATAGTCCTGAACCTTGACGGCGTTGTTTGCCTCGGCCCAACCTTTGTCCATCATGAACATGTTGGTCAGGTTGTTGGGCATGATCGGGTTTGGGCCGTCAGTTTCGATCTCGATCGTGAACTTGTCGGGCGCACGCACCTCTTTCACAGAGGCCAACAGTTCCTTGTAATCCGAATCCGGCGTCATCGCGCGGTTCAGCGAAAACACGACATCCTCGCTGTCGAACTCGGCACCGTCGTGGAAGGTAACGCCCTCGCGCAGTTTGAACACCCAGACATTCGGATTTTCTTCCGATGGTGCCCATTCGGTCGCCAGCGATGGAACCAGTGCGCCTGAGTGATCACGCATCACCAGCGTTTCCATGATCTGGTGCGCCATGGCCGAGGTCGGGCCTTCGTTTTGCGCATGCGGGTCCAGCGTCAGCGCATCACCTGCACGGGCCCATCGCAGCGTCTCCGCCGAAGCGCCCGCCGCGATCATCGCCGTTGCACTGGCGGCAAGCATCAGAGTTTTGAATGACATAAGTCGTCTCCCCATTTTTTGTTGTGGCCGCATTTTCATACGGTTGGCCGAATTTTTCGGCCATCATGGGCCAGCATCATCCAGATCATGGTCCGAGTTGCAACACCCGAATGTTAGCGCCCTGCTTTTCTTTCTGTCTGCCGGGGCTTAGGTGAATGTAGGTCATGCAGAAACACGCCTCGTATTTAGCCCTATGACAGGGTTGCCGCCTAACGTTTATTGAAGGCGTCTCTAAGAGCGTCACCAAAGGCCCCGTTCTGGGTGCTCTGACCCCCATGGCTGCGCCGCTGTTCCCCTGGCTTGGGTGTTCGTGCCGGTTTGCCCTTGCCACGGAGTGCATTGCCCTCGCGTGCCGAAGCGCCACCGTCCTTGCGCATGGACAGCCCAATGCGCTTACGTGGAACGTCGACTTCGACCACCGTCACTTTGACAACTTGCCCGGTTTTGACCACCTCATGCGGGTCCTTCACGAACCGATCGGCCAGTTGGCTGACATGAACCAACCCGTCCTGATGCACGCCAATGTCGACAAACGCGCCGAAGGCGGCGACGTTGGTGACGGTACCCTCCAGCACCATGCCGGGCTTCAGGTCCGTGATTTCCTCAACCCCGTCCGTAAACGACGCCGTTTTGAAACTGGGTCGCGGGTCTCGGCCGGGCTTCTCCAATTCGGTGAAAATGTCGCGAACCGTTGGCAAGCCGAAGGTGTCACTCACAAACTGCTCGGCGCGCAGGTCTTTCAGCGCGCCTTCATGCCCCATGATTTGGCGAATGTCGCGCCCACATGCTGCCACTACCCGACGGGCGACATCGTAAGCCTCGGGGTGAACCGAGGAGGCGTCCAGAGGCTCTGAACCGTCGCGAATTCGCAGGAAACCTGCACACTGCTCGAAGGCGCGTGGACCAAGACGGGCCACCTTCAGCAAATCCTTGCGAGACGCAAAGGCACCATGAATATCTCGGTGCGTGACGATCGCCTCGGCCAATCCCGGTCCCAGACCCGAGACGTGCGAAAGCAAGGGGGCTGAAGCTGTATTCAGATCCACGCCCACAGCGTTCACCACATCTTCGATCACCGACTCCAGTGACTGTGACAAGCGGTGCTGATCCACATCGTGCTGATACTGACCGACGCCGATGCTCTTGGGTTCAATCTTGACCAGTTCAGCCAAGGGATCTTGTAGCCGGCGGGCAATCGAGACCGCTCCACGTAGCGAGACGTCGAGGTCGGGAAATTCGCGCGCGGCAAGCTCGGATGCCGAGTAGACCGAGGCTCCAGCCTCGGAAACGACGACCTTGGTGGGCGCTTTGACGGTCTTGGGCAGAAGCGACAGCGTATCGGCCACCAAACGCTCAGTCTCGCGGCTGGCTGTGCCGTTGCCGATGGCAATAAGCTCGATTTTATGTGTAGCGATAAGGTTCAGGATTGCCGTTTGTGCACCACGCAGATCATTCTTGGGCTGAAACGGATATAGCGTATCCGTTGCAACCACCTTACCGGTTGCATCCACCACGGCGGCTTTGACCCCGGTGCGAATGCCGGGATCCAACCCAAGCGTCGGACGTGCCCCCGCCGGAGCAGCGAATAGCAGATCCTTTAGGTTGCGCGAAAACACTTGAATTGCCTCGTCTTGTGCGCGGCTGCGCAGGTCGGCCATCAGTTCGACCATCATCGACAGCGACAGCTTGACCCGCCATGTCCAGCCCGCAACCTTGCGCAGCCATTTGTCACCCGGCGCATCGCCCCGCGTGTTCAGATGAGCCGCAACCATGGCCTCGGCCCGCGCGGCGCCCGCTTCGGGTTCGGGAGCAATGTCTAGCGTTACGATCCCTTCCTTCGAGGCGCGCAGCATTGCAAGCGCTCGATGCGACGGGGTTTTCGACCAAAGCTCGGAATGATCAAAGTAATCGCTGAACTTGGCCCCTGCTTGTTCTTTACCCTCGACAACATTCGCGCTCAGCAACGCCTCACGCTGCATGAAGTTACGTAGCTCTCCCAACAAAGCAGCGTTTTCGGTAAGCCGCTCTGTGATGATGTCCCGTGCACCATTCAGCGCGTCTTTGGTCGTGGGGACAGCCTCAATCAGATACCCCTCAGCCAGCCCTTCTGGTTCGGCCAACCGGTCCGACAGAATCGCATCGGCCAGCGGCTCCAGACCATTCTCGCGGGCAATCATCGCCTTGGTCCGGCGTTTGGGCTTGTACGGCAGATAAATATCTTCCAACTGCGCCTTGGTTTCGGCTTGGGCGATCGATTTCACCAGATCGTCCGTCAGTTTCCCCTGATCCTTGATCGAGGACAGAATCGCCTCGCGCCGGGCCTCAAGCTCACGCAGATAATTCAGTCGCTCGGAAAGGGTGCGCAATTGGGTATCATCCAGCCCGCCGGTCACTTCCTTCCGATAACGGGCGACAAAGGGCACGGTCGCACCTTCATCCAACAACCTGACCGCGGCCCCAACCTGTTCCGCGCGGGCGTTAATCTCGGTGGCGATGGTGCGGGCGATACGGTCCAAAGGGGCCTCCTGACTTGCGGTTGGAAGATCGTCTTAGCCACCGGCACGCACAAGGGGAAGAGGCTGCGCTGCGAAAAGCACCTCTGCACAAAAAATGCACGACCCTTACGCGGTGATCTGCACCTGCCTAGGCCAGACAGAACCAACACAAACAAGGAGCAGTTAAATGGGACAGTTCATCGTGCGCGGTGTACCGACATCAGTTTTACAAGATAGTTGGTGGCTGGACACCCCTGATCGAGGCACAAACCGAGCCGATGGCTTAGCGGAACCCGGCAATCGCCACGCTTTTTTGGGTTTGGTGTTTCTGGTTGCGCTCGCCGATTTTCTGTTTTTCGACCATTCTCCTGGCCTTTCAATCGCACTCTTTACGTTGGCGGTTTCCGCTGTAGTGTTTGCCTTGCTGCGCCGCCGTGGTGGACTTGTCGGGCCAACCCTTCTTTTGCTGCTTAGCATTCTTCCGGTGGTGGAATATGTTCAAGCCCTGTCCGTAGCTTTCTTGCTGGGTGGATCGACCATTGCGCTGTGTTGGGCCGTGCTGGGCAATCATGAGGTCGCTTCGGTTCGCCGGTTTCTGTCTCTGTTTCCAATATTGGCGCTCAGACACGGGATAGAGGCGGTTCAGAAAGGTCATTCGGTTTCCCGCGTTGACGGGGTTACCCTTCGTGCACTGCGCAACTGGAGTTTCCCGATCGGAGGCGCACTGATCCTTGCTTCGCTGATGGTTGCGGCCAATCCGGTCTTGTCTGATTGGATCGATCGGATTTGGCGATTTGATATGCGGTTCGACCGACTGCTATTCTGGATCGGGGCGGCAATCACGATCTGGCCCTTTCTTGCGGTCACCTTGCGGCCTGACTTGCTTACCCCCCGATTTGGCCCCGGACGCAAGCGCCCATTGCCTGCCTTTGGCCTGAATGCCCAATCCGTTGCTAATGCGCTAATGGTGTTCAACTTGCTGCTGGCGGTGCAAACTGGGATGGACATGGTCTTTCTTTGGGGCAACGCCAAGTTGCCCGAGGGGATGACCTATGCTGAATATGCTCATCGCGGGGCATACCCACTCTTGGTCACAGCTTTGCTGGCGGGCGCATTTGCCTTGGCCGCGCGACCCTATCTGAACGAGCGGCAGGGGCTGACAAGATGGATGATGCTATGGCTGGCGCAGAATGTACTGCTGGTGATCTCATCGCTGATGCGCCTGTCGCTTTACGTTGATTTCTACGGGCTGACCTATTTGCGTGTTCATGCGGCAATCTGGATGGCGCTGGTTGCTGTGGGCTTGTGTCTGACCGGTTGGCAAATTTTGCTGGGTAAATCGAACCGTTGGTTATTGCTGCGATCTGCGATCCTGGGGATTGGCGTGCTCTATGCATGCTGCTTCGTGAATTTTTCAGCCTTAATCGCCCGTTGGAATCTGGAAAATCCGATACGGTTTGATGCCTACTACGCATGTCAGCTCAATGAGATGGCGGCGGCAGAGTTGCTGAAGGACAAACGGGTACGCAATTGCGTAACCCCTCCGGTCGTCGACAATTGGAGGAATTGGGGCTTTCGCGCAGATCGGGTGATCCGTAATCTGGCCGTCGAACCCATGCCGGAGAAGGTAGATGAAAATCCTCGTCGTGGATGATGATCCACGCCTGCGAGAGCTGGTCTCGATCACGCTTGAGCGCGCGGGCTACCAAACGGTTACCGCCCGCGATGGCCAAATGGCTCTAACCCACGCGATGCGGGAAGCGCCTGATCTTGTCGTGCTGGATGTCGGCCTGCCTGAGATCGATGGGCTTGAGGTTTGTCGCCGCTTGCGGGCACGCTCGGACGTACCAATCTTGTTCCTGACCGCGCGTGATGACGAGATTGATCGCATTTTGGGCCTCGAGTTGGGAGCGGATGATTACGTGACCAAACCTTTCAGCCCCCGTGAGTTGGTTGCACGGATCAAAGCCATCCTGAAACGCAGCAAACCGGGTGCTGCAGAGCTTCTCCTGCGGCATGGCCCGGTTGAAATGGATGTGTCGGCGCATTTGGTTCGGGTCGACGGCAATGCGCTTGCCTTAACCGCAACCGAGCTGTCGATTTTGCGTCGCCTGATGCAAACGCCCGCCGCCATCGTCTCGCGACCACAATTGGTTGATGCGATTTATGGCGCAGGCAGTCCGGTCTCGGATAGGACACTGGATAGTCATTTGCGGAACTTACGACGCAAGTTGGGGGATCAGGGCTGGGCCGGTGCCATCGAAACCGTGCATGGGATCGGATTGCGGATGGGTGCATGGCCGGGCTGAGACGCAAATGGCGCCCTTCGCTGGGTTTTGTTCTTGGCGGAGGTCTCGCGGGTACGCTCGCCCTGTCTCTGCTGGGTCTGATCGCGCTGCGGTATCTTGGACCTGAGATCGGGTTTCGAAACGCTGCGGGCTTGCTGGCGATCGTGATCGGATGTGCGACCGGAGTATTCGGATACCTTATGGTTCGGCTTCTGCTCCGCCCCATAACGTCGCTGGCGACCTATTCAGGGGCCATTGAACAAGGGCAACGCGCCGAGCCGCCCGATCACTACGGCACACAAGAACTGTCGCGCCTCGCCGGTTCGGTTCTGAGCATGGCGGATACACTGCAACGGCGCGAAGCTTCGATCCGCGTCTTTGCAGATCATGTCACGCATGAGTTGAAAACCCCTGTCACCGCGATCCGTGCGGCAGGAGAGTTGTTGGCCGAGGCCGAAACGCTCTCGGAGCAGGATCACGCATTGCTGCAACAGATATTGGGCGCAAGCGATCAGATGCAAACGCAGCTCAGCGCTCTTAACACGGTTGCACAGGCACGAGTGCCGGAACACCATGGGGAGGCAAGCCTGAACGATCTTGCCGATCAGTTAAGCGCTTCGTTTCCCGAATTGGACATCAGCATAGAAGGCGGCGATCAGGCATTGAACCTTGCAGCCTCTGGCCTGAAAATTGCCCTGCAACATCTTCTGGATAATGCACGCCGTCACGGGGCATGGCAGGTGGTCCTGCACGCAGAACTCGGTCGATTGGTTGTCCAAGACGATGGTTCCGGCATATCCGACGGTAATCGGGACCGCATCTTCAACCCATTCTTCACAACCGCGCGCGAGAAGGGAGGGACCGGGATGGGCCTGACCATCGTTACAAACCTGTTGGGGGCACATGGCGGGCGGATTTTGCTGGTGCCTTCCAAGACCGGTGCGCGATTTGAGTTGGTGTTTCCGGGTGTGTGATATCACTCAATAGCCCAAACTAATTCGACCCGTGTCAATTTGCGCCGCTCAATACGATTGATCCCAAGCCAATCCTCATTTAAGGGAGGCCCTGTCAAATCAGAGTCACCCGTGGGGCCGTCATGTCCCCTTTGGGATTGGTGCCTATGTCACGGCGGCACATGCTCTTGGATCGCACGCCCCTGAAAGGCTAAAAAAAGGTAAGGGAATATGGCAGAAAAATCGAACTTCGACGTATTGTATACCATTGTAGACGAAGCGCCCGAGCTGGCGAGCGCCTCGTTCCTGCCCATTATCCGCAAGTTTGCGTCAGCAGCCGGTGTCAGCGTCGGAACCAAAGACATTTCGCTGGCCGGGCGTATTATTGCGACCTTCCCCGAAAAGCTGACAGACGAACAGCGTATTACTGATGACCTGGCTGCTTTAGGTGAGCTGGTGAAAACACCGGACGCAAATGTCATTAAACTGCCCAACATCTCGGCGTCGGTGCCCCAGCTGGTGGCTGCCATCGAAGAGCTGCAATCACAGGGTTATGACATTCCGAACTACCCCGAAGAGCCTTCGACGGACGACGAAAAAGCGATCCGTGCGCGTTATGACGCCATCAAGGGTTCGGCCGTGAACCCGGTCCTGCGCGAAGGCAACAGCGATCGCCGCGCAGCGCGCGCTGTGAAGAACTATGCCCAGAAGAACCCTCATTCGATGGGAGAGTGGAGCGCGGACAGCAAGACCAAAGTGTCTTCGATGCCGGGCAATGATTTTTACGCCAATGAGAAATCGGCAACGATCACTGCGGCGCAAGCCGGCGATGCCAAGATTGAGTTTGTGGGCAAAGATGGCAGCGTTACGGTTCTGAAAGACGCTTGGCCACTGGCCGAAGGAACTGTGGCCGACGCAACATTCATGTCGGTCAAGGCGCTGTCGTCGTTCCTGACCGAAGCCATTGAGGACACCAAGAAAGACGGCACCATGTTCTCGCTGCACATGAAGGCGACGATGATGAAGGTCAGTGACCCGATTATCTTCGGCTATGCAGTCAAGGCGTGGCTTGCCCCCGTGTTCGAAAAATTCGGTGCAGAGCTGGACGCACTGGGTGTAAACCCGAACTCGGGTCTGGGGGACCTGCTTGAGCGGGTTCAGGGCAACGCAGACATCGTCGCCGCAATCAATGCGATCAAAGGGGATCGTCCGTCGATGTATATGGTGGACTCGGACCGTGGCATCACCAACCTGCATGTCCCGTCTGATGTTATCATCGACGCCTCGATGCCCGCAGTGATCCGTGCTGGCGGCAAGGGTTGGGACGAAACCGGCGCCAAGGGCGATACCAACTGTGTGATCCCTGACCGTTGCTATGCACCGGTGTATGATGAGGCCATCAACTTCTTCAAAGCCAATGGTGCACTGAACCCAGCTACCGCAGGAGCCGTCGCCAACGTTGGATTGATGGCGCAGAAGGCCGAGGAGTACGGCTCGCACCCGACGACGTTTGAAGCGCCCGCAGATGGTACAATCCGTATCGTTCTGGCCAATGGCGAAACGCTGCATTCCCATGACGTCGAAAAGGGCGACATCTGGCGCGCCTGCACCGTCAAGAAGGCCCCGATCGAGAACTGGATCCAGCTGGCGATGGACCGTCAGCGCCTGACCGGGTCCGAGGCGATCTTTTGGCTGGATGCCAACCGCGCACATGACGCCGAGCTGATCAAGTATGTCAAACCAGCGCTTGAAGCTGCAGGCGTGGCCGACAAGTTCTTGACTATGGCCCCGCGTGAAGCAACCCGCCAGTCGCTGGAAACTATCACGGCGGGCAAGGACAGCATCGCCATCACCGGTAACGTATTGCGGGATTATCTGACCGACTTGTTCCCGATCCTCGAACTGGGGACGTCGGCCAAGATGCTATCAATCGTTAAACTGATGAATGGTGGCGGTCTGTTCGAAACCGGTGCAGGTGGTTCGGCGCCGAAACATGTTCAGCAACTGGTTGAAGAAAACCACTTGCGCTGGGACTCCATGGGTGAATTCTGTGCGCTCGGAGAATCCCTGAACTTCCTCGCTGACAGCAAGGGCAACGCCAAAGCGGGCGTCCTGGGCGCCGCTGCCGAGGCTGCCACGCAGGGAATTTTGGATAACAACAAGTCACCCAGCCGCAAAGTCGGCCAGCCGGATAACCGCGATAGCCACTACTGGTTCGCTCGTTACTGGGCCGAAGCTTTGGCGGGGCAATCCGATGATGCTGGACTTGCCGCCGAGTTTGCACCGCTCGCGAAAGAGTTGGCGGACAAAGAAGAACAGATTTTGTCCGAGTTGGCGGCAGCGCAGGGCGCACCCGCCGATCTGGGTGGATACTACCACACTGATCCGGCCAAAGCGGCTGCGGTGATGCGGCCAAGTGCAACCCTGAATGCGATCATCGGATAAGCCAGGGTTGCATAAACGCCTAAAGAGAAACCGGTCCGAAGAGGGCCGGTTTTTCGTGCCCTGAAAAAGAAAAAGGCCAGCCCCCATAGCCAGCCTCTTTCTGAGTGAGTGGCGGGGCTTACGCCTCACCGGTGCAGTTGAATTCATCCTACGCTTATCGTTCACGCTGAATATTCGGGGATTCCCGTAGACGGCCGCCTTTTATGAGCGATTAAGGATAAAAATAATCATTATGTATGTGCAAATAAGACCAAATGCTGACTGCGTCACGTCTGAGGCCTAGTCAGTTGGCTTTGCCGTTATCATTGAAGATTCTGACCCACCGACAAAAAAAGGGCCAGTCCGAAGACCGGCCCCTAAGAAAGGTCATAACGACCGAGGGATTAGTTTGATGCTGCGTTCAGCTTTTCATTTTGTTCGCGCAGCGTGTCGGAAATAATCGCGTACCATTCGCCGGATTCGCGCATCTCGATCAAACCCTTGTTCATCATCGCGATGTACTCGCGCGCGAATGGATTGGTGCGGTGTGCAAGGAAGCTCATCGAAGACAGTGTCGAGACATACGGGTTCTCAACAATATCCGCCGAGGTCAAACCCATGTCTTTCATTGTCGAGGCAAACAGATCGACTTCGAATGCAGCCACGTCTGCCGTACCGGTCAATACGGCATCGAGACATTCGCGAGCCGAATTGGGTTGGACCACGGTTGTGTTCTCGCGGTTCAGCCCTTGTTCTTCCAGCACCACCATGCTCCAGCCTGCCATGCGGCAAACGGTCGAGCCCTCAAGGTCGGAGAAATCTGTCGCCTTTGCGTATTCGCTTTCAGGCAAAGTGAAGAAACCTCCGACAATGTCATATACCGGAACAGAAGCGACAAATTGGGTACACCGGGCTTCGGTCTCTGCAGACCACTCATATGAGCGGTTGGTACAATCCGGTACAGTCCACGCGATCGAAATATCAAACGCACCCAGTGGCAACAGTGTGTCCAGATGCGAACTCCAGTCATCTACAAAGCTGACCGAGAAATCGCGGCTGTTACCAGCACGCTGAAGGCTTGTCGTCGCCAGACGGGTCATAATGCCACCGCCGCTCAGATCTTCAGTAGTGAACGGTTCCCAACCGTTGCCAGCGACCATCTTGATCGGAGGCGCGTAGACATTCGAGCGCTTGACGCTTGCAGCACGTTGTTCTTCTGCAGCGATCAGTTCTTGCGCGCTCTGACCGTTGGGCAGGCTGCCATCCTCACAGGGCAGCGCCAGTACCAGACCGGGGGTTAGCGAACCGGGATTGGTGATTGCATTGCGGTTAGCGTTAAAGATCGGCTGATAGTTTGAGGTGCCGTAGGCGGCAATGGCGATGGTCGCCAATGTGTCACCATCCTGAACCGTATAGTTGGAGCAGGCCTCTTGAGCGGCGGCTGCACCTGCGCTCAGGGCGGTGAAGGCTGATGCCGACAGTACTGCTTTCTTCAATTTCTTGTTAAACATGTCCACTTCCTCCAGACTTTGTTTCGTTGGGCCAATCAAGGCCTTAGCCATTTTCCATTTGATAGCGCAGTGCGGTAGATACGATGTCGCGCCACTCGCCTGATTGCTGCATGATCGCCAGACCCTGGTTGAGCGTCTCAAGGATCGCTTCCCCATCCGGATTATCTTTGTGGGTCATGACGTTAAGCGACTTGATTGCCGCTAGGTTGGGGTTTTCGATGATCTGATGTTCGTAGCCCAGACGCCCGATTGCTTCGACCGCCAGATGCGCTTCGATCGCGACAATATCGGCTGTGCCATCCATGACTGCGCGAAAACAATCATCGGGTGAAACGGGGCGCATCAAAGTGATTGCAGGCTCGTAAAGACCAACTGCATCCATATGCGACAGTGACCAACCTTCCGGCCTACAAATCGTTGTGCCCGCGAAATCTGCATAAGTCAGAGTCTCTTCGTAACCCGAACCGCTTTTTGCGAAGAACGTATCAACGACCTCGTAGAATGGGTTTGAGAAATTATAGGTTTCGCACCGTGAACGATCATTTTCGGACAACGTAGCGGCTTGTTCACAGTTCGGCCGCGACCAAGGGAATGTGGCGTCAAAGGCGAGAGTCGGCATCAATAGGTCCAGATGCGACGACCAGTCATTAACGAACTGAATCTTGTAGGACTGCTCGGGCGCGGCCCGCAGCATCGCGGTTTCAACCAGGTTGGTATAAAGCCCACGATTTGGCAGCGCTTCATCCGTAAACGGGGCGTAGTTACCACCCGTGATCAACAAAATCTGACGGTCACGAATTTCAGGGCTTTCGCCACCATCCGCGTTGCGGATCAATGCGGCACCTTCCGCACGCGCTGCTTCGATCTCTTTCTTGGCCGCAGCCTTGGCCGCGACTACGGCTTCTTCGCTGGTCTTTTTAGCTTCGGCCTCTGCAGCGGCCACGCGGGCTTCGGCCTCGGCAATGGCTTTTTCAGCCCGTTCCTCGGCAGCTTTGACCAGTTCCGAGGCGATTTCGGCAGCCATGCGGCCAGCTTCGGTATCCGGCAGTTGCGCCGCGCGCCCGATATCTTCAAGACAAGGGAAAGTCAGAACATCACCGACGCGAATGATATTGGGGTTCGACCCGATCGTATCCCGGTTCGCATCATAGATGACCCGGTAATCTTCCGTCGCGTAGACGGCAATTGCCAGTTCCCGCAAGCTGTCACCGGGCTGGATTTCATAAGTCGAACACGCCTCTTGCGCCGATGCTGCACCAGTTGCAGCAGCAAGAGCGAGGGTGGATATGATAAGATGGTTTCGCATTTTGTCCTGTTTCACTGCCTGTCTAAGTCTGTGCCGGTTTGACCACGGCGATTGAAATGTTGTCCTGATCCGGGTCTGCCTTTGCATGCAGTGCTTGAAGCAGCGCATCAGCAATATCGCGAGCCGGGGAATGAATATGCGTGCGCACCAGCGTTTCGATCTCGGAATTGCCGAGATATTGCAGACCATCACTGCCAAGGATCAGTACATCTGCCGCAATCAGCGCCAATGGTTGTTCCGGACAATCCACTTTTGGAATCGCAGCCCCCATGATCACCGAAGTCAGTTGGTTACGATCCGGATGGCCCTGCGCCTCTTCCGCGCTCAGTAATCCTTGTGCGAGCTGTTCGTCGATCACCGGGGCCATCGAGTGATCTTCGTTGACCTGTGACAGGGCATCATTGCGGAACAGGTAAAGTGGACTGTCACCGATCGAGATCCAGAATACGCGTTGATCCAGCATCAACATGCCCAGAAGGGTGGAGCCCAGATTGACCTCGTTTTCCTCACTATGGCTCGCCATAGCGGCGTTGGCCTGCATAGCGGCCAACGGCAGAGCGTCGAGCAGTGCGCTCTCAGCAAGGTCGGGCCCATCCAACTGGGCATCCATCGCATTGCGCCAGGCTGAAATGACCAACTGCGAAGCGACTTCACCCGCTTCATGACCACCCATACCGTCGGCAATCACGACATAACCCGCGTCTGCCGCGTCAGAGACCCGCGCAGCAATCGCGTCTTCCTGCGAGTCGCGCTGACCCTGGTCCAGGATCAGGGCAATATCATATGCAGGGGTCGCCAGCATTAATCGGCATCCCGCCAGTCAAAGCCGTCATCACAGAAAGCGGTGAAGCGGATCGAGGTTTCGCTAATCCGGATCAGATCGCCGCTGGACAAGGCTATGGTGCTGAGCACAGGCTTGCCATTCAGGCGCACCAAGTTGGCCTTGCCGCCATGGCCCAGATAGCATTTCCGGTCCTCTGGGTCATATGCGATGACGGCGTGATTGCTGCGAGAGATCCCGGTGTCGCCGAAATCCAGCTGAATAGCCTGATCGTCATTCCGACCGATCTGCATCAATCCCTCGGTCAAGGTAATCGCGGCACCCCGACCCGGTCCGGCGGTCACGACCAGCCAGCCAACCGGGAATGTCTGTTCGGCCGCTTCTGTCTTTTCAACGGGCTCAGCTGTTTCCATCAGCTCCTGAACATGCGTGTCTGCACGCTCGAAACCCAAAAACGTCGTCTTCACACGAGAACGCCGATCTTCAGCCGGTGCAGGTGCAGGTGCGACCATGGCGGGTTCCGGGGTTACATCAACAGGCTCCGGTTCCGGTGTGGGTTCTCCGACGATTTCCACCTCGCCCGCAACTTCAGATACGACTTCAGGTTCGATGGCCTCTGGTTCTTCTACGGTGACTTCGGGTTCATCGTCCTGAACCTCGTCTTCCGCAGTCAGATGAAGCGTGACAATCTGTTCATCTTCTTCGACCTCTTGAACCTCGGCCACTTCTTCTTCGGTCGCCTGATCTTCGATCTGGTCTTCCGAAAACTCGGGCATCGGTTCTTCGGGGATCAGTTCGTCTGCTTCCTCGTACCTGTCCGAGCTAACGTTTCCACCCGCAAGGGCCGCGCGCAGGGCGTTGAAATCCGCAATCGGAGCGGCGCTTTCTGTTTCGACCGCTTCCGCAACGGTTTCGGTTTCGGTTTCCACCGCATCTTCTTCTTTCGGTTTTCCGGCACCTTCTAGAAGCCGGCTCAGAGGGCTTTTGTATTTGAACATGGTGTCGTCACCTTCTTTGATTTCTGATGCGGGGTTTTACCCGCGGGACTGCTACAAACCGCTTCGCCGTAGGCGCAGGGCACTGATGAAGAGGAAACAGAGAAACATTTACGTCGCGACGGGTTGGTCCCCGACGGGGTGACGCGATGGGCGGCACCCCCAGCACACTGACCTGGCGATAGTCACATCAACTGGGCGATCACTCCTGCGTTAGTTGCATGACCGCAGTACTTTCAGCTCCGTTGCGCAGAATGCTTAGGCGCGCCTCGGGTTGGTTGTCGGAAACAAGTTGAGCAAGGATGCCGTCCAGACTCTCGGGCTCATTGATCGAGACACCAGTCTGTGTTTCGCGCAGCAGCACATCCCCCCGCTGCAAACTGCCAGCAACTTCTTCCGGAACAGATGCGACGACGGTTTGCCAACCTGCCTCGCCCGCATGAGCCACATCAAACGAATAACCGTTCAGAAGGCCAAAACTGCGGAAGGCGGGCAGGGCCAGCAATCCATTCTGCGCGCGCGTTTCGCCCAGACTGCGATAGCGCGCTGCTACACGGATATACCCGTCTGGATCGACCGAGAAATTATCTAGAACATACGATGCAAGCGTTGTGTCCGGACGAATAGGTTCACCATTCAGAGTAAAAATCGTAGCGCCCCGTTCGACCCAATCCCCGATCACCGACCTATCTTGACCGGCGTTCAATCCATTGATGGCAATGACACTCCCGGTCGAGCTGCGACGCTTGGACATCGTGAATGGAATCTCAATATCCCAGTGCCCAAATGCGACCTGGTTTTCGGCTAGATTTACCGGCGTCGCAGGTGCGATGGGTGTGATGTCTTCAACCGTAGGTTCCGTCACTTCAGGTTCCACTTCTTCAGGTTCCACCAAAGCGATTTCTTCGGGTTGCTGCTCTGACACAATGGCGGCTTCCGGCACCTCATTAGCCTGCTCGACAGGTTGTTCCTGCGCCGCTTCTGGTTCTGATGCCAAAGCGACTTCGGCCTGTTGCGGCTCTGTTGTGGCTTCGGCGATCTGCTCGACGGGTTCCGGAGCTGCTTCTGCGGGCACCGGAGTAGTCGGAGCCTCTGCAGTCACCGGAGTTGCCTCGGGCGATTGCTGATCGCCCGTCATTACGAAGTATCCACCTCCGGCCAGAGCCGCCAATACAATCGCGATACCCGCGATCATCTTGCCACTGCCGCCCGAGCCGCTTTTTACAACGGTGTCGACTGCAGCAACCGCCTCGTCCTGAGGTGCAAATTTAGCAAGAGTGTCTTCCGTTTTTTCCTCGTTCCCGAGGGCCAGATCAGAGTTCCCGGCCAGCAGCGCGGTCACGACGGCCTCCGCATTCTCGCTTTCGGCTTTGATCCGTTCTTTTTCGGCCTCTTCGTCTTTGCGATCCATGCCAACAATGACCGAAACAGGGCGATACGCGAAACTGTCGAACATCACACCGGGACCACGGAACATACGCAGCCAGTCCAATGCGGTTTGCACACGGTCAGTGGCGTGCACTTCCATTGCTTTGTCGATCGCCTCAAGGAACCCGTCAGGATAACCTTTGAATCGCCCTGTCAGCGGTTCATAAGGATCGTCTTGGCCGTTGTTGAACGCATTCAAACGTGTCTGGCCATCAATCGGTCGCTCGCCGCTGATCGCATGATACAGCGTTGCAGCCAGTACATAGAGGTCACTGCTGGGGCCCTGATCCGCGCCACGCACATAAAATTCGTGCGGCGAGTACCCGTCCTTAATCACGCGCAGCGTCAATAGCGCCGCTGACTTGTGTGCCGCCTGCTCGCGTGCTGCGCCAAAGTCGATCAGGATGGGTTCGCCATTCTCATCGATCAGGATATTGTC
This sequence comes from Ruegeria sp. C6, assembly GCF_056537625.1. Taxonomy (NCBI): domain Bacteria; kingdom Pseudomonadati; phylum Pseudomonadota; class Alphaproteobacteria; order Rhodobacterales; family Roseobacteraceae; genus Ruegeria; species Ruegeria sp. C6. Next base: position 410,541 of record NZ_JBQFRW010000002.1, on the reverse strand, counting down.
GGGTGAAATATCGCGATGTAGCATGCCACTTTGGTGAATGAACGACACCGCAGACAGCATTTTTTCGGTGACCTGAACGATAAAGTCCGGTCCGCTCTTGTTTTCGGGTTTTTCGACATAATCCAGCAGATCGCATCCGCGGATCAGGTCCATCGCGATATAAGCGGTGTCGTTGTCCTCAAACACCTGATGCACGTCGACGATGTTGGGATGAACCAGCCGCGCGTGGTTGCGTGCTTCCTGAATGAACAGGTCGATAATGGCGCGCAGGTCTTCTTTGTGGTCGGGGTTGGCAGGTTCGACCAGATCACCATTCCGCTGGCAGAGCGCCCCCGGATAGCATTCTTTGATGACCACATCGCGATCCAGACTATCGCGCGCGAGATAGGTGATCCCAAACCCGCCGTTGCTTAGGAACCGGAGGATTTCATACTGTCCGCGCAGCAGCTTTGCGCCTGGCTGCAATCCTTCGATCTGAGGTTCGTCGTGCGTTGCGCCGACCGCCTGGTTGTGGCTCATTTCTTCCCGCCCATTCTACTCGTTTATTGCGGCATAGATAACCAGGGCTTCAGCCCGCGAACTCACAACCAAACACAACCGCAGGACACTTAAGACGGTTAGACGTTTCAAATTTGACTTTATTGGGGCCGCCTGATGGCTTCACTATGGATCACAAAAATCGAAATCGCCTATATATTGAGTCCAGACTCTCATCCCACAATATGTTGTGTTTGCCTGATGGAAGAAATGGATTCTATACCGCCGAAATAGACGCTTGGTCCACGAATTCGAAACAATATCGCGCTGATTCCGAACGCTTCGAATCGCTGCGATGCGGCTCAATTCAAGCGGGAAAAACTTATGTGCCGGTTTTTGGGGGCGCCGACGCAACAGAGCTGCCCGCCCAAGCCAGATTGTCGCTGAGTTGTGCGAGAATGCTTATTGCATCCTTCAGCGGTGCGTCCCCGGTTTCAAACTGCAGCAACAGCAACAGGTCAGTGGCCTTTTCAAACTCGGCCGGAACCCAGTCTGCTTTGGGATCGATTTCGGTACCAGATTCTAACCTTTCGGCAAAATCCTCGACGATTTCCTGACAGCTTTGCAGGAAGGCCGCGGGTTCAATATCCGAGCTTTCACGCAGATCGTTGTAAATGCTGGCGATGGCCGCAAGCCAGTCTTCAAGGATCGGATTGTCCAGGGGGGGCAGGGCGGCCTCTAGGCTTGCCTGCACAGTATTGCCGTCGGCCTCAGCGCGATCTGTCGAAGCCGCACCAGTAAGGTTCTCCAGATAAGGCATAAACTCTTCAGCCAGATCTTTTTGGGCGGCCTCAAGATCATGGCGACGGTGATCAGAGGCTATGTGCAAAACCTGTTCTGCCAAGTTCTGCCCGCCACAGGTTTCCCACAAAGCAAAGTCGGGTTCAGGCTCTTGTTCCATGGCCCGTACCGCTACCGGGGTGCCGATGGTCACAACCGCGCGAAACAAATCGCCCTTCTCCTTGTTCAGGCGTGCGACTACCCGATCCAGAGCATCCCGCACCGGAGGCAAATCGGCATGTGTTACAGCCAACAAGCTGTTATCGCGCAGCTTTTGAGGGACCTGCGACCACAAATGGCGTTCGGTTTCACGCCAGGCGTTGGTGCCATTGGTGCACCAGATCGCACAATCCACATAGTCGAGCAAATTTAGAGTCTGTTTGTAGGTATCATCCAGTGCACCGGCACCGGGCAAATCAAACAGCGAAATCTCCTGCAGGGCAGGGGTATTCAACCCGACCGAGATGAAATCGGGTTCATCCGCCGCTGCCTTTTCCAGCGCTATACCGGAATAGACTTTGGGTTCCTTGTCCCACCAACCAACGGTTGTCTCAGGCGTATCGGCATAGGCCACGATCACCAGGGGCAATTTCAGATGCTGCGGCCCGGTGGGCAGAATGTCTGCCCCCGCCAGCATGTTGGCAAGGCTGGACTTTCCGGCTCCAAACTCCCCGGCAAAACCAATGGAAACCGCGTTCGAAAGCCGCTCGGCATGGGCCAGCGCGCGGGCGCGCATATCATCCAGCTCTGCCGATGAGTGCGCATTTTCGGTGGCGGTCAGGAAACGCTCTAGCTGGCGCACTTCCTTCTCGGTTCCGGGGAATTCAATCATTCTGCGGCCTCTGCCTGTCGAGTGTCCACGGGTGCAGTTCCGTGCACCGCCCCTAGTTCATCGCTGATGCGCCGCGCTTGGTCAACCGCACGTTGCGCTTCGGCGCGCGCGTTCGACCCATCGGGGCCTGCGCGATGTTCCAGATGCCCGGCCAGCAGCGCCATATAATGGTCAAGAACGGTTTTCATCCGTTCGATCAGGTCGCTTCTGGCGGTATCTACAAGATCGTCTCCGATCATCTCAAACTCTTGAACGATCATCCGTTCGGCGCGGTTCAACACACTGCGACGCGATATCAGTCGCGACAGCCATGTCACACGCAACTCAACCGTAATGCCACGCGTCAGCGCGCTTGTATTCGGACGGAACCAACGCACCGCGCTGGTATTCATGCGATTGTCCACGGGCTCCTGCCATCCGGGCAGGGCGCGCAAAGCAGCATTGGTCTGCATATCGATTGCGTAAAGCTCACTAAGCATACGCTGCCGCACCACCTGGGTCGCGCCCTGGACAAGCTCGCGCATCCGCTCACGCAGAGGCGTAAAGTTCAGCTCGGTATCTCCGTCTTTGGCCAGCAAAGGCGATTGCCCATCAGGGCCGCGCACAACGATCGAGACAGCCTCGGCGACGGTGTCATCCATAACGCCCCGCAAATTGGCCAATACATCGTCCATATCATTGGTGATGGCCTTGGATTTATCTTCAACTAGCGCGCGCAACTCAGAAAGCGTTTTGTTGTTTTCTTCGACATCCGCTGTGTCGGGACCATCCTTTTCTTCAATCGCACGAAGCCGCGCAGTGCTGCGCTCAAGCTCACCTTGGGCAAAACTGTTGAGGTGCTGCCACGCAATATTAAGCTGTTCTTGGCGCGGTCCTTCGGTCAGGGCTTTGGTCACATGACGGCGCAGATCGGGCAAGCCCGACGCGATCATCGCGGCAAATCGCAATACACCTTCGCGGCTGATGGGGCCGGGACCTTGTTTGATCTCTTCGACGCCGTCAAGATATTGCTTCATCTGTTCGGGATGCGCCCTCAACCACGCCAATATCTGATCATGGTCGATTCCGGTTTCATCCCCGGTCAGCGCATAATGGGCCCATTGGGCGCTGCCCATCAGAACGTCAATCTCCGAGTTGCCAAGCGCCTGTTCAAGCCCATCCAATACGTCAGTGCGCACCTTGCCGGCATCTTCGGCGCCACCACCCAATTCGTCCACGCGGTTGACGAAGACCACGATCTGACCAAGCTCTAGCGCTTGCATCAGGCGGAATAGCTTCAGATCGGCCCGCGACAACGCCTGATGCGCAGACAGCACGACGACGAAAAAGTCGGATTCCTTGAGATACTGGCGCGAGATCTCTTCACGGATCAGCAGCGGGTCATTGACACCGGGTGTGTCTGTGACTGTCACCGGATACGGAAAATGGCCAATGTCAAAATAGACCTCGGCCTTACGGGTGATGTCGCTGTAAAGGCCCCGATCTGAACCGGGGTCATACTGGTCTTCATCTGTCGGGTCATCCCCGGCACAGACATAGCGCGCCAGGTCATCCGAGGTCAGTTCATCCAGATCGTGATGCTCGCCAAGCAGGTGCTTATAGCTTTCGCCCAAGCGTAGCTTGGCGCGGGTTTTCATTGCCTCGACCTGCTCTTCGATCATCTCGCGCTTGTAGCTGTCCTCTTCATCAGGGAACATGTTGCGCAACTCTTCACCTTCGGCGATCAGGGCCTGCCATTGGCGATTGTCGAAGAAATGAAACTCGGCGCCCGACGTCCGACCGGACGGATGACCGAAATGCATGTCGGTGATCACTGTCGTCCATGGGTTCACGTCCGAGGGTAGATATTCTGCATGCCCGGTGAAACCGTTGATCAAGCGCGATTTTCCGGCCTTGATTTGACCTACGAATGCTATCGAAGGCTTGAGGTTCGACAAGTCGTCAACGATGCGCGAGATGAAGTGACGCGTTTCGTCATTGCTCGTCCCGTTCATGTCTTCTGCGATGCGAATAAGCTCGCGGCGGTTTAACTCACTCATAAGATTTACCCTGGTAACTCGTATTTTGTTTAACTTTGCAAAGTGGACACTATTTGGCAGGAACGCGGTTATTCAACGGCGCTATTCAATGTTTTCCATAGGTTGACGACAGCGCCCAGCTTGCGGGCGTCATGAACGGCGGCGGCGGTTTCCTGACCGTCGCACAAGATGGCGAGACCCGCGCCTTGTCCACCTGTCGGGCGAATGACGATCAGCTGTGGATCAGTTAAAGCATCGGAACCATCGGCCTGCCATCCCGCCAGATCCCGGGTGAATCGGGCCAATATATCCGTGTCCGGATGTGCGTCTTGGCCCTGCGCACACAACCCGTCAAATTGCATCTCGTCTTCAGTCGACCCAATCAGTATTCGACCTAATGCGAACCGATCCGCGCCCTCAAAGAATTTTCCGGCAATACTGGTGGCGCCTTGTGACGCAGTTTCTGGCTGAGCTTCCGGTTTTAAGGTCTGGTCGGAAACGATGGCCATGCGCGGCTCTTCGGTTAGTTCAATCCGCGCGCAGGCCGCTTCGACCTCCGAAAAGGTAACCCCTACGTCATCAGCCTCAAGCGCCGTATCCGGGCGCAGAGAAACCAACTCAAGCGGGCCGGGTGCCGTTGCAATTTCCGACACCAATTGCGCCAGTCGTTCGATCAGTTTTTCGCGTGCTTCGGTTTCAAAATCCGGGACAGGGCCCGAAGCACAGCGGAACACGTCGGTGACCCGAGAGCTGTTGACTTCGATAGCCAAAGTTGCCCCGTCAGCCGCCGTAAATTCCAAACGCCGAGGCAAGATCGTGCCCCGGATGGCCCCCAGCATCTCATTCCGGCGTAACAGTGCGCTGCTACCCGATAGGTAGATTGCAGGCGATAAGCGCGCGACCGAAGTCCGCCCGATCCCTTCGAGCATATCCAGTATTTCACTATCCATCATGCGTGACCCCCTCTGGTCCCGTCTACACCGCGGCCGCCACCGGCCCGAGGCTGAGATGTGATTTCGTAAGCGCCAGCCCGACATTCGCGCTGTCGCGGCAGATATAGCATACCACGTGATCAGGATATTCTGTTGTCCTGAGAAAGATGTGCAGCCGGTCGTTTGAGAACACCGCGATTTCCCCAAATCCGGGGTGTTCAGTATCGTCGATTTTTGCCGCACGCAGGAGTTCTTCGAATCCCTTCATACCGCGTCCCTGAAACAGATTAGCTACTGCAAGTGCGAGATTTTCGAGCGCATCAGCGCTGTCTTGGTCCGACGCGTCGACGCCCAATAACATGCCGGTCTCCATGTCGACATACCCGGCTGCGATGCAGTCGGGTATGGTTTCGATGGCCGAAGCCAGAGCAGATTCAATCGACATTCAGATGCCCACCTTCGGGTTTAATCTAAATCGCATGCCACTCCGCTCCGCCGTTTTTGCGAGCCTCAGAAACGGCGCGCGGTATGTCTTGATTCCGCTTAGCGTCATGTTCCAACGCAATCTGGTCAAACTCGGACAAGAATGCTGCAAAGGCGCTTTTCAGGCCATTTGCATCGTCAGGCAGGTTCTCACGCGCCACGATTTCACCCCACATTGCTGCAGCACTGAGTGGCGTTTCTATGAGGCGATCGCCCAAATCATCTGCCTTGTCATCGGCTGCATCTTCAATCTCTTCGGCAGCAGCTTCACCCACCATTGATACGACGCGGTTTGGAGCCAGCGCATTCGATTCGGGCTCCGGTTCATATTCGTCTGCCGAGTTTTCCGACTGTTCCGCCAACAGGGCCGTAATCGACGAAACCGATACTTCGATATCTGATGATTCTTCGGCGTCTTCCGACGGCTCTTGTTCGGTGTCCGCAGCTTCGACTGCTTCCGCTTCGTCCTCTTCTTCGCCCAAGACGATCAGTTCGGCATCTTCCTGCTCTTCCTCATCATCTTCATCCATGAAATCAAACTCATCCACGTCGGTGATGGGATTTGCCAAGAGGTTCAGATCCAGCGGATCTTCCGTCTTGTCAGAGAACAAGGCACGTAAGTCTTCATCAGCAGGCTCCGCTTCGGTAGCCATTTTCGCGCGCATCCGCTCGGCTTCTTCTGCATCAATCCGCGCCTGTCCCGACTCCTCGGTGCGACGCTCCACGCGGGCAGGGCGTACCGGGAAACTTGTAACCACATCATTCTCGGCAGAGTCATCTTCCATCGGCGTGACAAGTTTCAGCGGTGCATCGCCAGAGGTTTTCTCGGGCCGCGATGGCTGAACTTTGGGTGCGTCTGACAGGGATTTGTCAATTTGATAGCGCGACAGCATATCCGCACGGCTGTCCATGATCTGCTCAGTGATCTCAAGGAAACTGTCGACCATCTTGCCGCCGCCGCTGCGTGACCACAGCTCGGCGTCACCGGTTTTGTCACGGGCCATGATAGCATCACGGGCCGAGAACAGGATCGTGCGATTGAACAAATGACCCGCTTCGCGATTTACGCGGCGCAAGACCTTCTGCCGGTCTTTCTGATTCAATGCATCTGCGCGCGTCACCAGCAAAAGCGATTTATGCTGCAGCCGTTCCGGCAGCGAAACCCATGTGGCACGTTCAGTTTCGCGCCAAGCTTGGGTCGAGTGCGTGCACCACAACACACCATTGGCCTGGCCAACTGCGCGTTGCCAGACATCCGTCGAAATCTTCGGGTCCGAAATGCCGGGTGTGTCGATCAGGTCGACCGCCTCAAGAATGTCGGCTTCAAGGAAGATGCGAATGAACTGGGCGTCGTTGACACCAACCTGTTCAAGCTGATCCAATTCGATATTCTGCGTACTACCATCATGGCGTTTGATATAGGCGGGTCGATTGCCCCAACTGAACCAGATCGGCGGCAGTTGCGTGGCTGTGACCTGCGTCGGCAGTGCCTGTTTGCGCAGCAGGAAATTCATCAACGTCGATTTGCCTGCACTGAATTCCCCCATGAGCGCAAACACAGGTTTGCGGCGGGACCACTGCTCGATGCGGTTCCAAGCCTTGGGAGAGACGAAGCGGGTTTGTGATTCTTTTACCATAACTCTTCTTATGCTGCTTCGTTACTAAGGTCTTTCAGGATATCGCCCAGAATATCGTCACGTGATTTCTGCGGCTTCTGCTCGGCCATCTGGGCCGCAGCCCTTTCAGGCGATTGCGAGATGCTGAGCAGCGTGTCTTTCTGTTCGGCAATAAAGTCTGTCAGCGCGGCCCGCACGTTCTCTAGTACGGCGGCGATCTGGTTTTCCTCGATGTCTTTGGTGATCGAGTTTGCCTCGGACGCGATCAGTCGCGTATAATCTGCGGCATAGGCTTCGAACCCTTTGCGGCGTTGCCACCAACGTCGCCACCATGTGCTCTGCAGGTCCAGTGCGATTGTGCGGCCAATCCCTAATGGCGGGGGTACACGCGGCACGATCGGGGCTTCGATGTTGAATTCACCCAAGTGGTTGCCCAGCAGCTTCTGATACAGTGCCTCGACATCCGCTGCAGCAGCCGAATACAGAGCACCGGCATCCTTACGCATGGATCGGGCAAAGCTGAAATATGCCGCCTTCTGCAAGGTGCGCAGACCTGCCGGATCATATTGCCATGTACCCTGCTCACCATTCTGTTCCAGATGTGAGATCAGAGAATCCGTCGCACGTTTGACAAAATTTGCTTCCGCAGACGCAAGTCGCTCTAATACCTTGTCGCGAAGCTTGGTTGTCAGTTCCGAGGCTTTCTTTTCGTACTCAGCCGAAACCTTTGCGATCGCTTCTTCGGGCGACGCACCGTCCAGATCCCGAACGATACCGTCGGAGTTTGACAGCGTCTTGGCCACTGCAGTAGCCCGGATTTGGCTGGCGATGTTGCGCGCCCGATGGCGAACGCGATCCAAAAGACGCGTTCCTGCACCCTCAGCGATACGCTCATTCATGGCGAGCAGCAGATCAGGCAATCCTGATAGCGCCCAGATCTTATCCAGCGATGCAGCCTGATCGCCAAATCCAGCCGCCAGATAGAAGGTGTTCAACGCCTCGCGCGATTCCTCAGTTAGAATGTCCGGGTTTCCGGTTAGCGCAGCCTCGGCCCACAGAGCGCTGCCAAAAACAACGCTGGTGTTGGCGTCTATGTTGTTCTGTTTCAGTGTGTCTTGAATACGATCACGTATCTCAGGCACTTGATTGACCGGGTCTGACAATTCATCGATGCGGTTCACGAACAGGATGATCTGGCGGTTCTCGAACTGCGCGATGATCCGCATTAGTGCCATGTCCATCGTAGTCAGCGCCTGGCTGGCAGCCAAAACAACAACACACACCTCTGATCCACGCAGGCTGCGTAGGGTGATTTGTTCGCGCACCATAAAGGTATCGTTCACACCTGGGGTATCGCAGAGCTTGAGCGAGATCGGATATTGCGGGATATCCATGAACAGCTCGGCCGATTTAGTCACATCGGCGAAACGACCCGTCTTGGGGTCGATGTCCGGGTCATCCTCATCCCCGAGGCAGACATACCGCTGAATCAGTTCATCGTCGAAATAATCATACTGGTGGCTCTGACCGAGAATCAGGTCAAAGTGCTTCCCAAGCCGCTCTTCTGATTTGGCCTTCATCTCGCCGATTTGACGGCGAATATCGTCCATCTCATCATCGGCACCGGCTCGATTGGCCAACTCGCCCAGACGACCGCCGCCAACCATCAGATTGTCCCATTCTTCCTGCTCGAAGAATGTGAATTTGGAACGGGTGTCGCCTTCTGTGCGGGTGTTGATGTTCAGCGTTGTAACCACCGAGGTCCACGGGTTCACATCCGAAGGCAAAAGATTTGGCCGCCCGGCCAATATGTTCACGATAGAGGATTTGCCGGCCTTCACCTGCCCGACCATCGTGACACTGGCGGTGAAATTCTCCATTTTGGTCTTGAGCGCAGCCAGCCGTGCGGAAGACCGCGCATCCGCCACCTCTGTCAGTTGGTCGATCTGTGTCGTCAACGAGGTCATTGCCTCTGTCATCTCAGACAGGGACTCGTTTCCGACAGACAGAAGGTGGTCGTTACGCGCCATGGTCAGCCTCCGGTACCAGTTGCAGCGATGTGGTTCCCTGCCCCGTCAGGCAGGCTTGCAAGCGTGTCGATTCGTGCGATCAGGTCCAGCGCGTTGCCGAGGATTGCGGCCTCGGTTCGCGGTGAAATCGATTCATATGCGAAAGAATCAGCCAGAACTTCGATTGAACTGAAGCCTTCACCATTTTCCAAACAAGCCACACGGCGTCCGGTCGGAAAATCATCTGTTTTGTTGGCAGGCAGCGGCATGCGGGCATTAGCCAGCAAGTAGCGATTGCCCGAATGCGTACGGAGAGCGACGCCGAATCCTGTGCCAGGGTGCTGACGGTTCAGGGTTTTCAGTTCGCCAATAAAGCTTTCACGCGCAAGGCTGACAGCGTCTTGCTCGGAAGCAACGGATTTGATCTGGTTGGTCACGACAGAGACCCTTGTTCTGGAGTTGAGCAGAAACTCGCACGGTGCCAGAAGGCAAAAAGACTCATTAACTCCTGCGCCCAATCAATTACGATTACCGCGGTGTTATTTTGACGCGAATAGGATATTTTGGCGTTTGAAATGTGGCACAATTATGATGGCGTCTCATGGAAAAACCTCAACCTATGAGAGTGTAAGCCACCACGTTGACGAGTTGCCCAAGTTTTTATGGCTTTGATTGCTTGTTAAAAAGTCCGAGGTTCCGTCGCGTCAAGGATTTACACGCTGCTTCTTAATTTTTTGAAATATATAGAAATAATTTCTATTTCTGTGATCGAAGGAACCTCTGATTGAAATTCGATACGAAACCACTCACCTCAAGTTACACTTTTTTGAAATGTGCCCCACACAAAGTAATCTCTGAGCGACTCAACGTATGCGAGTTTAAGATAAAGAGAAAAATTGCGATAAATGTTCGCTAAATGGAAACAAAAAGAAGGACCAGAAAACGGGCCTTCACACAGGTGAAACTACAACCAAAACCAGCACCTGAGCACTGTTCGTGCTGAAAAGACTGGCCAAACCGCATTCTCACTGTCCAAGGCACGTTCTTTAACATTTGGCACATGCGAGTTCTGGTTAAACTTACTTGGGCAAAAGATTGTTTCCAGCGAGACGATAATAAACTGCCCTCTCGCTTGATTTTACCTCTCGCACTCATTCAAAAGCTTTGCTATTCAGCGCGTCGTCGCGGTGCTTCGGCATCGGGTTGCGGGTGTGGCGAAATTGGTAGACGCACCAGATTTAGGTTCTGGCGCCGCAAGGCGTGGGGGTTCAAGTCCCTCCACCCGCACCAACACGACTTCTTACCATCAATGTGACTTATCGCTGGCGAACTTACGCAGTTCAAACGCCGTAGCGGGCCATAAACATGTCGACGGCCTGCAATGCGACCTCGTCGATTTCGTTCTGGTCAAATCGATTTTGGATACCGAACGCCGCGCGGCCCCATAGTCGGACTTTGCACAGTTCAGAAAACTGCTCGGCCGCGATGTTGACGTCTTCAACCGCCAACTCACCTTTACCAACCGCCTTGGTCAGATATTCGGCCATCTGGCGTTGGCCGTTCTTCGGTCCTGCTTCATAAAACGCTTTACCAAGCTCGGGGAATCGGTCGCGCTCGGCCACACATATGCGAAAGACTTGCTGCGCGAAGTCCGAGACGAGAAAAGCCGTAAGCTGAGTGGCTGCTATCGTCAGCACCTCGCGGGCTGGCTTGGTCTCATCGATCATCGAAAGGATGCGTTCAGACATCAGGCGACATTCGGTCTGGGCAACCTCGGTGAACAACAGTCGCTTGTCGGGGAAATAGCTGTATAGCGTTGCCTTCGAAACACCCGCCGCACGCGCGATGTCATCGACGCTTGCACCTTCAAACCCATCCGCCATGAAAACCTCTCGGGCCCCACGTAACACCTGGTCGAATTTACGGCCTGTACGCAGGATGGTGGCGGCTTGGGTCATGGTGTCTCCGGATTGCGATATCCTGCAACACTATAAACCGTTCGGTTCAGTTTCAACGCTTTTCACTCCGATAGCGGTTTTGGCACAACGTTACGGCTTCAATCGTACCGCCGACCTTGCGTCAACCTTGCGAGCCTGACCAGCCATGTTAACACGTTGCCATGGTCGAGATATTTCTGCGCACTCTCCCCTTTTTCGCAATCATCGGCCTGGGGTTCTGGGCCGGACGCAGCCGGTTTTTCCCTCCCGAGGCGACAGCATATCTAACCAAGTTCGTGTTTTTCTTTGCTTTGTCGGCTATGCTATTCCGGTTTGCCGCCACCCTGCCCTTTGCCGAAATTTTCAACGGTCGGCTGGTGATCGGGTATCTGATCGGCACTGCTGGCGTCTATGCGCTGGCGACGGCTATCGCTTATCTCCGAGGGCTGGACATCCCCACCGCCGCGGTCGAGGCGCAATGTGCTGCTATTGGCAATGTTGGGTTTCTGGGCCTGCCCATGCTTGCGCTTTTATTCTCCGAAGCTGCCATAGGTCCAGTGATGTTGGTGCTGACAGTTGATCTGGTTGTGTTTTCCTCATTGATCGTGATCCTGATCAACGGTGGCCGCGATGGTCGGCTCAGCCTGGGGATGATGCGCCTGATCGGGATTGGCCTGCTGAGAAACCCCATGATCTTGTCAATCTCCGCCGGATTGATCTGGTCTGCGTTAGAGGTGCCTGTACCAGCCCCGCTTAATGATTTTCTGACAATTCTGGGCGGTGCGGCTACGCCGGGGGCGCTGTTTGCCATCGGGGCGTCACTGGCAGACAAATCGGCCGAGCGCATCCAGATCGCGGGCTGGTTGAGTTTTTGCAAACTGGTGCTGCATCCGTTTTTCGTGGCACTTATGGTGATTTGGCTGATCCCGGTTGCCTCATTCCCTGCGATGGTCGCAATCGCGGCGGCGTCTTTACCAGTTGCAGGCAATGTTTACATGCTGGCCGCGCACTACGGTGTGGCCCCGCAACGGGCATCTGCTGCCATCCTGTTATCTACCATCGCCAGCATTCTGACCGTCCCGCTGGCGATAGGATGGGTCAGCGGATTCTGATCTTCACCTTTTCGAAAAATGAGCTTTCCAGAGGTGGCTGCACTTTACGCCGACGCTGCAGACCGGTAGCCATGGCCCGGAAACAACGTAAGGATCAGCTTGATGGAAACCCTTTCGGAAAATGCCTGTTTTGGTGGTGTGCAGGGCGTTTATCGCCATGCTTCCTCGGCCTGCAAGTGTGATATGACATTTGGCCTGTTTCTTCCAGCCGAAGCCAAGGACGGCCCCGTTCCTGTTCTGTGGTACCTGTCGGGCCTGACCTGCACCCATGAAAATGCCATGACGAAGGCGGGTGCCCAGGGCTGGGCGGCCGAACAAGGCATTGCTCTGGTATTCCCCGATACCTCGCCACGCGGCGAAGGTGTGGCGGATCACGAGGACTATGACCTTGGCCAAGGTGCAGGGTTCTATGTCAATGCCACGCAAGGCCCTTGGACGCCTCACTTCAACATGTGGGATTATGTTGCCGAAGAGTTGCCGGCCCTTCTGGCCAAGAACTTTGCGATTGATCCTGATCGTCAGGCCATCACAGGACATTCGATGGGTGGGCATGGCGCATTGACGCTGGCGATGAACCTGCCCGGGCGTTACCGCTCTGTTTCGGCCTTCTCGCCGATCTCGAACCCCATGGGGGCGGATTGGGGCCGCAAGCAACTCAGCGCGTATCTGGGCGATGATGAGACCGCATGGGCCAAGCATGACGCGTCGGCGATGATGAAAAGCACAGGCTTTGACGGACCGATCCTGATCGACACCGGTGCAAACGATCAGTTTATGGATCTGTTGCGCCCGGAGGCACTGGCGCAGGCAATTGCCGAGCGTCGCCAGCAGGCCACTTACCGACTGCAGCCCGGCTATGACCATTCCTACTATTTCGTGTCCACCTTTATGGAGGATCACATCACCTTCCACGCCGAAGCGCTGTATGGGGACTGAGGCATGAGCAAATATGACTATGACCTGATCATCATCGGCTCGGGCCCTTCAGGCCGGGCAGCGGCGATTCAGGCAGGCAAATTGCAACGCCGGGTGCTGGTGATTGACCGCAAAGACCGTTTTGGTGGCGTTTCGGTTCATACCGGCACGATCCCATCGAAAACCTTGCGAGAGACGGTGCTGAACCTGTCAGGCTGGCGCGAGCGCAGTTTTTACGGGCGTTCTTACCGGGTCAAGGATCAGATCAGCGCAGAGGATCTGAAAGCACGGCTGCACATGACACTCGATCACGAGGTCGATGTGCTTGAGCATCAGTTCAACCGCAACCATGTTGAAACGCTGAACGGGTTGGCGACGTTCACGGGGCCACACGAGATCGAGGTGGCTACGGATGCAGGCGAATCCACGCGTCTGACAGCAGCCAAATTCCTGATCGCCACCGGCACCAAGACCTACCGGCCAGATTACGTGCCTTTCAATGGCAAAACTGTCGTCGATGGGGATGATTTCCTTGAGATGGAGGAAATCCCGCGTTCGCTCTGCGTGATCGGTGCGGGCGTGATCGGCGTTGAATATGCAACAATGTTCTCGGCGCTTGATGTCCGGGTGACGTTGATCGAACCGCGCGAGACGTTTCTGGATTTCATCGACAAGACACTGATCCACGATTTCACACATCAGATCCGTGAAAATGGCGTCGATCTGCGGTTGGGTGCAGCCGTCGAGAAAATAGAAGACGCCAGTAGCCATGTTGAGATCACGCTGGACAATGGGCGGCACGTCCGGGCCGAGATGCTGCTGTTTGCAGCCGGGCGGATGGGGGCAACCTCGGCGCTGAACCTGGATACGGTTGGCATTGAAACGGATCATCGCGATCGTATCAGTGTGGACCGCAAGACCTATCAGACCTCGGCGCCGCATATCTATGCCACCGGAGACGTCATCGGGCATCCGTCGTTGGCCTCAACTTCGTTGCAACAAGGGCGGGTCGCGGCCTGTCATGCGCTGGAGACTCCAACCCTGCCGGAAAGCCCCTGGTATCCGTATGGGATCTATTCGGTCCCCGAAATCTCAACCTGCGGGATGTCCGAGGAAGAACTGCAGGAGCGTGGTATTCCCTACGAAGTGGGCGTGGCCCGTTTCCGCGAAACCTCACGCGGGCACATCATGGGGTTGGAGCACGGCATGCTGAAAATGCTGTTTTCGCTCAAGACCCGGCGGGTTCTAGGTGTGCAAATCGTTGGCGAAGGGGCAACCGAGCTGATCCATATTGCGCAGGCGGTGCTGAACCTGAAAGGCACGGTGGACTACTTCGTGCAGAACACGTTCAACTATCCGACCCTTGCCGAAGCTTACAAAATCGCGGGGCTGGATGCCTTTAACCGGATGCCCATTCCGGACGAATTCAAGGTGCGCAAATCGACGCCAAAGGCGAAGTCAGCCCCAAAGGTCAAAGAGGCGTGACGACGCTATACATCGACGGGGATGCCTGCCCGGTCAAAGCCGAGGCTGAACGGGTGGCAACCCGGCACAAGGTGCCGATGGTTCTGGTCTCAAACGGAGGGCTACGCCCCTCTACCAACCCGTTGGTGCAGGTAGTGATCGTCGCCTCGGGAGCAGATGAGGCGGATAAGTGGATTGCCGAACGCTGCGGCACCGGCGATATTGTCGTTACCTCTGATATACCGCTGGCCGCCAAGTGTATTGAAGCCGAAGCACGCGTGCTTCGGCCCAGTGGTGAGGCTTTCACTGCGGCCAATATCGGTCAGCAATTGGCAATGCGCGATCTGATGGCAGACCTTCGCGCGGCAAACCCGCTGGGGACAGGTGGCGGGGGAAAACCATTTAGCAAAGCCGACCGGTCGCGTTTTCTAGATGCGCTTGAGCGCGAGATACGCGCTGCCCTTCGCAGGTAGTGCTCCCGCCGGTCAGAGACACATCAAAGATGCATATCCTTCCGTTGGGCTGGGCAGCGCGTGCCGCGCTGCGGTTGGCGCTTGCATCTCTGACCTGCGCTTGGTTCAGTCGGTGGTGATTGAACTGGTATGGGATTAAGTCATGGCCGTTGAAGCCGTCATCTTTGACATCGGAAATGTGCTGATCGAGTGGCAGCCCGAGCGCTATTATGATCGGGTAATCGGCGAGGATCGTCGTCGCGCCATGTTTGACGAGGTCGATCTGCATGGGATGAATGATCTGGTGGATCAGGGCCATCATTTTACGGATACTATTTACAAATGGGCGGACAAGTACCCGGATTGGCGCGATGAAATCCGGATGTGGCATGACAAATGGATCGAACTGGCCGCGCCCGAGATCCCACATTCAGCGCGACTGCTGCGCGCGTTGCGAGGGAAGAAGGTCCCAGTCTTTGCGCTGACCAATTTTGGGGTTCAGAATTTTGACTATGCCACTACCGTTTATCCGTTTCTGAATGAGTTTGATCGTCAATACGTCTCGGGTCGGATGAAGACGGTCAAACCTCATATGCCAATTTACGAAATGGTTGAGGCCGATTGCGGCATCCCTCCCTCGGCGCTTTTGTTTGCAGATGACAGGATCGAGAATATCGAAACAGCAAGGGCGCGCGGATGGCAAACGCACCACTTCATCGATCCGCAGGGTTGGGCGGATCGATTGGTTTCTGAGGGGCTGCTGACCGCTGAAGAGGCCGCATAGCTCAGGCTGTCACGCTGGTTGGTGATCGGTTTTCGCGGATGGGCAGGTGAATGATGGCGCTGAATGCTCCGATTGCGACGCCGATCCACCAAACCATGGTGTAATCACCGAATTGGTCGTACATGCGCCCGCCTAACCAGATGCCCAGAAAACTGCCGATCTGATGGCTCAGGAATACGATCCCGTAGAGCGTGCCCATGTACCGCAGGCCATAGAGATGTGCGACAAGGCCAGATGTTAACGGTACGGTCGCCAACCAGAGCGACCCCATCACAAGCGAGAATGCGATCACGGACAAGGGCGTGATTGGGAACACGATGAAGGCACCTGCGGCAAGCGTTCGGCCGGTGTAAACCGCCGCGAGCAGGTACTTCTTCGGAAAGTGATTTCCAGCCCATCCGGCCAAAAGGGTTCCGCCGATATTGGCCAACCCTATCAACGAAATCGCAATCGCCCCCAAGGCTGAAGTTGTGGTGATCCCCATCGAATGTAAGACGCCTCCGGGTTGGATCGGGCCGCACATCTCGGTGACGAAGGCAGGGAAATGGGCTGTGACAAAGCCCAGTTGATAGCCGCAACTGAAAAAGCCGATCGCAATCAGCGAATAAGACGGGTCGCGGAATGCCTTGGACAGGTTCTGCCCCATACTCTCTTCTAGCTCCGTCCTGCTGACGGGCTGAGGCGCGCGCATGAATGGCAATGTCAGGATCAATGCAAGGATAGCCACCGCAAAGATCAGAAACACTTGTTGCCAGGGTAAGAAAGTCAGCAACCACTCTGCTGTGGGTGCGCCAATGACTTGCCCGAAACTGCCCGCTGCGGTGACAATCGCCAATGACATCGAGCGGTTCGCATCCGATGAGGCACGACCTACGACCGCAAGGACCACGCCAAACCCCGTCCCAGCGATCCCGAAACCCACGAGCCAGGCATACATCTGATGTTCAAACGGGGTAACGGACCATGCCGTCAGGACCATTCCCGCCGTATAGGTCAGAGCGCCCAGAACGATGGCGCGCCGATCACCTATCTTTTCCGCAATGGCGCCAAAGATCGGCTGGCCGATCCCCCAAGCCAGGTTTTGTATGGCGATCGCCATCGAAAAATCGCTGCGTAGCCAGCCGAACTCATCCGCAATCGGTATCTGGAACACACCAAAAGAGGCGCGTACGGCAAAACTGACTGTAATTACGATGCAGCCGACGATCAGGATCGGGTTCAGCAAACGGGTGGATTGCGACATTAAGGCTCCGAAGATTGGTTCCAGCAGACGTTAGCGGTACAACTCGGCGCGTCAATTCAGGAGTTTTGTGACGCCAGTTCAGCAAAATTGATGTGTCTGGAAAAAAGGTTTCTTTTCAACACACGAAGCGATCGGTATGGCTCAACTCATGACGGATCTAATTTCACACTATGAAGATCTTATTGCTGATGGGACACTGACCCGGGACGACGCGCAAGAGGCTGTGCTGCCCCGGTTTGAGCGCATTCGGGCAGCCTTGGCCGAACCGGTTAAGCGTGGATTTTTCCGCAAAGCGCCGCCGCCACCCAAGGGTTTGTATCTTTGGGGAGGTGTTGGGCGCGGCAAGTCGATGTTGATGGACATGTTTGTCGAGACATTGGGTGAAATCCCAGTTCGACGGGTGCATTTTCATGCGTTCATGCAGGAAATCCATTCCGGTCTGCACAAGGCGCGTGAAGACGGCGTTGAGGACGCGCTGGTCCCTGTGGCCGATGCAGTCATCAAATCGGCGCGGGTGCTGGCCTTTGATGAGATGCAGATCATCGATATCACCGACGCGATGATCGTGGGGCGGTTGTTTGATCTGCTCTACAAGGGTGGTGTCGTTATCGTTACGACTTCGAACAGACATCCGGATGATCTATATAAGGATGGGTTGAACCGGCAGCTTTTTCTGCCTTTCATACAGCACATAAAAGAGCAACTGGAAGTGTGGGAGTTGGTTTCACCCACGGATTACCGGCAGAACCGACTTGAAGGCTCGCCGGTTTACTTCACCCCCATTGGGCCCGAAGCGCGGGAGAAGATTCGTGGGGTTTGGAATGATCTGTCGGGTGGACCGGCAGAAGAGCTGGCCCTTCAGGTGAAGGGTCGCGAAGTTGTCCTGCCCGCCTTTCGCAACGGCGTTGCACGGGCCTCGTTTTATGACCTCTGCGGACGAATGTTGGGTCCGGGAGACTACCTGGCCATCGCAGAAGCGCTGAAGGTACTGGTTCTTGAAGATATCCCGCGTTTGTCACGCAATAATTTCAATGAGGCCAAGCGCTTCGTCACCCTGATCGATGCGCTTTATGAGGCGAAAGTTCGGCTGATTTGTTCCGCCGCTGCCGAGCCCGAGATGCTCTATGTCGAAGGAGAAGGAACTTTTGAGTTTGAGCGTACGGCCTCGCGCCTGCGGGAGATGCAAGACAAGGATTGGGGCAGATAGGGGGTGCTGCCCTGGCGCAGGATCTTTTTCATCAGGCGGAGGATCAGGCGTTTTCTCTAAGGATGTTTCCCGCAAGATAAAGCGACCCGCAGATCAGAATGCGTGCATCAGGGGTTTGAGCGGTGATTGCGGCGAGCGCGTCTGTGACGCTGTCTGCTGTTGTGGCGGCCAGATTCACCTTAGCAGCAGCGGCGGCGGTTTCGTCCGCGCTCAGCGTATTCTGCTCACCCGGGATCGATACGGCCGTCAGGCTGTCTGCCCTTTGGGCCAATGGCGCGAGATAACCGGTGACATCTTTGGTATTCAGCATACCACAAATCAAATGCGTGGGACGTTCTGGTAGTGACGCTAAAACCTCGGCCAAAGCAGTGCCTGCAGCCGCGTTGTGACCACCATCCAACCACAACTCAGCTTGAGGGGCCTGCTCAACCAGAGGACCGATTTTTAGCCGCTGCATACGCGCGGGCCATTCGGCCTTGGCCACAGCGGCCTCGTAGGCATCATCGCCCATTTGCAGGTGGCGCAACGCAGCCAACGCCGCGCCTGCATTTTCGATCTGATGAGCACCCAGTAGGTTTGGCATAGGCAGATCGCGCAAACCGGTTTCGTCCTGATAAATAAGGCGACCGTTCTCAGTATGAACATGCCAGTGCTGCCCGTGGACCATTAGCGGAGCGCCCAGACGGGCTGCGGTATATTCGATGACTTCCAGCGCCTCATCCTGCTGCGGGCCGACGATGCAGGGAACGCCCGGTTTGATGATTCCGGCTTTTTCAGCGGCGATCTTGCCCAAAGTGTCGCCCAGGAACTGCTCATGGTCGATCGAGACGGGGGTGATGACCGTCAACTCGGGCCGTTCGATCACGTTGGTGGCGTCCAGCCGCCCGCCCAGCCCGACTTCGAGCAGCGTATAGTCAGCTTTGGTGCGGGAAAATGCCAGCAGCGCGGCGCAGGTGGTGATTTCAAAATAGGTGATGTTCTCACCGCCATTTGCGGCGTAACACTCATCCAACACGGCGGTAAGGTCGGGTTCGGAAATCAGCTCACCTGCCAGTCGGATTCGCTCGTGAAACCGGGCCAGATGAGGTGAGGTATAAGCATGGACCGCATGCCCTGCCCCTTCAAGCCCCGCCCGGATCATGGCCTGGGTCGAGCCCTTGCCATTGGTTCCAGCGATATGAATGACCGGAGGCAGCTTAACCTGAGGATTGTCTAGTGCCGCCAGCAAACGCCATACCCTGTCCAAGGTCAGGTCGATGATCTTGGGGTGCAGCGCCATCATCCGGTCTAGGATGGCATCCGAAGATGGGGAGGTCATTTTTCGACCGCGTCCTCGGTGGGTGCCTCGGTTGGGGCTTCTTCCGGCTCGGGCGCAGGAAGGTCGCCTTTGACCGCAGGGGGCTGCTTCATCAGCATTCGGGTGATGGTGATCAGCTCATCCCGCATCTCAGTGCGTTTGGTCACTCGGTCGAGCATCCCGTGATCCAGCAGATATTCAGCGCGCTGGAATCCTTCGGGCAGTTTCTCACGAATGGTCTGTTCGATCACACGGGGTCCGGCGAAACAGATCAGGGCATTGGGTTCCGAAATATGAACGTCACCCAGCATCGCGTACGAGGCTGTAACGCCGCCTGTGGTCGGGTGGGTCAGGACTACAATATAGGGCAGGTTTGCTTCTTTGAGCATCTCCACTGCGACCGTCGTACGCGGCATTTGCATCAGGCTCAGAATGCCTTCCTGCATCCGCGCGCCGCCGGCTGCCGAAAACAGGATCAGGGGCCGCTGTAGCCTAACAGCCTCCTGTGCTGCAGCAATGATGGCATTGCCTACATACATGCCCATCGATCCGCCCATGAACGAAAAATCCTGCGCGGCAGCCACGATCGGGGTACGGCCGATTTCGCCAACGGCGACCAGCATCGCTTCTTTCTCGCCGGTCTTTTTCTGGGCCGCCTTCATGCGGTCAGGGTATTTTTTCTGATCCCGAAACTGCAGGGGATCGTCTTTCGGTGCCGGGACATCAACCTCGGAAAAAATACCGCCATCAAACAGATGTTGGAACCGATCGCGCGGCGTGATTGCCATGTGATGGTCGCACTGGGTGCAGACATTCTGGTTTTCCGCCAATTCGCGGTGGAACAGCATGGTTCCACACTCATCACACTTGTGCCAAAGGTTTTCGGGCACTTCGCGGCGCGAGAAGATCGAATTGATCCGGGGGCGGACGTAGTTTGTGATCCAGTTCATGTCGGAACCTTGATAATGCGGCGTTGACGTCAAATAAGACGCAATGCCGGGAAATGCAATCAGCGCCTGAGGACCAATCTTGCGGTGAGCCACCCCACGATCATCAGCGCAAAGTCGACTAGCAACCAAGGTCGCAACGCTTCGGCGTCCGATGCCTCATAAGGAAGATGGAACAAGGCCAGGCCACCAAGGTTGTCGGGAAGCGAAATGACAAGCAGAGCCGCGATGTTATTGAAGAAATGCAGCGCAATGGCGGGGCCCAGCGTGCCCGCTCGCGCGGTCAAATCGGCGGTCAAAAGCCCAAATGTCAACGCCCAGATGGCAATCAAGACCGCATTGTCTCCGACCGTCGCGGGGCTGTAGTGGCCAGCTGCGAACAAGATTGATGGCAGACCCATCCAGATCAGCGGAGACCGAAACCGCGCGGCCAGGCCCTGTTGCATATAGCCTCGGAACAGGATTTCCTCGGCGCTGGTCTGAATCAGCACCGCAACAGCGGATAAGGGAAGCAGCAAAAGCCATTTGGTTAACGCGAGATTCGCCACCAATGGTGCACCAAGGTCATAGGGGGGGAGTATGAATATGACTGCACCCAGCAGAAGCAATGCGCGAACGACGCGCCAAAACTGCCAGATTGCGATGGATTGTTCGCCCAGGACCGAGGCAAGTGACCGGTGCTGAAATAGTCGTGCCCCCAACGCCACGCCAATAGTGACAAAAATAAAGCTGGAGAGCACAATAAGGAGCGCTGTTGGCGACGATCCATTCAAGAATGTGACCGCCGACCCTGTTGAGCCAAGACTGGCAACGATTGCGAACAAGATTGCATTGAGCGTGACCACAACCACTGAGACCAGCGCAAGACCAGCCAACAAGCGCCATATCTCGGGATATCTGCGGGCGGCACCTAGCAATTGCTGATGACTTGAATAGGCCCCCCGCCTTTCATTAGTGCTCATCGGATTGCTCAGCACTTACCGAAGGCAGGTCATCCCCAATTGGAGTGTTGGGGTCACGCAACCGCTCGGACACCGTGGACAGGTATCCGGCCACGGTTTCAAGCAGCCTCATCGCAACGCCCGCGTCACTTTCAATCACAGCACGCAATTCCTCCGCGCCGATCCGCAGGAACGAGCAATCCGTGAGGGCCACCAAATCCAATTGTCGCGGCTCATTGGTGATAATCGCAAGATCGCCGATAAGGCGCCCGGGTTCTACTATCGAGAGCGAACGCATTTCACCGTGTTCATTCAGCCAATTCAGGCTTGCCGAACCTGAAATACACAAATACGCCGCATCGGGAGCCTGGCCACGTGCGAAAATGGTTTGACCTGCCGCGACCTCGTACCATTGGGCCGAAAACGCCAGAAGACGCTGGTTACGCCCATCGACTCGTGAAAACAACTCGGTCGAAGAAATGATCTTGAGTTTCCGGCTCAGGTCGTCAGTCCCGGTGTCTTCAGCATCGGTGGACACGCGTGAGACACCATCGATGCGACCGTCCTTTATCTCAACAAACAAATCATAGGCTTCCGGATGGGCAAAATGATCCTCCATAAAGATCATAATCGAGTCGGGTAATAACTCGCGCAGCTTCAGACGGGTCCGCAGGCGGCTTTCAGAGTCGTGGCTGGCCAGTGCCTTGTCGAGTATCAGGATATCGGGGCGTTTGATCCCGGCACGAGAAAAGGCAGCACGCTCCTGAAACACTGTCGGAAGGTTGTTCCCACCTAACCCGGACGGCAGGTCGTAGATGATCGCGGCGGCCCTTCGGCGCAGCCCGGCCTCGTTCAGAACCTCCGCGACCAGATCTTCGATCTCTTCTGCATGAGCACCAGCCATGATGGATACCCGACCATACAGAGCGTTTTCCATTGCTGTCAGGCGGGGAACGTAGACGTCCGGTGACACCGGCACGAACATCGCACCCATAGCGCCCCGCAGCCGTTCGGCCTGACTGTGACGAATGGAAAGGATTTTGTCCTTGTACTCCTCAGGGAAACTTGGGCCGATTTGTTCAGCGGTCAGCATGAATGGAACGGTCAACAGCAGCGCACGTTCCTGATCGCCGATGGCTTCTTCGCCCTTGGTTTTGCGGCGCTCTTCGATATCGAGCAGACGGTGGTACATGTCTTTTGACATGCCAAGCCGCAAGAACAACGGGTGATCGGCCCCATCTCGCCCGAAAGTCTGGTTTAGGGTTTCCAGAACGGCCTGAGCGATGCTGAGCGCGTCATCATCCAGGCCATTGCCCGTAAGCAACGACAGAAAGCGGTGGTCCCCCGCCAGAATGTCCGGTGCGATATCATGCGTCGGTGAAGCGAACAGCAGGTTCCCGCCCAAGGGCACGGCGGGATTGAACTGGTCAGGATCGAACCGATAGACATACTTGTCCAAACCGCGCTCTTGCAGGCGTGTGGCAACGGTATCTCGCAGATCGACTATTTCTTTCGCCAGCACCGGGTGTACTTCCGGGTCGAACTGAGAGCGCAAAGTGCGCCGGAACATAAATTCATCAATGCCCATCGCTTCGACAAGCTGGAACCACCAATCGCGAATATCCTCGATGTCATCAAGACCCGCGAGGCTTGGATCTATCCATTCATCGGACAGTGAATCGGGTGGGTTCCCGGCGCGCACGGCTTCGATCTGGCGGCGTGAGGGGGCCTGCAATGCACCACTTTCGTGTTGAGGATGCGTGCGCAGCGGCATTAGCAGGTTATCACCCAATGTTCCGTCGAACAGGTAAGGGCGTGAATAGGCATAGCCGATCCGCGCCGCAATCACCGCCTGATGCAGGCTGTTGAGGTTGTGGCCAGCCATCAGAACCTCGCCTTGAACCGGGAGCACTTCGCGCGTCAGCAACTGCGCAAGCGCACTGCGTTCCGAAGCGTGTTTCGACTGAATCGCAACCCGGGCGCCTTGGGGAATGGTAAGATCAATATCCTCAAGGATGGTCTTTCCGTCATCATCACGAACGGTCACGTTGCGCAGTTCGATATCGCCGGTTAGGTGCGGGATTGCCTCGGGGACGCCCTCAAACAACTGTTCGGGTATCATATTCGATGGGGCAAACCGTTCGGTCACAATTTCCCAGCGTAGTGACATGTCCTGTACTTGGTTGTAGTAGGTCAGAAGATCCTTCCAAGGGCCGCTGAGGTCTTTATATGCACCCAACGCGGCGACCAATGCGCCCACTGTCACCTCGCCCGTGATCGCCAGATAGCCGCCTACTGAATAGAACAGGAAGGGTGTCATCTGAGTGATCAGATTGTTGAGGAACTTCATGAAGAACTTCTTGTTGTAGATCTTAAAACGGATATCGAACAAGGTTCCTAGCCGATGGCTGAATTGCGCCAGACGATAGCGCCAGCCGCCATTGGTGCGCAGATCGCTGATACCAGCAGCACTTTCGCCAATCTCAGAGCTCAGCCGCCGGACCTCCTGAATGCGATCCTTGTTCAAAAGGTTGATCTGACGTTGCAATTTGGGAATCAGCCAGGCCTGCAAAGGGATCAATGCAATACTGGCCAGACCAAACCACACGCTTTGCATGAAAAGAAACGTGACGATCGTCATCATCTGGCCGAACTGAAAAACGGGCTGCGCGATGGCATCTCCCATCAACCCGCCCATGGGTTCGGCCTCGGACGTGATCATCGATACCAGTTCACCTTGGCTGGTGGTGGCGAAATAGGATTTGGGAAAGCGCATCGAGCGGCTGATCAAGGTAAAGCGCAGGCGACGCAACATCCGTTCAGCGAGAATGCCTTTCATGGTATTGATGCGCATTTTCATCACGCCACTGGCGATGACAGTTGCCAAAAAGGCAAAGCACAGAATCAGCAGGTACTGCACCTGGGTCACGGTGATGCCGAGTACTGTCACGGTGTCTGCGGGCGCACCAATCGCGTCGTTGATGATCTGCTTAGGAAGCTCCAACGAAGCGTAAAGGAACGGAAATGACAGAACGGTCAGCAACAGCAGGACCAATTGCTGCTTTTTCGAATGCTTCCAAATGAATGAAAATAGGGTGGGTTCCATTCCCCTGCCTCATGATGAGCCTGTATGATCCGGGACAAATGCCGATTGCCCGAGCGACGACGGTAAGCCTCGGCCCGAGCTATTGCAAGAATGGCGGCTCTTTGCGACGCAGAAACCAGCTGGATAGGAGTTCACATTTAGGATTCGGGAAGATTTATCCGCTAATCAAGTAAGACTGGTTTGTCCCCTGCCCCGACTTTGACTAAAGAGGGGCTGTCTTGAAAGATGGGGCGATGGGCAGATTACTGGATCGATATATTCAACTAAAGGCTCTGGGGCGCTGGCAGCGTGCCGCGCAGCAGTCTGACCACCTCGCACTGCCTGAGCTTCGCCGCCAACGTGATGACGCCCGGCGGTTGCGCGGCAAACTTGAACAAGCAATTCAAAAAGCTGATGCTCGACTGATCCAACCCTTGATTGGGGCGACGCAGTTTCCAAAACCCCTGGGAACGGATTGGTCGTGGCGACCGGACCTGTGGCGGACGCCACTGATCCGCAAAGGTATAGCCTCGGCCCCGCGCAAGGCGCGGATGGATGGGCAGGTCATCCTGTTTCACGATTGCAGCCAGGTCGAGATCGGGCTGCAGCAAATCCGAAATCGGCGAGACAAGGATTTGGCGCCTTTCAGTCTGGCCGTTGAGGTATTTGATTTTCAGGGATCTTTCCTGTCGCTTTCCATTGATCTGCCCACGGATGCCGCCATAAATCTGTCCCGCCAGCATCTGATGCGGGTCGACACTCTGGTTGAGTGCGAGCGTTCTACCGTAGTCTTCGCCCGCCTGAACATTCAGCATGGCCCAAATACCGAGCAGGTTCTGCGCGAACTTGATCTTTCAACACCTGCGGCGACTGTAGATTTTGATCTGGCCCATCTGAACGTGAATGAGCGTCGAATTGAAAAACTCTGGCTGGATCTGATCATTGATCAACCCGCGATGAACCGTGTGGTGTTTCGTGACCTGACATTCTGCCGTTACCACCGGGCTGATCTGTAAAGGGTACTCAATGTCTAATACCACCCTGACACCAATCCGCTTCGAAAATGGCCTGTGGGAAGGCCATTTGACCAGCGAAAGCCCCCCTCAGATCAAGGTGCTGTTTCTTGGTGAGCCTTTGACTGATGTTGAGTTGGAACCAGCAACAGATGGCTGGGCCTTGCGCATCCCAGTGCCGCCCGCCGCCCTGTCGGAAGGTGTCCATACTGTCGTGATTCACGATGGAACAACAGGCCATAAGCTGGGGGATTTCACCATCATCGCCGGTTCACCCGCCGCAGATGATCTGAGGGCCGAAGTCGCTTTGTTGCGCGCCGAGTTGGAAATGTTAAAGCGCGCGTTCCGCCGCTCTCAGGCATCTCAAAGCGAATCCTGACCACAGTACCGATAGGATTGTCCCTATCTTTTCAGGTCCATACGTGCATCATTGGATTGGCCTATGGATCGCAACAGCATCATAAAGGTCATCGCGCTGATGGTGACGGGTTTCGGGATCGGGATCGATTTTACCGGTGCCCTGATGCTGGTCCCGGCAATCGAAAACAGCTTTGACGCCGACATCACCAGCACCCAGTGGGTTCTGAATATTTACGCTCTGTTCTTTGCAATGACGATGGTGGCCGGAGGTCGCCTGGGTGACATGTATGGTCATCGCAAGATGATGATCATCGGTCTTTCGATCTTTCTGTTTGCGTCGGTTTTATGCTTTGTCTCACCCGGTTTGGACTACCTGATCGGCGCACGCGCCTTGCAGGGGATCGGGGCGGGATGCGTGTGGCCCTGCACACTGGCATTTGGAGCCACCAAAGTGTCGAAAGAAGAACACCGCGCATTGGTGATGGGGCTGATACTGGCGGGTGTCACCACGGGTAATGTCTTTGGACCGATGATTAGCGGCGCAGTGGTCAATCTGGGTGATTGGCGGTTGTTTTTCCTCGCCAATGTGGTGTTTTCCAGCATTTCGATGACGACTGCGATCCTGCTGATGGAGCGTGAGACCGAGCATAAGAAAGGTGAACACATCGACTTTGCCGGGATGGGCATCCTGTCTTTTGCAGTTTTGCTCTTGCTTTACGGTTTGGATGTTGGTGCCGATTGGGGCTGGACTTCGCTGCCGCTTTTGCTGCTGTTTTTTGTCAGCGCCGTTTTGTTCTTCCTGTTTCCGAAAGTCGAAAAGAGGGTCAAGGAACCCTTGCTAATGCCTCAGTTGATGCAGAACCGAGAGTTTCTGATTACCTTGGGTCTGAATATGTTCAACGTCTCGGCAGCTTTTGTCGGGCTGCTATATTTTCCGCAGTATATGCAAAAAGTCTTGGGATGGTCTGTGTTCCAATCGGCGCTGGGTTTGGCACCGCTGACGGTGTTGCTAGCGGTCGGATCGATCGTCTCGGGTACGCTGTATAACGATTTTGGGCCCAAGCGACTGCTGTTTTGGGGATATATTTGCGCCACAGTCGGGGCGGCAAGCGTTGTCATCATGCCTTCCGGGACCGGATATTTTCAGATTCTGCCCGGAATGGCGCTGATTGGTTTGGGCGCAACGCTGACGGTCGGGCCTTCGGGAACAGCCGCTGTATGCGCGGTCAAGCCGGAACGCGCCGGACTGGTTGGCGGCCTGAGTTTCATGACCCATCTTGTCTATGGGGCAATCGCGGTCGCCTGTGCGACGGCGGTCATGTATGTGACAAGCCTGTCCAGCCTGAAAACCCGATTGACCGCGTCAGGCATCAACATGTCCGACGCTGATCAGAAAGCGATCAATGGTGGAACGCTGAACACAGACTCGGCAAAAGCAGTGCTTGAAAAGTTGAATTCAGGTGAAACTGAAAAGGTTCAGGCCGCCATTGCGGCGGCCTTTGATACCGGAATGAATATGGCTTTTGTATTCGCCACGATCTCAGTCGCTGCTGGAATCGTCTTGGCGCTGATGCTGGATGAGAAGAAACTGCACAAGGTCGAAGGGTAACACTTCAGGGTGCGAGTATAGGGCCGCAGATGGCGGCCCCCCTCCCCTTTATTGTGACGGCCCGGTCGGATTGAACGCGGACAGGCCTTTGAGAATATCAATGGCATAGGCCAGTTGATAATCCTCTTCCCGCAGCTCCGCCGTGGCTTCGGCCTTGGCGCGATCTTCTTCGATCTGGCGAATCTCGTCCTCGCTGAGGCTGTCATTATTCAGGCTGCCGCGGAGATCGGCCTCGGACCGGGTGCGAGTGTTTGTATCTTCCTCTTCCTCGTCAACCGGGTTGTTGCGCGGTTGCTCGACGATGATGTCCGGGCTGACGCCAAGCGCCTGAATCGAACGACCCGAGGGCGTGTAGTAGCGAGAGGTTGTCAGACGCATAGCCCCGTCACCCCGAAGCGGCATGACCGTCTGAACCGATCCCTTGCCGAAGCTCTTAGTGCCAACCACGATGGCGCGATTGTGATCCTGCAAGGCGCCCGCGACAATTTCCGACGCCGAGGCCGAACCACCGTTGATCAGCACAACGATGGGCTTGCCTCCGGTCAGATCGCCGGGTGTTGCGTTGAATCGCTCACCATCTTCAAGATTGCGACCCCGGGTCGAGACGATTTCGCCCTCATCCAGGAACGCGTCAGAGACCTTAATGGCCTGAGTCAACAGCCCGCCGGGATTGTTACGCAGATCCAGAACGATGCCATTGACGTTTTCGATGCCCCCGGCCTCTTCAATCTGTTCTTCCAGTCCTTCCTTAAGGTTCGGATAGGTTTGGTCATTGAAGGTCGTGACACGCAACACGACACTTGTACCTTCGGTACGTGCACGAACTGCGGTCAGCTTGATCGTGTCGCGAACGATCGTTACGTCGAATGGCTCCTGCTCGCCTTCACGCACGACTGTGATCACGATTTCCGATCCCACCGGGCCGCGCATCAGGTCCACGGCTTTATCCAGCGTCAGCCCCAAAATGCTCTCGCCATCCACATGAGTGATGAAATCGCCCGCTTCGATACCAGCAGCATCCGCTGGGGTGTCATCGATGGGCGATACAACTTTGACAAAGCCTTCTTCCTGCGTGACTTCGATACCGAGCCCGCCAAACTCGCCACGTGTCTGCACGCGCATCTGCTCGGCATCATCAGGCGACAGGTAGCTGGAATGTGGGTCTAGCGAGGTCAGCATCCCGTCAATCGCAGCCTCGATGAGCTCGTCGGTTTCTACCTCTTCGACATACTGGGCGCGAATACGTTCGAAAATGTCACCGAACAGATCAAGTTGTTCGTAAACGCTTGCCTTGTTCTCGGCCTCTTGCGCAAGCAGAGGGCCTGCGATCTGTGTTGTTGCGACTATCCCTGCCACGGTGCCGGCCAGTCCGGCCATCACAAATTTCTTCATACTCGTTTATCCATCCTTGTCCGTCCGGAACCATGATTCCGGGTCCACTGGGCTGTTATCCTGTCTTACTTCTATATAGAGCGTTTCTGACCAGTCAGTTCCAGTGCCATCACCGCTTGTTGACATAATAGCGCCGATTTCCGGAGTTTCACCCGGCATCAAACCTACCGGAGTACCCTCGGGTATCACTTCCCCGGTCAGACCATATACCTCTTGCAGACCTGAGAACACGAATAGCAATCCGGGCTGGGGTTCAAGGATCACAAGATTCCCGAGATCCAGCAAGGGCCCGCGGTAACGGATCGTGGCAGCCGTTGGCGCGGTGACCAATGCGCGGGGTCGCGTGCCCAGCACCAGCCCGGGGCGCGTTACCCCCGCTGCGTCCGTTTCGCCCGCCCGGTGCAGCATGACCCCTTGTGCGGGCAAGGCGATTTGACCTTTCCGGCCCGAGACATCTGCATTTGTATCTTCAATCTCACCATCGGTGATCTCGGATAACCCACTGGCAAACCCATCCAGCGTTTCGGTCGAGGATATCAGGATCGCTGTACGCACAGGATCTTCTACGAAACGGCGCGGCAGATCGGTCCGGTCCGCTATCGCCTCACTAAGCTGCGTGCGGGCATCCTGAACACCCTCCAACCCTTCGGTCAGCGTATTGGCAGCGTTTTGTTGAAGCTGTCGCAGTGTCTGTACCTCTTGCAATTCGTTTGCAAGCGCCTGAGCCTGCGCGTTCAACCCAGGCGTGACTTCGGACAACATCATACCAGTGCGCGCGGCCCCAAGTGGGCCGGACGGGTGCAGCATAAGTACTGGAGGCGCGGTGGTTTCGATCGTCTGCAGAACACCTAACAGCTGCGCCACCTCCTGCTCTTGTACCTGCAATTCTGCAGTCAATTGCGCCTCGCGCAAGGCCGCGCGGCGCAGGCCGTCGCGCATGGCGCTCAGACCAGCCTCGTAGGCTTTTATGGTTTCGGTCAGAGCTTTGACCCGGTCGCGGGCAGATTCGGCCTCAGTCAACGCGATCGAGGCTTGCTCCAGCATCTCGGCCGCTTCTAGTGCCGCCTTTGACGGGCTGGTTTGGGCGACGACAGGGGTGGCCCAAATCAGCGCTGCAGCAACGATCGGGCGCAATCTCATGTCAGCAAGCTTTCCCCTGTCATTTCAACGGGTTTCGGCAATTCCATAAGCTGCAACAAAGTTGGAGCAAGATCGGCCAAGCGCCCATCGCGCAGGCTTGAACCTTCGGGGCCGCCGACCAGAACAACAGGCACGGGGTTCAGCGTATGGGCCGTATGTGGACCGCCCGTCTCCGGATCGACCATCATTTCGCAGTTACCATGATCTGCGGTCACGATCATCGCACCCCCGACCTGCTTCAGCGCTGCAACCACCTGCCCCAGACCTTGATCAACAGCCTCACAGGCCTTGATCGCAGCTTTCAGATCACCGGTATGGCCAACCATATCGGGATTGGCGTAGTTGGTGACGATCAGATCATATCCGCCGTGGATCGCCTCGACGAACTTTTCTGTCACTTCGGCCGAGGACATCTCGGGCTGCAAATCATATGTCGCCACTTTGGGCGATTTGGGCATGAAGCGATCCTCGCCACCCTCAGGCTGCTCTTTGCCACCGTTCAGGAAGAAAGTGACATGAGGGTACTTCTCGGTCTCGGCCAGCCGGAACTGGCGCAGGCCTTGCTTAGCAACCCATTCGCCCAGCGTGTTCACGATATCCCGCTTGGGAAATACGGTCGTCATATAATCGTTATGGCCATCGGAATACTCAACCATGCCCAGTAACGCCGACAACTGCGGGCGCGGACCGGAGTCGAACTCGGCAAAACCGGGCTCCCCAATTGCCCGCAGGATTTCTCGGGCACGGTCGGCGCGGAAGTTCAGGCAAAAGAACCCGTCACCGTCCTTAATACCGGAATAATCAGCAAGAACCGTGGGCGCGATAAACTCGTCGGTTTCGGATTGGGCGTAGGCATGGTCGACGGCCTCCTGGGCCGAGGCCACGGTGCGCCCCTGACCTTTGACTATTGCGTCATAGGCCTCGGAAACGCGTTCCCAGCGATTATCGCGGTCCATGGCAAAGTAGCGCCCACAGACGGTGACGACCTTTGCGCCATCGGGCAACCGGTCTTCGAGTTCGGCGATGTAGGTAAAGGCCGATTTCGGGGCCACATCGCGCCCGTCGGTGATCGCATGTAGCGCCACAGGCACACCCGCATCGGTAGCCGCTTTGGCGGCAGCTACGATGTGATCCAGGTGCCCGTGCACGCCCCCATCCGATACCAGCCCCATCAGATGCGCTGTCCCGCCTGCAGCTTTCACCTTAGCGATGAAGCTCTGCAGCGCCTCATTGTGAAAGAAAGAACCGTCTTCTATGGCTAGGTCAATCTGCCCCAGATCCATCGCAACCACGCGCCCAGCCCCGATATTGGTGTGACCAACCTCGGAATTACCCATCTGACCACTAGGTAGACCCACATCCGGCCCGTGCGTTATCAGTTGCGCATGAGGACCTTCAGCCACGAGAGCATCAAAGGTTGGCGTATTTGCCAGATAAGGCGCATTGGCCTTGGTGTCGTCGGATAGGCCCCAACCATCAAGGATACAAAGGACAACGGGCTTTGGGGCGGTCATGAAAGCTCTCCGATTGAGGCGGCGTTGCTGTCTTCTACCCCCTGCCCGCTCAAGGTTGAACCGTCATTGGGGCCGCGAATGAAGAATTAATCTGTCTTGTAGTCCCCAAAGGGTCGCGCTTTGCGGTTGCGGTATTTAACGGTCAGCTCAAGCGGCATCTCGTTTTCGTCGTAAATACCGATCACCACGCCTGTTCCTCGGCTTGATCCACGCATGTTTAGCAGTTGTTCTTCCGACCGGGTCGTGCGCTGCGACTGGCGCCGCGTCCAGGTGAACAGGTGATCATACATCTCGGCGATGATGTCTGCATGCTCATCGCTTTCGCCCAGGTCCGTCAGCTCATTCGGATCATTCTCTAGATCAAACAAAAGCGGGCGATAGCCCCCTTCACAATGGATCAGCTTCCATTTCTCGTTTGCAACCATGAACATGACCGCATCCCGAACCGAGGCGTTCAGTGTCTGCGCTATGGGGGATGCGGAGTAGTCGTACTCACAAATCACCACATCGCGCGGAGTGCTTTCGGCCTGACCGTGCAGGATGGGCAGCAACGAATGCCCCTCCAAAATGTGCCCTGCGGGTTCACCGCCTGCAACCTCCAGAAACGTGGGCGCTAGATCGATGGATTCGACCAATGCATCGCATGTGGTGCCGCGCGTGGCATCAGCCTCGGGCGATGGATCATAGATGATCAGCGGCATTTTGGTCGAGGCGTCATGGAAGAAGGTCTTCTCTCCCATCCAGTGATCGCCCAGAAAATCCCCGTGGTCCGAGGTCAGCACGATCATCGTGTCCTGCATTCGTCCGGTCTGTTCCATCCAGTCAAACAGCCGCCCCATTTGGTCGTCAGCCTGCTTGATCAGGCCCATATAGGCTGGAATCACGGCCTCGCGTACATCCTGACGCGAGAAGGTCTGGCCGATTTTCGTTTCCATGAACGCTTTCAGCACCGGATGAGCGTTCTGCCGTTCAGCTTCGGACCGAATGACAGGCAGAATGTGTTTGGGACCATACATCGAGGCGTAGGGTTCTGGCACAATATAGGGCCAATGCGGTTTGATGTAGCTGAGGTGGCAGCACCACGGCCCCTCATGGTTTTCCATGAACTCCATGCCGCGAGAGGTGAGATAAGGCGTTTCGCTGTCTTCCTCGGCGATATTCGCGGCCTCTGACGAATTCTTCAGGAACCAACCTGAAAGTACATTGCCCTCTTCATCCAGCCCCGAATTGGCGAAGTCGTGCCAGGGGTTGTCACTCTCATAGCCTTTGTCTTTCAGATACTCGTTATACCTTTTGGCGCCATCCGGGTCATAAAACCCATCCGGCCCTTCGGGGCGCATCCCATCATCGCGCTCAAAGACATCAAACCCGCATTCAGCGACGCGTGCCCCGATCAGGCTGTCGGGCTCAAGCCCCAAACGAGCCATGCCCTCGGCGTCTGCGCGCATATGAGTCTTGCCAACCAACCAGCAATCCATCCCTGCCTTGCGCAAGTGATCGCCCATGGTGACCTCACCAACTTTCAGCGGTATTCCATTCCATGACGCGCCGTGCGAATGCACATAGCGGCCGGTATAGGTCGACATACGGGAACTGCCGCAGATCGGTGACTGGATGTAGGCCCGTGTGAACCGCATACCCATCGAGGCGAGACGGTCAATATTTGGCGTATGCAGATGTGGATGTCCGTAGCAGCTGAGGTAATCCCAGCGCAATTGGTCGAACATGATGAAGAGGACGTTCTTGGCTTTGTTCATGCCAAGAGGGTTATCCTAGCCTTCCATCTGTTGCAGCATCTTTTTCGCACGCTTGCACTGCAACTGGTCGCGCAGAGGGCTGTCGGGATCGATATCCTTTTGACAGACCACACATTTATCGGCACCCGAGATCGCGTTCAGGCCACCGCAGCTGCCTTTGATGGTTTTGCCCATCAACATCACACCCAGCGCCATGCCAACCATGACGATCAGCAACAGGAAAAAGGCTAGAATAAAGGTGCTCATAGCGGTTCCTACCGGTCAGTTGGTCCCCAGCGCATCCTTGAAGGCGCTGCTTTGTACGGTGATATAGGCTTCTTCTCCGCTTGTCACATCCCGCGAGATGAAGAACACGGCAAGTTTATGCTCTTCGGCCAGTTCCAGACCCTTTTCCAGACCCAATGCCAGCATCGCCGTTGCCCACGCATCCGCCATCATGGCGTTGTCTGCTATAACAGTAACCGAAGTGGTGCGATGAGTAATCGGGCGGCCCGTCGTCGGGTCAATGATATGCGAATAGCGCACCCCGTCCTGTTCGAAGAAGTTCTTGTAATCACCCGAGGTCGCCATTCCCAGATTGTCGAGCGGCACGATCAACTGGATTGATTGCGCGCCAGTCTCGGGTTTTTCGATCCCGATCCGCCAGCTTTCGCCTTTGTCATTCTCGCCCATGGTCACCAGATCACCACCGATCTCGACCATATAGTTCTCGATCCCGGCCTCGCGCAGCTGTGCGGCAACCGCATCGATGCCATAACCTTTGGCGATCGCAGACAGGTTGATCCCGACTCCTGCCTCTGACTTGGCCAAAGTGCCCGCTCCGCGATCCAAGTCTAACAACCGCGCTTGTCCCACTTGCCCAAGCGCTGTCGCGATCTCGTCATCTGCCGGAATTGGGTCTTCAGGTTTTCGCGGTCCAAACCCCCACAATTCGATCAGCGGACCAAGGGTAACATCAAACGTACCACCGGATTTCTCGTGAACCTCATTTGCGGCCTCGATGACGAAGGCAAATTCGTCTGACACTTGCATGGGGTCCGTGCTGCCTGAGGCCGAGAAGGTCGAGACCTCGGAATTCGGGTCCCAGTTGGACATCTTGGCATTGACCTGCGCCAGGGTCTCCTGAACCGCTTGCCCCAGCGCTGCTTCGTCCAAATCATCGCCGATTGCGGTGATGTTGAACGTGGTGCCCATCGTCTCGCCGGACAGGCGTACCACGTCAGGCTCTTTGCCAAACAAGCAGGCCGAAACAGTCAAAAGTAAGGCCAGTGCGATCAGTGGGCGCATGGTGCAATCTCCCGGGAGTGTTCTTGCCCGGCATATGCCAGTGAGCCTGTTCAGAGTCAAACCGGCCTCAAATCTTGAGCGGCAAAAACGCCAATGTAAAAAGCCCGATTGCTGCCGGGACGCCAAACAGCCAAGCGCGCTTTTGCCAACCTTCCGGTTGCTGTTTCCAAGCCATGCGAAAATTATGGCCGCAGACCACCACGATAAAGAATATCAGCGCGGCAACTGGTGGCGTCAGATACAGGTTGCTCACAAGCAATTTCCTTTTGAAGTGGCCAAGTTACGCCGGTTTTCGAAATTGCACCCTATACAGGGCCGGTCCCTGCGGTAAGGTAGGTTGTAAGGACAATACCGGTGAAAGAGGAGACCGCCCATGGCCCCAAGCTCTTACCAGCCTCCGACACGCGGCGACAAGGCCGCGGCGACAACCCGCAGTCAATCAGTTGAGACCAATCTGTCGCATACCCAGACAACGGTTGCGAAACTGATGGAAGGCAAAGGGGATGCCGTTTTTTCGGTGCGGCCCAACGACACGATTCACTCGGTCGTGGATATCTTGCGCGAAAAACGCATCGGGGCCGTTGTTGTGACGGATCAGAATGGTGCCCTGCAGGGTATCCTTTCCGAACGTGATATCGTGCGCCGTATGGCGGAAACGCCCGGCCAGACCCTACCCCAATCCGTGGCTGATCTTATGACGACTGAGGTTAAAACCTGCAGCCCCGAAGATTATCTGAACGATGTGCTGAAAACCATGACCGAAGGCCGGTTCCGGCATATGCCCGTGCTGAGTGATGGAAATCTGCGCGGGGTGATCACCATTGGCGATGTGGTTCATTTCCGCTTGAAAGAACTGGAATACGAAGCACTTAGAATGAAGCAAATGATCGTTGGCTAGCGACTTACGCTGATACGCGCGCGATTCCGGTGTGCGTTGTCGAGATAAATCGGACAGAACCAGGCGAGATTTCCGCAGCCGTCAACTGATCGGTGATGAACGCACCTGTATCGATCGAAATGACATCATGCTCGACCCGAGCTTCGTCGACGATGGTATGGCCATGCACCACCCATTGCTGGTCTTTCCTGCGTTTCTTGCGGAACTGAGGATGCCCCCAAAGGCAAGTTCTGTCCTGTTGCCGATCGACCGGCTGCGAAGGATCAAGCGCGGCATGAACAACCGTTACATTCCCGCTCGTCCAGGTCAGCGGCCGATCTTGTAACCAGTCCAGAAGCGGTTGTCCCATCGCTTGCTGCAGTTGTTCGGCAACGGCTTGCGGGTTGGACTGGTCAATATCCGCAAGCCCAAACGAAGCCAAAGTCTGAGCACCGCCATTATACAGCCAGACACGCTCCATCCGGGTTGGATCAGACAAAAACCCAAGCAGCATATCTTCGTGATTGCCTTTCAGGCAGATCGCCCGCGTTTCGGGGTTCGTGTCGAGGTGATGTAGCTGACGCAACACCTGCGCGCTGTATCCGCCCCGGTCAACATAGTCGCCTACAAACACCACCGGACAGTCGTTATCCAGCGCAGGCAGGAGCCGTTGTAAAAGATCCAACCTCCCATGTATGTCTCCGATTGCGTAGAATTTTTCTGTAGGCGCCAATGAATACAGATTCACCGGCTGATCAGACGGTGTTTGAGATGCGATAAGCCTTTTGATCCATCCGGTTAACATAAGACCTGCTGCCTAATGCGGAAAAATATGGAGCAGCATTCGCCAAATGCAGACGTTGATATTGGCAGCCTGCCCAACATCAGACCTAAAAATGAAAATGGTCGGTCCCAAGGGTTGGAACCGACCGATGCTGTTTATCCGCCGAAATCATCGAGCATGATGTCTTCGCGGTCCACGCCCAGATCCAGCAGCATGTTGATGACCGACTGGTTCATGATTGGCGGACCACACATGTAGTATTCGCAATCCTCGGGTGCGGGGTGGTTCTTCAGATATTCCTCGAACAAAACGTTGTGGATAAAGCCAGTGTAGCCTTTCCAGTCATCCTCGGGCTGGGCGTCCGACAACGCAACGTGCCATTCGAAATTGTCGAATTCCTTGGCCAGCGTGTCGAAGTCTTCGACAAAGAACATCTCTTTCTTCGACCGCGCGCCGTACCAGAAGCTGATCTTGCGGTTGCGGTTTTCAAGGCGTTTGAGCTGGTCAAAGATATGGCTGCGCATTGGGGCCATACCAGCACCACCACCGATGAAGACCATCTCTTTTTCTGTCTCGCGAGCAAAAAACTCGCCAAAGGGACCTGAGATTGTGACCTTGTCGCCCGGTTTCAGGTTGAAAATATACGACGACATCTGACCCGGAGGGATACCTTCGGACCCAGGAGGGGGCGAAGCCACGCGGACGTTCAGCATGATCATGCCTTTTTCATCCGGATAGTTTGCCATGGAATAGGCGCGTTCGATCGGTTCGGCGACGACGGATTTGTACTGCCATAGATTGAAGCGATCCCAATCCTCGCGATATTCTTCTTCTACGTCGAAATCCGTATAGGCGAGTTGGTGTGCAGGTGCTTCGATTTGGATGTAACCACCAGCGCGGAAATTCACATCCTCGCCTTCCGGAAGGTCCAGCGTCAGGGCTTTGATAAAGGTCGCCACATTCTCGTTCGAGCGAACTGTGCATTCCCATTTCTTGACGCCGAAGACCTCTTCGGGAACTTCGATGTCCATATCCTGCTTGACTGCAACCTGACAGGATAGCCGGTCACCACAAGACGCCTCGCGCTTGGTGATGTGGCTTTCCTCGGTCGGCAGGATCGAGCCACCGCCGGAATGCACGCGCACGCGACATTGCGCGCAGGTGCCACCACCACCACAAGCGGAGGGTACGAATAGCTTCTCTGCCGCAAGCGTCTGCAGCAGCTTGCCACCCGCCGGGACCGAGATTGTTTTCTCACCATTGATGGTGATGTTCACGTTACCGGTTGAAACCAGCTTGGACCGCGCCGCCATGATGATGGCAACCAGACCAAGAACGATAACGGTGAAAAGGGCTACACCTAAGCCAAAGGTTTCCATTCCGCCCTCCTTACAGTTTCACGCCCGAGAAGGACATGAAGGCCATCGCCATCAGTCCAGCGGTGATGAAAGTGATGCCCAGGCCTTGCAGACCATCGGGAATGTCCGAATACTTCAGCTTTTCCCGAACACCCGCCATCGCAGTAATCGCCAGAGCCCAGCCAAAGCCAGAGGACAGACCGTAAGTCGCCGCTTCGGCAAAATTGTAGTCGCGTTCCACCATGAACAGTGAACCACCCAAAATGGCGCAGTTTACAGTGATCAGCGGCAGGAAAATCCCAAGCGCGTTGTAGAGCGGGGGGAAGTACTTATCCAGCACCATCTCTAGGATCTGAACCATCGCTGCGATCACGCCGATATACGAGATCAGTCCAAGGAAAGTCAGGTCCACATCCGGGAAACCTGCCCAAGCCAGCGCACCTGGTTTCAGCAGATAGTTCAGCAGCAGATTATTCGCCGGCACGGTGATGGCCTGCACCACCATGACCGAGATGCCCAGACCCAGCGCAGTTGAAATCTTCTTCGAAACAGCGATGAAGGTACACATCCCCAGAAAGAAGCTGAGCGCAAGGTTTTCGACAAAGATGGCCTTTACGGCCAGTGAAATCAGACCTTCCATCAGTGGGCCTCTACCTGCTGGATTTTGTATTCACGCTCTTCCACCTGGTTCGGCTTCCATGTGCGGAAGGCCCAGATGATCAGACCGATGATGAAGAAAGCCGACGGCGGCAGCAGCAGCATGCCGTTGGGCACATACCAGCCGCCGTTGTTGACGGTCTCCAGAATGGTGACACCGAACAGTGACCCGGCGCCAAACAGCTCACGAATGAAGCCGACCAGCAGCAGGATCAGACCATAGCCCATGCCGTTGCCCATGCCGTCGATAAAGGACGCGACCGGGGGGTTCTTCATGGCAAAGGCCTCGGCCCGGCCCATCACGATACAGTTGGTGATGATCAGGCCGACAAAGACCGAAAGGGTTTTCGAAATCTCAAACGCATAAGCCTTGAGGATCTGGTCCACCAGGATCACCAGCGAGGCGATGATCACCATCTGCACGATGATCCGGATCGAACCCGGGATTTGGTTGCGCAGGCACGAGATGAAGAAAGACGAGAACGAGGTCACGAAGATCACCGCCAGCGCCATCACCATAGACACCTGCAGTGACGAGGTCACCGCCAGCGCCGAACAGATGCCCAGCACCTGCAGCGTGATCGGGTTGTTGTCGACAAGCGGGTCGACCAGCATCTCTTTCTTGGTCTGAGACATCAAAGCTCTCCTGCTTGCAGTTTGGCCAGGAACGGAGCGTAGCCCGCGTCGCCCATCCAGAATTTCACCAGGTTGTCGACACCAACCGAAGTCAGCGTGGCGCCTGCCAGCGCATCGACATAGAAATCAGGACCTGCTGCGGGTTGCGACTTGGCGACGGTGATTTGCAGATCGCCTGCATCATCGCGCAGCTTTTTGCCATTCCACAGCGCCTTCCAGCGAGGATTGTCCACTTCGGCGCCAAGGCCCGGTGTCTCACCGTGCTGATAGAACTGCAGGCCGTAGATATCGTTGCCGTTGTTTTCCAGCGCGATGAAACCATAAAGCGTAGACCACAGGCCATAACCGTGAAGCGGCAGGATTACCTTGTCGAGCGCCCCGGCATCATCACGCAGCAGATAGATCACGCGGTACTTGGACTTGCGCCCGATCCCAGCCGGGTCATCGTTCAAAGCGACGCTCAGTTCTGGATCGCTGGCAGCAGCGATATCATCGAAGGTGGTCGCGTCGAACTGATCGTCAACGAATTCACCTGTAGACAATTCCAGTACATGCGGCTCAAAGGCAGCGAATGCCTCGGTCACATCAATGCCTGGTTCGTAGATGCCGGCAACTTGCAGAACGTTGACTTGCTTATCCTTCAAACGGTTGATTTCCTGCACCGGGCGCAGGCTGACCGCAGCAGCAGACACGACCATCGAGGCTACAAGGCAGACGGCAACGGCAACAAAGATAGTCTTGCCAACCGAATCTGGCGAAGCAGCCAGAAACTTGGCAATCGCTCCCTTGGGTTCATTGGATTGCGTATCAGACATGGCGACGCGCCCTCCGTTTGATGTTTGCCTGGACGACGAAATAGTCGATCAGCGGCGCAAAAACGTTTCCGAACAAGATTGCCAGCATCATACCTTCTGGGAAAGCTGGGTTAATGACGCGGATCATCACAACCATGATACCAATCAGCGCGCCATAGATGTAGCGGCCCATATTGGTGTGGCTGGCCGAAACGGGCTCAGTTACCATGAACGCCAGACCAAAGGCGTAGCCCCCAAGAACGATATGCCAGTACCAAGGCATCGCGAACATCGGATTTGTGTCCGATCCGATCAGATTCAGCAGAAGCGTGAAGCCTATGGTGCCCGCAAGACAGCCCACAATCAGGCGATAATTGGCAATCTTGGTCGTCAGCAGGAAGGCCAGGCCGATCATGCAAGCCAGCGTCGATGTCTCTCCAAAGCTACCCTGAATTTGCCCGAAGAACGCATTGGCCCAGGTGATCCCGTCGGCCGCCAGTGCCTGAACGCCTTCAGCAGCGGAGATGCCCAATGCAGTCGCACCGGAAAATCCGTCCACCGGGGTCCAGACTGAATCCCCCGACATTTGCGCGGGATAGGCGAAATATAGGAAAGCACGCCCGACCAACGCTGGGTTAAGGAAGTTCTTGCCCGTACCGCCAAATACTTCCTTACCGATCACGACACCGAAAATGATGCCTAACGCGACCTGCCACAATGGCGCAGTCGCAGGCATAATCAGGGTGTAAAGCATAGAGGTAACTAGAAAACCCTCGTTGACCTCATGGCCGCGCACAGTGGCGAAGATGACCTCAAAAATACCGCCCGCAACCAGTGTGGTGATGTAGATCGGAAGGAAATACATCAATCCATGCACCACATTGGCGAAAATGCTGTCAGGGTTCAGCGAGATACCGAACATCTGCAGGATCGCAATCCGCCATCCTGTTGCCGAATCCGGTCCTAGCGTGGCGATGGCCGAGTTTGCCTGATAGCCGGTGTTATACATCCCCCAGAGGATTGCGGGGATCGTAGCAATCACGACGTAGGTCATGATCCGCTTCATATCCACGTAAGAGCGCGCATGCGGCGCGACGGTCGTGACGGTTTTCGGAGTGTAGATAAAACTTTCCACCATCTCGTAGATGGGGAAATATTTTTCGTACTTGCCGCCCTTGGTAAAGTTCGGCTCGATCCGATCGAAGAAGCTGCGCAAACCCATGTGGATCAGCCCTCCTTTTCAATCTTGGTGAGGCAGTCGCGCAGCGCCAGCCCATATTCATATTTCGCAGGGCAGGCAAAGCCCACAAGGCCCAGGTCTTCTTCGTCCAGTTCCAGTGCACCCAGCGCCTGCGCGGTGTCGGTGTCCATCACCAATAGCGCCCGCAGCAATTGCGTCGGCAGATAATCCTGGGGCATAAGCTCTTCGAATACACCCGTCGGCACCATCGCGCGGCGACCACCGTTCAGGTTTGACGTGAATGAATAGAGTTTCTTGGCAAAAGCCGATCCCAAAACAGGCTGTACCGCATATTTCGAAGGCATAGGAAGAATCCAGCCCAGTGTGTGCTGATCATGATCTTCGCGAATAATGCTGATCTGGCGCGCAAAACGGCCCAGATAGGCGGTCGGACCATCGGCATGCTGCCCCGACAAGATCGACCCCGAGATGATCCGCGCGATCCCGTCGACGTTCACTTCATCCCGGGTCAGGTCATCCGTCGACGCGCCCATCACGGTGCGGATCAGGCGCGGCTGGCGCGCGCCCGGTCCAGACAGAGCAATCACGATGTTTGAATCCAGATGACCGGTCTGCATCAGGCGGCCGATCGCGATCACGTCCTGGTAGCCAATGGTCCAAACCTGCTTGTCCGCTCCCAGCGGCTCAAGGAAGTGAATATGAGTTCCAGCAAGGCCCGAGGGGTGTGGGCCGGAAAACGCAGCCGCTTCGATACCTGGCAGATCGGAACCGGGGATGGATGCCCCCTCTTGCTGGCACAGATACGTTTTGCCATCGGTCAGATTTGAGACAGCTGCAAGACCAGCCGCAAATGCCTCGCCCGCATCCGCAATAACCAATGCCGCATCACCTGCCAGTGGATCGCTGTCCATGGCTGTCACGAAGATTGCTGTAGGCTTGGAGCCTGGTTCGGGCATCTTTGAATAAGGACGTGTCCGGAAAGAAGTCCACAGCCCGGCCGCGCATAGCTTGGCCGTAACACCTTCGGCGGTCTCGGCATCGCCGGTGCCCGAGAAATCTATGCCGGCGTCATTGGCATCCGAAACCTCGATCACCACGCTCTGCAATACACGCCGCGCCCCGCGATTAATTGCCACGACCTTGCCGGTCAGCGGCGCGACCATCATCGCGTCGGGCGCATCCTTGTGGCAGAACAACGGCGTTCCTCGCTGGACCGCGTCGCCCTCGTGCACCAGCATCTTGGGCTTTAATCCGATATAATCACTGCCCAGAACGGCAACCGACGAGAATTCAGGCCCCGGCTGGATTTTCTGTTCGGGCGCGCCTTCAACCGGCAAATCCAACCCTTTTTTTAGTTTGAAAGTTTGCATGTTGCTACGTTCTTCCAAGCCTTTGTCCTGCGCCTGCTGCGCGCCATCTTACAATGATGCCAGGAAATAACACGAAATTTCCCGTCTGTCCGGTCGCGAAAGCGCCATTATCCGACCAGAATCCGCAGGCGTATTTCCGATCACGGCTCCTTTACGCGGGGATGAGTGCAAACGCAAACCTGTTACCGCCCAAAATCGAAAAGGAATGTCACATTCTTTTGAGCTTACGGTCGTTCAGAACAATTTGCCCATTTAATTTGCGTGTCGCACAGGCTGATCAACCGGTGTAAGCAACCACAATGGACAACAATGATAAATTCGAGATTTTTCTGATTGCCACTCCAGGGCTCGAAACGCCTTTGTGTGCCGAGGCCATCGAGCGCGGATTCTCGAGCGCCAGGATCGTTCCAGGTGGTGTCGTGTGCCGTGGCGATTGGCCGGAAGTCTGGCGCGCCAATCTGGAATTGCGCGGTGCCAACAAGGTTCTGGTGCGACTGGGCAGTTTCCCCGCCGTGCATTTGGCGCAATTGGACAAGCGCGCCCGAAAATTCCCGTGGGCGAGTTATCTCAGGCCAGACATTCCCGTGAAGGTCGAAGCAACCTGCCGTAAATCTCGTATCTATCATGCAGGAGCGGCGCGACAGCGCATCGAACAAG
Source organism: Ruegeria sp. C6 (assembly GCF_056537625.1). Classification (NCBI taxonomy): domain Bacteria; kingdom Pseudomonadati; phylum Pseudomonadota; class Alphaproteobacteria; order Rhodobacterales; family Roseobacteraceae; genus Ruegeria; species Ruegeria sp. C6. The sequence continues at coordinate 367,544 of NZ_JBQFRW010000002.1, read as the reverse complement.
CCATATCCGAGGGGCTCGGCACCTCAATCTCACTCGATGGCAAAGTCCGCGTGCTGCTACGAATCGAAAAAGACATATGCACGATCTCCGTCGACACATCCGGCGAGCTCTTGCACAAGCGCGGTCATAAGCCTGCAGTCGCCAAGGCCCCGATGCGGGAAACAATGGCCGCGATGTTCCTGCGTGAGTGTGGGTTTGACGGGTCTGAACCGGTTCTGGACCCGATGTGTGGCTCTGGAACATTCGTTATCGAAGCGGCTGAAATTGCACTTGGTCTGCCCCCAGGCCGCTCACGTCAGTTCGCATTCCAAGATTTGGCAAGCTTCGATCCAGATGTCTGGCAAAAAATGCGCACTCGTATCGGTCAACCCGAAACAGAGCTGAGATTCTTTGGCTCAGATCGCAATACAGGCGCGATTGAGGCTTCACGCTCGAACGCCCGACAGGCACAAGTGGATCATGCCACCCGATTTCAGCACTGTTCGGTCAGTGATATCAAGCCGCCAGAAGGCCCAGCTGGGCTGGTCATCGTCAATCCGCCCTATGGGGCACGCATCGGTGATGAAAAGCGCCTGCGGTCGCTCTATGGCAGTTTAGGCAAGGTATTATCCAGTCGTTTCCAGCGATGGCGTGTGGGCATCATCACCACCACACCCGGACTTGCCCGCGCAACGCGATTGCCAATGCTTCCCCCCGGCCCAATCGTTGATCACGGCGGAACAAAAATCCGACTGTATCGAACCGATCCGTTGCAGTGACTCAGCGAATTCGCGGATCAGGCGAAGGGTTAAAACCACCCCTCGAATCCAGCGACGACATATGTGTGTACGCCCAAAATCCCTCTTGCACATCGATATGACGAGGTATAGATCACGCGCCACGGTCGGAGTGTAGCTCAGCCTGGTAGAGCACTGTCTTCGGGAGGCAGGGGTCGGAGGTTCGAATCCTCTCACTCCGACCAATAAAACAAGGCGCCCGAGGGCGCCTTTGTTGTTTTTGAGACAGTGACTCCGAGGTTCGTTGAATCTGAGCGTTAGTCGAACTCCAACGCACTGGCAGCCTTACGCAAGTGTTCAGGGCTGTAGCGCACGTAGGCGGACGCGGTGATCCGGGAATCTGAATGGCCTAGAAACTGTGCGATCTCCTCCATCGAGATACTTGCTTCAGCCATATGAACAGCTTCCGTGTGCCGCTGGACGTGCGGCGACACGTCAGGTAGGCCTGCCACGATTGCGGCCGCCTTGAAGCCTTTCTTGATTGACTTTCCCGATCCGCCGGCCCACTCCACGACATAGCCAGATAATGCAGCCTTCAGGGCGTTCAAAAGCGCAGCATAAAGGCTCCTGGTCATGGGGACGATGGCCCTGCCCTTCCTCTGTCCGTCACCAGTGCGGAGATTGATCTGACGACGTTCAAAATCGACCCGATCCTATGTGAGTTATAACACAGCCCTAACCCTAGCCGCAGTCGACAGTATCAGCTCTATAGCTAGCTTGATGTGCGGTGCGCAGTCGACCGCCAAGAGCTGTGAAATCTCCCGGCGCGTCAGATACCGCTCCTTGGGGGCCGGTTTGCAGGGGCGCTCGATGTAGGGTGAGCGAGGCGCTGAGCCATTCCTCGCCCACTTGCGTGATCGGGCCCATTGTTTGCGACTCAAACCCATCAAACAGATCCAGCTGTTGCTGGTTTCCATTTTCTCAAACCCAAGTTATCCCTTCGACTCACGCTCTGGCCGACCACAACAGAGCCGATAACTATGGCTGCTCCTATAGACTGAGTGAGGCTAAGCGTTTGTCCCAAGTAAACCCAGCCGAGCACGACAGCTGTTACAGGACTCATCATGCCGAGCATCGAAACTGCACTGGGTTCCAGGCGCGCTATGCCACGAAACCAAAGAGCATAGGTTGCTGCAGCACCGATCAACCCAAGCCAAATAAGCCCGGCGACATTTGTCGCGCTGAGCGCAGATAAAGGCGGCTCAAGGAACAGTGCGACTGGCAGCAGTATCAAACCACCGGCTGTTAATTGCCACGCTGTGAAACTCAGCGCCGAAACCGGAGGTTGCCATTTCCGGCTGAGAACAGTGCCAGCAGCCATTGACGCGGCTCCTCCCAAACCCGCTGCTATACCGATCCAATCAAGTTGTGCTTCAGGTCCGATCAGCAGCAGGGAAACACCCATTGCGCCAGTCGCGGCGGCGCCGAGCGCACCAAGTCGGATTGGGGTTCCCAGCCATCCCCACGCCATCAAAATCACGATCATCGCTTGCAACGATCCTAGGGTGGCGGCCACACCACCGGGTAACCTATACGCAGCAACGAAGAGGAGCACCCAGAACAGAGCGAAATTGAGGCTGCCTAAGACGAAAACTCGACCAAGCCATTCGCGTGGTGGAACGCAGCGCGTCACTGCAAGCAACAACAAGCCAGCAGGCAGAGCTCGTAACGCAGCCAGGGTAATCGGATAGCCAGCCGGGAGCGCTTCGGTAGTTACCAGATAAGTGCTTCCCCATACCGCTGGGGCGAGTGAATTGAGAAGAATATCCGTTGAGCGTGACATGGTATGTCTCCCGGCTAAGGCGTTTGAGAATTTGAGTGAGACGTCAGAGGCGCGCGGGTTACGCTGCTTCCGCTTGCAGGTTTGATCCAGCGAGGCACGCTGTAATCCTTGCAACATGAGCGCCCTGGAACCGCGCTCCTGCCAGGTCAGTTTCGGTAGGCGTGCGGGAACCATCAGCACCGGCGATCGTTCCGGCACCATATGGTGCGCCGCCAATGATTTCTTCTGATGTAGTCTGGCCAGCAAACGTGTAGGGCATTCCGGCAATCAGCATCCCAAAGTGTTGAAGCGGGACTTGCGTTGTCAGAAGTGTGGCTTCATGCCCACCGTGTTGCGAACCTGTTGATGCAAACACCGCTCCGACCTTACCAACCAGTGCATTCCTGGCCCAAAGCCCACCAGCTTGGTCAAGGAAGGACTTCATTTGGCCAGCCATCATGCCAAATCGGGTCGGTGTTCCCAGAATTAATGCATCATAACTTTCCAGATCTGTCGGCAAGGCAGTAGGTGTATCATCGACGACATAGCCAGCCTGCTGACGGACCTCTTCAGGGACGGTTTCGGGCACACGTCGAACGTCAACTTCAGTGCCGGGAACACTTCTGGCGCCTTCAGCTTCGGCATCGGCCAATGTGCGGACGTGGCCATAACTTGAATAGTAGAGAACGAGAATACGTGACATAGGATACCTCTCAGGGCTGTGACTTGTTCCCTGAGAGAATGGAATTTGTTGCGCCGTCATTTAAGGCGCGCTCTTTGACATCACTCTTTACCTGTATTGAATAATGTCACGACCTGAGAGCCAAGCGTAGATGATCAAGAAAGGCTGTGACCTTGGCGTCCATTCCCAAGCGAGATGCTGTAACGGCGAATACTTCCGGCGCAGGCAGTTCGTGGTCAGGAAGAACTCTCACTAAGGTTCCGCTAGCTTCAGGAGCATCAGAAACGAACTCAGGCAGGGTCCCGATACCTTGCCCCGCAATCAGCAGATCCCGCAAAACGAGGCTATTGCCGACCCGCACGCGCGGATCAAGCTCTAGTGCTGTGACACCGTTGGTGGCCGAGAGCTTCCAGCTCGTCAAATGATCAGCAAGCAAAAAGCCGATGATAGCGTGGTTTTTCAGATCCGCCGGCTGGGTCGGCGTCCCACATCGCTCCAAATAGTCAGGAGACGCAAATATTCTTTGCCGCATCACGCCGATCCGTCGGGCAACAAGTGCCGAATCCGGCATGGCAGCGCGGATACGGATCGACAGATCGAAGCCGCCCTCGACCATATCGATCACCTTGTCGTCCATCGAAAGCGTAAATCGCAAATCGGGATAGGTTTCCAGAAAATCAGGAAGCATAGGGGCGATAACGGTCTGGCCGAAAGAACTTGATGCATTCACCCGAAGATGCCCGCGCACTGCTTTTGAACCATCCCTGATGGTTTGCTCCGTTTTCTCGACCGCGTCGAGTATTCCAATTGCATCTTGGTAGTAGAGACTGCCGGTGTCAGTCAGTGACATGGATCGGGTCGTTCTGGTGAGAAGAACGGTTCCTAGACTTTCTTCCAGAAGCTTGATTTCTCTGCTGAGAAGCGCGGGAGAAACACCAAGATCTTCCGCCGCACGGGCAAAACTACCGCGTTCAACGATACGGCGAAAAGCTTGCATGACTGACAGTTTGTCCAAGTTATCACCCTTCGAAAAAGCTGCTTTTGATGTGTTACGCGATAGATCGGGTCTACGACATGCCCAAACTCACATTCTTTCAGGTCGAGCTGATCCAGTTCAATTCTTTTTGCGGAGCATCCACCACACCTGTGAACTTGAGTTCGGGAACAGTTTTCGGTTCTGAGAGCTCCTTCCTACAATCTCCCGTTACCAGCCAACCTAATGGATTAAGCGCCGCAATCGCTGCACTCGCCGTAGGGTCAGGTCAGTGACTACATTGGTGCGAGGTCATTGATCAGCAGTCTACCGAATGTCGAATGGTTGTTGGGTGACCGCGGATATGATGCCGATTGGATCGTAGAAGTGTCGAAAGACAAAGGGATACGCGCGTGCATCCCAGGCCGCAAACGGCGCAAGACGCTGTCCGATACGACAATCGCCGATACAAACGCTGCAATCGAGTTGAGATCGTGTTTGGCAGATAGAAGTACTGGCGCCGTGTGGCGACACGGTACGACAGGTGCCCCAAAATCTTCCTCTCGGCAATCGCTTTCGCCGCTTTGATCATCTATTGGCTATGAGTCCTGAGCCTAAGCGCCCAAACTTGATCAGATGTAATCAACTGCTTTTTTTGGTTCTTGCAGCGGCACGCCAATGATCCGTTGGTGGCTTGTTCAATAGGCTTTGGGTGCGGATCTTCATTGCGGCTGAGGCGGGATCCTCGTTTCGCGCCTGGTCTGCGGCCTCGAATGCGGCAACTGCCTGCTTGAACCGCCCTGCCCTATAGTGTGCAAGGCCTTGTTCGTAGAGCTTGATCCAAGCAAGAGATTCGGCGGACCCATCCTTCATGGCGATCAGTTCATAGACCACCAGTTCTTCGGTGCGTCCAGACACGGTTAGCGTGTCAAGCTCGCGGACAACTATCGAATCGGCCGCCTGGCGTTTCGTTTCGGGCCCGATCAGGATCAGCGTGCCATAGTCCTTGTTGGCACCTTCCAATCGGCTGGCAACGTTCACGACATCGCCAATTGCGGTGTAATTCAACCGTTCTTTTGAACCGATATTTCCCACCAGAGCATCGCCACTGTTCAGCCCGATCCTTACGCGCAAAGGGTTGCCAGCCTCATCTTCAATTCCGGACGCGTCTACGGCATTGACTAGGTCCAAGGCTGCTCGGCAAGCATTTATAGCATGGTTGGTATCTTTGCGCGGCGCTCCCCAAAACGCCATCACAGCATCGCCAATGAATTTATCGATTGTCCCACCGTTTTGAATGATGGCCGTAGAGGCCGCGCTAAAGAAAGGTTCCATCAATTGGACGATTTTGGGACCGAGTTTTTCAGACATTCCCGTAAAACCCGTGACATCGCAAAACAGCACCGAAATCTGTTTCATGTCTCCACCTGGCTGCGTCTTGATACCCTCAGCGACCAGCATGCGCACCAGATCGGTGGGCACGTATTTTCGGAACGCTGACAGACCTGCAGCCATACTTGCGGTTGCCGCAGAAAGATTTTCAAGCTCAGACAGTTTGGAGGGCCTACGCGCAATCCGTTCAACGTCAAAGCGCTCAATTTTACCAAGGTCTTCGGCAATGAGCGCCAACGGATTTGCTACAATTCTGCGGATCAGCCAGATCGCAAGTCCGCTTGCAACAACCACTACAACGATAAAAACGTAAATCAGGTTAATCAGCGTTTCTTCAATGCCCGAAAGAAAGGCCGCTTCAGGTATGACTGTCGCAACGCGCCAGCCGTAAAACCCCAGTGGGGTAAGTGCCACCACATAAGGCACTCCGTCGATGACGATACGTTTCGTCAAAGTGCCTGGAGCATTCGTTTGGGGGTCAGCCAACAGCTTCTCGCCTGAGATCATGGCGACTTCATAGAGTTCGCCCTCGCCCATGCGCGCAGGAGTAATCTCATCCGCTTTAGCATCAGGTACAGCAATAACTTTTCCATCGGCGTTCAGGATAAAGGCAGCACCGAATTCGCCGGGCGCGAGCGTGGCAAGAAAGCGAGACAAACGATCCGTTTCGATCGCAACGGCCAGAACCCCTTGCCGCCTTCGGTTGACGTCTATTGGACCGGCAAAGGCGTAAATGCTTTTGTTGCTATCCGGAAGGTTACGTGCTTCGATCCACCCGGCTGAGTTGAGGCCCATAAAGTTCTCAAACCAGGCATGTTCGCGCGGATCATAGGATGTTTCAGTGAAGGTCCGCTCTTCAAACTGGATGTCACCGGGAATGAAGATGTAGCGGTCTTTCCGTAGCATTCGGTTCCGGATACTTTCGTCGATTTCAATCATCTCGAGCCCACCGTCACCCAAGCGATGCGATGCGAAAAAATTCCCATCTGGCCAGCCGAAGAAAATCCACGAGATATTTGGCTGTGCCTGCAATTGCGATAGAAAAACAAACTCTCGCTTATCGGCCTGCCGCGTTGCAATGACGTTCTGAACAAAGATAGTGCGAACAGCTGCCCAAGCGGCTTCGGCTGAACTTAGGGTCGCGCCCACCTCGATGCGGACTGTGTTTGCAATCTGGCCGTTAATTTCAGCTGCGAGCATACGGCTATTGTGTCGCGCTGTTGTCCACCACAGGGAGTGGACGATAAACGTCGACACCCCGATGGACACAGCCACCAGAATTGACACAGCGATGCCCACGCTAAATCGCAACTAAATCTCCGACAACAACGTCAAGTGCCTCAGTATTGAATTGAGACTGTGAGGAGGGCAAAGCTTTCTTAGATCCAATACAGAATTCTCACGTATCTGTTAGGTGCAAACTAATAGCTTTGTCGAAGCTGCCAACTTAACACTATCGGCTGTGCCTGATCTTCGACGTTTTTCCAGATGCTTCGCACAGATCGAATTGCAGCCCAATTCGGACCTTGAGCGGAGCGTTCAGACTCTGCGAGTTCAGCCTATTAAGCGGTCATTAGTCCGGGACAACACGAAGGAATCCAGTGTCGTTTCGATTTGGTGAACGCCTTTCCAACACCCAATTTCAGATTGGGTGATCCTGTCCTGCAAGGTCATGAACAAGTTTTATCCCCCTATCAAAACACAAACGTCTCACGGTGAAGCCTTGCTTCCTCGAGGCCCAAATCGTTGAGCGCCGCTTCAGAACTGGTCATCAAAGTTTCAGGGCCGCACATATATACATCTCGCATTCCGAGATGCGCGACCGATTGAATGTCTTTGCTATGCATGCGTCGCTCCTGAAGCTGCAGCGGCTGATCGGTGAATGCTGCGTTCAGATCATCGCGAGCGGATTTCGCAGCCAATGCGTTTACGCCTGCGCTTTGAAACGCGACAATACGCAGTGTCACCTGGTCCGAAACAGAGCTGTTTTTTTTCGCAAAGTGCTGCAGAATTGCAATGTCATCGTCCCGACCGGAAAACAGAAACACGATATCGATGGGCTGGTCCTGCGGGTAAGTCTCTACCACTTGTTTGACTCCGTCCCACATCACCATGAACGGGGTGATGCCAACGCCACCCGCGATCCAAAGCATCTTTGCTGGGAACTTTGGGGGGCTGCCCTCAGCCACTTCGGAAAAACAGGAAAAGCCCGCTCCGGTGCCCTTGAATTTAACTGGAAGATTGTACGTGATCAGCTTCTCCGCATAGTTGTGCAGGAGGTTGGACATCAGACCGCCTGGTTTGCGTTTGACCGTAACACTGATCCGATTGGTCGTGCGAAACGCGTTGTTCTCTTCGTCAAACTTTGGCGCTCCGGAAAGCGTCCATGTGCGGACGTAGTCCTCGTTCACAAGCTGAGGGTTTGTCTCGTTCATGTGGCTGTATCCGGCGTCCACCAGGTCGGAGAAGTCAAAGACGCCAAAACCACCAGGCAATGGGGCATTGATTGCCTCAGACAACTCGAATTCGAAAGTACTGATTGTGCTGGACAGGGGTTTTGTAGCGATAAGCTTGGCGGTCAGCGGGATAGCGGCGTCGTGCGCCTTGATTGCATGCCCCATCTTCTCCAACTCTGCGCGCAAATATTTGACCGGCGGATTGTAGGGGGAGAGTTGCTCTTTTGATGCCAGCTTGAGGTTTAGGCCTCCACGCACAAAAACCGCGCCCGTTACCTTGATACGTGTCAGCAGGCTCACGCGCGGCATCAGCGCATCTGCGTCATCCCCAAGCAGATTTTCAGCATCCCCCGTAATGTAGAGGATCTCACCGGTTTCAAAGTCTGGAAAGACCAGCCCAACCTTCGGGTCCGTTTCGATATTGCCCAGCGACTGGTAGAAGCGATTGCCAGAATGATCGGGCAGAACCAAATAGGTCGTAACCCGCGCCCCGTCGTTCTCCTCGTAGAGCCGGGTAAAGCCGGGCGCGCCGCCGCGATGATTGACGCCCATATCGGTCTGAGCGCCTGCAGTGGTGGCATCGCTTGTATGTTTTGTCGCCAAGAACAAGGTGCTGGCGCGCGCTACGACGGATTTGGCCTCATTCGACAGCACAGATGAGTGCACATCGAAGCCGTCATGGATAATTTCAGGGTTGCGTCGCGTGTGCCCTAAGGAACGGACTGTAATGTACTTTGGACAGTTCCCCAAGTGCTGATCGGACAACAGTTGTAACCTGATCTTCTCCTCGCCCTCGACATCTGCGGTACGTATGGAGCCCGCAATTTTGTTTCGTCGGCGGTTACCGAAATCGATCCCAACCCCGGCAAAGAGCCGCGCTTCAAGGCCCGATGCGGGATCCTGGCTCACAGCACGCACAAAGGGATCATGCGGATTGGTTTCCGCGACCACATGCGTGGTGTTCTGGCCCGCAACCTGAATGCCAACAGAAGGGTCGCTGTCTGATTGTGTAACCAGAAGGCTGACCCACGGACGCCCATTACGATCAAGCGTTGCGAGCGGCAAATAGGACAGACCCGCAAAGAAATCCGCATGCTGTTTCGGCATGTCGCTTTCGATGTAGTGCGGAATCGCATCGCTCACCTCTTTGGGAGTGTGACGCCGCTCTTGCAGCATCAACTCACCTCTGTGCGATTTATGTATCTGTGCCATCGCTTGATCCTTTCACCTGAGCCACGCTAGAGCCCGAGATCGCTCAGACCGGGGTGGTCATCCGGACGGCGCCCCGGCGGCCAGCGGAACTTTCGATCCGCCTCTTGGATGGGGTGTTCATTGATGCTGGCAAACCGGCGTTCCATGTAGCCATCCTTGTCGAACTCCCAATTTTCATTGCCATAGGCCCGGAACCAGTTTCCGCCGTCATCGTGGTACTCATAGGCGTAGCGGACCGCGATGCGATTGCCGTCATGTGCCCAAAGCTCTTTGATCAGACGGTAGTCCAGTTCCTTGGCCCATTTCCGGGTCAAGAACTCCTCAATCTGATCGCGCCCTTGGGGAAACTCGATCCGGTTGCGCCACTTGCTGTCCGGCGTGTAGGCCAGCGCGACCTTGGCCGGATCCCGGCCGTTCCAGCCGTCCTCAGCCAGGCGCACCTTTTGAATGGCGGTTTCTTTTGAGAACGGTGGCAAAGGATGCCGTTGGGCTTCGGTCGCCATGGGTTTGCCCTTTCACTCTGCAACAAGACCAACAGCCGTCGCCGGCATCGCTTCAAAACCGGGCAAGGCCTCAAACCGAGCGAGCCAGGCACGGACATTCGGGTATGGCTCGAGAGAGACATTCCCCTCCGGCGCGTGTGCCGTATAGGAGTAGCTAGCCACGTCAGCGATGGTGGGCTGCTCGCCAACGAGCCAGTCGCGACCCGTGAGACCACGCTCCAGTTTCTGCATCGCTTTTTCCGCAGTCGCGGCTGCAAAGTTCGGGTCCAGCGGCGCGCCAAAGACGGTGATCAACCGCGCAGCGCAGGAACCAAACGCAATCTCTCCAGCCGCTAAAGTAAGCCAACGCTGCACATTTGCTTCTCCGACCGCATCACTTGGTATCCAATCAGGCGCATATGTCCGCGCAAGATAGACAAGAATCGCGTTCGAGTCGGACACAACAACCTCGCCATCCTCAAGGACGGGCACTTGCCCATTTGGGTTCATGGCAAGAAATTCAGGCGACTTATGCGCGCCAGCTGCTAGATCGACGGGAACAACCTCATGTGCAATCCCGGCAAGTTTCGCAAAGACCAAAGCGCGGTGTGCATGGCCAGATTTGGCGAAATGGTGAATACGAACAGCGTTGGACATGGGTTTCTCCGGTTGGTTGCAGGTGTTGAACAAGCAATACACATTGCGCATCTTGATGATAATCTCCTATATTTGACGAACTTTAAGCCCTCAGAAGGCGCAATGGGATGGACAAGATAGACCGCATGCGGGCCTTTGCGCTGGTTGCAAAGAACACGTCGTTCACCGTCGCTGCGCAGCGCATGGGGCGGTCTGCGCGTTTGGTCAGTAAGTACGTAGCTGATCTGGAAAACGCGCTTGGTGTACAGCTGCTCAATCGCACGACCCGCAGCGTGTCGTTGACAGATGCGGGTGCAACATACCTGATGTTGTGCGAGCCGCTTCTCGACGGATTCGACGAACTCGAAGACAGGGTCAGAAATGAGCAGGCGTCCCTTCGCGGTGTGATCCATATCTCGGCGCCAACGGGGTTTGGCGCATTGCGGTTGGTACCTTCGCTCGCAAAATTCGCTGAGAAACACCCCCATGTAGAGCTCGATCTGAAGTTTTCTGATCGCAGAGCGTCGATTGTTGAAGAAGGCCTCGACCTTGCTGTCAGGATTGGCCCAATGCGGGACAGCTCGCTCAAGGTTCGGCAATTGGGCCGCATGCCCTTGGTTGTCTGTGCCTCACCCACCTATTTGGAACGCGCAGGGCGCCCGGACCATCCCCGGGCACTGGCCAAACATGAGTGCATTCTCGATGGCAATATGACAGAGCCTACAGTGTGGAGGTTCGACTTCGGCGGCCAAGAAGAGGCTGTCCAAGTGACCGGACGCTTCCGAATGAACGCTCCCGCTGCGTCAGCTCGCCTTGCTGAACAAGGCGCCGCCATCGCACGGTGCCCGGCATATACAGTCGCAGATGCCTTACGGTCCGGCGATCTGGTCGAGCTGTTTTCCGAGAACCGGGTGTCGCCATATGTCGTCGCAGCATTGTTTCCACAGAACAGGCGCATTACAACTCGGGTGCGCGCGCTTCTGGATCACCTAGCAGGCGACCCGGCTTTATGTCCTGATGGCAAGCGCTGAAGGCCCAAAGATGCAGTTCGACTCCAGTCGCCTTAGCTCTATTGCTGCGCGTTAGTGGAGACATTCGCTGCAAAACCGAAATTGCTACGTAGTTAAAGGTCTGGAGCGCAGAGCCAGCCATCGTCTGACAAATTATTCGAACCGGCTAGTAAGGCTTAATCGGATATCTGGTTCAGAGTGAATAGAACCCCCCGCTTACGTTGACAACCACCCAAAGCTGACCACGGTCCTGTTTGAAAGCCCAGAGTCTATCCTAAATGTTTCTGTGGGCAATTCTTCAGTTTGTTGCGGTTCAATTTCGAATGCTCCATGATCAAACCTGCCAACTCTGGTTGGCATGAGCCACAGTTAGTTCCGGCTTGAAGAGCATCTCCAATATCGTCCACACTGATCAGATTTAAGTCGTCAATTGCGCGGATGATAGTTCTTAGCCCGACTCCAGTACATGAACAGACAATTGGGCCGCAGTCTTCTGAGGCAGCAGAGGAACGACCGGATAATATCCGCAGCGGCGAAACTTGGGGTAAGGTTGCCAAATAGTCTCGCATCAGCGCGATGGGCTTAGGGGAGACGAAGAGTGCCGCCAATATGCGCCGTTCTTCTGACAGCGCAATTCTGAACGACCCGCTCTTGGCATCTTCTACAGTGGTGGCTGCGGCATCATGTAATCCAAACCATTGTCGGGCGGTATTTTCCCAATCATCGATGACCTGCTTCCCGGCCAATTCCATTCTGTAGCCATTGGTTGTTTTGGAAGTTGCCCAATAGTCTGCTTCAGGCGAGGCCGCGGCAACTGAAACGGCAAAACCGTACCATGCGGCATTCATACGTTGTACAGATACCGCTGTGGATTTGCTTTCAGGTTGTCCGGAAATCGGATCCGTCACACTTGGAACAAGCACGTCCACACGAGCTGATGGGGCGGTTTCGCCTGTCCAGTGAATAGGTGCAAACACCTGACCTGGCGGGATAGTTTCCGTGATGCGCAGTCGAAAGATGCCACTTCCAACGGAGCTGTTGAGCTCTACCAAATCGGCAGAACTGAGACCAAGTTCATCAGCGTCCTTGGGATTAATATCAATGTAAGGTTCGGCAAGATGAGCTGACAGGCGCGGCGACAATCCGGATCGGGTCATGGTGTGCCACTGATCCCGATTTCTCCCTGTGTTCAACAGGAAAGGGTAGCGTTCTGATGGCTCTGCCTTGGGCGTTCGATGGGTGACCGGCACAAACCGTGCCTTGCCATCAGGATGAAAAAACTGCCCGTCTCCGAAGAAACGACCGTCAGTTTTCCGCGATGCCGTGGGCCATCGTGTCGGGCACATCGCATCATAATCTTCGTCGTTGATGTCCGAAAAGCCAGCAATCTCAAAGTCTTTGCCAAATGAGATGGCAAGCGAGGACATGTTCGCATATTCCCTAAAAATCTGCGCCGCAGACTCATAGCTGAAGGCCTCGGCCCAACCCATGCGGCGGCCAACCTCGGCCAAGATATCCCAATCCGCACGTGCCCGTCCCGGAGGGGTCAGAACGGCGCGTTGCCTGCTGATCATGCGGTCGGAATTGGTTGCTGTGCCGCTTTTTTCGCCCCATCCTGCTGCTGGAAGCAATACGTCTGCGAGGCGCGCGGTGTCTGTTTGGGCAGTCAGGTCGCTTACAACGGTGAATGGGCAGTTTTTGATCGCCGCCTTGACTCGATCGGCGTCCGGCATCGTGGCCGCTGGATTGGTGTGGATGATCCAAAGTGCTTTGATCTGTCCATCTTTAACGGCGCGAAACATGTCGACAGCTTTGAGCCCCTGCTTTTCTGGCAGGATGGGCGCTTTCCAAAAGTCCCGGACGGCTGCTCTGTGGGCCTCGTTTTCGATATCCAGGTGACACGCAAGCATGTTGGCCAGACCGCCGACCTCTCGACCACCCATGGCGTTTGGTTGACCGGTAACCGAGAACGGGCCCATCCCTGTGCGTCCGATGCGTCCCGTAGCCAGATGGCAGTTCAGGATCGAGTTGACTTTGTCTGTTCCGCTGGAGGATTGGTTTACGCCTTGACTGAAAATCGTAACAACCCGCTCGGTTCCAATCCACAGATCGCAAAACGCTTCGATTTCACCTGGGGTAAGTCCGGTCTCATCCGGATCATCAAGCTGTGCGAGTTCGAGGGCTTCAGTGTACCCTACGCTGCGATCCAGAAAATCCGGTGCCACATGCCCCGATTGGTGAATTCTGCTCAGCAAGCGGTTGAACAATGCCACGTCACTGCCGGGTTGCAACGCCAGATGGAGATCGGCCTGATCGCAGCTGGCTGTTCGGCGCGGGTCGACAACCACAATCTTCGTACCGCGCGCCTGACGCGCAGCTATGACGCGTTGATAGAGAACGGGATGGCACCATGCGAGGTTTGAGCCAACCAAGACAACCAAATCAGCCTCATCCAGATCCTCATAAGTCCCGGGCACGGTATCTGTGCCAAAGGCGCGTTTGTGTCCGGCCACAGTTGACGCCATACACAGTCGAGAATTGGTGTCGATGTTGGCCGACCCCATAAAACCCTTCATCAGCTTGTTGGCGACGTAATAATCCTCTGTCAGCAACTGCCCCGAGACGTAAAATGCCACGCTGTCCGGTCCATGGTTCTTGATTGCGGCAGAAAACCGATCTGCGACCAGTTGCAACGCGTTGTCCCAGTCTGTGTCTCGGCCAAAGGCGCGAGGAGCCAGCAACCGATGTTCCAGCCCAACTGTTTCGCCCAAAGCCAATCCTTTCGAGCACAAACGCCCAAAATTCGCTGGATGATCCGGATCGCCGCGAACGGTCAAGCCTCCGGCCCCATCGGGCCGCAAAAGCACACCGCAGCCGACCCCGCAATAGGCGCAAGTCGAGCGAACTTCAGGCAGACCACTTCCGTCCATCAGGCGGCGCTCCGCCGGGTAACTGCGCTGTCGTCTAACAGGATACGGTCGTCTTCAATGCGCACGGGATAGATGGTGATGCGGCCATCATCCGCGCCTTGCGCCTCGCCCGTATTCAGGTCAAATACCCAATTGTGCAAAGGACAGGTCACCGACTGCCCGTGCACGATACCCTCAGACAAAGGACCGCCCTTGTGCGGACAGCTGTTGGTCGCGGCATAGACCTCCACCTCGGCAGTACGGAAGACAGCGATGCAGCCGATATGCGTCTTGACCAGACGCGCCCCACGCAAGGGAACCTCGTCGATATGTCCGATGTCGATCCAGCTCATTCTGCGGCCTCCAGTGTGAAATCTGCAATTGGCGCGTAGGTTTGCGCTTTTTCTTTGACGTGTTCGGCCCACGGGTCTTTGCGGTAGATGTTTTGCGACAGTTCAAACCGCGCGACGAGGGCCGCGCGATTTTCAAGGTCGTCCACGACCTGCACCTTGACCCAGTCCATGCCCACCTTACCCAGCCATTTATATAAACGGTCCAGATACTTGCCGCCTTCGCGATAGGCTTGCGTGACGGCCATCACGATCTCGACCGCTTCTTCTTCGGTGGGAATCTGACAGAGTAGCTCGGTCTCTTTGACATCCATCCCTGCGGCCCCGCCGATGCTGATCTGATAGCCAGATTCGACGCAGACCACGCCGATGTCCTTGCAGGTCGCCTCGGCACAGTTTCGAGGGCAGCCAGATACGGCCAGCTTCAGCTTGTGCGGCGTCCACGACCCCCACAGGATTCTTTCAAGCTTTATGCCAAGCCCGGTGCTGTCCTGAGTACCAAACCGGCAATGATCGGTGCCGACGCAGGTTTTGACCGTGCGCAGACCTTTGGAATAGGCGTGGCCAGAGACCAGCCCGGCTTTGTTCAGGTCTGACCACATGGCGGGCAGATCTTCGCCTTTGACGCCCAGCAGATCGATCCGCTGACCGCCCGTGACCTTGACGGTGGGAACATCGTATTTATCCGCCGCATCTGCAATCGCGCGCAGTTCGTCGGGCGTGGTGATCCCGCCCCACATACGCGGTACAACGCTGAACGTGCCATCCTTCTGGATGTTGGCGTGTTTGCGTTCATTGACGAAACGGCTTTGTGGGTCGTCTTGGTATTCCAGCGGCCAGTCGGCCAGCAGGTAGTAGTTGATCGCGGGCCGACAGACATGGCAGCCATTGGGCGTCGTCCAACCCAGTTCCTGCCAGACGGCAGCCTGACTTTTTAACTCCTGCCCTTTGATCAGGCGTCGCACATCCTCATGAGTCAGGTCGGTGCATCCGCAGACCGGCTGCGCGGCAGGCATCTGGAACGCGTCGCCCAGAGTGACCTGCAACAATTGCTCAACCAATCCTGTGCAAGTTCCGCAGGATGCGCTAGCCTTTGTGGTCGTGCGCACCGCGCCCAGATCACCCGCCCCCGCATTGATCGCCTCGACGATGTCACCTTTGCATACGCCGTTGCAGCCGCAAATCTCCGCCTCATGCGGCAATGCTGCAACGGCTGAGAGAGGGTCCGCAGTGTCGCCCCCCTGATATGCGGGTCCAAAGATCAGCGTCTCGCGCATTTCTTCTACGCTGGCGCCGTCTTTGATGAGGCCAAAGAACCAGCTGCCATCAGTGGTGTCACCATACATGACCGCGCCGACCAGCCGATCCTCTTCAATCACAAGCCGTTTGTAGACCCCGCGCGAGGGGTCGCGGAACACGATATCCTCGCGCCCCGGCCCATCCGCAAAATCCCCCGCACTGAACAGATCGCAGCCGGTGACCTTCAACTTGGTCGATAGGGTTTTCTGAGCAAACGCAGCCTCTTCACCCAACAAAGCCTGCGCAGCCACTTTCGCCTGATCGTAAAGCGGCGCGACAAGACCGAAGACCGCCCCGTCATGTTCGACGCATTCACCTACCGCAAAGACATCCGAATCCGAAGTCAGCATCTGGTCATCCACATGGATACCGCGCCCGGTGGCCAGCCCAGCCTCTTGCGCCAGAGCTGTGTTGGGGCGGATACCCACGGCCATGACAAGCAGATCACAGGGCAATTCGGTCCCGTCGTCCAGAAGCAGCGCGCGGACCTTTCCGTCCTGTCCGAGGATTTCTTTAGAGTTCGCCTGCAGGCAAATCCTGATGCCTTTGTCTTCCAGCGATTTCTTCAGCAGGTAGCCTGCGGCCTCGTCCAGCTGTCGCTCCATCAGGTGACCCAGGATATGCACCACCGTCACGTCAACGCCATGGGCAGCCATACCCGCGGCGGCCTCGAGCCCCAGCAAGCCGCCGCCAATCACGACCACCTTGTTGTCAGGGCCCATGCCCATCATCTGCATGGTGTCTTCCAGATCGCGGTAGGCAATCACACCCTCCAGATCATGCCCTGGCAGAGGGATCATGAACGGGTTAGACCCTGTCGCAATCACCAGCTTGTCATAGGGAACGTGGCCGTTCTGACCTTCGACCACCTTCATCTCGCGGTCGATCTTCGCGACCTTTTCACCAAAGCGGCAGGCAATGCCCCGCGCGGCATACCAGGCGTCGTCATGGGTGACGATCTCTTCATAGGTTTTCTCGCCCGACAGTACCGGGCTGAGCATGATACGGTTGTAGTTCCCGCGCGGCTCGGCATTGAACAGGGTGATGTCGAACGCATCCGGCGCGGCGTCGGTCAGGTGTTCCAACACCCGGCCTGAGGCCATACCCGCGCCTATGACAACAAGTCTTTGCTTCATGATTTCACTCCGCTGCAATCGCCTTGGGGGCGGGTGTTTTTGGCATGGCGCCATGTTCATATTCTTCGAGGAAATCGAGGACTTCCTGCCGGTAAGCATAGTAATCCGGGTGCTCCAGCAGGGCTTTGCGCGTGCGCGGACGCGGCAGCTCAACCTTGGTGATCTTGCCAATCGTTGCCTGCGGACCGTTGGTCATCATCACCACGCGATCGGCCAGTAAGATCGCCTCATCCACGTCGTGGGTAACGCAGATCGCAGTGACCTTAGTGCGGGACCAGACCTCCATCAGGACTTCCTGTAATTCCCATCGGGTCAGGCTGTCGAGCATGCCGAAGGGCTCATCGAGCAACAGCAGTTTGGGGGACAAAGCAAAAGCACGGGCGATGCCGACGCGTTGCTTCATGCCGTTCGATAGGTCGCTTGCGGATTTGTCCATCGCGTCAGCCAAACCGACGCGTTCCAGATAGTATTCAACAACATCCTGACGCTCGGCCATGCTGGCCTTTGGATAGACCTTGTCCACCCCAATCGCGACGTTCTCCATGGCGGTTAACCATGGGAACAGGTTGGGGGATTGGAACACCACCGCGCGTTCGGGATCGGCCCCTTCGACGTGACGGCCATCCAGCTTGATCGCACCCTTCGAGATGTCGTTCAGCCCCGCCGCCATGGTCAAAACCGTGGACTTGCCACAACCCGAATGGCCGATCAGCGAGATGAACTCGCCCTTGTCGATCTTCAGTTCGAAATCCTCGACCACGGTCAGAGGGCCTTTGGGCGTCGGATACACCTTGTGAAGCTGCGAGAAGTCGAGGAAGCGGTTGTCGATCAGCCCCTTTTGCGCCTCGGCCACTGCCGTTGGAACACCGTGGATTGGGGTGACATCCGGGAGGATACGCGAGCCTTCGACCTTGGCCTCGATCCCCACATCCATCAGGTATTTGGTAACGTCCGCGCGCAGGCGTTTGAAAGTCTCGTCATTGTTCATCGCAGCGCGTTCGCGCGGACGCGGGATTGAGACAGGGAATTCCTGCCCCAGTGTGCCATCCGGGTTCAGGGCAATGATGCGGTCGGCCAGAATGATTGCCTCGTCCACATCATTGGTGATCAGTACGCAGGTTTTTTTGTCGGCTTCCCAAATGTGTTCGATCTCATCAGCCAGATTGGCGCGGGTCAGCGCGTCGAGCGCCGACAGAGGCTCATCCAGCAACAAAACTTCGGGGTTCATCGACAACGCACGCGCCACGTTGACCCGCTGGCGCATGCCACCCGACAGCTCGGCCGGACGGCGTGTGGCGGCATGGCTGAGGCCAACCATCTGTACATAATGCGCGACTTTCTCGGCTTTCTCGGTCTTGCTGAGACCCGGGAAGACCGTATCAACCGCCAGACCCACATTGCCGCTGACCGTCAGCCACGGCATCAGCGAGTAGTTCTGGAAGATCACGCCCCGCTCCGGGCCCGGCCCTTTGATCGGGGTACCTTTGAACGTGACCTCTCCGCTGGTTGGGCTATCCAGCCCGGCCATCAGATTGATCAGGGTCGTCTTGCCAGTGCCCGAGAAGCCAAGGATCACCAGAAACTCACCCTCTTGCACGTTCAGATCGATGCCTTTCAGCACATCCGTGCGAGCGGTGCCTTCACCGAAGGATTTCGAGGCGTTCTTGAAACTTAGGATGCTCATCGCACTCACCGGTTGTTTGTGAAGGTAAACAGGGATTGCAGCGCGTACATCACCCGGTCCAGCAGGAAGCCGATGATACCGATGGTGAAGACCGCAACCATGATCTTGGCGAGCGAACTGGAGGAACCGTTCTGGAACTCATCCCAGACGAATTTGCCCAGACCGGGGTTCTGCGCTAGCATTTCCGCCGCAATCAGAACCATCCAGCCGACGCCCAGCGACAGGCGCAGGCCGGTGAAGATCAGAGGCAGGGCCGAGGGCAGCACCAGCTTGGTGATCTTGGTATAGGTGTTCATTTTCAGGACTTTGGAGACATTCACCAGGTCCTTATCGATGGAGGCTACACCCAAAGATGTATTGATCAATGTGGGCCATAGCGAACACAGGGTCACGGTAATGGCCGAGATCAGGAAGGATTTCGCGAACCAGCCGTCATTGGTGACGTAAACGGCCGAGACGATCATCGTGACGATCGGCAACCAGGCCAGAGGCGAGACCGGTTTGAAGATCTGGATTAGCGGGTTTAGGGCTGCATTTGCAGTCGGAGAAAGGCCGGCCGCGATACCAAGTGGGACCGCGATGACGGTGGCGATCAGAAACCCAAAAAACACTGTTTTGATCGAAGTCCAGATTTGCTGGTAATAGGTCGGAGCACCCGTGAAGGCGACCTCTTTCACTTTCTCCGGCTGGCCGGCGTCAATGAATTTCTGATTGCGCTTCTCGACCATGGCCTCGAACTTCGCGCGTTTGGCCGCTTTGGCCTTGGCATCCTGGTTCAGGCTGACCATCTCTTCCCAAACCTGCGCCGGCCCCGGAACCGCGCCGAGAGAGGTCTGCACCTTGGGGGCCAGCGTTCCCCACAGCAACAAGAAGGCGCAGATCGACAACAGAGGCACGATCAGCAACCGCCATATCTCGGTCATCTGAGCGCGGGGATTGTCTCCGGCAGCAGCTTTCAGGATGGGTGTGGCCCAGCTGAGTCCCAGCACCCGGAACCATTTGTCGGCTGCATTGATGCGGGTGAAAAGGCGAGCGCGACGTTCCTCTCGGGCAGCGTCTGCGTTGAATTCGGGATCGACCGTTGTCATCTGATGTGTCCTTGCGATGGCGGGGCACTTTGGGGGCTGCGCCCGGCGCGGGCCGGGCGCGGGGTTTGGGGAATTAGCCTTGCACGTCCGAGCCGATGATCTTCTGCTCGCCCTTCAGGCCTATGGACAGGCTTTCGAGATAGGCGTTGGGTGTGCGTCCGTCGTAAGCGATGCCGTCAATGATATCCTCGGCCGGGGTCGGCGCTTTGTAACCATCGCTGTCCCAGGGGAAGTCGGCTTCTTTCGCCAGACCTTCGTCGACCAGCAAGCGGGCGGCTTCCAAATAGATCTCTGGTTTGTAGACGGACTTGGCGACCTCGTCATACCAGCTGTCGGGCTTGGACTCGGCAATCTGCCCCCAGCGGCGCATCTGCGTCAGGTACCAAACGGCGTCC
This sequence comes from Ruegeria sp. C6, assembly GCF_056537625.1. Taxonomy (NCBI): domain Bacteria; kingdom Pseudomonadati; phylum Pseudomonadota; class Alphaproteobacteria; order Rhodobacterales; family Roseobacteraceae; genus Ruegeria; species Ruegeria sp. C6. Next base: position 347,302 of record NZ_JBQFRW010000002.1, on the reverse strand, counting down.
GAGTAGAACGGATAGGTCGCGTTGTAGCGGAAAAACACGTTGAAATCGGGGACCTCACGCTTGTCGCCCTTCTCATACTCAAACGTGCCGGTCATCGAGTTGGCGATAACCTCATAATCCGCGCCCACATATTCAGCCCGGCTCAGAATCTCGACTGCTTCAGGGCGGTTGGCATTTTCGTTCTCGTCCAGCCACATCGCCGCACGTATCAGGGCCTTGGTCACGGCCAGAGTGGTGTTGGGGTACTGTTCTGCGAACTCGGCATTGAGACCAAAGACCTTTTCGGGGTTGTTCTTCCACAGCTCGTAGTCGGTAATAACCGGAACGCCGATACCCTTGAACACAGCCTGCTGATTCCACGGCTCGCCCACGCAATAGCCATAGATCGTGCCGGCCTCCAACGTGGCAGGCATCTGCGGTGGAGGGGTCACCGACAGGAACACATCCGCACCAATCTGACCGGTCACGTTTTCAGGGCTGTAGTAACCCGGATGCAGACCACCGGCGGCCAGCCAATAGCGCAGCTCGTAGTTATGGGTCGAAACCGGGAAGACCATGCCCATGTTGAAGGGCTTGCCTTCTGATTTATACTTCTCGACGACCGGGGCCAGAGCCTCGGCGCTGATCGGATGCTGGGGACGGCCGTCGTCCATCACCGGGATGTTCGGCTTCATCTCTTCCCAAATCTCGTTGGAGACGGTGATGCCGTTGCCGTTCAGGTCCATTGAGAATGGCGTGATGATATGGGCTTCGGTCCCATACCCGATGGTTGCGGCCAATGGTTGTCCGGCCAGCATATGTGCGCCGTCAAGCTGTCCGTCAATCACGCCATCCAACAGCACCTTCCAGTTTGCTTGTGCTTCCAGCGTCACGAACAGGCCTTCGTCCAGAAAGTACCCATTCTCATAGGCGACAGCCAGCGGCGCCATGTCGGTCAGTTTGATAAAGCCAAAGGTCAGCTCGTCTTTTTCCAGTTCCAATTCGGCCAGTGCTGGAGACACAAGCGCCGTCGTCGCGGCGAGGCCTAAAAGAAGCTTTTTCATCTCGATCCCTTTCGGTTCAGCCCAACCCCATGGGCAAACAAAAAAGCCGCCGACACAGTCCGCCGGGAGGAGGTGGCGGATGGTCGAGCGGCTTTGCTCTTCTAAGGTGCCCTGGATTGTGGGCGAATTCCGTCGGTGGGCGTCGTTGCCTTCCGATGTCCCGATTAAGTCAGACGCGCAGTGCGACGTCATCATTTTTTGACATCTTCACTTCGAGAATTCTGCAGCGCAGCAAAAAGAGATGCTGCGCTGCAAAAATTTTGTGCAATCTTACCCTGCGGGCTCGAAAATGCGCCGGTCGAAGAAGACGTTCCGAGACAGAATCAGGCTGCCATTGGCCGAGGCAACTGCCGTCGACTCAGACAAAGCTCCTTCAAGTTTCTCGGATGCGCCGGGTGTCTCCACACCAAGCCCTTGCAACTCGCGACGATAGAGATCACTTCGAAAGACTTTAGCTGCTTGTCGTTCCGCTGTCCCGACGTCCAGCCCGTTTCTTAGCGCCAATTGATGCGCGACCCATTTGGCCTGACTACGCCACGGGAAGGTGGCAGCACCGTCAAAAAACTCGACAAACCCTTCCAGACTGCGTTGCTCGCCGCGTGCAGATATGGCGAACTCACCCATTAACGCTCGGTCAATCAGCTCGGGTGAGACATTGAGGTAGGTTTTGCGTGACAGCATCTCGGACGCGGTTGTTCGGCTGTCAGTGTTTGACAGCCAGCGTCCCGCACGCCATACGGTCCGCATGAGACTTCCCAGCAAATGCGGTTCCGTCTCGGCCCAGTCGTTTCTGACTGTCAACACCTTTTCAGGTGCACAAGTCCAGATCGCCTTTCCGGGCAACAGCAGTGCGCCAACACTGTCGTCCACTGCGAAGGAGCCCCAAGGCTCGCCCACGCAAAAGGCATCGATCTCGCCTCCCGCAAGCGCCTGCGCCATGAGTGGCGGCGGGACGGTGCGGATTTCGACCTGTTTTGAGGCCAGTTTGGTTCCCGCAATCCAATAGCGCAGTAGCTCGACATGCATTGAAAATGGGAAAGGCACGCCAAACACCAAGACTTCATCGGCAGCTTTTGCCAGTGCAGCCCCAGCCACAGCGGCATCGGTGAAATCAAAACCATAGCCCTGGTCGATCAGTCGCTCGGCCAATTGCGTTCCAACACCTATAACATTGCCGTTCAAAGACAGGACAGATACCGCAGATAGCGGTGTCGCGATTCCACCAAGACCCAAAGCCATCGCAACGGGGACAGGCGATAGTAGATGCGCCGCGTCCACATGCCCAAACGCCAGCATATCGCGCAGAGAGGACCACGATGGCGCCGGACGCAGGTCCAGCGAGATGCCTTCAGCATGGTCGAACCCCATCTCGCGCGCGACGATCAACGGGGCCGCGTCGACAAGCGGCATATACGCGACGGGCAGTGTTACGGTTCTCATGACAACAACCCCGAAGCAGTGACCAAGGCTTCGGCCACCTCGGCGACGCGGCGGTTTTGGTTCATCGCGGTTTTTCGGAGAAGCGCATAGGCTTCATCTTCCGAAATGCCCTTGGCTTTCATCAGCAAACCTTTTGCGCGGTCGATCACTTTACGCTCTTCAAGCGCACGGCGGGTTTCTGCAAGTTCAGACCGCATCTGGCGCAACACCTGAAACCGAGCGATGGCGGTATCGATAACAGGTTTAATTCGCTCAGCTTGCAATCCATCGACAACATAGGCCGACACACCGGCCTCAACAGCAGCTTTTGCCAATCCGCCTGCGGCGCCTGAGACGAACATAGCCACGGGTCGTTCCAATGGGCCCGAAGCAACGGTAAGTTCTTCCAACATATCTCGAGAGGGGTTGTCGATATCGATCAGGACAATGTCTGGGCTTTGCATTGCAATTTTACGTGCTAACCCAGAGACGTTGCCGATCACAGAAACATCTACGTCTCCAGTCTCTTTCAAGGCATCTACAATTGCAAAAGCACGTTCTTGATTTTGCTCGACGACAACGACAGTCAGGTGTTGTTTCATGAAGACTCAATCGAACTCAAGCTTGAGTTGATCGCAATTTCAAGATCATCAAACTCGCGAGCAGGCTAGCGGTTCGCCCAATTTATCAGCTTATTTTTGTAAGTAGTGGAATGTCTGCACAGTTTTTCTACATGCCAACAAAGAAATCTGCCGTTAACACCGCAGTGGCGCATTGAGTCGAATCTTTGGTTTGTCCTTTGGGTCACCCATTGGTTTTGGAAGGGCCAATTGCACTTCAACAAACCAGGCGAAATCGAAGGTCCGCTTTGAAAGCTAGAACCATGTGAGGCCTCGATCGCAGCGAATGACTGCTTCCCGCCTGATTAGTGTATAAGATATGTATGCTTCGGGTTATTGGTATGTTGGTTTTAGGCATCGTTGGCCTCAAATTAGCAATCACTAACCAGGATCGTGCGTCGGAAAAACTCGTACTTTAGGAGTTGTTCCCAGAGCTCGATCGAAGTCTAGGAGGCCGTACAGCGAACCTACGAAGATATTGTGCACGGTGTTTTGAAAGAAGCGAGAGATTGCCAGCACCTTTATCTTAGCCCCACTCTTTGGTTGGGTCTCCACAATTGCAGCGAATTCAATAAGTTCTTCCAGTGCATTGAAGCCCTCGTTGACGATACGTTCGTTCAAGAGGCGTGGATATCGCGCCGACACCCTGTTAGAAGCAGGTAGCGCACGAGTCGTCCGAATGAGGATTCCGGATCAGCTGTTATCCAGATGGTACGAAGCTCTTCGTCAGTTTAGGCTCGACCCATCTCAGATTTCTCGACGCGCTCTGATCGAGTGTTCAGACGGCTCTGATATCCAGCCAGCGGATTGACCTCCAGAACACGGGCATCGAATGTGCGCCAGTTCAAAAAATGGAGCAGTGCGTGCAAAAAGTGCCACCAGCTGTTCCACCACTTCTCTTATCCAGACGTTCGATGATTTCAGCATATTCCCATGTTTTGACCTCTGAAATCGCGCGACCGAGCAAAGGGCGGAGACGACTTCGAAGCAGACTTAGTACGTCGATATGGGTCACATATTTGCAGCGCTCTAGAAGCTGGTCATATCGGTCCAACATTTCTTTGACAGTTGAGAGAGTCCGTCGCTTCTCTTCTGCGCGCTTTGCGTTTGGATCTTCCCCTGATGCAAACTTGCCCAAAACTGCGAGTGCCATCCCTCGTGCCCCTTTGACATTTGCAATCGAATTAGGAGAGGCGATCTTGAACCGCTTCGCATTGGCCGCGCGTCTCTGCCTTACCGGGCAATATAGCACTATGTAAGACATGCTTTGACTTCTGACGCGGAGTCCAAGCCCCGTTACTTCAATGTCCAAAATGACGATCTCGAACCGCGCTTTTTCAGGCTCGATCGAGCGTAGAAAAGCATCAGTAAGCTTTCGTTTTTCAGTTGCCAATGTGTCCCCTCGGGCAGCCCCGACTGAAATACCCCTCAGAACCTCTTGAGACTCAGTAGCCGGTAATTTATTTTGTAAAACATAAAGTTAGAATACCGATTTATACTGGGCGAGCCCTGCCGATACGCAAGAGTACTGCCTTCGGGAGGCAGGGGTCGGAGGTTCGAATCCTCTCACTCCGACCAAAAACAAAGTTCCTGATGGGCCTCTTTGTTTTTCTGCGATATCCAGCTTAGCAAAAGTCGCTAGTCATCCCAGTTCAGTTCAAGCTCTTCGCGAAAGGCAAACCGTTTTAGGTGATCGGAAATCACCGTCTTCCAACTGTCTAGGTCACCGCGTTGATGCGCCGAGGCGCAAACTTCCAGCGCTACTGGCGTCGCCTTTAGTTCGACGACATTGCCACTGCCAAAAGAAACGGTTCCAGTATCTGCATCGAACTCGACCTGTCCCTTATGTGACCAATGTTTGCACAATTGCTGTAAGTACTTGCTGGCATTTTCTGTTGTCGCCGATCCGATAGCGTTTTGTCGCGGCAAAAGCGCGAGGCCGTTTTGCGCTTTGGCGCGCATGCTTTTTGCGAAAAGGGTGACGTCAATTTCAGTGGCCAGAAAGGTCACGCCGATCTCAAGACACCTACGCTGCATTGCAGGGTCCAGTGTTAGGATACCCGCGGCTTTACCTGCCGCGACGATGCGGGTCAGCGCGTCTTCAATCGCCTCCACAACATCTGGATGCCCGGTGTTGCCGATATGACCCATGTCGGCGGCCAGATCTGCAGGTCCGACAAAAACTCCGTCTACTCCATCAATCGTCAGAATGTCGTCCAGAGCGGCCATGCCCGCGTTGTTCTCAACCTGTAGCAGCAGACAAATCTGCTCATCCGCCGTATCGAGGTAGTCCGGGATTTCGGCAAATTGCGAAGCCCGCGCAAGGGATGATCCCACACCTCGGACGCCGCGTGGGGGGTATTGCACCGCTCGCACCAGTTCGCGCGCCTGATCAGCGCTTTCGACCATCGGCACCAGAATACTCTGAACACCCGCATCGAGATATTGCTTTATCATCCATGTCTCGCCAATCGGTAGACGTGCGACTGGCGCGCTGCCCGAACTTTCGATCACTCGCACCTGTTCAAGGGTCGAGCGCAGATCGTTTGGTGCGTGTTCGCCATCGACCAACAACCAATCGAACCCTGCGGTCGCGGAAATTTCTGCTGCATATGCGTCGGCCATTCCGATCCAGCACCCGACCTGAGACTTTCCAGCCTTTAATGCGGCCTTGAAGGTGTTCTTTGGTGCGGGCATGTCGCTGCTCCTTTAGGCAAAATTGATGTCGACGAATCCGAACGATCCGAAATCAGCGTGGATTTCCGCACCCGATGGGCATTCGATCGGGCGAATGAAGCTGCCGGACAGGATTACGTGGCCGGGTTCAATGCTCTGGCCGTATTGCGCCATGCGACGGGCAAGCCAGACCACACTTTCGACCGGATCATTCAATACGCCTGCACCCAGGCCGGTTTCCTCGATTTCGCCGTTGCGGAAGGTTAGGGCCCCTACCCATCGCAGGTCAAATGCATCCGCTGGGTGGCGTTCCGCCCCTAGTACAATGCCGGCATTTGCGGCGTTGTCGCTGATTGTGTCGAATACAGTGCGGGACTTTCCAGTCCCAGGGTCTGCCCGCTTAATACGAGTGTCGAGGATTTCGATGGACGGAGTAACATAGTCGGTCGCCCGCAAAACCTGATCGCGGCTCACATCGGCGCCACCAATGGCCTCCTTCATGACAAAGGCGATCTCGGCTTCGATACGTGGTTGGATGAAACGACCTGCGGGAACGGTCCCGCCATTTTCAAAGGCCATGTTGTCAAACAGGATACCACTATCAGGAATGTCGATATTCAAAGCATATTGCATCGCTTTCGAGGTCAGCCCGATCTTCCAGCCGATGACCTTGCGCCCTTCCGCCAGCTTGGCCCGATAGATGGCATTCTGCACTTCATAAGCGTCATCCATCGCCATTTCGGGATACCGCAATGTCAGTAGACCGATCTGCTGTCGCGTCCTTTCCGCGTTCAGCAGATCGGCGGCAGCGCGCGCATGGTCTTCGGGGGTCATATCTGCTCATCCTCGATGGTGTTGCGCAGGGTGCCTATCCCATCGACGGATACCTCAACCACATCGCCGGGAGCCAGGTATTTTGGCGGATCAAATCGTGCACCTGCGCCGGTTGGGGTGCCGGTAACGATGATATCGCCCGGTTGAAGCGTCATAAAGGTCGAGATGTATTCAATCTCGCGCCGGATCGGGAACATCATTCGGTTCAACGTATCGTCCTGACGCAATTCACCATTCACATGAGTCTGAATGCGGGCGTCATCCAACTGGGCAGCGTCATTGAAAGGGACCAGCCAAGGGCCGATGGCGCCCGATTTGTCCCAGTTCTTGCCTTGCGTGACGTTGAACTTGGCGTGGCGAACCCAATCGCGGATTGTCCCTTCGTTGCACAGGGTCAGGGCAGCGATATGGTCATAGGCATCGTCCTGCGAAATCCGGCGGCCTGCTTTGCCGATCACGATGGCCACTTCGCCCTCGTAATCCAGCGTGTGATTTTCGGGCGGGCGGATCAGAGGGCGATTATGGCCGGTAAATCCGCTGGCGAAGCGCGGAAACAGCGACATGTATTTCGGCTGGGCACTGCCATCTTTGTATTCCGCGTTGCGATCTGGAAAGTTCACGCCAACGCACAGAATACGGCGGACATCCGGCATCACCATCTCAAAGGTGAAATCCGTGTGGGTTACGGGCTTTCCTTCGGCAGCCTTGGTCAATTGGCCAAACGCCCCGGCGGCGACAACCTCGTAGAGGCTTTTGAACTCGGCAAATTCGCTGTTTAGTGCGACCGCGCCTTCATCTGTGATCGCACCAAAAAATGTTTCACCGTTGGCAGTGTAGGTTGCAATGCGCATCAGGCCTCCTAGGCGTTATGGAACCCGCCCATACTGAGAGTTTTAGATCAAGCATACTTTGCTTACGGTGCGATGATGGGAGACGCAGACAGGTCTGGCTCGTTTACATCCACACCGACAAAGGATGTGCCGTGTTCAAACCAACTGCGCGGCGCCGGAGCGCCCCAGAGCGTCTGACGCTGCGGGTCCTTCAGGTCCCATTTGATCGGCTCCAGATCGGGGTCAACGGTCTGATAATCCGAGCAATAAATCTCAATCCGGTGTCCGTCGGGATCGAGTATATACAGGAAGAAAGCATTCGAAATACCATGTCGCCCCGGGCCGCGTTCGATGTTGTCCACATAGCCGGTGGTGGCCATTAGATCGAGCAGATCGATGATGTTCAGCGGTGTTGGCACCCAGAAGGCCACGTGGTGCATCCGTGGGCCTTTGCCATTGGTGAAGGCCATATCATGCACCCCACCCTTGCGGTGCATCCACGCGGCCCACAGTTTCTTGCTGTCTTCGTCTTCCGTATACTCGGTCACGCGGAACCCGAAATCACTGTAGAATGCGACACTGTCATCGACATTGGTCGAGAAGCAGTTGAAGTGATCGATCCGTAGCGGTTTCACACCACGATAGAGCGCGTATTTCTGATGGATCGGCTCCAGGCGACCCATCTTGTGATAGAACTCTAGCGGTATGCCCATATTGTCCGAGGTTAGCAGAGTCCGGCCCTGATAGGGGCGATCAACCCATGAGGTCGGTCGGCCTTTGGATTGAAAATACGCCTCGGCCCGATCCAGATCCTCTTCGTCGAAGGTTTTGAAACCCATGACTTCAACGGTGCCCGGCTGATCGGATTTCTGCAGGATCACACAGTGATGTCCACGTTCCTCCATAGCGCGCAGGTAGACATGTGTGTCGCTTTCGTCAGAGACCTGCAAACCCAGAATCTCCGAGTAGAATTTGCGCGAAGCAACAAGATCGCTGACGTTCAGGCAAACATGGCTTAGCCGGATCGTGTTGAAGTCGGGGTACAGGTTGGGGGCTGGAACGGGCATTGAAACCTCCTGTTAAACGGGGAAGATGACGTTGGTCTGACCAGTGCCGGAACTTGGGAAATACTCGGTCACAACCTCGCATTTTTTGTCATAGGCGTCCCAACCCAACGCTCCGTAGAGCATCGACGTGTCATGCATCGAGCCTTCGCCGCAGCAGAAATTGGCATAGTCGCCCAGCATTTTCAGGAACGTGGCGTGGTCGCCGTTCTTCCACATCTCGAGCACATGCAAGTCCATCTGCCGGTTGAATTCCGAGCTGATGGTGAAAGTGCCGTTATTGGCGGCATAATCCTTGTTCGCCCAGATCTTGTGCGACAACGAGCCTGACGCGACCAACAGCACCTTTTCATTGCTGGCCTCAACCGCTTCACGGATGGCCTCACCAATGACCCGGCTTTCGTCATGGCTATGCACCGTGGCCCAGGCCGCGACTGAGACGACTTTCATATCATGCTCGCGGCTCATGAAGCGCATCGGGACCAGCGTACCGTATTCCAGTGCGAGACTGTCCAAGTGATGCGCTAAAGTGTAGACGCCTTTGTCCGACGCGATCTTTGCGATGGCATCACCCATTTCAGGATTGCCCTCATAGGAATAGGGCAGGTCCTGGATGAACTGCGGGAACTCGTTCGACGTGAACAGACCTTCGAATTTTTCATTGGCGTTGATGTGGAACCCGGCATTGATCACCCAATGCGTGTCGCAGATGATCACCGTGGTCGCCCCCAGCGCTTTTGCACGGCGCGCGATTTTGCGGTGACCATCAATGGCAGGCTGGCGTTTGCCTTTAACCGGGCCTTCCTGCTCAGACATGAGCAGAGTCGGCACATGGGTCATTTTGGCGGCAAGAACGATTTCTCCCATGGTCTGCTCCTGGAGTTAAGGTTTTTCGCGCGATTGTCGTCTGAGGGGCCGCTATAGCTTACCCAATTGCATGATCTTGTGCTGGCCTGTGGCAAAGCCGACATGCTTTTGTTCCATGTAGAACTCAAAGCTCCAGTCGCCGCCGTCGCGCCCGATGCCGGATGCTTTGACCCCGCCAAACGGTGTGGGCAGATGGCGCACGTTTTCCGAGTTCACCCAGATCATTCCGGCCTCAAGCTTGTCCGTGAAACGTAACGCGCGGGTCAGATCGTTGGTCCAGACATAGCCGGTCAGACCATATTGCGTGTCATTTGCGATCTGCAGCGCCTCGTCCTCAGTCGAGAACGGGATCACGGTCAGGACAGGGCCAAAGATTTCCTCGCGTGCGATGCGCATTTGATTGTTAGCGTTAGTAAACAGGGTGGGCCGTACGAAGTACCCCTCTTCGCCCACCTTGACGCCACCGGCCGCGACGGTCGCGCCGTCTTCCTTGGCGATGTCGAAGTATGAAGTGACCTTGTTGTAATGCTCTTCCGTTACAAGAGGACCAATCTCGGTTGCAGGGTCCAACGGGTGGCCGACTTTGATATTGTTCACGCGCTCGATCAGCTTGGCTTCGAACTCTTCCTTGATTGTATCATGTACCAGCAACCGCGAAGAAGACGTGCAGCGTTCGCCGTTGATCGAATAGATCATGAAGATCACCGCATCCAGCGCGCGATCCATGTCGGCGTCGTCAAAGACGATGACCGGGTTCTTACCGCCCAACTCCAGATGCATCCGTTTAAGCGTATCTGCGCCTTGCTTGGTAATGATGCTGCCCGTACGGCTTTCACCGACAAAGGCAATGGCTTTGATCAATGGATGTTCGGTCAGCCGCTTACCTGCGTCTGGACCAAAACCGTTGACAGTGTTCAGCACACCCTTGGGCAGACCGGCCTCTTCCGCGATTTCGACCAATAGCCGCGCAGACAGCGGTGAATCTTCAGCCGGTTTGTGGACGACCGTACAGCCAGCGGCCAGTGCCGGAGCGATCTTCCATGTCGAAAGCATGAACGGGGTGTTCCACGGCGTGATGACACCAACGGGCCCGATTGGGACGCGGGTGGTTATGTTCATCAGTGTCGGTGATTTCAGGTGTTGACCATCCCGCGCCTGAACCACCTGATCGGCAAAATAGCGAAAATTCTCAGCCCCTCGCAGGGCGGCTTTGGACATAAAGCGCAGGGTCTGGCCGGTATCCCAGCATTCGCACAGCGCGATCTCTTCGGCTCTTGCCTCAATGCCATCTGCAACTTTAAGCAATATCCGGCGGCGCTCCGTAGCGGGCATGTCGCGCCAGTCTGCAAAGGCATTATGCGCGGCCTGTGCCGCCGTATCGATATCTTCCGCCGTGCCATGGGCAACGTCGCAGATCACCGATTTATCCACCGGAGAGATCGACTGAAACACCCCTGCTGACCCATCTTGATCTCCTCCTGCGATCCGGTTCTTTATCCCAGTCCTCTTGAAACGAGCAAGGAAACCATCAAGCCGTTCAATATTCTTGTGTAGGTCACTCATGGTCAGGCCTCCAGATGGTCGCGGATCGTGCCGGTTTTGGGGGAGAGGTCGGGATCGATGTCGCGCATCTCAAGCGACAGCGCGATGGAATGCTGGCTCATGGCGGGCTCCAGATAGGTTCGGGCCGCCTCGAAGATGCGCTGCGTTGCGTCCTTCTTGACGGCCTGCGAACGACCGGCCCGCAGCCGGATCGAGATATCGATGAACCCATGCTTTGGATTTCCGTCTGCGATGGCATAGTGATCAACACGGATCGCTCGGACGCGAATGCCTGCTAGCGGAAAGGTGTCAATCTCAGCGGCCGTTGCACGGATGCAATCGCACAGACCGCCCATGTCGATCCTGTCTTCCAGATTCCCGGAATATTCGACGTGAAAATGCGGCATGATTCCTCCGTTATTAATTAACATGTTTAGCATTATGAGTTTATGTCGTCAAGAAGTTGCGTTGTTAATCTTTGCATTTCCTAGGGCAGCACACTAGAAGGCGGCATGAACACTCAAAGCCATACCAAGAGCACCTCAAGGTCGCTTCCCATTGCATTATTGCGCGCCCGCGAAACGATCATGGCCCCCATCAGGGACATGCTGCAGGACATCCAGATATCCGAGCAAAAATGGCGCGTCCTGCGCGTACTGGATGAGCTTGGCGAGGTCGAGCAAAGCGCTATCGCCAAAGAAGCTTGTCTGTTGCTGCCCAGCCTGACGCGAATATTGCGCAGTATGGAAGCCGATGGGCAGGTCACACGTCGTCAGGACAGCCAGGATAAAAGGCGGACGATGGTGATGATTACAGATGCGGGTCGGCAGATTTTGAAAGACAACCTGCAAGCGTCATTGGCCATTTCAAATAGTATTGAGGCGCAGATGGGGCGAGAGAAGCTTGATGAGCTACTGGACCTGCTTGAAGAGCTGCAAGCTGTTAAGGTTTGACCCCGCCAGTTGGCAAGCGGGGTCTGCGCGACGACTACAAACTCGACAATCCTGCATCCAGCGCTGACAGGATCTTCGCAACATCGTCGGATGTGACAATCAGAGGTGGCGAAATGATGATGTTGTTGCCAGATACGCGCACCATCACACCATCCTCATAAGCTGCCTTTTGCACCTGTATTGGCAGTTGTTTGGCAATCGGCGCTTTGGTTGCGCGGTCCGAGACCAGCTCCAGCGCGCACATAAGGCCCTCGCCCCCTCGGACGTCACCGATCACCTCGTGCTTTTCAGCCAGTTTCTTCAAGCCCTCGAACAGCTCATCCCCGCGTGCTGCAGCGTTTTCCCAAATCCGCAGACGATTGATTTCTGAAAGAGCCGCCAGTGCCGCCGCCGCGCCGACGGGGTGACCGGAATAGGTGTATCCCTGATCAACGGATGCCAACCCGGTTGTGTCATTTTCAAATACCTCGGCAACTGCCCCCGAGATCATAGCGGCGCCAAACGGGAAATAACCATTGGTGATCGCCTTGGCTGTCGTCATGATGTCAGGCTGGACGCCCCAATGTCTCGCTCCGCTTTCACTACCGGTTCGACCAAACGCCGTGATGATTTCGTCTGAGATCAGCAGAATACCGTTCTTCGAACAAACCTCACGCACCATGGGCATAAAGCTTTTGTGCGGCGGAATTACACCGCCAGCGCCCAAAATCGGCTCCATGATGAAGGCGGCAACCGTGTTGGCCCCTTGGAACGCAATCTCGGCTTCAAGCGCTTTGACGCAAAGCTGAGCCAGGCGTTCAGGGTCGGTTTCGTCAAACGGGTTGCGATAGGTCCAAGGCGCAGGCACATGAAAACAGCCTGGCATCATGGGTTCATACACGGCGCGGAACTTCTGATTGCCGTTAACCGAAGCGGCAGCGAAATGGGTGCCGTGGTATCCTTGCTTAAGGCTGATGAACTTGGTGCGACCAGGCTCACCCCGAACTTTGTGGAACTGACGCGCAAGCTTTAGTGCGATTTCCACAGAATCCGATCCGCCCGAGGTGAAAAAGGCGCGTGTCAGCCCGTCAGGGGCAAAGAACTGCGCCAGTTCGTAAGACAGCTCGATCGCCTTGTCGTTGCTCGTACCCCGGAAGGTCGAATAATACGGCAGCGCATTTAGTTGATCAGTGATCGCCTGTTTCACCGGATCGCAGGAATAGCCCAGATTGACGTTCCAAAGGCCACCCACGGCGTCGATGGCCTTGTGCCCGTCCACATCGATGATGCTAACTCCTTCCCCGCCGGTCAGAATGGTCGGAGGGTTGTTCCGGCTGTCAGCCGGGTGCGCCATCGGATGCCAGAAATGGCGGGCGTTGTTCTCCTTAAGAAAGTTGGAGTCTTTCATGTTGCGGTTCTCCGGGGTTGTCCACTTTCGCTCATGGGTGGAACTCGGTTGGAAAGGCCTCGGGCATTTGGCCGCCGAAATTTGCGGTCAGATCGCGCGAGAGGGATTGAAGGGATTTCAGGATCAAGGGCAGGCGCTCATAAGTGGCTCTAATCTCGGGCACGGCGATCGAAATGGTTCCAAGGGCGATTTGATCGATGCCAAAGATTGGCGTTGCAAAACCAAAAACACCTTCTTCGTAGCTGCCGTTGCTGTTAGCCCAGCCAGCCCGCTGGATCAGAGCAACTTTTTCCTTGATCAGATCCGGGTCTGTCAGGGTGGATTCGGTGAAACGTACCTGCGCTTCCTGATCCAGACGATCCAGCAGGAAAGGTGGGCCAAAGCTGAGCATACATAGACCCGCCGCAGTCGCGTTGACCGGGATGATCTCGCTTGGATCAAGGCTGACGCGAACGCTGTGCTTGGTCGTCTCAACCACGATTGCGGTTTGCAGGCTACCCTGTTCCAGCAGCGTTAGGTGCAGGCTTTCGCCAACCTCTTGCATGGCCAAGTGCATTTTCTGGCGCGCGCCTTCAAGACCGGGTTTGGCAATCTCGCGCAGTGCCGCAAGCCGCAGCGCAGCCGGTCCGATGGTATAGGTCTTTGACTGCGGGTTTTGTTCGATCAACCCGAATTCTTCAAGCGCTCGTAGGTGACGCAAGGCTGTCGCCTTATTCAACCCTGACAGGCGCGCGGCCTGACTCAGGCCGATTTCGGCCATCGTGTTTGAGAATAAGTCCAGCATTTTTAGCGCATTAAGTGCGGCACCCATGTGTTTTGCCTCCTTCCGTTGATGTTATCCTTGACAGAATGAACTTAACAAAGCAAGATTATTATTGTTAACACGGTTCATATAATGAACCACACACTGGGAGGTGTAAATGAAAAAGTTTATTGCGGCAGCCGTGATGGCCGCCTCTGCAACGGCCGCTTTGGCAGAATACCCCGAAAAGCCGGTATCCTTTGTGGTTCCTTGGCCTCCGGGTGATCTTGAAGATGTCCTGACCAGAATGATCGCAGATGAATTTCAGGCGATGTACGGGGTACCGGCAGCTGTTGTGAACAAGCCCGGCGGCGGTGGTGGTCCTTTCCCCGGCGCAGTCGAAGTCGCCACAGCACCGGCGGATGGCTATACGATCGGGTCGTTTGTGATTGGTGTTCCGGTCATCGGGCCCGAGATTGGTATTCCTGAATTGAACCCGAACCCGTTTGAACCGATCGGCATCTTCCTGACCTACCCGTTCGTAATCGCGTCGAGCAAAGACGCCCCGTTCCAAAGCTGGGATGAGTTGGTGGAACACGGCAAGTCAAACGACGTGGCACTCGGCCACTTTGGCTCGGTTCTGCCACCCACGCAGGTTACTTTTGCCGCCGCTGTCAGCAGCGGTTTCGACTTTGCCAGCGAAGCCGCGTTCGATGCGCTGGACTGCAACACCTTGGCGTCCGGTGACGTTGATGTCATCAACACCACGCTCCAGCTTATTCTGCCCTGTCTGGATGAAGTGAACGTGCTGGCCAGCATCGGCGGCGACCGGATCGCTCTGGTACCGGATACGCCGACAGTGGTTGAGCTTAACCCAGACCTGCCATTGGCGCTGTGGAACGGATTGTTTGTTCACAAAGACACGCCGCCCGAGGCTCGCGAAAAAATCACCGCCGCAGCCCAAAAAGCACTGCAATCGGACAAGGCTAAAAAGCTTGCCGAAGAAACCGGTGCGCTGATCTATTGGCAGGATCCCGATGCTTCGAATGCCCAGATCGAGCAAGATAAAGCGTCATTCGCCAAAATAGAAGAGATTCTAGGCGAGTAACACCCCGGATCGAGGCGCGGGCAGTGATTTCCGCGCCTTCTTCATAGGGCTCGGAGGATGAAATGATCGCAAGAACGCTTCAGGACATGTTCAAACGGTATCGCCGTCCGGGTGATATTGTCTTTGCCGTATTGTTCCTGGCTTTCTCGGTGTTTCTGCTGTCTCAGCTTGGGGAGCAGACACAGGTCGTCAAGCGGACCAAATGGTTTGCTCAACCCGGTCTGTGGCCCACCGTTGCCGTGTGGTGCATGGTCTTGTTCAGCTTTTTACATTGGCTCAGCTCTGCCTTATCCGATCGGATCGATGGTCGTTGGGCCGAGGTCGGGTTTTGGGTCCGGTCTCTGGAATATGTGGCTTATTTCCTGATTTATGTCCTACTGGTGCCACAGCTTGGCTATCTGCCGTCCACCATGTTGTTCGCGGTGTTTCTGACGCTGCGCTCAGGGTTTCGAGGCTCGGGCGCGATCGGCATCGCAGCCCTGTTCGGCTTCGTCGTCACCATCGTGTTCCGAGCGTTTCTGCAAGTCAAAATCCCAGCAGGGGCTGTCTATGAATACCTTCCCGACTCGATCCGCGCCTTTGCGCTGACATATTTGTAGGGAGGCACGTATGGATACCCTTCTGTCCGGTGTTTCAATCCTGCTGCAATGGCAGGTCATCGTGGCCTTGTTCATCGGCTCGATCGGTGGTGTCATCATCGGCGCGCTGCCCGGTGTGGGCGCTGCCGTTGCCATCGCCATCCTGTTGCCCGCAACCTTTGCCTTTGAGCCCATCGTCGGTCTGACCTTGTTGTTGGGGATTTACGGATCATCCATGTATGGCGGCGCGATCCCGGCCATCCTGATCAACACGCCCGGCACGGCGGTCAATGCGCTGACGACCTATGATGGCTATCCAATGACCAAGCGCGGCCAAGGC
Source organism: Ruegeria sp. C6 (assembly GCF_056537625.1). Classification (NCBI taxonomy): domain Bacteria; kingdom Pseudomonadati; phylum Pseudomonadota; class Alphaproteobacteria; order Rhodobacterales; family Roseobacteraceae; genus Ruegeria; species Ruegeria sp. C6. Next base: position 331,299 of record NZ_JBQFRW010000002.1, on the reverse strand, counting down.
CACAGGGCGTTATCGCTGGCTTATTCAGCTTCATTCTTCGGGGGGGTCTTTGCCATCATCTGCCTGATGGTCCTCTCGCCCGTGTTGGCCATGATCGCCCCGCATTTTGGCAGCCGCGAGATTTTTTTGGCCGCGTTGCTAGGTATTGTTCTGGTCGTTTTAGCCCATCGAGGACAGATCTTTGCAGCAGGTATGCTTGCTGCATTTGGCGGCTTTTTGAACACGGTCGGACTGGAGCCCGTCAAATATACGCGCCGCTATACATTCGATCAAAGTTGGCTGGCGTCAGGCGTTGACCTGATCGTGGTTGTGCTGGGCCTGTTTGCGCTCAGCCAGGCTTTTCTTTTGCTGTTGGAAAAGAACCACGCTCCAGAGGACACCCATGTCAGCGGGAATATCTTTGCAGGTTTGAAAGAACTGTTGGGCCTGAAACGGATCGCTACCGTTTCTTCAAGCATCGGGGTATTCATGGGCATGGTGCCGGGAACGGGTGAGTTCACTTCGCAGTTTCTGTCTTACACCTATGCTCAGAAAAGCTCGAAAAATCCCGACAAATTCGGCGATGGCTCGCCCGAAGGGTTGGTGGCATCCGAAGCCGCGAACAACGCCGTGCCGGGGGCAGCGATGATCCCCCTACTCGCCCTCGGTATACCCGGCGAAGCGCTTACGGCGATGATGCTGTCGGTCTTCTATGTTCACAACGTGATCCCCGGCCCGCAACTGTTTGAGAACCAGATGGATTTCGTCATGGCCCTATATATGGCGCTGATCCTGCTGAATGTGATCGTTCTGGTCTTTCTGCTGTTTTCGACAAACCTGTTGTTAAAGATCATTCAAATCCCCACACGCTTCCTGGGTGTGATGATCCTGATCTTAGCCTTTGTCGGGGTTTATAGTTTACGCAACTCGATCACCGATTGCGCGATCGCTGCTGGGTTTGGTGTCTTTGGCCTAATCCTCAAACGGCTTGATCTGCCAATTGTTCCAATCATCCTGGGTATGGTTTTGGGCGGAATCATGGAAACCAAGCTTCGCAGCGCAATGGCACGGGTCAAGACGCCACTGGACTTCATCGACCGGCCCATCGCAGCCATCCTGTTCTGCCTGATCGTGCTGATCCTGATCCTGCATTTCCGCACGCTGTACTACGAGTTCAAAAACAAGCTGCGCCCCGAACCCCATGTCCCAGCCGTGGATTCCGACCACCCGAACCAACAAGGATAGCTTTCATGGATCAGTCTTCCATCGATGCCTTGCGCGTGCAGGAGATTGCCCCACGCGGACACTTTATCAATGGCGATTTCCGTGCCGGAGAAACCGGTGCCCTGCATCAGGTGCTGTCGCCCATCGACGGCCAGCCTCTCGCTCAAATCGCCGAGGGTAGCCCGGCAGATGTCAATGCAGCGGTGCACGCCGCGCGGACCGCGTTTGAGGATGGTCGGTGGTCGCGCATGGCCCCAGCAGGGCGCAAGAAGGTTCTGCTGAAACTGGCGGATCTAATCGAATCCCGTGCGCTTGAAATCGCGGTACTGGGTGTGCGTGACAATGGCACAGAGATTAACATGGCGTACAAGGCCGAAGCGCTCTCGGCTGCCGCCACCTTCCGGTATTATGCCGAAGCCATCGACAAGGTTTACGGTCAGGTTGCCCCGACCAGCCATGACGTTCTGGGCCTCGTGCATAATGCGCCTGTCGGTGTTGTCGGGGCGATTGTGCCCTGGAACTTCCCGCTGATGATCGGCAGCTGGAAAATCGCCCCTGCCCTTGCAGCGGGCAACTCCATCGTCTTGAAACCGGCAGAAAGCGCATCGCTCAGCCTGTTGAAAATCGCTGAACTGGCTGCCGAAGCCGGAGTTCCGGATGGCGTCTTCAACGTGGTGACCGGGCGTGGTTCGGTCGCGGGCGAAGCTTTGGCCTTGTCGATGGATGTGGACATCATGGTCTTCACGGGATCCGGCGCGACAGGTCGGCGACTGCTGGAATACTCGGCGCGGTCCAATCTGAAACGCTGCTATCTGGAATTGGGCGGCAAGTCTCCGAATATTGTTTTCGCTGACGCGCCCGATTTGGCGGAAGCTGCAAAGGTCTCGGCCGCCGGGATTTTCCGCAACTCCGGACAGGTCTGTATCGCGGGCTCGCGCCTGCTGGTGCAGCAGGACATCTACGAGGATTTTGTCGCCGAGATCACGCGCTACGCCGCAGCCTTTCGCGTTGGTGATCCGTTGAACCTGAACAGCCAGATTGGTGCCGTGCACAGCCTGCCCGAGTTAGAGGCCAATTTGGAGTTCGTTACCAAGGCCGAAGCTGAAGGTGCCGAACGTCGTACGGGCGGAAACCGCATTCTGCCCGAAACCGGGGGCTACTATATGTCCCCTACAGTAATGGCAGGTGTCAAAGAAACGGATCATCTGTTTCAGAACGAAGTCTTCGGCCCAGTCTTGGCCGTGACCCCGTTCAATGACGAAGCCGAGGCGATCCGGCTTGCCAATGCCACAGTCTATGGGCTCGCAGGCGCAGTCTGGACTTCAAACCTCAGTCGCGCGCATCGCATGGTGGCCGAAGTGCGGACCGGGGTCATGCATGTGAACACCTATGGCGGCTCGGACCTGACCGTTCCGCTTGGGGGCGTGGGTCAATCCGGGAACGGGCATGACAAATCTTTGCACGCGCTTGAGAAGTACTTTGCATTGAAAACCGCCTGGATAAAGCTCTGACTGCGGGGCGTCTGAACGACATGTCTTCACCGCTTTGTCTGGGGCCCATAGGTCGCATGAATAGGAGGAACCAATGACCACAAAGACAATCCTGCTGATTGGGACCTACGACACGAAAGAACCCGAGATGCGGTTCATCGAACAGGCGATCAAGGCGCAGGGCGCGGATGTGTTGACGATGGATGTCTCGGTATTGGGCGACCCTTTGGAGCCAACCGACATCTCCAAGCACGACGTCGCCCAAGCGGTTGGAATGACCATCGAAGATGTCATCGCACAAGGGGACGAGAACAAAGCCTTTCGCGTGATGTCAGACGGTGCCTCAAAGGCCGTTACCCAAGCCTATGCGGATGGGCGATTTGACGGGATGCTGGCGACCGGGGGCACTATGGGCACCGATCTGGCCCTGGACTGTGCACAGGCCTTGCCCATGGGGGTGCCTAAATACATCGTGTCGACCGTCAGTTTTTCTCCGCTGATCCCGCCGCACCGACTGGCTCCGGACATTCAGATGATCCTGTGGGCCGGGGGGCTCTACGGTATGAATTCGATCTGCCAATCTTCGCTTGCGCAAGCGGCCGGCGCTGTTGTTGGTGCCACAAAAGCTGCCACAATACCGGATCGCAGCAAACCGCTGATCGGGATGACCAGCCTTGGGTCCTCGTGTCTGCGCTATATGAAAACGCTCAAACCAGCGCTGGAAGAGCGCGGGTTCGAGGTTGCCGTTTTTCATTCCACCGGAATGGGCGGCATGGCATTCGAAAAACTGGCGGGAGAAGGGGCGTTTGCCTGCGTCATGGACTTCTGCATGCAGGAATTCGGGAACCTGATGGCGGGTTCCGTGGTCTCCAGCGGTGAGGATCGCGTGACAAATGCCGGGCGTGTCGGCACGCCACAACTGGTCGCACCGGGTGCGTTGGATCTTTTGGATTTTGCCGGATGGCAGGACATCCCTGACCAGTATGCCGACCGTCCATTTCATGAACACAACCGCCTGATAAAAAGCTCGGTCTTCAATGGCGATGAACGCCGTGCCTGGGTGCGGGAGCTTACCAACCGATTGGAGGCCTCAACTGGCCCGGTTCACTTTTTTCTGCCCGTTCACGGGGTCGAAGCCTGGGACAAGGAGGGTGAAGAGGCGCATAATCCCGAAGCCCTGGCCGAGATGATGGATGAGGCCCGTAAAGTCATGCCCGGGCGCGTTCCGATGACCGAAATAGACGCACATATCAACGATGCCGCGTTTTGCGATCATGTATTGGCCCAGTTCGACGAATGGGTCGCAGAAGGCGTGGTCGCAACATAAATTCGGGATTTACGCCTGTCTTTATGATATACACGCAGGTCAAACACAGCCTCGGTGGCGGTGAGTTCGGGCGCATTCTTCCACGTGCGGCCGACTTGCAGCTGGATGCATAACCATCACCGCTTGGATACTTGTTGAAGACTATTTTTCGGCGGAACCGTGTCACCGGTTCAAGGTGGCCAAAGACCTGCGCAGTAAGTGAAGAATTGAACTCGACAAATGCCCAGGATTAGCGACCCGTTCCGCCGGTGACGTTGCCAATATTGAGCGGCAACCAAACCGTTGGACGCGCATTTAGACGATCGGTCCAACCCATGAAAGGAGCGAGGAAATGCTAACCACGATTGCGATTTGGTATCTGAACCCAGAAACCCGGTCCGAAGGTATTGCTGCTCTCCGGCGGCTTGCTAGGGACGTCAAGAAAAACGAACCTGATACCTGGGGTTACCTTGTGCACTCAGGTGGCGCGGACTCGGTCCCGCCATGCGATGACGATAAGATTGTGTTCGTGGAAATCTACAAAAACGAAAAGGCATTCAAAAAACACCTGAGCAAAGGATCGGATTTTTCGAAGTTCCTGAAAAAAAGTGGTCACCTTTTTCTTTCGGCCCCAGGGAGCGAGAGCCCATTCTTTCAGGTCATGAACGTTGATCGCATTCAGGGATTCGTACGCCCCGAAGCTGGGTCGAGCAACGGCTAAAGGTAGGTCGGGCGATCCCGGCCGCCCCAAGGAAACCCTGTAATTTTGTTGATCCACGGGGCTTTGCGCCGGGTAAAGTTGCAGCCTGGTTCATCCATCAGGAATTGTTGGGCGACGCATTGTTGATATTATGTTATAAGAAGCCGTGATTTCGTTCTATCGTTTCTAATTTTGACCTGATCTATCTAAACTTACGAAGGCGACCATTTTGGTAAGTCCTGACGTTAATTGCCCAAATTGTGGTTCGGCCAATCCTGCCGGATCGAAATATTGCCAAAGCTGTGGAAACGCCCTGTCCCTTACGTGTACAGCGTGCGGAGCCCCAGCTTTGCAAAAGGCAAAGTTCTGCACGGCCTGCGGTGCGTCTTTGGTCGGATCAGCGTCGGTCAAAAACTCAGAGCCAGACAATTCACCGCCACTAACGCCCGCACCCGAAAATGTTGCGGAACGGCGGCAACTGACCGTCATGTTCTGCGATCTGGTTGGTTCTACCGCGTTGTCCGAAAAATTTGATCCCGAAGACTATCGTGAGCTTATCACCCAATATCGCGATCTGGTCGGTAGCACGGTTGCGAAATTCGGCGGTGAGATCGCAAACTATGCGGGTGATGGTGTTGTGGCTGTCTTTGGTTACCCCGTCGCGCAAGAGGCGAGTCACTACTCGGCCGCGCTGTGCGCGCTTGAAATTACCCAGATGGCAGAGGGTATTGAAGTTGGATTTTCCAGCCAGCCGGTTGCGACCAACGTTCGTATCGGAATGCACACTGGACCCGTTGTTGTTGGCACCGCCAACAGCTCGTCATTGGACGAAAAGATGTGGCTGTTCGGAGACACACCAAACGTGGCGGCCCGTATTCAGTCCGTTGCCGAGGTCGGGCAAGTCGTGATCTCCGAGGTGACGCGACGCCTGATTGGTGAACGGCTTGACTTTGTGTCTTTGGGCGCGCCGCAATTGGCAGGGATTAGCGCTCCACTAGAGCTGTTTGAGGCCCGGCAGAAGGTTTTGGGGTTCGAAACCGCGCGCAAAGACTTTTCACACGATAAAACACCAACCATCGGTCGGACCGCGGAAATCGCCTTGGTCCGATCTCGGTGGGAGGGTGCGCTGGAAGGTGAAGGGCAAGTGCTGTTGCTGACCGGCGATGCGGGTGTCGGGAAGTCTAAGATCGCCTTTGGGTTGAGCGATGATCTGGCCGAAGAAGATGCGTCGCAATTCATTCTGTTCGGCTCACCGCTTCATCAAAGCAGCGCATTTTACCCGATAAAAAACGCGCTTACGGCGTTGACCGGAATGACACCTGATGAGACTCCAGAACAGAACCGAGCTAAGATCATCGGGTTTTTGTCTGAACTCGGTCTCGATGATCCTGACTGTGTTATGCCCATTCTGCGCCTAGTGGCGCTGGAAGACACTTCAATCCCGGCTGAACCAATGGCGCCTGAACGGGAAAAGGGTGCGTTGATCGAAGCGTTGCTGCGGCTTTGCGCAGGATTAGAACAATCTTCACCGCTGATGTTGTTGCTGGACGACGTACATTGGTTCGATGCTTCCACGCTTGAGTTTGTCGACGGATGGGTTGAACAACTATCAAGTAGACGCTGCCTGGTCTTGATGACCGCCCGCAGTGAATTCCAGTCACCCTGGCGAAACCAGTCACATGTCACCACCTTGGAGCTGAACCGTCTGGTCCGGCGCGATATCTTCAAACTGGTTGAAAGCATTTCGGGAATCCGCCCTTCGGATGAGGTTCTGAGCCAGTTGGCAGACCGAACCGATGGCGTGCCGCTGTTTGTCGAAGAACTGACCAAAATGGCGATGGAATCCGGTCTGCTGGTAAGCCGGGGGCAAAGTAAGGCCGAGTTGTCCATGGCAATTCCGGAGTCTCTGCAGGATTCCTTGATGGCCCGGCTGGACCGTTTATCCGCCAGCCGCGAGATCGTGCAGGTCGCTGCTGCAATCGGGCGCAACTTTGAAAGAAACCTGCTTAGCCACGTTTTGAAATGGAGCGACCAGGAAATCACCAGAGCGCTGGAGCAGCTACTTGAAACAGAGTTGATTGTTCCCGCCGGGCTGAGAGGCGTGGAAGACACATATCGGTTCCGTCACGCCTTGGTACAGGATGCGGCGTATCAATCCATGCTGCGTTCGACGGCGTCCAGATGGCACGGTCAAATCGCGGCGGTTCTTGAAGAGAACTACAAGGAAATTGTTAAACACGAGCCAGAGATTCTGGGCCATCACTATTGGCGGGCCGGTGATTATTTGGCGGCCGAGCTCAACCTTATGCGGGCCGCGCGCCAGGCATTGGATCATTCTGCAAATGTTGAGGCCATCACCCATCTGCAGCACGCCCTGGAATGTCTGCAGGAACTGCCTGCGTCGCAAGACCGCGACCGGCGCGAGATTGATCTGCAAATCACCATCGCGGTTCCTTTGGCGTTTGTACGAGGATACGCACACAATTCGGTCCTTTCCGCATATGCCCGGGCACAAACCTTGTGTCGTGAATACGGCGAAACAGAGCGGTTGTTCAAAGTCGTCTATGGCCAGTTCCGATCGACAATGCTGGGGGGCGAATATGCTGTATCGAAACAGAATGCGGATCGCCTGGTGTCGCTTTGTCAGGATCTGAAAAGCCCTCTTGCCATTGTATCCGCCGAGAGATCACTTGGCTCGCTGCAGACATATCTTGGCCAGCCGCAGGACGCCCTAACGCATTTGCAGGCAGGGATTGATGTCAATCTGTCGCTTGAGCACCGGTTCATGGGGCTGGATTTTGACGTCGTTGATCTATCCGTCGCGCTTCAGGGATATCGTGCGCTGTCTTGCTGGTTGTCAGGCGACACGAAAAGCGCTTTGGAAGCGATCGAAAAGGCCGTGCTTCACGCGGAAGAAACAGCGCATCCCTTCAGTCAATCCTTTGCAAATGCATTTCTGGGTTGGATCTCGCAGTTCCGCGGTGATGAAGACCTTGTACTGGAAAGCTCGGCCAATCTGATTGCGCTTTCAGAGGAGTACTCGTTTCAGTTCTGGCGTGGATGGGCGCGGATCATGAACGGATGGGCACGCCGGAACGAGTTGGGCGACGGCGCGCTGAAGGAAATCGAACTTGGTCTTCAGGAATGGCGGGATACCGGCTGCCGGCTGGGGTTGAGTTTCTTTCTGTATCTTTATGCAGACGCGGCCATCCTGCACGGACATCTCGAACTCGCAGAAGAGCTTTTGGACGAAGCCGAGCAGATCACGTTGGGTGGGGGGGAACAATTCTGGATTGTCGGTTTGACCCGGCTAAGAGGACGTCTGTCGCTTGCCCAAGGTCATGAAGAAGCGTGTATCGATCATTTCGAGCAGGCTGTCAGTTTGGCGCTGGACCGCGGGCATTTTGGTCCACTGCTGCGTACGATCAAAGAGCTGGCAAAGCTTGATCCAACCCCCGATTGCCTGAACCGGATCAAAAAAGCGGTTGAAGAAGTCGCCGGGTTCGATGGTCCGGATTTGGCCGAGATACGCGCTATTCTGAATAAACTTGGAACTGCAAAAACGGAGAGCTCATCACAGGACATTTGAAAAATACGAGATAGTCAAAGCCAGTCGGGAGGACATAGCCATTATGACTAAGAAGAAATCAAAAGGTGACCGCTGCCATCAGACGAATGTCACCGGTGTCATGCCAAAACTGCCCAAGCAGTTTGATACATTTCCCTTCTATTATGCCTCTCTGCAATGCCAATGGATGTATTGGTATACCTCAGTCGAAGCCGCCAAACCCTTCGTCAAGGGTACAGGATTGTGCGTGGCGGAGTTCCCCGATGAAAATGGAAAGAACAAAGCTGTCATTCTATTGAATTTTCAACGCTACACCGCCCACTATGACAATTCCTTGGGCTTTGTGAACGAGGTTGAATTTAACCTTCTGGCTTACCCTTCGAACCGGGTGCCCGGCGTTCCGAAGATGTCCCTGACCGAGTATCTGCACGGCCGCGATCAGACCAAAACCATCGGGCATCTGCGAATACACGTAGCTGCAGACAATGCGGTTGCAGTCAAGGCTGGGCGTCAGGCCTTTGGCGAGCCCAAGTTTCTGGGGCAGTTCAATTACAAAGTGCCGTCGCTGAACGCCAAAATGAAAGGAAATCCGCCAATCTCTCCGAAATCCTGGTGGATTCAATTGGTCAACCCCGACGACCCGCAAACCATCGTCTACGATTTGACCGCCGATTTGGGAAAGCTCAGCGGCAATCAGTGGACGACAACAAATTGCACTCCGATCCCGGAATTCGCGACCGGTCTTGGCCGCACTGTTTGGACCCGCTGGACAATCTCGGGCCTCTTCGAAACTGCAATGCTGGACAACAAGGACGGCAAGCGCATCGCCAAGACATTCAAACTGAAACTCGGCAACAACGATTTCCCAATGACACGGGACATGCATCGGTTGTTCACCGACTTCACCCCTGTCGCCGTACAGGTTTTTGAAAGCCCCCCCGCCTGCTTCGAGCCGCGCGGGTTCTACGTGGATGCCATTGATGGAGACCGCCATGTCACAGCATGACAACAGTCCCGCCCATCAAGCCTTCCTGTCGGTCAGCGCGGCATTGACGGGTTACAATAGTGCCGAGTTGCAAGGGACCGGGTGCACCGGGGAATACTGGCATCAATTCCGACAGGTTCTACCAGAAGAGATTTTGAGCCGGTTTCTGTCTCACGCTCAATCCCTCGGGCAAGGGGACGATGATCAGATTATCCGCCAAACTTATCTGTCGGACAGGTGCCTTGGCCCGATTGCGCGTTCGCTGATTCAGCTTTGGTACACGGGTCAGTGGGTTCCGCTTTCGCAAGAATGGCGCGAAAGCTACGGCGCTTCTCGCTTTGATGTGGTCAAGATCATCTCGACACGCTCGTACAAGGAAGGGTTGGTCTGGGACGCCATCGGTGCCCATCCCATGGGGGCAAAGCAGCAGGGTTTTGGTGCTTGGGCGCTTGAACCTCCTCGGAAACGGGAGGCGGGCCAATGAACGCGATTACAGACGACGACAGAACCTATGATGTGGTCATTGTAGGGGCAGGATTTTCCGGTGCCATTCTGGCGAAAGAGCTTGTGTCAGCAGGGCACACTGTTCTGATCCTCGAGGCCGGTGCGGATCATGGCAAAACGTGGGAGACCTACCGATCCTATCTGGATCAGTACTACCTCTCGTTGGCGAAAACACCGAACTCACCCTATCCGGATCTGCCGACTTTGCCGTCACCCTCGGTGCTGGACATCACGGCGGTTCGCGGCACCGAACCGGACACAAACGGGTATTTTGTTCAGCGCGGGCCGCTGCCGTTTGGCAGCAACTATCTGCGTGCCTATGGCGGGACCTCCTTGCACTGGCTGGGCACCAGTCTTCGGATGATGCCCGCAGATTTCGAAATGCAGAGCAGGTTCGGCAAGGGGGTCGACTGGCCATTTGGCTACAAGGATATTCGATCCGACTATGAGAGGGCCGAATGGGAAATCGGCGTCTCAGCAGACGCCGAGGAACAGACACCCAGAGCATTGGGAATAAAGACCTCGGGCAAGCATGATAACCGGGGGTACTTTGCTAAAGGATATGACTTCCCCATGCACTCGATACCCTCGTCTTATATCGATGGGTTCTTTGCTCGGGCAGACGGCATGCCCATTGAAATTGGCGAAGACCCTAAAGACACGGTCAAACTGAAAGTCTCACGCACGCCGCAAGGCCGCAACTCAACCCCGCGTAAGCCAAAGAATGCCAATGGTATACCCGTGGGCCGCAAGATGCGGCATCAGTTTCGCCCGCGAGGATCGACCGGTCCATTTGCCTATATGGGCCAGCGGTGCGAGGGCAACTCAAGCTGCATTCCGATCTGCCCAATTCAGGCAAAATACAATGCGATGAAGACGCTGGAAGATGCCAAGCACATTCGCAAACATCACATGAAAACAATCACGCAAGCCGTGGCGTCCAAGGTCGAGCTTGCCGAAAGCGGTCGGGTTTCGGGTATCGTCTACAAGAAATACCCGTTCTCCGGTGTTGCGCAATACGAACTGCGCCGTGCCAAGGGCAAACAATACGTCCTTGCTGGTGGAGCGGTGGAAAACGTAACTCTTGCGCTGGCTTCCGAGATTTGTCGGACCAGCGGCGAACTGGGCCGCAACCTGATGGATCATCCCTACATGATGACGTGGGGTTCCGCGCCCGAGCCAGTTGGTCCGTTTCGTGGGCCGGGATCGACGTCAAGCTACGCCAATTTCCGGGACGGGACCTTTCGTGACAGAACTGCCGCCCATAGGCTCGAGATCGGAAACTGGGGCTGGAACTTTGCCACCGGGGCCCCAAACACGGATGTGGCGCGCTTTGTTGAACAGGAGAACCTCTTTGGCAAAGCGCTTCGTGACAAATTATATCACGATGTTCAAAGACAGGTTCGCATCGGCACGATGGTCGAACAACTGCCCCGCTCGACCAACCGAGTCACGATTGATCCCGCCTATCGCACACCGATGGGTGAATATCGCCCTGTGATCAGCTATGATCTGGATGACTATTCGCGGGCCGGTTTGGCGACGGCGTACGACACCTGTACGCAGATTTTTCAGCGCCTGGGTATTCGAAACCACACGGCCTACAACCCATCTGACGCCGGATATTTCACCTATGACGGCCGGGGATACACGTTCTTTGGCGCAGGTCATCTTGTCGGAACCCATCGGATCGGAACGCACCCGCGCAATTCGGTGACTAATGACGTAATGCGAACCTGGGATCACGACAATTTGTGGATGGTAGGCGCCGGATCGATGCCAACAATCGCAACATCGAACCCGACACTCACGATGTCGGCAATGGCTTACCGAGCCTCCAGAGCAATATCGGATGCTGTTCGGAAAGGGGGGGCAAAATGACCTCGAAAGACAAACTGGAGAAAGAGCGCGCGACACTGTGTAAACTGTTTCAGGACGCGCTTATTCTTGAACTCACTACCATTCCTCCCTATGCGACTGCGTGTTATTCGATCCTCGAACAAGGCCAGTATGACCGGTCTGAGCCAACAATCGTAAACGCCGAACCCATCGAAGTGATCCGGCAGGTTATGGTCGAAGAAATGCTCCACATGGTTCTTGCGGCGAATGTCATGAATTCGATTGGCGGAACTCCGGAGCTGAACAATCCTAAGCTGCTGCCCAAATACCCCCAGCCACTGCTAAACGGGCGCGGTCCAACTGTTTATCTGCGCAGGTTTACGCCAGACCAAATCAAGAGCTTTCGTGCGGTTGAAACGGCACCAAAAGATGAAAGAGCTGCGAAAAGCGGTGATTATCATACGATCGGAGGTTTTTACATCTACATCCGGGAAAGGTTGCGCAAAGCCTGTGATACTTATGGGGATGCCGCGATTTTTACTGGTAATGAGGCACGACAAATCACCGACGCCGACTATTTCGGTGCTGGAGGTGAGGTGATCGAGGTGATTGGCACCCCGTCGCAGCGCCGTAAGGCCGCGCTGAAGGCGATAAAGAAAATCATGGATGAAGGGGAAGGCGCAGACCTTGGTCACAGAGCTGGCGACAATGACATTATCCCTGGCCCTGATCACCGCGAGGATGTTGCGCACTATTTCAAATTCAACGAAATCCTGCACAGCCGGTATTATAAACCAGATGACAGCATAGACGGCCCGCCCACCGGTGGCGACCTCATCGTCGATTGGAGCGCGGTATCCCCGATGCGGGATGATCCGTCCGAAAAAGACTTCAAGAACGCGCCAGAGATCGAAGAAATATCTGCAGAATTTAACGCGGCCTGGTCCGGCCTGCTTGATGGTCTGCACATTGCGTTCAACACGGACAAGACTGCGCTAAGGTCACTGGTCCCAGCAATGTATGACATCAAGTCTCTGGCGCAGAAATTGATGCGTATTCCTTTGCCGGATGGATCAGGGGAAACCGCCGGGCCAACTTGGACGTATCTTGCAAAGACAAAGAGTTGATCGCTCGTTTCGTTGCAAGTCGATTAATACGCGGCAGCTATTTGGTCAAATTCGGAGAGCAAAAATTTGCTGTATTAGCAGCAGCTTAGCGCAGCCCTGAATTGGCCAAAATGATCTGAAATAGCACTCGAATAGCGCTATTTATCCTGTGTTGTTTCTTGACCCACCCAAGATGCGTAAGGATTTGAATCCACTACAGTGACTTTGGGCAATCGATATGAACCCACCGGGCGCGCATCACATGCCAGTTGGTGGTGAAACTGCGAAACTAACGCATCGCCGTCATCTCCCGTCAGCAATCGCTTTCAGAGACGCAAATGTGGGCACGCGAACGCAGACGCGAAGACCTAGGGTGTTTTCTGGACCGTGAATAGCTCAATCTCCGAGGGATTGGACTTGCAAAGGACCAGAAAACCTACCCTATTAACCGCAATCAGCCGCCGCTCAGTCGTAAGCTGCCGTCACGATCATTTCGACCTTCAATACATCACGGGCGAGCTTGGATTCTCCGCAGGCGCGGGCGGGCGCGTGGCCTTCGGGCACCCAAGCGTCCCAAACGGCATTCATCTCGGCAAAGTCTGCCATATCCGCCAACCAGATTTCGCATTTTAGGATGCGGGTCTTGTCGCTGCCTGCCTTTTGCAAAAGATCCTCAACCTTGGCCAGAATGTCCTGCGTCTGATCTGCCACGGTCGGCGCGTCCGAAGTCTGACCGCACAGGTAGGCAACGCCGTTGTGTTTCACGATCCGGCTCATGCGCTGACCGGTTTCGATGCGGGTGATTGTCATAACTTGTACTTTCTCATTGTTGAATTTAGCAGTGATTTGAGCTGCCCACGGCACAAGCGTTGAAATGCCAATGGGAGCCATAGATCAGAAGCCGGCACTACGAGGCCGAGTTTCCTTCAAGTCAGATTGTCCGCCAGTTCATTTTGATATCCAAAAAGGGCCGGCAGCCCGCCGGTGTGCAGCAGAATAACTTTCTGACCCGGTTTAATCTTCTGGCTTTCAACCAGATGCATCAAACCGGCGAATGTCTTGGCGGAATAAACCGGGTCGAGGAAAACCCCTTCGGTCCGTGCCATTTTTTCCAGTGCGGTACGCGTTCTTGCGTTCACTTTGCCGTAACCTGGCGGCAATGCATCGTCATAGACATCGATCCGCGCCTGCAATTGAGCGGCATCAACATCCAGCAAGTTTGCAAGTTTCTGTAGAACGATCATCATGCGGGCGTGTTGCTTCTCGCGATCTCTGCGCACGCATATTCCAAATACCGGGGCCGTGCTGCCTTCCAGTGCTAGACCGGTTAGCAAACCGCCATGCGTAGCACCACTGCCTGACGGCACAACCACCGCATCGAAATTGGGCATCTGGGCGCACAATTCCTGTCCGCCAACGACATAGCCCAACGCCCCCAGAGGTGGATGATTCAAGCCCAGATGAATGACATATGGCGTGCGGCCTTGGGCCTTCAATTCGTCAGCACGCGCGTGCAATGCCGCGTCGGCCCCGGCTTCGTCTTCGCCCTCGGGATAGCTCATATGCTCGGCACCCAGAATCTGTGCCAAAAATACGTTCCCGGACCTGTAATACTCTTCGTCCATATCTGGGACACGCTCTTCTAATTGAAGCACGGATTGCATGCCCAGCTTAGCGGCCGCCGCGGCTGCAGATCGGACAAAATTGGACTGAACAGCACCGGTGATTAGAATGGTATCGGCACCTTGTTGCTGTGCATCGCCGAGGTAGAATTCGAGCTGCCGTGTTTTATTGCCGCCAAACACAAGCTCCGTCAGATCATCGCGCTTGAGCCAGAGATCGATCCCCAATTCCGCTGACAACCTGTCCAAACGTTCCAGAGGTGTCGGGCCCGACATAAGCCGGGCGCGAGGAAATCTCTCCAGATTGTCGTTTCGTTGCATCGTGCACCTCCCGGGATTATACAATCATATAGGCGCGCTGGAACAGGACACAGCAGGCGATGAAAGAAACCACGCGGATCGCGGCTATGACGACCGACTGCGGCAAGTAAGAGCCCCCTGCCCGTCCAAGCAGGCTGCCTACCAGCGTGATTGTGACAAAGCCGAGCAGTTGCGGCTCGTATGTGATGGCCTGCGTTTCGGACAGGCTGTGCAACACGAATGCAATGCCGTAAGCCACCAGCGCGATGGGTTGCACCAGCTTGGCCACCTCTTTGGCTGAACGGCCCTTTGCGATCAAACCAAACACCATAAGTGGGCCCGGTGTTGCCGCCCAGACGGTTGCAAGCCCGGACAGCCCTGTAATGGCTGAAAACCCAAAACGCCCGATTGTACCGCGCAAGGGAAGCAGGGTGGTGATCAAGCCGATCAACAACAAGCAGGCCGTCAAGGCCAGAACAAACGCCTCGTTCAACAACGGATAAACAGTAAGACCGGCAACTACACCGACACAACATGCGATGATAGCATTAAGAATGAGTGGCTTGTTGTTCTTCAGTACATGACGGTCCGTCGCGACTATCGACACAAGGGTATTCAGCAACAGCAATATGGGAACTGCCGTCGAGGTGCCGAGCAGGATCATCATCGGGGGACCCGCGATGATACTGAAACCGATGCCCACGCCAACCTGCAGCATTGCCCCGAGGCAAATGGCGGCCATCAAAATGGACAGATCAATGGTCACATAGCACTCCTGCAGCTTTGGCATTTTTGCAAGAACTCAGATATCCTGAGGTTACGGCCATGGTCCATGTCATTACTTCATTCGAATTGATTGGCACGCACTAACGCTGCCAGGGCATCAATCCAGAGTATAGCTCACGGGCCGCTACGGAATGTGCCATTTGCGCAAGTGTCGTCAGATCATACACGGGAAGGCGCAGTTCTTCCTGAAGGCGCGATGCGTAGGGCGGCAGGTCTGTACACTCCAAAACCAGTGAGCGGATATCAGGGGCCTCAAGCATCAGGCTACGGGCTGCGTTCAGGACCTCGGCCTCGATCAGGTCTGTGTCCATACGGGTGCGGGTATTCCGCAAGATCACTTCTGCAAATTCACTAGTGTCCTCCAGTCCCTTCACCGCCACCGGAACACCGGCGGCACCGACGCCTTCAAAATGCCGGGCAGTCAAAGCAGAAGCGTCTGCAGTCAAAACACCCACCGGAGCGTTCGCGCCGGTCATGTGATAAGCCAGCGGCACCTGGATCAGGCTGGAAGCAAACACCGGAACTGAAACCGCTGCAGCCAGTTCTTTTTGAAACAGCGCAAGAAAGCCACAGCTGCCGGTAATGGCGCGCACGCCTTCGGCCTCAAGCCGTTTGGCACCTTCGATGAAGGGTTCAAGCAATTCCGGCGTAGGGTTGTTCAGAAGTGTCGGGACAGTCACCCCGTCGATCATTTCATACAGAACCGGAAATGGCAGGCTGGACGGGTTCTTGATATGGCCCGGTGGCTTTGGGAAATAGCTTTCAAGGCAAAGCACACCGATTGAGGCCCCGCAGATATTCTGGCCGCCTTGATAAATTGGCATTGTCATCAGGTCCTTTTTTGATTTGAAAGCTCAAAACCGGGTTGGTGTATACGGTGCTAGATCGATATTCGGGATGCGATCCGAGACGATATCCGCCACTAGCTCGCCGGTTTTCGGGGCCATCATCAGCCCGTAATGAGAATGCCCGAACGCTGCATAGAGTCCCTCTTGGTCTCTTACTTGCCCGATTGCGGGCAAGCTGTCCGGGAATGACGGGCGCCGACCCATCCAAAACCGCGCCTCACCTGTATCAAGCTCGGGCATCATGGCCTTGGCCTGTTGGGACAGGATTTGCTTCTTCCGTGGGTCAGCGGGTGCATCGGCGCTGCCGAATTCAGCCGTACCGGCGACCCTAAGCCCCCCAAGCATCGAACTTGCGACCACCTTTGCATCCACATCCATGACCGAGTTGTTCAGTTCGACCGCAGGGGTTGGGAATTCGACATGATAGCCCCTTTCGGCCACGAGAGGCATAGGCAATCCCAATGGTTTCAACAGGTCGGCAGACCATACGCCTGCCGCAAGAACAACATGGCTGGCGGTTAGCGTATCCTGCGCAGTTGCAATCTGCCAACCACCCTCTTCCGCGGGGGTAAGCTTGGTGACTTCGGTTTGCACAATTTCAGCACCTTGCACTTGCGCCTTTTCGGCCAAAACCGCTCCCACACGTCCCGGAGCGGTTACACGCGCTTGCCCTTTGATCACAATCGCACCTTTGAACGCTTCGGACATAGCGGGCTCCAATCGGCGCAGTTCGTCACCGTCGACGCGTTCCAGATCGCCGCCTTTTTCGCGGCGGATAAGATATCCAAGCCCGTCCAGATCAGCCTGTTCTGGTCGGCGAAAGGCGTGGATGTAATAGCTATCGGTGATCAGGTTCTCGTGCCCGGTACCATGTAAATGACGCCGGTACAGATCGACGGAGGGGCGACAAAGAACCTCCATCGCGTCCGAGACTTCGCGAACAGTTTTTTCTCCTGAGTTTCCGAGAAATCGCAACCCCCAAGGAATCATTTTGGGCCAGAAGCTGGGCCTGACTGACAGCGCGCTCTTAGGGTCTAGCAGCATTTTGGGCAGCATTTTCCAGATACCGGGCATTGCTTGCGGAATGATCGACCAAGGCGAAACCACACCAGCATTCCCGAACGAGGTTTCCTGACCCGGCTCACCTCGATCGATCAGCCGAACCTGAATGCCCCGTTCCTGCAGCGACAAAGCGCAACAGATGCCGACGATTCCTGCGCCGATGATGGTCACTTGTTCTGTCATCAGTTCAGGCCGGAGATTGACTGCGGTTGCGCGCGATCAATTGGGTGACGATGACAGGCGAGGCAACGGCCAGCGCGATCAGGTCTGCCGTCAGGCTGGGCGCGACAAAGATAATCCCCGCAAGGGCCATCAGAATCCGCGCCGCAACATTCATCGGTTTCAGCCAGTAGCCCACAACCGCAGCCGACAGGGCGATAACCCCGGCGATACAGCTGGCGGCGGTGTAAGTGAACTCCCAGAAATTGAAGCCGGTTGAGGATACGAACAGCAGAACTGGCGCATATACGAAAGCCATCGGCGCAATCACCTTGCCCAATCCAAGAGTGAATGCCGACAGGCCAGTGCGGAACGGATTCGAGTTGGCAATTGCAGCAGCCGCGTAGGCCGACGTACAGACCGGTGGTGTGATTTCTGACACCACGCCGTAATAGAGCACGAACAGGTGGCTGGCGATGGGAGGAACGCCGAGCTGCGCCAAAGCAGGCTGTGCGACCGATACCAGCATGATGTACAACGCTGTGGTCGGGATACCCGCGCCCATCAGGATACAGACGATGGCTATGAAGACCAGTGAGATGAATAGCTGCAGGTCTTCCATGGCAAACAGCTGGAAGCTGCCGAACGAGATCATGTTGTAAATATCTGAAGCCAGATTGCCCGCGCCCTGTGTCACCATGAAGCCAATGCGAAAGCCGATGCCAGTGGTGTTGATCACTCCGACCACGATGCCAACCGCAGCCGCTGCGGCACCAACGGCCAGCGAGTACTTCACGCCCAGTTCGACCGCCTGCAGCATCTCGGGCACTTCAATCCGTTTCTGTGGATTCAGCGTGGCAATAACCGACAGGCCACAAAGGATTGCGGTCATCGTCAGGTCGAACCCGCCATCCGAGAATTTCCAAAGCACAAAAGCCAGGAAAGCCGCGGCATAGACCAGCGTTGGCGGCTGTTTGATCCGCGACATGCCCGCGATGACCGCCAGAGAAATACCGCAAAAAGCGGACATGAATGGCGTGTAGCCCGTAAACAGCACCACCAGCAGGCCGATCAGTGGCACGATATTGGCCCAGCCTTCCGCCCAAACGGCTTTGAGTTGCGGCAGCTGCTCTTTCGCCAGACCTTTCAGGTTCAGCTTGCGTGCCATCAGGTGCACCACAGCGAAGACGCCGACATAGTGCAGTATTGCTGGGAAGATCGCCGCGATCACAATGGTGGTGTAGGGGACCTCAAGGAACTCGGCCATGATGAAGGCTGCAGCGCCCATGATCGGCGGAGTGATTTGGCCACCAGCAGAAGACGCAGCCTCAACCCCGCCCGCAAAATGGCCAGGGTATCCGAGGCGCTTCATATTGGGGATAGTCAATGCTCCGGTCGATACGGTGTTGGCCACCGATGAGCCCGAGATCGTGCCAAAGAAAGCTGAGGACACCACTGATACCTTTGCCGGACCGCCAGTATAACGGCCCGCAAGTATAGTCGCGTTGTCGATGAACAGCTGCCCCAGACCGGTGCGTTGCGCGATGACGCCGAACAAAACAAAGTGAAAGACGATAGTCGAAACCACCCAGAGCGTGACGCCGTAGATACCTTCCTGCGGAAAATACATCGACGATACGAAGGTTTTGAAATTCACGCCGGGATGCTGCAGCAGTCCGGGGAAGTACGGCCCCAGCAGGGCGTATGAGATGAAAACACAGATGATAAGGGGCAGCACCCAGCCCAGCGTGCGCCGCGCAATGTCCAGCACCAAAAGGATAATGACGACGCCCAGAAATACATCATAGTTGTTGGGGTTGCCCATCCGGAACGTCTGTTCCTCGATCCCAAGGAACGGAATGCCGCGCCAGGCTACGCCAACATAGAGCGCGGCAACGATGCCAAGCGCCATGAAAACCAGATCATAGAGCGGGATGTTACCGATGCGGAACCGGCTGACCTTAAGGGCATAAAGGCTCTTTGCCCCAACAATCGGGATTGTGGCATAGACCAGAATGAACAGCAGGGCGAGGTAGATGCCCATGTGCCAGTGGTCTGCGGGCAGGCCGAATCCGGCCGTGAAGAATTCGTAGAACGCTAAAATCAGGGCCACAACACGGAGAACTTTTCCAGCGGTGGGCGTCACCTGCCGGACGGCGGCACCTTCATCGAACTGTTCCTCGATGGCCGCTAGTTCCTCGGCTGTCAATTCGTGGTCATCAAGTTTCTGGGTCTCGGACATGATGGCCTCCCGATTTCGCATAGTTCCAGTGTGCGGTGCCCCACATAGGGGCACCGACGATACAGTTCAGTCTGTTACGTTTACTGAAGAAGTCCGGCTTCTTTGTAGAACTTCTCGGCACCCGGATGCAGTGGAACACCCAGCGCCTCTACACCATCCAGCGCGGTATCGGGCGTGATCTGCTTACCCTTGGCATGGCCGTTGTCCAGTAGCTTGCGGGTGTTGTCGTTCCACAGGGCTTTGGTCAGCTGATAGACCAGATCTTCAGACAGATCCGAGGACACAACCAGCATAGCACTGACCGCAGGGGTCTTGGTTTCCGCGTCTATGCCTTCATAGACACCACCCGGAATGGCCGAAGGGATATAGGCCGGAATGATCTCGTTGATCTTGGCCAGATCTTCATCGCTGAACGAATGCAGGTTCATGCCTTTGGTCGACGACAGTTGTACCATCGCGGCAACTGGCCAGCCCGCAGCGTAGAAATAGGCGTCTAACTGACCGTCAGCCAAACGCTCGGCGCTTTGACTGTTGTTCAGTTCGGCTTCATCCATATTGTCGCGATTCACGCCCCAGGCGTCGAGCATCTGCAAAACTGCAACCTGCGTACCCGATCCGGCCTGTGCGATACCGACGCGTTTGCCTTCCAGATCGCCCAGGTCGTTGATCGTCTGACCGGCGGGCAGCACGAGATGCAGGTCCTCGGGGAACAGATTTGCTACGATGCGAAGGTTAGGATGAGGTTTACCCTCGAACTTGCCTTCGCCCAGATACATTGAACGGGTCACATCGGCTGCGGCCAGACCGGCCTCAAGCTCACCATTCTGCACTGCGGCATTGTTGAACACCGACGCTGTCGTGGATTGCGCGATTGCGATCAGGCCCGGGACGCCACATTGGCCACCTTCTTCGCACGGGCGAGATCCCGGAGGGGCAGAAATTCCGTTGGCGATGGTGCCGCCGATGGGGAAGTAGGTTCCGCCTGCGCCACCGGTCCCGATGCGGAAGAATGTTGGATCCTGCGCCAGCGCAGGGGCGGCAAGCGCGCCTGCCAAGGCCAGTCCGGTCAAACATTTCACGAATTTCATAATCATCTCCGTTGTTGGATCGCTGGATTCGGTTTTCCCGAATTCGATCTTCTCAGCGTAGAGACGATTCGCATAAATGCAAATTTTTTATACTTCACAAAACTAAGGTTTTATTTATACATTAACCATGAACCTTATGCAGCTCACAGTGTTTCGCGAAGTGATGGAGACCGGCTCTATCTCGCAAACTGCCAAGAAACTGAATCGCACTCAGCCGGCGATTAGCCTTGCGTTGAAAAACCTGGAAAAAACGCTGGGACTGACCCTGTTTGAACGCAAGGGAAGACGCCTGGTTCCGGTTCCTGAAGCGCACTACCTTCTGGCCGAAACCACAGGCATTCTGGACCGTCTCGCCACCATCTCCAGCACAATGGAAGGGTTGATCAAAGGGCATGCAGGCAGCCTGAACATCGCAACGATGCCCGGGCCGTCCGCCTTTTTGTTCCCGCGTTTCATCAGCCAGTCGGTCGGAGAAAACCCCGATATTCGCATCACTCTTTCCACCCGCAGTTCACCTCAGATTATGGAGCTTGCAGGGACCCAGAACATCGACTTCGGATTTGCTGATTTCGAACATTCAGCGGGCAAAGAACCGCAGTACTCTGCCGAACTAATCAAAGCAGATTGCTTCTGTGCCATTGACCGCACCCACCCACTTGCTTCGCGTAAGAGCCTGACACTGTCTGATCTGAACGATACGCCCATGGGCGGCTTGCATGCGTCACACCCATTCCAGCGCAAAATCCGGCAGGAATTCGAGGAGGTCGGTGCTGAGTACAATCCGACAGTGACCTGCCAGTATTTTCAGCCGCTCATCCCCTTCGTCAGCTCCGGGCAATGTTGCAGCATCGTTGATCCGCTGACCGTCGTGACCGAGCAAGGATTGAACCTGTCCGACGGAAAGGTCGCTTTTTTGCCATTCAAGAAACCGCTCAGATATGAATACGCGATCCTTGAACCCAACCACCGGCCGCCGTCTCAACTGGCTTTAAAGATCAAAGCTGGATGGAAAGCCGAGGTCTTAAAAATGTTGGAAGACGTGAAGGCGAACCCTCACACAGAATGGATTTTCCAGGCCGGGCGTGAGTAAAACTGATCGGCCCCAATGAGTTGATCTCTTGATCGCTCGAAGCGATTTACAGCGTCAAGTTGATTTGAGAAGATCGACGGCTGGTCGGAATTCACTGATTTAGAGTAACGCAGTTTTCGGTCGGCACCGATGACGCACCAACCATCGAATATTCATACGAATTGTTTCAAAGGAGCGTTTCAACCGTTTCAGATGGCTCAACAATTACCCCTTTTGGACACAATTTTGTCCCAAAATAAAATGTAATTGCACTCAATAGTTATCAATGTGGCATGATCATGATGCTTGTCGTCCAAATACCGGCGCTTAACGAGGAGGAAACCCTTGCCGAAGCGATCGCGGCAATTCCCCGATCGATTCCTGGCGTCAGTAAAGTTGAAGTACTGGTCATCGACGACGGCTCCACCGATCGGACCGTTGAAGTCGCCTGGAATGCCAAAGCTGATCACGTTCTGGAAATGAGCAGCCATGTCGGCCTCGCCCGTGCGTTCAGTGCCGGCATCGAGTATGCGCTTTCTTTGGGCGCCGATGTGATCGTCAACACCGATGCAGACAATCAGTATTGCGCAGACGACATTCCCGCCCTGATTGATCCGATACTGAAGCGTAAGGCACAAATCGTGGTCGGCGCTCGCCCGATCAGAGAGATCGAGGGCTTCTCGCCGTTGAAGAAAACCCTTCAGCGGCTGGGCAGTTGGGTCGTGCGACTGGCTAGCAAGTCAGAAATCCCTGATGCGCCCAGCGGATTTCGCGCCTATTCCCGAGATGCCGCTGCCCGACTCTGTGTTGTCAACACTTATACCTACACTCTGGAAACCATCATTCAGGCCGGACGCAAACATATCCCGATGACCTCAGTGCCTGTTCGGGTCAACAAAGTAACACGCCCGTCTCGTCTGTTCAGAGGTATCGGAGAGTATGTCACCCGCTCAGCAAGAACTATTCTGCGCGTTTTTGTGATCTACGCACCATTGAAGTTCTTCCTGACGCTTTCGGCAGTATTCGCCTTGCCTGGCTTAATCGGGGTTGGGCGATTTCTCTATTATTACGCGACAGACGGGGGGGCCGGGCATATTCAGTCTCTGGTTCTGTCCGGTGTGCTGCTGGCAATGGCCACGATACTGTTCGCCGTTGGTATCCTGGCCGATCTTATCGCCACCAACCGTAGTCTGCTGGAAGACATCCGGGCCCGAGAGTTACTGCGCGCGCCGATTAGACCTACTGAAGTAATTACCCTCGACCAGGTCAGGGCGGTAGAGAATGGATAATCCGGCGCTAGGCGATCAGCGAAACGCCGGATTGGTAGGGGCTATCACTCTTGATCGAGTGGTACGTGCGAGCATTGTCGTTGTCTTCGTGTTTATGCTTGTGCTGGCGTATACTCACAATGTGAATTGGGACGAATTCTATTTCCTGTCACATGTCCATGCCTTCCTCGACGGTCGATTGGACCGTCCAATGCAGACCTTCTTCGTGCATGGTTTCACATGGCTCGATGCGCTGCCGGGTCATGAGATGGAACAGATATTTGCAGCCCGGCTTGTGATGGTTGCATGCATCGGGCTGACCACAATTTCTGTGCACCGTATCGCCCTGTATTTTACCGAACAGCGATTTGCCGATATCGCTGCTCTGGGTTTCCTGACTTCGGGCTACGTTTTGGCCTATGGCGCCAGTTTCCGTGCCGATCCCATTGCTGCGGCGTTACTGACTTCTTCGATTGCAATCTTGCTGACCACGCGCCTGTCTGTCAGGCAAACACTGGCGGCAGCGCTTCTGAGCGCTCTGGCCGTACTGGTTACGATCAAATCGGCACTCTATCTGCCCGCATTTCTGGCCGTGCTGATATGGAGGATCGAAGATCGAATAGCGGTACGGCGCATCATTATCACAGGTATCTTGGCGGCTGGCATTTGCGTGTCATTCTACCTCTGGCATGCGTCTGGCCTTCGCGTCGCCGAAGGCAACCAGACGGCAAACAATGCAAAGGACGCGCTGAATACGACGCTGTTGAAAAGCGGCATATTCCCACGATCAACTGAATTCATTAGTTGGGCTATGCTCAGCCTCCCACAGATCATTCTTGTGGGGATCGGACTGTGTGCCGGTCGGAATGCTCGGCGGGTTCTGCTGATTGCGCTCTTTGCTGCACCGCTCCTCTCGGTGGTGATCTATCGCAATGCCTTTGTCTATTTTTACCCCTTCGCTACCCCACTCCTGATGGCAGCCGTCGCGATCGGAGCACAGAGGCTTGGATCATCACGACGCTCGGCACAACTGGTGATGGTGATGCTTGCGGGGCTTTTTGTCCAGGCAGCCCTAGCACTGCAAGATCGTGCAGGAAACCAACGCGCCACTATTGCGGAAATTCATCGCCTGTTCCCAGATCCGGTCGCCTATATTGATGACAGCCACATGATCGCAAGTTTCCCGAATCCTGGTTTCTTCATGTCAGGCTGGGGCGTTGCACGCTATCAGGCGGCGGGCCAGCCCGTATTTGCCAAAATCATCGCAGAACAGCAGCCGCCTTTGCTCATCGCCAACAAAACTGCTCTGACGCTGACGATGGACCCAAGTTCGGCCAATGGAGCCGAGCCTGTGCTGCTGCCTGAGGACCACAAGATATTACGCGAGTCATATGTGCACTATTCGGGATCGATCTGGCTTGCCGGAGGATCAGTGACGCTGACCGGCGAACCGGTTGAATTGGCACTTCCGTTCCCCGGGAGGTATCGGGTCGAAACCAGCCAGCCAGTACAGATTGATACAAGTGCCGTCGCATCTGGAGACATTCTCAGCATTGCGGCAGAGGCAGTAACAATCAACGGACCGAAAGGTGTTTCTGTCAGGCTGATCTGGGATACTGGTGTGGCGCCGGTCGCACCAGAAAGCTTGGATCGAGAGGTTTATACCGGCTTCCGGATGCTATCGCCATGAATGCCGATATGCCTCTTTCCCCTCGGGTGGTCAGCACCACTCCGATGCCATCTGAGCCCGGCAACAAGCGGGTGATTTTTTGGGGAACATATGATCTTAGCAAACCGCGTACTCGAATTCTCCGAACTGGATTGCAAGAGCTCGGCGTAGAAGTAATTGAAATCCACGCAGAGATTTGGCCCAAACACGCGGATAAAAGCCAGTTGAACATGGCTGTGATGATCCGAGTGTTGTTCAGCGCGCTCTTGGCCTATCCGCTTCTGATCCTGCATTATTTGCGTGCGCCTCGTCATGATGCAGTGATGGTTCCCTATCTTGGCGCGCTCGATACTTTGGTGTTGTGGCCCTTTGCCCTGCTACGTCGGCGGCAGATCACCTGGGACATGTTCCTTTCGCTTTACGACACTGTCGTTAACGATCGAAGTATGGTTGGGGCCAAGTCACTGCCGGGCCGGATGCTTTGGGTCACTGAATGGCTGGCCTGTCGGGCAGCGCATCATGTCTTGCTCGATACGAAGGCGCATGCCGAGCATATTGCACGGATCTTCAATTTGCCTGAATCCAGGTTTGGAGTAGTGCCGGTGGGAGCTGAGCCGGGATCCTTCCAGCGTCTGCCTCCTCCTGCGCGCCACGACGGTCCCACTAGAGTGTTGTTTTATGGACAGCTCATCCCGCTGCATGGGCTTAAAACGATATTGACGGCAGCTACCTCGGATCGAGGTCGCGATATCAATTGGCACCTGATTGGCACCGGGCAAGAGCGCCTATTGCTCGAGACAGCTCTGGTGGATGCGGAGCATAATCATATCTCCTGGCAGAAGTGGGTTCCCTATGAGGAACTGACCGAGGCAATTTCAAATGCCGACATCTGCCTCGGCATTTTTGGCGCCTCTGGCAAGGCTGCGTCAGTGGTGCCGAACAAGGTTTATCAGGCGCTGTTGTCAGGGCGATCAGTGATCACCCGGAGCTCACCTGCCATGATCGAAACATTCGGCACCGAAGCTCTCGGGGTGAAGCTTATCCCTCATTCAAATCCCGAAGCGCTGCTGGATGCCATCGCTGAATTGAGGCACGAGGGCTATCCGGTAATGCCTGAAGACAAACTGAAAATGGCCAAGCCCCAGGAGATCGCGCGGACTCTTTGCGGATACCTGTTTCGCTGTGCA
The DNA here is from genome assembly GCF_056537625.1 of Ruegeria sp. C6. Lineage (NCBI taxonomy): Bacteria > Pseudomonadati > Pseudomonadota > Alphaproteobacteria > Rhodobacterales > Roseobacteraceae > Ruegeria > Ruegeria sp. C6. The sequence continues at coordinate 305,298 of NZ_JBQFRW010000002.1, read as the reverse complement.
CCTCAAGCCGGATAAAACTGTGGTCGACATGAAAGAATCCCGCCGCAATACTAAGACCCATTACGGTACCGTAATCAGGCATAGGCATTTCGGCCTGGCTATTCCGGCTCTTCAATGGGTGCCGGCCCCGCGTTACTTAATGCGGAGAAATGTTATTCTTGGACTGGCCCAAAGGCTGATGCCCGGACGACTTCTAGAAATCGGATGTGGGGCTGGTGCATTGCTAGACGACTTGGCGGGAATGGGGTTTTCATCGGTTGGTGTGGATAAGTCTACTTCGGCCCGACGTATTGCCACGGCAATTTTGGATGGAACCAGAGAAGTAGAGATTCGCGAAACTTGTCAGGGGCTAGCGCTGGAAAGCTTTGATCATCTAGTCGCTTTCGAAGTACTGGAACATATTGAGGACGACTCAGCGGCGCTTATCGAATGGGCACGCTATTTGAAACAAGACGGTCATTTGATGGTTTCTGTCCCAGCACATCCTGAACGCTGGAACCCAGCCGATGTCTGGGCAGGTCATTACCGGCGATACCGGCGGAAGGATCTTGTTGACTTGGTTGAAAAGGCTGGCTTCAAGATTGAGCTAGTCCAGTGCTACGGCTTTCCTCTGGCAAATATTATGGAACGGCTGATCGCTCGGGTCTATGCCAAACAGACCCAGAAACGCGGCAAAAAGATGAACCAAGACGACCGCACTAGCGCTAGCGGTTCGGATCGCAACCTACTGACGCTTATCTGGCCTTTCTACAGCTCGTTGCTCGGAACGCTGACAATGCGGCTAGTCTGGAAAGTTCAAAAGGTGTTCCTTAACGGTGATCGTGGCATTGGATACATCATCGTCGCGCGTAAGTACTAAACATGGCTACCGCCCTGCGCTATATCGGCACCGCTGCTGCCCTGATCTTCATCGGAATCATTCTGGTTCGACACGCAGGAGACATTGCAGTGCTCGACTTCGGGTCAGGCCGCGCCCGTTATGCACTGCTAGGTGGGTTTACCCTTTATGTGCTGTCGCAGCTCGTAGGTGCCGTCGCTTGGGGGGTAACGCTAAACATCTATGACGTTGCCCTACCGCGCACACGCGCTGAAAGTCAGTTAATGGTATCGCAGATCGGGAAATACATCCCCGGCAATGTTGCCCACCTTTTGGGACGTTTCGCCCTCGCAAGGAGTGATGGAGTGCCATCCGCAATTATTGCGTCATCTCTGTTGCTCGAGATCGGTTTTCTGCTCGCCAGCGGTGCTCTGGTCGTCGGAATTGTGCTCCTGACCATGCCCGATCTTGTCGCCGCAGTAATTGCAGACCTTCCAGGATCCTGGCTCGATGGACAGATGACAATCATCTTCTTCGGAATTCTGGCCTGCATAATGATTGGCCAGATTGTGATTTGGCGCAAAGCGGGAAAACCGAAACTTACATTTTCAAAATGCCTGATCCTATTGTTTCTGCATAGCTTCAACTTTTTGATGCTGGGTTTGTCACTTTGGTGTGTCGCACGGGCGATCTACCCTCAGGGTGGTGCCGGTATATTGCAATGCATCGCAATCTTTTCGACAGCCTGGGTCATCGGTTTTCTGATGCCGGGCGCACCCGGTGGTATCGGTATTCGAGACGGAATTATTGCTCTCGGACTTGGCCTTTTCACTGATCAGGGAGTCGGTCTAAGCGCTGCGATCGCGCATCGCGCGATCTCGGTTCTGGGGGATGTAGCTGTGTTTGGGCTTGGCGTAACCCTGCGCCGATATCTAAGCAGTGGTGAGCACGAAGCTGTATAGGCTTATTAATTTGGATCGGGTCAGCCAGACAACTTGAATCGGAGTCTATCGTATCTGAAGGTCGCCATGCGCTGCCTCAGGCGCTAGGGTGCCGTCTTCTATTCGTTTCCAAACATAGTGCGACTTCTGGTGCGTACTACATTCCTTGAGCGCACCCAGCATCGCCTAAAGCCAGGGTTGAGGTCGTTCAAGTTTGACCCAAACCTATCGTGAGTTTTCAGCAGGCAACCGATCAATGTGCTTTTTCACAACATCGTTCGAGAGGGTCGCGTTCAGTCGCCACTCACCTAACGGGATGACCGGCTTGTTTGCGGCCTGTGCATCAGGTTCAAAAGTAACAACAATGGTTTCACGCTTGTCACTTTCATCAAGATCAAGCTGGATCATGAGCCGTGTAACGCCTGAATTCGGATTCTGCATCGCACATTCAGAATTGAATGCCGTTTCGCAAGGATTGGCTGAAAGTTGAGAGAAGGTGGCATTTGGCGGCGACAGTATGCGCGCGGTTAGTTCTTTCCCATCCTGACGCAATGTGGCCTTGGAGCCATCAACCGTTACCTGCGCTTCGGTATGCATTGCCCACGCCACCCGCCCCCGTTGATCAGAGCTAATTTCATCCTGAACCAACACAGTCGTTCCATCGACAAGAGCTATGCCTCGTCTGACCGTTCCCTTGGGCTTTCCATAGGCGTCTGAAAGATCGGCGATTGCAAAATCGAAACCCGGAAATTGCGCCAACTCCTCAACATAGGCCCGCCCCGTTTCGATTTGATTTGCCATGTCAAAGGTCAGTGTATTCTGCCCGATCGTGGCCGTTCGATAATAGTCAAAACGTTTGTCAGTAAAGTAGCCGGGCAATTGGTAATTTCCGAGCCCAAGATCAACCCCCCAACGTACACCGTCGGCTTCAAGCACAAAGGTGCCCGCATCAAGGTCATTGTGATGGCTGCTAAGCGGCCCAGCCTTGAGGCCGATATAGCTGGCCGTAGGGTCATTCCAACCAGACCGCATGGTTACGATCCCAAGCCCTCCAGACCAATAGGATGTTGATCGGGCAGTGATTGGTTCACTATTGCGTCGCTGCTGCCAGATCAGCTCGAATGCTGGATGGGAAGACCGCATTTTGCTATTCATTTTAATGTCGTAGCCCGGGCGATTGAACCGCGACGCCAACCAGGTCAACACAACAAGGTCAGTGCTTGTATCGCTGTCTCCAAAGTTAAACAGCATGCCAGTTGGTCCAGACGCATGGATCAGAAACTCCCCGAATTCCTCCAAACCTACCATTCGCGAAAGATCAAAATCGTGCCCGAGGACGGAAACAAGCGCATCAAACGATACTGCCGCGTCCCGGGCGGACAAAGCCCCGTACATCGGTCCTTCTGGCCATGCACCATCCGGAGCAAACATTGCCAACCCATTTCTAAGTGAAACCTGAGCCTGCTCAATAATATGATCAGCCAGTTCCGGTTCTGTTTCTGACACAACCAGAGCAGCGACGATCATTCCTGCATTGCAAACGATGTTCCAGTTGAAGGAAGCAACGGGCCAGGCGATATCTGCGGTAGCCGTCCCATCAGGAAGCGACGCGGGAACAGACACTGGGTTCACCCAGCGTTGGGGGGCGATCCAACCCTTATCATAATAGAGCGTATCCAGATCGTAGATTTTTGCGGCTTCTTTCAGCCCCTTCTCAACAAGTGCCGATCGAATAGTCTGATGATCCTCTTCGTCCAGATTGTCACTAATCCAACTGTATCCGAGCGACACCGCCAATGTGACACGGCTTAATCCCAGAAAGTGTGCGGGCTGCCATGTTTCCAGTTCCGAAAATTGCAAGAGTTCGGTTCTGGCGCGATCGGCATAGCGACTGTCACCGGTCAATCGCCAAGCCAAAGCCAGTGTGGTGAGGCGTTCGACCGGACGTTGTCCAAATCCACGAAAAGCTTCGTGAAGCTGACCATCTCCATTCCGAACTGCCTCAACAATAGTAGGCGACCGCAAATGCGCTTCTGCACTGTCAATCAATGCCTGATAGTCAGCCGCGAACACCTGATCGGCTGCGCGCTGTGTTTCTATGCGCTGGACGATCTCGTCCGTTAGAACGACTTGCGGCACTGAGTTTTGGGACAAAGCGCTTGTAGCGCAAAAACAAGCGAAGGACAAAACGAACAAAAAGAAGGCTTTAATCGGATTCACACTTCTAACGGTCGCGATCATGGATTTCTTCCGCATTGGAAACGCCTGCAACCCGACTCTGCAGCGGTGGCCAAATTCTGTCAAAGACATCCGATTAGTTTGGCTTAGCAAATTGATATGCTAAACGCTCCGTCCGGCAGCCTATTGGAGTAATGTTTAAGTAGAGCCGGAAGGACAAACGATAAGAAAGCCAGCCACGAGAACCTAGCGCAAGCGATCCGAGCATTAATATTATGGTCGCATGGCTTGATCACGGAACCGAACCGGAAACGAGGCCAGTGCCCATCGATTTTCATGTGTTTGTTTTCGTTCCCGGCCTAGCGCAGACCGGGAACCACTTATTGGAGTGCCTCAGGCGATGGACATGCCGAGCGCTTCAAGTTGGTCTGTCAGGGCGCTTTCTGCTTCGGCAACACTGTTCCAGTCATCAGCCGTCAGGTTGCCAAGATCCAGATCCTCGGCCTGAACATCCTGAAGTGTAACGGTATGGCCGCCATTTCCGACAACTTCAAAGATAAGATCGCCATCAATTTCGGTGACCGACACATCGCTTTCTCTCAAAGCGTTGAAATCGATGATATCTTCATCGGCATTAAAACCGATAATCTGGGTCTTTACCCCCCAGTTCCAGGTAAGCTCTGCCACATCCGCTTCAGCGCCGAAGGTTACAATTCCTGGGGTTTGGCTGTTTCCGGGTTCGTTGGTTCCACTACCGATATCTGGTTGGGTCGATCCCCCTATCAGATCTCCGACCCGTGTCTGATCACCGTCTGTCGTCGCCCCGACAGGAGCCTGTGGGGTCAGCAGTATGGTGCGATCAACCAACGTCACATCGTTCTGGTCAAAGCCAAATGGTACCTCGAGATTGTCTTCCATCACCTGATCAAAATGGAATTCGACCAGACCCGGGATCAGGTCAGCCTTGGTCACGCCGGTCAGCGTGATGCTTTGTCCGGTCGGCAAGGATGAGATCACCAGACCATCGCCACTGTCCTCGACGCTAAGCCGCTCGCGGGTTCCGAAATACAGAAAGCTGATCTTCATCGTTGAAGGATCAAAACCGTCAATAACTTCGTGCACGCCATATTCGTGGCTGCGAACATAGACTGTGTCAGCATCGCGAGGTCCTACGCCCTGCTCCCAACTAAGAACGCCGCCCATATCCTGACGGAGGTGTTCGTTGCCGACCACACCAAAGCTGTCGATGGTCACGTCCTGGAAGGTGACACCTGGCACGATTTGCGCCGCGTCCGACCATGGGCTGTCGATAACAATCTCGCCGGCCTTGGATTTGGTGACGATCATGCCGTGAACCGACGTACCGCCAAAGTCCAACTCGTCCACACCGGGGCGGAATCCGGTTATGTCGTCAGCGTTGCTATCGGCCCGGTATTTCACCCCGCCCGTGTCTGTATTGCCGGTGATCGCGGGCGGGTTTGACCCGTCTGCATCATAACTGAGGTCATAGCCCTCTCCGTCTCCCGGCGAGACGATAACTTGCCCCAAAGCTGTGGACACTTCGTTCAACACCGTCTGATCCGTGATAGAGAAATTGCTGAGCGAAAGATCGGACAGGCCAAAGCCAGTGAATACGATCTGCTTGGTTACATTGCCCGAGGTCAGCTCAATTCTAACGGTCTGCCCCAGAGCGTCCCCACTCTCTTCGAAAATCGAGAAGTTATCAGCCCCAATGTCCGGTCCGATTTCAATGACATCTCCCATCGCGGGCAGGAAGCCTTCGACCGTCTGTGCATCGCTGGCAAGGCCCAGCATGATGTGCATATGTTGGTGGCTATGGCCACCGCCACCACCATCTCCGCCATCATCGCCACCGCTGGTCGGCATTGAACCATCAGTGCCTATCAGCCCAAGCACTTCAGCTGCGGCGGTATTGTCCAGAATAGTGAAGTTTGCCGGGCTCAGCTCAGCAAGTGTCACACCGCTGAGGGTCGTGGCCTGGTTATTGGACGGGATCGAGAACACAACCGCGCCATCAACCTCGGCAACCTCCAACGCGTCTGCACCGACCCATGCGATGAAGATCGTATCGGTCGTAGGGTCGAAATCCGGGATCGTTGCATTCGTGCCCCAAGCCCAGTTAATCACCACATCCGCAGTATCTTCTGTGGTGTCAGCAGTCCCGTTGCCGGTTGGTTCCGTGGGTTCCGGATGTATGACCGGTGGGACAACGGGCGGCGACGTATTCCCGTTATCGGTGCCGCCATTTGTATCCGTGGGCAAGACACCGTCGGTGTATACCTTGATAGCGTCTTCGATACTCGGCGCGTCATAACCGCCGAATTGCGAGACATACCGCAGGATCGAAGTACCGTATTCATCGGTGGATACACTTCCACCCTGAAGCAGAGCCAACGTACCCCATGCCCCCCGCAGGTGCGCGGCGGCCATTATGCCAGTGAGACTGAGCGTGACAGAGACGGCCTGGCCATTTTCCAGATAAGTGCGTGTCGTGCCGAGATAGTCCGACAGGCTCTCTCCCTGATAGCCCAGCCCGGTTTCGATGACTTGAAGATTGTAGCCAAAAGCTTCTTGAATCGCGCGCTCCTGCGCTTCGGCGGTTGTGAACTCTGCCAGCGAATTCACCCCGTTCTTACCGGTCCATGTGCCATCCCAGGTGTTCGAAGCCGCGCCATTCCCATAATAGACATCATCGGTGTAATACCCGAGGTCAATTAACAGCGCCTCGCCGAACTGATATCCAACAAAACCAAGCGAGTTCATCGAGCGATAGGACATCGCGTCCCATTCATCACTGCTTAGATCAGACCAGCTGGAATAGCTTGGATAGAAGTCGGCAACGGCCCCTCCCGCCCATTGGTTCAGCTGCCAATCCTGAATGATTCCTGCGTCGTATCGATCTCGATCCCAACCAGATTCAAATGCACGCAAAGCGTCGCGAAATTCTTCATATGTTCCATTACTCATCTTGAAACAGACTCCCATCTTGTCGTTGTTTCAGCCCAAGTATTTCGGCTTTATTAGCCCGATGAATTCAGGCCCAACTTGCGTAACAAGTCAGAAGTTCAGGACACGTTAAGAGTTCATTAACGAATTAATCTGAGCGGATGCGGGCCTAGGCCAACCTTTTGATGCGCTAAAAAACGCTGTAGGTCAGTGGGTTATGGCGGGGTTTGAGCAAAAGATCGGTGTAGTTGCGCGAGTCTTCGCCAAATTTGGAATGTCGCAATAATTAACTTTGCATTATTGCCAGATCGAACTGTTAAGAAAGCCTCAGCCGATCCAGACCGGCTGAGGCGTTTTTTTGTTATCAGGCGATGATCAGAGACCCCAATCCTGTGATTGCTGAGCCGTCAGCTCGCTGATGTGCTGCATGACATCGAAATGCTCATCAACACCCTGTACGCTGATCACCTTTTGGCCATTTGCCGTGACCCAGTGAGTGCTGGAACGCCATTCGATCTGAAGTTGATCCAGAGACGAGATCCCGAACCCTTCCAGATCGATAACAATCGAGTCGTCAGCCTCAAAATCCCGGATCACCTGACCACCATACTGGCTGCCCGGGCCGGTGATGACAAAAGTATCGCTGCCTTCGCCACCGAACATATTGGCAAACCCGGCTTCTGAAGACTGGTCTGCATCAAGGATGATGACGTCGTCGCCGTCTCCACCATTTGCATTGGTGATCATCGCGCCTTTGCGGATCACGATGGTGTCATTGCCGTCGCCGCCGTTCAGAGTAGCGAACTGATTGAGCGCACCGCCAACAATGTAGTCATCACCAGCACCACCATTCAGGGTCAATCCACCGCTGCCGGTATCGCCAACCATATAGTCCCAGCTATCGGTGCCATCTACGGTGGTGATCTCTTCGCCCACCTCGGCATCAATCCGGTTGCCGTACTTCTCGAACCACTCCAGCGTGTTTGCGCCAAAGGGCGGTTCATAGACAACCTGATAACCGCCTTTGTCGTCGCCAACCAGGCTGCGCAGGTCGATGTAGGACGGGTCAAAACCGTTTCCGTCATCGTCATAGCGCACGATGATCTCGTCTGTCAGCTTGTTGAACAGCACGATCTGGCCGTTTTCGATGCGGTGATCCAGATCAAACCAACCGGTCATCCCATAAGCGTCTAGATCGATCTCGATCCGATCGCCTTCATTGGCATCGAAATCGGTGATCGTGTTCTCGCCGCCGTTCAGAATGAAGGTGTCAGCTCCTCCGTTACCGGTCAGCACGTCTTTGCCATCACCCGAGGTGAAGACGTTATCGCCGTCGTCGCCGATGATCACATCATCATGGTCGCTGCCATAGATGTTCTCGACGCTCCAGAGCAGATCATAGCCTTCCTTGTCGCGAATCTCGTCATTGAGATCGAACGGATTGGCGCTGTTGCCATGCCAGGCCCAGTAATACTCACCGCTGGCATCTTCCGCCTTGTTGTTCATGTCGACATAGATGCCGCTCAGGCTGTCACCATACCAGGCCGTGTCATTGCCTTCTCCACCATACAGCTTATTAAAGCCGCCACCGCCAGCCATGATATCGTCACCGCCAAAGCCGTAGAGAACATCATTGCCGTCATTGCGGATTTCGGCCTCGTTTCCGCCGTGGGTATCGCGCTCGGACGTATAGGCTTGCAGAACGTCGTTGTGGTTTGTTCCCAACTGACGATCCTCGTCATGAAAGCCGACCATCGAAACACCGCCGAACGCCCCGAATGTGACGAACTTGCTGGTTCCAAGACCTGCAAGGTCTTCACTACTCAGGCCAAGGTCGATCTTTTGGCCCAAGCCATAATGCGCACCATCCGGCCCCGTGATCAGAGCGGTTTCTTTCAACCGTTGAATGAAGGCATCTGTGTTCTGCTGCGAGATACTTGTTGCGCCCGGAAAGATGTTCGACGCCTCATCCCAATAGAAGGTTGTAATCACCTTGAACTTGTTGTCGGCCGGATCAAGCGCAACCAGATCGAATGCCGCGCCATCAACGATCGATGCCTGCAGGTCCAGCGTTACTGGCCCCTCCACGTTGACTGGTACAATGATCTTGTCTTCAAGCGGGTTGAAGTCGAGGATCTCGACCAGAGACACCTTCGGCGGGTTGACGGTTTCGACAACCTGCTCCTCTGTCTTGAACATGTTCTTGATCCCGTCGATCAGGCCTCTGGCAAGGTTGATGAACAGCTTCGCGCCTGGCAGCATCTTGGCGAGTGCCAGATTACCTGCCTCTTCCAGCCACTCTTCGCCCAGACCATTCGATTGGTTATGGTTGGGATCATGAGTTGTTGGTTCAGGCACAGAGCCAATAACGAACGTGTCGGCCCCTTTTCCACCGTAAAGCGTGTCGGCAGAGGTTTCGTCGATATGCCCGGTAAACAGGACATCATCACCGTCACCGCCGACAAGAAGGTCGTTACCAGTACCACCGTACAGTTTGTCGCCTTCATTCCCGGCAATCAGGATGTCATCGCCTTCGCCGCCAACAAGGATGTTCTTGCCTCCGCCGCCAATGATCTTGTCGTTGCCGGATTCGCCGAACAGCTGATCATCACCTTCACCTCCATCGATGTAGTCGTGGCCACCGCCACCATAGATGACATCATTACCGCCATCACCGAACAACTGGTCGTTCCCACGGTAGGCGATGATGATGTCATCTCCGTCACCGCCCGAGATATTGTCCCGATGATGATAGTTGGAATAGTAATTCTTGATCGAGGTGCCGCCATCATAGTTATCCCAGTTTTCGGGGTTCCAACCGTGGATGACGTTATCCCCGTCATTCCCTTCGATACGGGTGTAAAGATATGTCCCCTTGCTTTGCCCACTTGAGAGACGGTGCATCAGGTTTTCAAAGCTCACCTCACCATCGGCCATATTGTATTCACCACGGGCTTTGACATCGCGGCCGACATAGGTGCCGCTGGTGTCATGCAGATGGGTCCCATATTTATCCCACCAACCGCTGTGGCCATCGCCAGGTGATTTACCACCGGTCCAGACGGGAATATCAGGTTTGTTGCTGGCTACAGTCTCGTCGTCCGAGGCTGAATCTTCCCAGACGTAGTCCTGCAATTCGCTGCTTTCTTCCGACAGCAGACTAACCGGCGGGATCACGATAGGATCGTCATCCGTTTCACCAAGACCAACCGATATGTTGAGCGTGCTCGCCGAGTTGGGCTGGAATTTTGATTTGCTAACATGTTTCATGTCTTTCCTCCTGTTTCCTGGATGGTCGACACCCGAGGTTCGGGCCCATACGCATCACAGATCATAGGAAAGATGTGGTTTTTCAGGCTGTTGATCTCAACAGGCGAAAGCCAGTTAAGTTGTTACAAAGTATGACAAAAATGGAATCCACGGCCTGAGAAAACCAGCAATCCGGCTGGCGCCTGTTTCAGGCCCCAGCCGGTGAGTTTGGTTTTCCCTTTGTTTGCCCGGGCGTCCGTTTCAACAGGAACTAAGACGCCCGGATTTTGGTTGTGCAGCGATAGATGATCGCTGAGTTTTCGCCCCACTTAGGCGACCATATCGACAAAGAAGCTGTCGGTCGGAACGGGGGTTCCGCAGATGTCTTCGCCGCCTGCAGTCGGTACGATCTCGCACAGCGGCGGAGGCGCCATTTCCGTCAGGTCATACTCATCCTCCGGTACTTCGGTGCCGCATTTGGGCAGCGGCAGGATCGGGGGTACAGCGATGACGTCATCACCCTGATCCAGAACGATCGGATCAAAGGGCAGCGGGTTCACTGCAACCAGATCTTCACCGTCCTGTGGCACTTCGGTGCCGCAACGGGGATCAGGCATGATCGGCGAAACTGCGGTCACATCGTCACCTTCACCAGCAGGAACCGCACCATAAGGCAGCGGGGCTACTGCGATCAGGTCTTCACCATCCTGCGGAACCTCGGTACCACACCGGGGGTCAGGCATGATCGGGGAAACTGCGGTGACGTCGTCACCTTCACCGGCAGGAACCGCACCAAAAGGCAGCGGGTTCACGGCAACCAGATCTTCGATGGGATCGGCAACCAGCGGATTAATCGGCAACGGATTTACAGCCACCAGGTCTTCACCATTGTTTGGCACCTCGGTTCCGCACTTTGGAAAAGGCTGAATCGGGGGCACGGCGATGACATCGTCGTTGGCTTTCTCGAAGCTCGTAGCGGTTACATGTTTCATTGTATTTCTCCTTGTTACACACTTTGTTTAGCACCCAAAAAATCTTAGAAACTTCCTCCTCGGGTATAACAAAAAGGTGGTTATCCGACCCCTTCATTACAACGCGAAAAAGGGGGCTAAATTGTTACAAAGTATGACAAAAATAGGCTCTCAAGCCGGGCATCATCTCTTTTCAGACAGGACGCGCTTCCAAGATGTGGACCAGCACCCGCTCAGGTACCACCTTCGCCCCTCCTCGCCTTCAGGATCGAAAAAACCAGCGCCATTTCTGGCGCTGGTTTTAGCTGTTTCTTCCTATTGGGCAGCTCACATCATGCGGTCGATCAGACCTCCCGGAACGTGGTCCGGATTTGTTTACTGAGAGGATCAAGAAGGTACTGGAACAAGGTACGTTCGCCGGTTTCGATGAAGACGTCAGCCGGCATACCCGGCAGCAGGCTCAACTGGCGGTCAGACAAAAGTCCGACAGCCTCCTCGCTTAGTGCAACCCGCGCCTCGTAGTAGGGTAAGCCAGTCATCTGATCTGTTTTCAAATCAGCCGAGACAAACTCAACGTGCCCATCCAACCGAGGGGCAACATGTTGATCGAACGCCCCGATCATCACGCTCGCAGCCTGGCCCAAGGCGACATTGTTGATGTCCTGTGGCATGACACTAGCGGTCACCACCAACCCGTCATCCTCGGGCACGATCTGCATCAGCGTTTCGCCCGGAGACACCACGCCGCCGATTGTATGCACACCCAACTCGTGCACGATGCCATCCGCCGGAGCCCGAAGGTCAACCCGCGCCAGCTGCAACGCGGCCGCGCTCCGACGTTCTTTCAAGCCATCCAGCTCGACCTCCAGCGAGGAGATCTCGTTCATCACCTGCTCGCGGAAAGTCTTTTCCAGTTGCAGGATATGGATACGCGTCTCGCTGATACGACCACGGGCGACTGCGATCCGAGAGGTCAGGCCGCCACTATTACCGACAAGACTGCTTCTTTGACGCTGCAAAGTCGTCACCCGGGTACCAGGCACTAAACCCTTTTCAAAGAGCTGCGTCAGACCCTCCAATTCGCTGTCGATCAGTTTGATCTCTTCTTCGGAAGCTTCGCGCTGCGCCTCCAGGCCCACAATTTCCTGCTCTGCCTGTTCGATTTTCTCTTCCAAGGCCGCGACCTCACCATCCTGCGACAGACGACGTGCTTCCATCACCGCGCGCTGCGTTGCGAGTGCGCGGTCAACTTTGTCTTCGTCTTTTCGGGCCGCAAGCTCCTCGGACAGTACAAGATCGTCCAGACCATCGCGCTCGGCCGTCAGACGAACTAACTGCGCTTCAAGCGCCACGAGCCTGTCATCGACCAAAGCTTGACTGCCTGACAACAGCTGATCATCAAGTGTCAGAACAACATCGCCAGCCTGAACCCTATCTCCGTTTTTGACGTGAATGGCGCCGACAATACCTCCGTCGGGATGTTGCACAGCTCTGAGGTCGGACGAGACCACCACACTACCAGCCGTCACGACCGCCCCGGACATCGGGGCTTTCATCGCCCAACCACCGAATCCTATGGCGAGCACAGCAATTGCGACCAGACCAAAGCCGATGGATTGGGCAGAACGATCCCTAAACCCTTTGGTGTTCGTGCTGGAATTCTTGTTGGTATTCATGACTTCCTCCATTCATTCTGTTTACAGCGCGGGACTGGGTCAGCCCGTGGCGGCAACGATTTCTGTTTTTTGGGGTTGTTCGACGGTCTTCTGTTCAGCGGCAGGCTGTGCAGCTCCGGCGGCGGCCTGATTGCGTTGACGCAACCGCTCCATCACTTCTGTTCGAGGACCAAAATCTCCGGCGCGACCGTCTTCCATGATCAGAATCTTGTCGACTGAACCCAGCACGCTCGCCCGGTGCGCGATGACGATCACAATCGCCCCGCGTGCCTTGGCGGCGAGAATGGCATGGTTCAGTGCGGCCTCACCCACGGCATCCAGATTCGAGTTGGGCTCGTCCAGAACCACCAGAAATGGATCACCATAAAGCGCGCGTGCAAGGGCAACACGCTGTCGCTGACCACCGGACAAGGCCGCGCCACGCTCGCCAACCGAGGTGGCATAGCCGTCTTTGAAGCTAGCAATCAGTTCGTGAACACCCGCTGCCTTGGCGGCGGCAATCACCAACTCGTCCGTCGCCTCGGGATCAAAACGCGCGATATTCTGGGCGATCGTTCCGTCAAACAGCTCAACATCCTGCGGCAGAAAGCCAATCTGGGGGCCAAGCTCCTCAGGCAGGTACTGGTCGATCGGCACAGCGTCGAGGCTGATGCTGCCTTTGGCCGCCGACCATGCACCAACAAGTGTGCGCGCCAAGGTTGATTTTCCGCTGCCGGTCGTCCCAATCACAGCCAGTGCCTCGCCTGCTTTCATATCGAAACCAACACCTTTGAGAACAGCGGCGGTGGCCATCGGAGGGGCAGCGATCAGGCCGTCAACGGTCAGCGACTTCTGTGCCTTGGGCATAGAAATACGATGGTCAGCTTCGTCACCAGAAAGAGTTTGCTTCAGCTGAGCCCATGCTTGCCGGGCAGCAACCAGATTGCGCCAACTACCGACCAGAGTCTCGATGGGCTGCAAGCCGCGGGACATGATGACCGATGCCGCAACGATTGAGCCAGCCGATATATGTCCATGGATGGCAAGATAAGCGGCGACCGCAAGAACGGCGGACTGAAGTGCCAGGCGGAACACCTTGGTAAAGCTACCAGACACTCCGACAGTAGTGGCCGCCTTAGCACTCGCACCAAGGTGGAGATCGTTCACATCCTGCCAGGTCTTGCCAAGATTGGACTGCATCCCCATCGCGCGAACCATTTCGGCATTCCGGCGGCTGGCTTCTGCCAGACGGTTGCGCTTGGCCGAATGCTCAGACTGAACGCACGCGGCAGCGCGGACTTTGATATCCGTAACGATGGCAATGGCAACCAATGCCAGCGCGCCAACTACACCGACCATACCCAGCCACATGTGCATGGCAAAAACCAATCCCAGATAGACCGGGATCCACGGCAGATCGAACAAAGCTCCGGCACCTTGGCCCGACAGGAAACCGCGAATTTTCTCGACATCCTGAATTGCCGCCGCCGGGTTGCCACCCGGACGGTTGCGCGACGGTTCGGACAAAGTGCAATCAAACGCTGTTCGGGTGAGCCTTTGTTCAAAGCGATGCCCCATGGCAACCAGCACACGGGTCCGCGCGCCGTCAATCAAGGCCATGAACAAGTACAGACCGGCGACAAGTGTGCTGAGCGCGACAAGCGTATTCACGCTTTGGCTAGACATCACGCGATCATAGATCTGAAGCATGAAAATCGGCCCTGTCAGCATCAATAGGTTCACAACACCGCTGAAAACGCCGGTGGCAATCAGATTGCCCCTCAGCGCGCGCCGGGCGCTGGCAAGTTGTGGATGAACGGATGAATGCTTTGACATAGCTGGCTCCCAATAAAAACTCTGTGGGTGATACTTGGAGACCAGCCGCCGATGCCCCAAGGGCTTGTCACACTTTGATTCAATTGACGAATTTGGCCGGTTGTTTACCGAGCTGACGAAACCGGGTGCCCGGAAGTGCGGTACCGGTGGGTGAAACCCCTTTGCATCATCAGCGGCATGGCGGTTGCAATTTCCGCTTGGGAATGCGGCGGTATTTGAATTAGCGTCCCAAGTCAGGGGGATGGGACAGGGAGCCTACGCGCAATGCGCTGGAATGATCTGACACTTCGAACACAAGTTATGAGCATCGTGCTTATCAGCTGGACGATTGTCGGCGTGTTCTCGGTAGTCACCGACGTGGTCCAGATCCGAAACTCTCGCGCTGAAGAGATCCGAAACAGGGGCGATGCCTTTCTTGCGCAGGTGGTTTCAACCCTGGCCCGCGTGCCTCCTGACAGCCGCTCCGAAGCAGCGCTTGGTTTCTTTCCTGCAGAATGGAGTGTCAGGGTCGGCACGCAGGATGCAGCAACCACTTTGGCCAATGGCCGCGACCGCCCGAATCTGGCTAACTGGCTGACGGCGCGGCTGGAACACCGTGGGATCGCCGTCGCGGAACTGTCCGTGGCAGACACGGTCGTTGACGCCAAACACGACCAAAGCGCGCTGTTGCAACTGTTCAAGAGCCACTCGGGCGAACCTATCGATGCAGAAAGCGTTGACGCGTTTCTGGTGAGCGTTTTTTCGGTCCGGCTCAAGGATGATGACGAATGGCTGAACTGCTATTTGCTCATGAAAAACAAGAACATTGTACCTTTGGTCATCGTTGGCTCAATCGACAGTCTGGTCGCGCTTACCCTGCTTTGCGCACTTGCGTTTCTTATTCAGAAAGTGATGCGACCGCTGAGCGCGATGGCCGTCAATGCCGAGTTGATCGGCCGGGGTGAAGAAGTCGGCCCACTCGTCGAGGCGGGTGCCATTGATATCCGCCACACAATTATTGCGTTCAATCGCATGGAAGCCCGGATTGTTCTGGCGCTTGAGTACAAGACAACCTTGCTTCGTAGCCTCGGGCATGACCTGAAGGGACCGATTGCACGGATGCACGATGCGATCCAGAAATTGGAACCAACAGCACCCAAAGAGCAACTGCTCAAGCGGTTGGAAACCATCAGCGATATTGTAAACTCCGTCACCAACCTCAACCGCGAAACGCATCACGATGGAGAGCTTGCACGCCTGGATTTGCGCTCACTGGTTGAGGCGCTTGTAGATGAACAGGTTGAGGCGGGTCGCGATGTGACCTGCACAATCGAACAATCTGCGGTGGTCAAAGGAAGACATAACGCGCTTACCCGGGTTCTTAGAAACTTGTTGGAGAATGCGGTCAAATACGGGGGTCGAACAAATGTCTCTTTGACCGCGTCGAACGATATGGCCGCAATTCACATAGACGATGAAGGACCAGGTATCCCAGCCGAACAACTTGAAACAGCATTTGAGCCTTTCCAGAGACTTGGAGCCACCGAACCCGGCACAGGCCTCGGCCTTGCTA
Organism: Ruegeria sp. C6; assembly: GCF_056537625.1. Lineage (NCBI taxonomy): Bacteria > Pseudomonadati > Pseudomonadota > Alphaproteobacteria > Rhodobacterales > Roseobacteraceae > Ruegeria > Ruegeria sp. C6. The sequence continues at coordinate 289,132 of NZ_JBQFRW010000002.1, read as the reverse complement.
TTGTCCGGGCGATTGTTGTCGATCAGGGGGGCACTGTTACGCTTGAAAACCGCCCTAGCGGGGGCCTTAGGGCTAATGTGCTTTTGCCGCTTGATTCCGGAGTTCAGCCTGGACGAAAGATGTAACCCTGCCCCCAGACCGTTCGAATATATTCCGGATTTGATGGATCGTTCTCGATCTTCGACCGCAACCGTTTGATCAGAGCATCAACGCTCCTGTCCCCTGCTCCGCCATGCTGCCGCGTTCGAGCGACGGCAAGTAGGTCTTCCCGGGTGCACAACACGTCCGGATTTTCAGCAAAAAACCGCATGACGCGCACTTCACTTGAGGTGAGGGTGATGAGCCGACCATCCTCGCTTTTGAGATGCCGCTCGTTTTCAACAAGCTCCCATTCTCCGAACCGGGTAACCCGGGATTTTCCCTGCGTTCCACCAGCACGCCTGCGCAGCACAGCACGCACGCGCGCGAGGAGTTCCAACTCGTTGAATGGTTTAATGATGTAATCATCCGCGCCCAGTTCCAGCAGGGAAATCCGCTCGGCGTCGTCATCAATCGAACTGATCATGATGATCCCGGCATCTATGCGCGAAGCGATCTCGTGACATAACACCTTACCACTAGTTCCTGGCATCACGAGGTCCAGCAGAAACAAGCTGTAGGTTTCATCAGCCATCATCAACCGCGCAGCGGGTACATCTTGCGCGTGTTCGATTTTGTACCCTTTGTCAGTCAGAAATGCACAAACACCCTGAGCAAACTCGATGTCATCGTCACAAATCAGAATGTGCTCATCATAGCCAGCGGATTGATCCGCGACGTCTTGCATAGCTCTTCTCCTCGGGACGATGCCTGTCGTTACGATAACAACATTTGCTATTCGAAGCTGTCAATGTTGCAGAGAACGATCAAACTGTCCGGTACGCAGCGACCGCAATCGCCACTCATGGCTAAACCAGACAATCATCCACCGGGGCATTCCGGACGATTGAATAATTTGTCACTCCAAACAGCAAATTCCTCCAACTTCCGCCACCTTCCGCAGGTGGCTGCGTGCAACAAAACAATCTTCGTCAGAGACTTGGTAGCAGGCCTTGTATTTGGTGTATCGCGTGCGCCCCGACTTAAGTGCAGTTTTGATCACGACAGTAGGCTCTGAACAAGATTTGGGTGCTTCTGAAACCCTTAAACGTTACTGCTGCATCCACGCTACGAAAGAGGCTCCAAGTCCGACAGAGTAATATCGTAGTCAGTTTCCACCAGGGCTATCTACGGCCTTGCGGAAATCCGGCTTAGATTGCTTCGATTGTCTCCAGCCAGCGCAGCAGCGCCACCGTGGTTTGCTGCGGTTGTTCCAGAGTTGGCAAATGGCCCGCGTGTTCGATGACTTCCAACCGGCTTTGCGGCAACAGGTCATGCATCAATTCGTGGCGTTCGACTGGGCATAACGCATCATGACGGCCGCAAAGGACCAGCGCAGATCCCTTGTAAGCGCGCAATGTGTGACTTTGGTCCGGGCGATCTCGTAGGGCTTTGGATTGATTAACAAAAATCTCCGGCCCCAAGGCCATAGCCATATCCATGCATAGGTCCAGAATTGCCTGTCGATCAGGGCCATCGGTCAGATAGTTGGGCTTCATTTCCTCGGCCATCACATCGCGTAGCCGACCGTTTTTAACCGCCTCTATCTGGGGCTCACGCCTTACCTTAACCTGATCCGCCTCTGCCAGCGGGTTGGTGTCCATCAACGCCATCCCCGCTACACGCCCCGGTGCTTGCCGCAGTATTTCCATCGCGACAATGCCTCCCATGGAAAGACCTGCCAATGCGAACCGGTCGGGCGCATGACTTATAACCTCGGCGGCCAAAGCCTGCATCGTATCATGCGCACCAATGGGGGCGACAAATATCGGATATCTGCCAGACAATGCACCAATTTGCGGCGAGAATAGCCGAGCATCGCACATCATGCCCGGCAAAAGGACAAGTGGTGTCATTTGACCAGAGCAGCCCCTTCGGCCAGCGCGCCCAGTTTGGCATAGGCGATATCAGGATCGACAGCGCCAAACCCCGCAAAAGTGCCAAAACCGCAATCCGATCCGCCAATCACCCGCTCCGCTCCCACGATGTTCACGAACCGCTCAAGACGTTGCACGACCAATTCAGGGTGTTCGACAAAGTTCGTGGTGGTATCGACCACGCCCGGCACAAGTACCTTGTCATCCGGTATCTCGGACTTGCGTTCGCGGAACACTGTCCACTCATGTGCATGGCGCGGGTTCGAGGTTTCAAACAGCACATAGCGCGACTTGGTTGACATCAAAGTCGAGAACACCTTGTCCATTCCGATATCGCAGCAATGCGGACCTTCGTAATTGCCCCAGCAGATGTGAACCCGAACCTTGTCGGCGGGCACATCCTGCAATGCATGGTTCAGCGCTTCGACATGCATTTCGGCAATATTAACAAATTCCTCGTCAGAAAGATCGGTGAACAGCATATGGCGCGACAGGGCAAGATCGGGACAATCCAATTGAATATCCAGGCCCGCCGCGACGATGGTTTCATATTCGGATTTCATCGCATCGGCCAGCGCGGCCAGATACGCCTCGCGCGTCGGGTAATAGTCGTTCTGCAGAAAAAGAGAGATCACACCCGGGCTGGCAGCATTCATAAATCCGCGCTCAATCCCGTGCTCAGCCATGGCTCTTTTGAGGTTGTCGATATCCTTCTGCAACTCGCCCTGCCCTTTCGAGCGCACGTCGCCTACGCACATGGGCCGCGCGTATTGCGGAGTTCCGCCATCATTCGCCAAACGTTGAAGAAAGCCCGGAAACATCTTCAGATCAGCCGGAGCGTTGCGCGGGCTGTCGCCTGCAAACCCGGTGTAGCGGTCCTTGACGTAGGTCGCGTAAGAGATTTTCGAAGTCTCGCCATCTGATACAATATCGATCCCCGCTGCAGCCTGTTTGCCTACGGTCTCGGACACCGCGTTCGTCATGCAGGCATCAAAATCTGTCTGATCGAACGGTTCCTCCCGCTCACGCGCGAAGATGAAATCGACGACTTCCTGACTACGCGGCAGACTTCCCACATGGGTGGTTGAAATTCGGGTCATCTTGTCATCTCCAATTCAATTACTTCCCTGTGCCGAATCCAAAGTGAAGCACGGGTCACATACTGCGCGCCCCGAAAAAGATCGGAGCGCGCAACTTTGCCTTTATGCTCCGGTCCAGGTAGCACCGGCGGGATCGTCAGTTGCCATGATACGATACAGACCGGCCTCTCCGGTCATTGAGGGCACGATACTGTAGCTTTCACCTGACAGAACCAGCGCTGTATCGCCTGCGGACAAAGTTGTTTCATAGCCATCGACTGTAATCCGCCAATGACCACTCGCAGGCATGAGGACGACGGGCATATGCGCCGCGACGGGTTCGTTCAAACAAGAGCCGCGTCCGAGGAAATCGACCTCAAACCCCGGCTTATCCTTGATCAGGGCATCTTCGCCAATCACTTTGGCTGGCTTGTTAGCGGAAAGCGCCATCAGATCCCAATAGCGTGCCACATATTTGCCGATAACATTTTCGACCGGAACTTCCGGATAGCTCTTAAGCTCTTCTTCGGTCAGCAGCGGCATGGGGCGCACGTTGTGGGGTAGTTCCTGACCCTTCTTGCTGTCATACAGCACGCCATTGTCGCCCAGCATCAGCCCATGCGCCTGCGCGTCTTCGATCACCTGTGGTGCCCAGGTGACACCGCCACCCGCATCATCGCCGCCCAGGATCGACATGATCATCCCATAATCCTGCCCGACATTTTCGAAACCGCGAAAGATGCCAGTTGGAATGTTAAATATGTCACCTTCCTCGGCAATAAACTCACCCGCAGTGCCATAGCGACCCCAGAAGAACCGCCAACGTCCTTTGGCGACAAAGAACACCTCGGCCGTGGTGTGGCTGTGCAGCGAATTCCGGCATTTCGGAGGTTGCCCCGCCGCGCCAATATTGAAGCCGATTTTGTCGGTGATGTGGACATGCTGATCGGGGCTTTCGGATACGCCACCGCCTACGATGGTAAAGTTTTCCTTCTGGTCCGAACCGGGCGTGTGCGCGTCAATAAATGCGGTTTTACAAGGCTGCAGTTCGCCGTAGCGGACAATGCGTTGTTGGATCGTGCTCATAATAGTCTCCGTTCATTGAATTGGTACAAGAGGTCTCGATCCTCATGCACCCGGAGGGCGATTATTCAGCCGCCGCGCCCGCAAGGACGCCCGGTGGCCGTGGTACCGCCGGGTTCCTTCACTGGCATCCAATGCGACGCGCGTTCGAGACATCAGAGATCCCCGGTTTCCAACAGAAGCTGTTTCCAGACCGCGGTTTCATCGAACAAGGTCCATTCGCGTCGCAGCCTGATGTAGCCTCCAATCAACTCGCCCCATTCGGCATGGCTGATCCCCAACACATACAACTCAGCGCCTGTGGGTTTGCCGAACACGCCCCAACCGTCATGCTTGCCATGCAAGCTCCAGCGCAGGGCCGAGCGGGGCGGCATATTCGGATCATCGCGCCCGATCTGATGATGGATGGTGAAGGTTGCGCTTGGCATGGCGGCACGCAAAGACATCCAGAACCGATCAACCGAATCCCAGCCATGGCCCGTGACACCGCCGGGATATTCGGTCTGCACGCCTCGGTCATACTCTCGTTCAATCGCGCCCATATCTGCATTCATTATCCGTGTCAGCAGATCCGCGTGGCGGTGTCCCCATTCATTGTCATTGCCGTACCCCTTGTAGGGGCCTTCGATGTCGTTGTTGGGTGACAGAGGCTTCACACTGGCCTCGGCCCCACCTTCACGCGCTATCAGATCGGCGGCATATTCCTTGGGATCCCAGCCCATTTGCCGAACAATCGCACCCTGATCTCGGATCAGCCATTCGTCATCGATCATGTTGTCGATGGCGTGGCAGTCGGCCAGAATTCGGTATCGCAAGCGTGTTCCGGTGGCTTTGCCATAGACACCATTGCCCCGGTGCGTGGCGGTCGACAGGATACGATGCGAGCTCAGCATGCCTTCTTCCGGGGTGCCCGACCAGATCACATCCTCGCCCAGCAGCTGACGGTCGGGGAACTCGGCCAACGTGGCCATTGTTGCACCAATGACATTCTGGTTACCCAACACAACCGAACCGGGCGAGCGGACGACGATGTCTGGGCTGTAATATTGATGCAGAGTCGCAATGCCACGGTCTTCCCAAATCTCTTTGGTGATGCCGATGATATAGTCCGGGAAATCTTTGAATTTGGGATCAAATCCCTTCATGTCTTCCATCCTTCAGGTATGCGGGCGGAGCCGCGAACGATCAAAGGTCCGTCAATCTCGGTGCGGCGGGGCGCAGCAGCGGGATTTTCGATCTTGCTAAGTAGAATATCGACGGTTTCGGCAACCATCCGATTGGCAGGCTGACGAATAGTTGTCAGATTGTAGGCTGGCCAAGAGGCAACGGCGACATCGTCATATCCCAGAACCGAGACGTCGGCCGGAATTTGCAGGCCCAACTCGAACCGCAGCGTGTCCATCACAGAGATCGCCATGTGATCATTGGCCACGAACACAGCGTCCGGTGGATCGGACGCGAACATGCGTAGCGTTGCCTCACGCGCCTGTTCAGCGATGAAGTTCCCGGCTCCACGGGCGTGCAGTTTGACACCCGCCTCTTGCAGGGCCGCTACGAACCCCGCTTCGCGATCGCGCTGGGTCGAAGCGCCCTCCCACCCGGCGATATATCCGATCTTCTCATGACCGCCAGCCAGCAGAAACTCGGCTGCCTTTCGGCCACCGGCGACATTGTCGGATGTAACCGATGACATAGTGAGGTCATCCTGTGCCCGATTGAACAACACCATCGGTACGCCAACGGTCCGACAACGTTCATACAAGGTCGACGACAGGGCCACCGATGCCGCGATTATGCCGTCGACTTGAAAGTCGAGCAATTCCTCGACCACGCTATCTACGTTTTCGGCCTGGTTCGACGCCATGAATATCATCACATGGTAGCCGCGCTCCTGCAGCGAATTCGTCAACCTTTCCAGTGCTTCAGGATAAAACTGATTATTCAGATACGCCACAACAAGCCCAATGATCCGGCTTTTGCCGGACACTACGGCACGCGCAAGGACGTTCGGCCGATAGCCCAGTTGCTTGGCGGCCTGACGCACCTTTTCAATCGTCTTCGTCGAGGCTGAAGCCCCCGGAGTGAACACACGGCTAACGGCAGACTGACTGACCCCGGCGAGGCGGGCGACCTCCATGGATGTAACTTTTTGCGCCGCCATCAGTCTGCTGTCCAACCTCCGTCTATCATCAACGCGGTGCCCGTCACCAAAGCCGATGCATCCGAGGCAAGATAAACCACTGCCCCCATGATGTCTTCGATCTCGCCCGGGCGGCCCAACTTGATCTTGTCCAATATCCATGCGCGCTTGTCCGGGTCATCAAAAGTCGACTTGGTCAAATCGGTCAAAATAAAAGTTGGGCAGATCGTGTTGACCCGAATTTTTGCAGGACCGAACTCCAGCGCCATCGCCCTGGAAAAGCCTTCGACCGCGAATTTTGAAGCGCAATAGACTGCCCTTTCCCGCCCGCCTACATGGCCCATCTGGCTGGAGATGTTCATCAGCGATCCGGGGCGCCCAGCTTCTAACAGTCCTTTTGCCACCGCTTGGGTCAGAAAATAGGCCCCTCGGACATTGACATCCATTACCGCATCAAAATCCTCGGGCCGTGTGTCTACGGCCCTGCTGTGTCGGGCCAGACCGGCTGAGTTCAGCAGGATATCAAATGGCCCGTTTTGCGCCACAGCATCAGCAGTGCCTGCAACGTCAGAAACATCCAGTTCAAGTATATTCGCCAACCATCCCCGAGCGTTCATCTCTGTTGCCAGATCCTGCAACGCATCCTTGCGCCGCGCCGCCAGTGTCACTTCGGCACCATGCTCTGCCAGCGCTACGGCACAGGCCATGCCGATACCGGACGACGCGCCCGCGACCAATGCGCGTTTGCCGTTAAGATTGAAACTTGGGGTGCTGGGAAATTGGGACATATCAGACCTCGCCAACCGGAAATGGAATGCGGCCCGGAACGCGCGCCTTGTTGAACTCTCGCAAACGGGCAAAGACGTCAACACCCAGCTGGCGATAGGTATCCAGCAGATCAACCAGAACCCAGTTCTCGCGAATCTTGCCATTTTCAAGCCGCCAGAAATCGAGGCTGCGCAGCGTGATCTTCTTGCCCGACGGTGCGATCCCCATCCAGCCATCATTGGTGACAGTCTGGATCATGTTGGGCCAACCCGTAACAGCCGCATAGTCACCGTCGCCAAAGAAATGACAGGTGATGTCATCTACATCCTGCCCGCGATCCGGCATTGCGTTGAGGAATGGAATCTGATGCCAATTACGGAACCCCGCGATACCCCGCCCTGTGCCGATCCCCGAGGGGCCGTACCAGTTCATCCGAGGATGCCAGAACCGCTCCAACTCCATCACCTCCGGACCACCTTCTACGGGATGTTTGGTCAGATGATCCAGCATGTCGACAATGTGCTGGCAGGTCTCTTTGCCCTTGGCCTTGTCATACGGGCCGGGCACCAGCCCGTCCTGCGTCGCTGGTCCCGGAACATGCCATTCCCGCCCCAAACCGGGTGCCATGGGCCAGGCCTGCGCTTGCATCATCACTTCGGGGATATCCCAAAGCGCCTGCACCTCGGCGACTTTGCCATTTTCGATCCGGTAAAACTCGTGAAACCGCATGGTGACCTGATGGCCTGTCGGCGGAATCTCCAGCCATGGCCCCGCGAAAGTGCCGGTATAGTACCCGCCGCATCCAACCCAATCAGCCCCGAATTCATCAGGTCCAGCCATGACGATATAATCGCGGCGCTCAAGATCGGGCCATGCGGTCAGAAGATCGCGATAGCAACAATCGTAATAAGCACTACTCCCATTGGTGTCACCAAACGGATAGCTCAGATGGAACACAGCGTCGGGAGAACAAATCTGATCCAACGCCTGCCGGACACCGGCTTCGGTAAAGTCATACATCGCAGCCCTGATCTGTGCGATCAGGGTCTTGTGCTCAGTATGCCTGTCACTCATTCTGCGGCGTCCCTGTAAGGTGCAGGCGCGCCGTAGGGGACATTGATGCCGCCGTAACGCCGTACGCGGACGTTACATTGCTCGGCGTGCCCCACAAAACCTTCGAGCATACATAGGCGCGAGCCATATTCGCCGATCAAGGTTGCCGCCTCATCAGTCAGAACCTTTTGATAGCTATGTGTTTTCAGATATTTACCCACCCATAGACCACCAGTATAGCGGCCAGCTTTTTTGGTAGGTAGCGTGTGATTGGTGCCAATAACCTTATCACCGTTCGAGACATTGGTACGCGGTCCAAGGAACAATGCGCCATAACAAGTCATGTTCTCAAGGAACCAGTCGTCGCGATCGGTCATGACCTGCACATGTTCTGATGCAATGTCATCGGCGACCTGCAGCATCTCGTCATACGTGTCGCAGACGATCACTTCGCCATATTCCTCCCACGATACTTTTGCGGTGCCCGCTGTCGGTAGAATGCCCAGCAGCCGGTCGACCTCGGCCATCGTGTCCTCGGCCAGTTTGCGCGAGTTGGTCAGCAAAACGCAGGGGCTGTTATAACCATGTTCGGCCTGACCCAGAAGATCGGTCGCGCACAGCTCTGCGTCTGCGGCGGTCTCATCTGCGATTACCATGGTCTCGGTCGGGCCGGCGAACAGGTCGATACCGACGCGGCCGAAAAGCTGTCGCTTGGCTTCTGCGACAAACGCGTTGCCCGGACCGACAAGCATATGAACCGGATCAATCGTCTCGGTTCCCAACGCCATGGCGCCGATAGCCTGAATGCCGCCCATCACGTAAATCTCATGAGCCCCACCCAAATACATGGCGGCGATCACCGCTGCATTGGGTTTGCCCTGAAACGGAGGGGTGCAGGCGATGATGCGTGGTACGCCCGCCACCGAGGCCGTCGCCACCGACATATGTGCCGAGGCCACCATCGGGAATTTGCCACCGGGCACATAACAGCCCACCGATTGTACGGGGATGTTCTTGTGGCCCAAAATGACGCCCGGCAAAGTCTCAACTTCGATATCCAGCATCGAGTCGCGCTGAGCTTGTGCAAAGTTGCGCACTTGTTCCTGCGCGAATTTGATGTCCGCCAGCTCTCGATCCGTCAGCTGATTGATCAGGTCGTCGATCTGGTCTTGAGACAACCGAAACGATGCTGGCGAATAGTTATCGAACTTCTCGCTTAGCTCGCGTACCGCAGCATCGCCACGTGTTTCGATGTCTTTCAGTGTCGCTTCGACGACAGCGCGTGTTTTGGCGTCATCCTCGGCCCGGTCAGCATCGGACTTACCACGTTTCAGATACTCGATTGTCATTGTCCTAATCCTTAGTTTCAGGCCGGGGCGGAGACTTCTCACCCCGGTCAAATGCTTCCCAGCCTTCACCGTTAAACAGATCGACACCCAGCTGTGCCGCTACATGGGCGAAATCCACATTCACCCAATTGTCGACGATCTTGCCGTCGACCACTTTCCAGAAATCCATATATCGGATCTCGACCCGCTTTCCGGTGGGGGCGATCCCCAGGAACTCACCCGAATGGGTTGCTTCCTGTCGGCCAAACGCAGCCGCCCACTCGCCCATGTAAAGGCGCGCTTCGTCGATGCATGTCTTGTCCGAAAAAGCCGCCTGAAACGGGCGTTGCCAATTGTCCTGAAACTGTTTCAGGCCAGTTTTTGTGCCACAGCCCTGATTGCCCATCCAGCGGAAGCCTTCCGAGAAGAATTCGCCGATGTCATCGATACGGTGATCGTTCAGACCATCCACCATGGTTTCAATCACACGGCGGGTGTCTTCTGTTTTGTCGAGGTCCGTATCACGTGTCAGCACGGCCTGTTCCGGGCGGGAACCCTTCATCTTTCTCATCCTTGTATTGGTGCCAATAGAAATTCTGTCTTCATCGGGTAGCTCAATCAGCTGACAGAAAATCCCTCGGCATCCGGTTGAGCGCCGGGTGGCGGCCAACGGCGTTATGTCTTGCAGAGCTGCTCATGCGGCTTGCTCGGCGATGTCGGCAAAAAGGTCATATCCCAGCTGCAACAACACATGCGGGATGTCGACGAAAACCCAGTTTTCGACCAACAGATCGTCCTCTCGACGCCACCAGTCGCAGACCCGCATGAAGACGCGTTTTCCGCTTGAGGGCTGGTCGAGGAAGGGTTTCACCTGGACACCAGTCAAGGAAGGCCAGCCACCCGAGCATACGTAATTGCCTTCGCCGAAGCGGGTGAAATGCGCAGTCATGCCATTTCCCGCACTACCTCCGGACCAACCTTCGAAGGTGGCCTCGAAAGGCACCTGGAAGCTTGCAAAACTCTCGAGCCCGACGAAAGAACCGAAGGCGCCGGGGCCGTACCAGACCATGTTGTCATGCCAGAACGGGCGCCAGGCCTCGTTCTTGGTGGCAAGCTTGGCCAGCATTTCTGTGACCATACAATAGCTCTTGGCCCCCTCGACTGGGTCTTGCGGCGTGGTCAAGATGCCATCATGGCTTGCTGGACCCTGAATCATCCCGGTGAAGCCACGGGTCTTGCCCGGGCTATCGGTGATCGGCCATTGCCCTGCAGCCAGCATCAGTTCTGGGATATCGAAGAAGATATAGCTCTCCACCGCCTTGCCATCCTGCATGCGGTGGAACTCGCCGAAGCGCAGATAGGCAAGCTCACCTGTGGCGCGGATACCAAGCCAGTCGCGCGAGAACCGACCGACGAAATAGCCGGTGGCGCTGATCCAGCCCTGTCCTTCAAATACACCGGCCATGACGATATCATCGCGCCGAAAAAGCCCATCGAAGGAGGCTGCGAGCGGGGCGATGACGTGATCGTGCAGCCCGAGGCCACCCGCGACCTCGTTGAAAGGATGCACCACGTTGACATGTGCACCGGGGGCGAAGAATCCCTCATAGGCTGGCCGGAAATTGCCTGGATGGCGTTGCGCGGCGGTGAAATTCAGAAAGGGTTTACGGTCGAGGCGTTCCATTAACTTTGTCTCTATAGGATCTGTTCAAGGCGTCTGCGGAGAAACGCCCCGCAAGGCCCTGCGCGCATCAAAGCAAAAGGAATTCGCCCTGGTCGCCTTGCCCGGCACGCAGCCATATTCAGGCTGGCTGCGTGCGCATGGGCAAATACGGACTGAGGATGCGTGCGTCCCATCAGCGTCAGCCTTTCACAGCCCCGGCGGTCAAACCGCCCACAATCTGACGCTGGAAGAACATCACCAAGATGAACAGCGGAACCGTCGCAGAAACCACGGCCGCAACGGCGAACATTACGTTGCCCTCGGTTTGCGTTGTACCAAGGAACGCGGCGATGGCTGGAACCATTGTGCGGTTGCTTTCTGACAACAGCATCGCCCCAACGGCAAAGTCGTTATAGGCCAGAAGAAACGAGAACAGCCCCGTGGTGATCACACCCGGCCACATCACCGGAATGATCACACGGCGGAAGGCCTGAAACTGGTTGCAGCCGTCGACCTTTGCGCTTTCGTCAAGCTCGCTGGGGATGTTCTTGAAGAAGGCGTGTAGCATCCACAGGGTGAACGGCTGGTTGATCGCGACAAGTACGATAATTGTCGTCGGAAGTATCCCCCAGATATTCCATTCAAAGAAGGGCAACAGATAACCCGAAACCAACGTGATCGGCGGCATTGCGCGGAAGATCAGCGCCGTGATCAAAAGCCAGAATGTGTAGTTATAGCTCGAGCGCGAAAGCGCATAGCCCCCCAGCGTTCCGATGGTCAGCGAGATGGCGACCACAAAGACGCAAACGATCCCCGTGTTCAGAACATTCCGCCAAAATTCTTCCTGAATCCAAGCCCCTTCGTAACCGGTGGTGGTAAAGGGTGAGCCATAAACTGCCTCGGTCCGCGCGCCGGTTAGTGCGTTCGTCCAATCGGCGATCGAGAAGAAATCCAGCTCTACCTTGAACGACCCCCAAACCGTCCAGAGGAACGGGAAAGCGGCCAGGATGAACCAAAGGATCACAAAAAGCGACGAAGCAATCCGAAGGCTTTTGGGCATTCTTTGCGCACGGCTGGCCATGTTATCTAGCTCCTTTGAAGTCACGCCAGGTGCGGACAAGCACGGGCGACAACAGAATGGCGACCCCGATAATCGTGATCACAGACGTAGCGGCTGCAGAGGACAGTTGTCGCGTTTCACCGCCGAGGTCGTTGAAGATGAAAGTGCTGAGCGATTGCGCATGGGCACCGGCGCTGAAACCAATAATCGGTTCAAACACCTTGAAATTATCCATCAACTGGATCAGCGCAACAAACGTAACCAGTGGCATGAGATGGGGAACAACCACGAATTTGACCTGTTGCCAGCGGGTTGCCCCATCGATCTGGGCCGCCTCGATCTGATCTTTGGGCAAAGTTTGCAAACCGGCATAGAACACCACGAAGGCAAAGGGGGCCGAACTCCAGACGCCATAAACCATCAGCGCCACCCACATCAGCCCGGTCGAAGCCTTTAGACTGAAATCCGGATCTCCGGCCAAGTTTACAAGGGCGTTGCCGATGACGCCACGACTGTCAATCATCCAAAACAGAATGAGCGAGCCGATCAGCGGTGTCACAATCATGGGCAAGAGCGAGAAGAAGATCATCAAACCCTTGAGGTGCCGGTGCAGTGAGTTCACCGCCAGCGCAATCACCAGCCCCAGAATGATCGTGAGGGGTGTCACAATGAATGTGAAGGTCAGCGTAAAGGCCATGGCCCGATAGAAGGGCAAGTTTCCGACCTCTGAGAAAAGGTCACCCCACGTGTCACTCGCCGCCCAGATTTCGCCAACCTCCTGTATCGCCAGGTGGCCGCGATCAAAGTAGATATCCAGCCCGACAAATCTGCCCAATGGTTGTTCGGCACGAAGCGCTGCGGTGGCTTCCTGATCGATGGTGGTCTCGGTTGTGCACCCGACAAGCGGAGTACAGTTTTCGACTTCCACCAGAACCGCCGGGTGTGGGGCGTAAATGGATTGGATCACCACCGAGACGATGGGCATTGCAATGAACAGCAGCATTGCAAGTCCTGTGGGCAGGAAAAACCAAAGGAATGTCTTATGGCGCATGTCGCAATTCCCGTGTCGGCTTGATTGGGCGGGTGCCCGAATTGGGCACCCGCGAGGGGCGTTTTACTGTAGGAAGCCCTGTTCGATTGCCGCGGCGCGATAGGCGGCCTCGACATCGGCCAGCGCCTGTTCAGCGCTTTCCTTGCCCTGCATGAAATCGGCAAGTTCATTGCCAAGTGCACTGTGCATCAAACCCATGTAGGGCAGCATCGGATAAGGCGTCGTGCCCATTTTGGCAGCGTCAAATACACCCTGCGCGTCGTCTGCGGGTTCGTACCCTTCGATCAACCAGACTGCCAGCGGCGTGGTTTCATCGTTCAACATTTCGGGGCGGACGCCATGCGTCATCGCGACAAAAGTCGCCTCAGCCTCTTCATCCGAGATGTTCTTGCCGACGGTCCATCCGTCCCACCAAAGGGTCGAGGCCGGAGTCGTGCCGCCACCCACGGTCAGCGGCGCTGCAATGGCATGGCCATCGATTACTTCCTGCAAGACACCTTCGGTTGTGGTCTGCTGTGACGCCCGTGACCCCCACATATTCATGATCGCCACATTGCCCGCGCGGTATTCCGCGTTGGTGGCATTGGAATCATGGGTCAGAAAGTCGGGGTTCATATACTCGGACAAAGCCTTCATCATGTTCAGCGCTTTGACACCGGCCTCGGTATTGACGTTGGGCTCTGCGCTGCCGGGCTTGAAATGAGTACCTCCATAGCCAAGGAACATGTTGTTGAATTCCTGCGCCAGATTCCATCCCGCAGCATAAGCACCGCCAACCGGGTTTTGCATTATGCCCTGCGCGCGAATGGCTTCGGCCGCTTCGAGCAGTTCTTCATACGTGGTCGGCACTTCGACGCCTGCCTGTTCCAGAACGTCCTTGCGGTACATCAGGTGCTGAGCGTTGGCCATGAAGGCGATGGCCATGATGTCATCGCCGATCTTGATTAACTGTCCCGGCTGCAGGTTCTGACCATGTTTTTCGACCAGGTCATTGAGCGGTCGGATGACGTCTTCATTCATCAACGCCACAATCGAACTGTTGGCGATGATGGCTGAGGTGTATTCCGACGGATTGCCCGACAGACCGGCCACGTTGATGGTTTGGTGTTCGGATGTCAGGTTGGACTCAACAGATGCGCCCGTGCATTCCTTTGCGGCAGCGGCCACAGCCTGAATGGCGGCAAACTCGTTGCCGACGATGTTGACCCGATCCGTGATCTCGCAGGCATAACCCGCGCTCGCAGCAAAGGCGGTCAGTGACCCGGCCAATGCGATTTTCTTTAGAAACATTTTGATTCCTCCCTAGGTGATTGGGTGCATCTTCGAAGCCTGCACCCGAGATTGTCCCGTCATTGCGGGATTGGTTTTCGTCTCTCAGATCTCAAGGCGCGCGCCGGTTTGCGCATCGAACAAGTGACAGTGATCGGTATGGATATGAATCGACACCTGATCGTCGATTTCAGCACGATAGGTTTTGTCGGCCTTGACCGAGACCAGCGCTCCGCCGATCCGAACCGAGACCATGGTGCTGTCGCCCAGCAATTCCTGCGTATAGATGGGCGCGTTAATCTCGCCCCCGCTTTCTACGACATTGGCGTCCTCGGCGCGGAAACCCAAAGTTATTGGGCCATCCGGAGCATTCAGACCATGCACTTCGGTATTCTGCGCGCGGAACACACCGCCCTGAACATCGCCATCAACCAGGTTCATCGCCGGGTTGCCGATAAAGCTGGCGACAAACGTGTTCGCAGGCTCGTCGTAGATCGCCGTCGGAGAGCCAACCTGTTGGACAACACCCTGCTTCATGATCACCACGCGATCGGCCAGTGTCATCGCCTCGATCTGGTCATGTGTCACATAAATCGTAGTCACGGCTAGTTCATGGCTGAGGTTCTTGATCTGCGCGCGTGTCGAAACACGCAGTTTTGCGTCAAGGTTGGACAACGGCTCATCCATCAGGAACACGTTGGGCTCGCGTACAATCGCACGCGCCAGAGCCACCCGTTGACGTTGCCCACCTGACAGCTCTGCCGGCTTACGATGCAGAAAGTCGTCCAACTCTACCATCGCCGACGCACGGCGCACTTTTTCGTCATGGGTGGAAGCGTCGATGCCACGTACCCTCAGCGGGAAACGAATGTTCTCGTAGACGTTCATGTTCGGATACAATGCGTAAGACTGGAACACCATCGCGACGTCGCGGTCTTTTGGCTCCATATCGTTGACGCGGGTACCGTCGATCAGAATATCACCCTCGCTTGCGTCTTCCAAACCTGCGATCATGCGCATCGTCGTGGTCTTGCCACAACCCGACGGGCCGAGAAGCACCAGAAATTCCTTGTCGGATATTGTCAGGTCGAAATTGTCCACTCCAACAAACGAACCCCAACGTTTTCCAACATTGCGCAGTTGAATCTCGGCCATACTGTCCTCCCAGTTGCACCTGAGTGCATACGTTTGCAAAAGCATAGACATCCAAAGGAACATCTGGCAAGTATTTTTTGCAAGCGAATGCAAAAGCGCCCGCAATCTTGCTAAAGACTGACGCTTCCCTCCGGGCAAAGCATTGAAAGTAAAAGATATGTCTTACGAAGCTGAGAAAGAAATTGTCCTGAACTTCTACAAAGCTCTGAGCGATGCAGAGGAATCAGCCCACTCTGATGTGATCGCTGAGTATTGCGCCGAGGACCTCCTGTGGCGCGGCTTTCACCCGTTCAACGAGCTGCGTGGCGCTAGCAACGTGGCGCAAAAATTCTGGCAGCCGCTGAATCACAGCCTAACTAACTTGCAGCGTCGGATGGACGTGTTCATGGCTGGTCAAAATGAAATCGACGGGTTCAATTCAGTCTGGGTTGTTTCGATGGGCCATCTCATGGGGCTGTTAGACAAGGACTGGCTGGGCATTGCGCCAACCGGAAAAATGGCCTTGCTGCGCTATTGCGAGTTCAACAGGATTGAGCACGGTAAGATTGTCGAAACCGCGATGTATTTCGACATCCCGCATTTCATGATTCAGGCCGGGTTGCAGCCCTTCCCGCCGCAGACCGCCGCACAACTTGTCCAGCCCGGGCCCATGACCCATGACGGCCTGATGTTCACGCCTCAACCCGCCGAAGACGGCCAAAAGACATTGGCCGCTATCAACGCGATGATCTCCGATCTTGGGCGGTGGGACAGCGGGCTCAGCCTTGAAGATGAGTTGCGCCGCACATGGTGCGAAGACATGATCTGGTGGGGGCCATCCGGTATCGGTGCGACCTACACAATCGAACGTTACGCCAAACAACACGCTGGCCCGTTCCGTGCTGGGTTTGCCGACCGGTCAAAAACCAACCATATCTGCCGCATGGCCGAGGGCCGCTATGGCGGCTTTTTTGGCTGGCCGAACTTTACCGCCCGACCAACCGGCGGGTTCATGGGGATGCCTGCCACTGACAAAGCCGGTGAGTTCCGGGTGATAGACATTTATCGTCGCAAAGGTGATAAACTGGCCGAGAACTGGATTTTCATCGATCTGCTTCATTTCTGGAAGCAACAGGGTGTCGATATTCTGGACCGCATGGCGCGAGTGGGCCTTTAGATCATGGCCAGACCCGTCATGTTGGTCGGAATACGGTAAACGGACGTGCAGGCAGTGATGTACAGCATGCTGAACCCGGCCCCACCAAAGCAGAAGTTGGTAGATTTCTGCGGCGTCAGAATGACACCAAGGCAGTGCGCTTGGGCATCAAACAGATGTACACCGCCGGGACCATTGCACAAGATCTGGCCGTCGCGGGTGCACTTCATACCGTCCGGTACCCCTTCCCCATCGCCAACAACATCGGCCCAGACCACCCCACCGGTCAGTGAGCCATCAGCGGCGACATCAAAGATGCGGATATGGCCACCCCAACTGTCATTGACAAACAGCCTTGTTTCGTCAGCTGACAAACACAACCCGTTGGGTTGCTGAAAATCATCCGCGACAAGGTGTAACGTGCCGTCGGTATCCAGCCGGAACACGCCTTGCACCGGCAGTTCCTGCTCTCTCAGAATGCCAAGATCCTCTCGGATACGACCAAAACTGGGATCAGTGAACCAAATCCGACCGTGCGAGTCGCAGATAACATCGTTGGGGCTGTTGAGTTCTTTGCCATCAAAATGCGTGGCGATCGAAGTAACCCGCTTGCCGCCGTGATCATGGCGTACCAAATGCGAACTGGCGTGCTCGCAAGAGATCACTGCCCCGCTTTTGTCGAAGCAGTTTCCGTTTGCTTGGTTGGATGGGGTGCGAAAAACGCGAACTCCCTCACCCTCGCTCCACTTGTATTGATGGCTCTCCTGAATGTCCGAGAATACCAGCCAATGCTCTTCGGGGTGCCATATTGGTCCTTCGGTAAACCCCAGACCGCTAGCGATTTCTTCTAGTTGAGCGTCAGGGTGCACCAGATCTGTGAAGCGTTTGGAACGGATATCGAATACCATGAGAACACCTTTTCAGAGTTGCGCCTGCCAACACTACCGGCAAGCCTCGACAAGAACAGCGTTTCGGGTGAAAACGCAATAACGACTGTTCGATAGTCTGGCCCTGCCAACGTCAATGCTCTACGCTATGGCCGAAGTTTCCAAACCGCTTGGCTGCCAATTGCCATGTGCCGCCCAAACAAAACCGTCAGGACTTTCCCATGAATTTCAAACAACGCATGCTTTCTGGCGAGCCTCTCGTCGGAACGTTTCTCAAGACACCAGCCCATGAACTGGTCGAGATAATTGCCAAGTCAAAACTGGACTTCTTGTGCCTGGATGCGGAACACGCACCCTTTGACCGGGGTCGGTTGGATGTTTGCCTCGCCGTCGCCCGGGCTCTGGGGTTGCCGACGTTGGTGCGGGTGCCGACTGGGTCGGCGGACGAGATTCTCAAGGCGCTCGACAGTGGCGCGACAGGTATTGTTGTGCCGCATGTCGACAGCGCCGAAAAGGCCCGTCGCATTGCGCGCGAGGGTCGTTTTGGCCATGGTGGCCGCGGCTATGCCGGATCAACCCGGTGGGCAGGGTTTGCGACCCGATCTATGGCTGATGTCCTCAAGCAAAGCGAAGAAGAGACAATTATCATTGCCCAAATCGAAGAACCAGAAGGCGTCGCAGAAGTCGATGATATCGCCGCGACCGAGGGCATCGACGGGATTTTTGTAGGGCCTGCGGATCTTGCGGTGTGCTACGGCGTGACTGATCAGTCCGACCCACAGGTTCTTGATGCAATGCGACGCTCGGGTGATGCAGCCAAAGCACATGGCAAGACGCTGATGACCTTTGCAGCCAGCGCAGAAGCCGGACTCAAGCTGCGCGACTATGGGGTGACCATGATCTTCGTCGCTTCAGAACACGCCTTCATGCTTCGCGCTGCAAACGCGGAAGCGGAGAACTTCCATGGCACCGCGAGGACGTGAAACGCACAGGGCTTTTTAGTGGAAAGGGCCTTGGGGTCGAAATATCCGCGGGCTGGTAAATGCTGCGACGACAGTACTTTCTTTGCTAGAAATGCGATGCGCGATTGCGGATTATTCGCATTGTATAGTCTTAGATTTCCAGCGTGGCACTCTACCTAAGGGGGCCAAAATCTCATACCGCAAAACCAGTATTGCTAGGCTTATTGATTCAGAGTGGATCCTGTTAAACAGCATAAGGCCGGTGCGCCTTAGCGGCGACCGGCCTTCTCCAATCAGAAATGTGCCGAATTGGAATTTGCGGGCTTGGCGACCGGAGGTGCAAAGCGGGTCAGGTCGATCCCTTCGACAGCGGCCTTGTATTCCTCGATTTTCGGAGTTCGCCCGAGGATGGCAGACAGTACAACTACCGGTGTGGAAGCCAGAAGGGATTCACCTTTCTTATCTTCCGAGTCCTCGACAACACGCCCTTGGAACAAGCGGGTAGATGTCGCCAGAACAGTATCACCTTTCTCAGCCTTTTCCTGATTGCCCATGCAAAGGTTGCAGCCCGGACGCTCAAGATACAGCGTGTTTTCGTATTCGGTTCGCGCTGATGTCTTGGGGAAAAGATCGTCGAATTCGAAACCGGAATATTCCTGAAGAATGCTCCACTCACCTTCTTCCTTTAACTCATCAACGATGTTGTAGGTTGGCGCCGCGACGACCAGAGGGGCTTTGAATTCAATCTTGCCCTCCTTCTTCTCAAGGTTCTTAAGCATCTGCGATACGATGATCAGATCACCCTTGTGGACCATGCAAGACCCGACAAATCCCAGATCCACTTTCTTTTCCCCTTTGTAGTAGGAAACGGGCCGGATCGTATCGTGCGTATAACGCTTGGAGACATCCGCGTTGTTCACATCAGGGTCGGCGATCATGGGCTCGTTGATCTCGTCCAGATCAACGACCAGCTCGGCAAAATACTCGGCATTTTCATCCGGCCTCAGGGCTGGAACTGCGCCGGATCTGATCTCTGCAATGCGTGCGTCGGCTTTGTCGATCAGGCCTTGCAGGGTCCGCGCCTCATTCTCCATGCCCTTGTCGATCATGATCTGAATCCGACCTTTGGCGATTTCCAGTGACTCGATCAGGGTCTCGTCTTCGGAAATACAGATCGAGGCCTTCGCCTTCATCTCGGCCGTCCAGTCGGTGAAGGTAAAAGCCTGATCCGCCAGCAGGGTTCCGATATGAACTTCGATAATACGCCCCTGGAACACGTTATCGCCGAAAGCCTTCAGCATCTGAGCCTGTGTCGCGTGGACCACGTCGCGGAAATCCATGTGATCGGCCATTTTGCCTTTGAACGTCACCTTCACGGATTCCGGAATGGGCATGGTTGCTTCGCCCGTGGCCAGTGCCAAGGCAACGGTGCCTGAATCCGCCCCGAAAGCCACACCTTTGGACATGCGCGTGTGCGAGTCGCCCCCAATGATGATGGCGCGATCATCCACGGTGATATCGTTCAGAACCTTGTGGATCACGTCGGTCATCGAGTGATATTCACCCTTGGGATCGCGCCCTGTGATCAGGCCGAAATTGTTCATAAACGCCATCAGTTTGGGGATGTTGGCTTGCGCCTTCTTGTCCCAGACCGAGGCGGTGTGGCAACCGGACTGATACGCACCATCGACGGTTGGAGAAATCACGGTCGCCGCCATCGCCTCAAGCTCTTGCGAGGTCATCAGGCCAGTGGTGTCCTGCGATCCTACGATGTTGACCTTGACCCGTACGTCCGACCCGGCGTGCAAGACCGTGCCTTCCACTACTCCCAAAGCGTTGCGGTTAAAGATCTTTTCGACCGCGGTCAGGCCCTGTCCATCTCGGCTGATCTCTTTCGAAGGCGCAAATGCCGATTTCAGCTCGACTCCCAGTGTCTGTGCTGCAAATGTTTGCAACTTCTTGCCGAACACGATGGCGTAGGATCCGCCGGCCTTCATGAACTCCTGCTTTTGCGGAGTGAAGGACGAGGCAATATCAACAAGCTCTTTGGCGCCATCGGCGTCATAAAGCTTTTTGTCTTTCGTATTGATTGTGAGCACTGTCCCGGTTTCGACCGAGTACTTTTGCTCCAGGATGGGGCTGTCGTCATTGTTGAGGATCGGATTCCCCTCGGAATCGACTTTCTTGACCCAGTTTTTCAGGTCGATACCAATCCCGCCCGTCACACCAACGGTGGTCAGAAAGATCGGAGAGATACCGTTCGTGCCGGCCACGATCGGGGCAATGTTTACGAATGGCACATATGGGCTGGCCTGCTTGCCGGTCCAAAGCGCCACGTTGTTGACACCCGACATCCGGGACGAGCCAACGCCCATTGTCCCTTTCTCAGCAATCAGCATCACGCGTTTATCTGGGTGCTGGCGCTGTAATTCTTGAATCTCGTCTTGCGCTTGCTGCGAGATTAAGCACTTGCCATGCAGCTCCCGATCCGAGCGCGAGTGTGCCTGGTTGCCCGGCGACAGCAAGTCAGTCGAAATATCGCCCTCGGCAGCGATATACGTGACAACTTTGATCTCTTCCTCGATATCGGGCAGCTTGGTGAAGAACTCGGCCCGCGCATAGCTTTCAAGAATGTCGCGTGCGACCGGATTTCCGGCAGAAAACGCCTCCTTCAAACGATCCGTATCAGCCTCATATAGGAAGACCTGTGTTTTCAGCACTTCAGCCGCCTGCCCTGCGATCTCGGGATCACCACCCAAAGCCAGATCAAGAAGAACCTCAACCGAAGGACCGCCTTTCATGTGCAACAACAGTTCAAAGGCAAAGGGTACTGAAATTTCGTCAACCAGCGCTTCGCCCAGAATGATCTCTTTCAAAAAACGTGCCTTCTCGCCAGCGGCGCTGGTCGTGCCGGGCAGCGTATTATAGATGAAATAGTTTAGAGAATCCGCACGATGCGCATGATCGACGTCCTTGATCTGCGTAACAAGCTCTTTGACAAGCGCGCCGTCATCAATCGGTTTCGGATGCAGACCCTGCGCTTTGCGGGCTTCAATTTCGTCGAGGTAGTTGGTGTAAAGGCTCATGGCTCGTTCCGGTATATGTGGCTCGATTAGCAGGGGCTTAAAGACGTTATGAACGCCCGAGGATCCTAATTGTATGCGGCGGTATACTAAATGACCGGAACTTGCAAGCCTTGCACCTGTGGCGCGATGTCCCGTCTAAAAGCAACACTTCACAAAGGATTTTGTGCCAGCCAATGACTTTCGATAAGTCCGCTATGTCCTTATCTGAACCCTGTTCCCGGACGATATGCATATAGACCGCCGAGATAATGAATAGCCATAAGGCGTAAACCGCCCCTGCTTCGAATTGCGTCAGGCAGTTGCTCGGGTCAGATAATCCTGAACCATGTCGCCAAAACTCTGTTCAACCGCAAACTCAAAACCAGCCTCGTAGCGCATCACAAGTGCTTTTAGGCCAAACAACTCGGAATAGGTAACTGCGTCTTCATCAAAAGCAGTGACATGCAGATCAAGCGGGCAGGCAATAGCCATCACTTCAGCGGCTTGGGGTCCGGCGACACTAAAGAAGGTAAGGGTGTCCGATATCCGCACTATACTGATGTCCGCAGGGCAATCCGTTGGTTTGAGCTGTGTTTCCAGTGCCTCTTCCAGTTCCAGCGAAGCACGTACAATCCAGTGATTGCGTCCAATGTGATATACCTCAAACGCTTCCTGCATCGCCCTTGTGTTCGGGCGGCTTGGCAGAGAAAATTCGGCCCAATTTTGAACGACCTCGGGATCCCCTTTGAGGTCAAACAGCGCATTCAGGGTTTGGCGTTCGATCTTGACGTCGTAGCTCATCTCAGGACCTCAGGCGCTGACCCTCGGGGTCATGGAATACAGGCTTTGTGATGGTCACCGGGATCACCTCGTCTTTCAGCCGAACATGCGCGGTTTGCCCGTGTCGCTCCTGCCCGTTCTTCAGCAACGCCAGGCCAACCCAGCGATTGTTGACGACGCTCCAGACGCAGGCGGTAACCAATCCTTCGGTCGCTTCTTTGCGACCTTCAGGGGTTAGTGGCGCGCCTTCGGGCACTTGCTTGTCAGGGTCTTCGGGCAAGATGCCGACCAATTCCCGGCGTTCCCCTACCGCTTCACGGCGCAAGTGGACCGAGCGCTTGCCTAGGTAGTCGGGCTTTTTCTTCGACATTGCCCAACCCATGCCCAGGTCATAGGCGTCCACGGTACCGTCGACCTCGTGCCCCAGCGAAAGAAAGCCTTTTTCCACACGCAAGACATGGCTGGATTCCGATCCTACAGGCAGGATACCAAGGGGTGCACCAGCCTCCATCACCTTGTCCCACAAGGCGGCTATGTGGCGTGGGGCAACGTTGACCTCATAGGATAGCTCACCGGTGAAGCTGACGCGCACAACCCGCGCAGGGAACCCCGCAACCGTACCGTCCCGGAACGACATGAAGGGGAATGCCTCGGGCGACAGATCGATATCCGTACACAGCGCGAGCATGACATCGCGCGCGCGGGGTCCACAAATGGTGGCGTTGTTCCACTGGCTTGTCACAGTTGTGATCATGACTTGCCAGTCAGGAAACTCGGTCTGAAGCAGCTTTTCCATGTGCTGGTTGACGGCGTCTGCATGGCCCGTTGAGGTCGAGATCATCCAGCGGTGCTGATCCAGCCGAAAGGCCACCCCGTCATCTATGATCAGACCGTCATCCGACAACATAAGACCATAGCGACCATCGCCGGGCTTCAGGCTGGACATGATGTTCGAATACAGAAAATCCAGAAAGCGCGGAGCATCGCGCCCTTTAAGCTCGAACGTGCCGAGCGGCGAACCGTCGTATACGCCAACGCCTTCACGCACCGCGCGGCATTCCCGGTTCACCGCCTCTTGCAGGCCCTCACCTAGTTTGGGGAAAAACCCCGGACGACGCCATCGGGCACCAGCCTCATACATCACTGCGCCATAATCCTTGTTCCATTGGGTCACCGGCGTGTGCCGGTAGGGGAACAACACCGAGTCCTCACGCAGCCCCCCAATCGCACCGAATGAGACCGGCGTGTAGGGAGAGCGGAATGTCGTCGTGCCAACATCTTGCAATGGAACGCCCTTTTGCAAAGCAACGGTGCCAATAATGTTGATATTGCCCGTCTTGCCCTGATCTACGCCCATCCCGCCAGTGGTGTAGCGTTTGACATGTTCCACGTTGTCATATCCTTCACGCAGCGCCAGATGCACATCGCTGACCGCAACATCGTTCTGAATATCCAGGAATGCCTTTCCGCGTTGCCCTGGCACATCTACGCGCCATAGCGGTTCAATCGAATAAGGCAGCTCTGAACCGTCATCGATGATCCGATCCAGTGTGAGATCCCCCGCCGCCGCGCCGACGGCCCGACAGGATTGAATCGGTTGATCGGGCAAAAACGCAGCGAGTTCTTCATCAAACCGAAGTGTGCTGCGGGACTGAGACCACAGGTGCACCGTCGGATTCCAACCGCCGGAATGAGCCAGCAAGTCGCAGTCGATCCAGGTGCCTGCGCCCCCGGACTTGGGAACGGCCTTGACAGCACGGATGCTTTTGTACCCTCGGATATCGGCGGCTACTGTTCCGGCATGGACGGTTATCCCCGACACCAGATCAAGAGCTTCCCTTGGAACCGTGTCGCGGCTATCGAGGATCGCGTTAACCGTTACCTCAGCTGCGACCAGATCGGCGGCCACTGCGTAAGCGCTGTTGTTGTTGGTGAACAGAACCACACTCTGACCGGGTGTCACGCCCCAACGATTGACATAGGCCTGCACGGATGAGGCCAACATGACGCCCGGCCTGTCATTATTGGCAAACACCATCGACCGTTCCGTAGCCCCGGTGGCGATCACCACCTCAGCAACACGGACCCGCCAGTTGCGTTCTAGAATGCTGGCCTGATCCGGCTCGCGTTCATTGACGATCAGTAGGTTGTGTTCGCGATAGGCCCATACGGTCGCGTTCTGAAGATGGGTGACGTTTGCCATTTGGCTTAGTTCTTCAACCGCTTCGCCCACCCAATCCATCGCCGGACGCCCGCCAATGGTCAGGGTGCGGTTCAGGAGGCTGCCGCCCGCTTCGGTTCCCTCGTCTGCGAGGAAGACACGCTTGCCCGCCCGACCAGCCTCAAGTGCAGCTTGCAGGCCGGCGGGACCTGCACCTGCAATCAAGACATCTGCATGAGCGTAGCGCGCTTCGAAATGCCCCGATGAAGGCGGATGAGCCGGCGCTGCTGCCAGCCCCGCCGCCTTGCGGATGTATGGTTCAAACAGATGCCAGTTAGGCCATTTGAAAGTTTTGTAGTAGAAGCCCGCAGGAATAAAACGGCCAATCAATTGATTGATCCCGCCCAGATCAAACTCGGGCGATGGCCAGCAATTGACCGAGCGTGCATTCAGCCCTTCGCGCAATGGAACCGTGGTCGCTGGACGGTTGCCCGAGGCGTCCTCGCCTTCCAGCTCCACAAGCGTTCCTGGCTCTTCGGGACCGTGTCCGACAATGCCGCGTGGGCGGTGGTACTTGAAACTACGGGCTGTTACTCGCACCCCGTTTGCCAGCAAGGCCGAGGCCAGAGTGTCCCCTTCGAACCCTTCGTAAGTTTTCCCATTGAACTGGAACGTCAGAGGGCGGCTTCGATCAACACGACCACCCACTGCGCGGCGATTAATCTGAGCCATCGGGCACCTCCACAATGTCATGTGTCACGGTATCCCGCCAGATTGTCAGCCACTCGCCGCAGCCCCGTGCGTGCCACCACCGCTCTTGCACAGGCCCCATCGGGTTGGGCGTTATGGTCAGGTATTCGACCCAATCAGCATCGCTGACGGCGTTGGTATCGGGTCGAGCTGCTCCGACCGGGCCGCCATAGACGAACTCGCTTTCATTGCGCTTGCCACAGAATGGGCAGGGGATGAGCATCATGATCCTGTCCCTTCCTATCTCGCCGTTGTGGTGCCAGCTTCCATCACAAATTCCAGATGGCGGAAGCGGTCCAAAGTGAACGAGGCCATCAGCGGATGCGGCTCGCCTTTGGCGACCAGATGCGCAAGCGTCAGTCCGCCCGCAGGAATGGCTTTGTATCCGCCCCACCAGCCAGCGGTCACGAACAGCCCCGGTACCTCAGTCTGATCCATGATGGGCGAGGCATCATGGGCAATATCAAGATGCCCACCCCATTGGCGCATTAGTTTGAGTTTCTTGAAGCTCGGGAAAAGCGATAGCATCGCGGTCACAGTGTCTTCGAACACATGTTGCTTGATGTCGCGACGAAAGCTTTGCCCCATATCAGGAGCGCCGCCGATCACCATCTCGCCCTTGTCAGACTGGCTGAAATAGAACCCACTGTCCGGGCAATTTACGATGACATCCACCAAGGGCTTCACAGGCTCGGACACAAAGGCCGTCAGGTTCATCGTGCGCAATGGCAGCTTGAGCCCCGCTGTCTCGGTCAACGTCGTGGTATGGCCCGATACGGCCACCACAACCTTTTTTGCCCGCACGGTGCCGCGATTGGTCTCGACACCTTCGATGCGCCCATCAGCGCCACGGATCAATGCTTGCACGGCGGTCTGTTGGTGCATCTCCACCCCCATCGCATCCGCCGCGCGGGCATAGCCCCAGGCCACCGCATCATGACGGTTTACACCTGCGTCCGTGTGGACCATTCCGCAGATGATCGGCAGGCGCGCATCTGGCCCACCGCCTGTCAGCGCAGGTATGCGTTTGCGCAATTCTTCTGCGGTGATTTGTTCATATGTCGAGCCATAGATTTCCATGACCAATTGCCGACGCCGCAACTCTCGCAGTTTGGGCCAGGTCTGCACCACATCCACCATGGTGCGCTTGGAATGCATCATGTTGAAGTTCAACTCATGCGTCAGCCCTTCGTACATCTCGACGGATTTGACGTAGAACGGGATCGACTCGTCACGCATGTAATTTGACCGGATCGTAACCGTGTTGCGCGCTATGTTTCCGCCACCCAACCAGCCCCGTTCCAGCACGGCGACGTCGGTTATGCCAAACTCTTTGGCCAGATAGTAAGCCGTGGCCAGCCCGTGACCCCCTGCCCCGATCACCGCCACCTCGTACCGGTCTTTGAGCGGCGGGCTCCGCCAGGCTCGGGACCAGTTCTTATGACCAGAAATCGCGTTACGGGCGAGTGAAAATGCCGAATATTTTTGCATAGCAAGCATAATATTTATCAGAAAAAATATATCGTCAATAAATATATTTACCATTGCGCAAAAACTGCTTGGGCAATCAAAGGTCGTGGGCTACCATGGCGCATGACCTTCAAAATTGAACAGTTTCATCGGAATCTTGCTGGCAAATGGTCGGCCCGATCCCGCTGGCCCTGCTTTATCATAAACTGCCGCAGTTCACCCTCTCTCTGACTCCATGCAGACCGTGGCGCTTTGCGCCTGAATTCAAACCCGCCGGGAAATGAGGCGGATGCTATGGATGGAAGAACTATGATAAACACACCGGATACAGATACTGTTCAGCAAACGTATGCGCGCGACGGCGTCGTTTTATTGAGAAACATCCTCAGGGACGATTGGTTAAATAAGTTGCGTGATGCCGTGGACGAAGAGGTCAAAAAGGGTGACCGGTATTTTGCCTATAAAAATATGCGTGAAAAACCGGGTATCTTTCAGGACTATTGTCTGAACTCAGATATTGGAAAGCGCGTGGCCGAGGTGGCGGGCAGCCCCTGGACTTCGTTGATCTATGACCAAATTTTCGTGAAAGAACCTGGCACACGCACCCAGACCGGCTGGCATACAGATCAGCCCTATTGGCCTGTGGCCGGTCCCATCATGACAATGTGGATCGCACTTGATCCTGTCGACCCAGACAATGGAGCGCTGGAATTTGTCCGTGGCTCGCACGCTTGGGGCGCAAAATACCGGCCTTTCAAAACTGACCAGCTTGGCAAGTTTCTTCACTATCTGGAAGAGGATAACCCGGACTATATCGACATGCCCGATTTCGAGGCGGATCGCACTAAATATGACATATTCCACCATGAACAGATGGAACCTGGCGATGCACTGGCCTTCGATGGAATGACTGTGCATTCGGCGATGGGCAACCGAACCTCGACCCGTCGCAGGCGTGGATATGCGGTACGTTTTGCCGTTGAAGGTGCCACCTATGAACCGCGCGATAGCGTCACTGAATGGCTGCATGATGACGACCTGAAACCGGGTGCTCCCTTTGCCGGTGGGCGCTTCCCTGTCATCTATAGCAACACCTAAGATAAGGGGCCGGGAACTGGCCTCTGTTCAAGTTTCAGGCTTGCCGAATTGCACCCTCTGGCACAGCGGCCTCGGCCTCGATCGCTCGGTCGAGCACGCGTCGGTATGTTTTTGCCCCGGCATCCAAACCCAGATCAATATGCGGTGTCTGAGCATTTTTCATGCCCTTGTGCACTTTTTCCAGCACATCTTTGTCTTCAAGAAACGCCATCCGGGCACCGTCATTCATGAACTTTGAAACCTCGGCATTGTCCGGATCAGAGTTGCGATGCTGGAACCAGAAATACCTGGTCTGATCCTCGTTGATTGGCGTCATGAAGTTGTAAGAGATGTTGATGAATGTCTCATCGACAGGATCTTTGTCATATCCACCCGTGCCAACCGGAGTATAGATGGACTTATTCAGCCCGATTGCGGGCATGCACATTTCGTAATGCTGCAAGCGGTCGCAATCGCCGTCGAACGAGACCAGTTTGGCATAGTAAGGCGATGGTGGTTTGTTTTCGATCCAGCGCGAGACAATCACGCCGCGATCTGTCTTTTTGACGTCCAGAGGCTCTTCATCCGTTCCCGCGCCGGCGAATGACGAGACATGTACCCAGGCCACGTGGCTGGGATCAAGCAGGTTGTCGCAAACCCAAAGATAATGGCAATCGATATCCATCACCCCGCCATCGGTCAGGCCCCAGCTCGTGTCATCAAAGTTTTCGATTGGGAAAATCAGGTCCGGATCAGCCAGTTCAGGATCGCCCATCCAGATCCAGAGCAGGCGATAGCGGTCGACAACTGGATAAGACTTCACCACCGCGCGCCGAGGCGTCATCCCCCGCTGCGTTGGGCTGTCAGTACATTTGCCCGAACAATCGAATGTCAGCCCGTGGTAGCCGCATTCGACCAGATCCCCTTTCAGATTGCCATCGGATAGCGGGAGCTTGCGATGCGGGCAGGCATTCTCAAGCGCAACGGGCGTCCCATCCTGCTGACGATAGAGCACAATGTTCTCACCCAGATATGTCTCAGCCTTCAGTTCACGCCCGATATCCTTGCTCCAGGCGGCAACATACCAGCAATTTCTGAGGTACATGGTTTGCTCTCCAATTTGATCAGTTGGCTTAGCGCCATTATGGCAGCGTCAGTGCAATACACCATTCCGGATTTGTAATGATACATATAAGGCAAGCTAATTCGGCAGCATTACCTACGGGGGCAGATCGGGCTGCGAAGCAACTTCAGCCTTGATCCAGTTCAGGAACTCGCTGACTTTTTGGCTGTCTTTGCTATCAGGGCGCCGGACGAGCCAATAGGAAAGTGGCGATTGGGTCAGTTGCTGAAACGGTCGCACCAGACGGCCATCGCACAAGGCATCAATCACCAGCGGTTCGCGCCCAAGCGCCACCCCCAGCCCCTCAATCGCTGCCTGTATGACCATGTTTGATTGGCCCAATCGGCGCGTGCGCACTCCAGACGGCAATGTCAGATTGGTTTGCCGCGCCCAGAACTCCCATGTTGGGCTGGACGTACCATGGTGCAGATTTTCATCTACGAGCAGTGTGTGCTGTGACAAATCTTCAATGCGCTTCAATTCAGGCAACAGCGCGGGCGCGCAGACGGGAAACAGCCTTTCCCGCATAAGCAAATCCACTTCAAACCCGGGATATTCACCAAGACCATATCGAATGCCGATATCGGAATCTGCGCCGGAAAACGGATAGTATCCCGTATCCGTCGCGATCGAAATAGACAGGTCCGGGTGGGCCAAATCAAAGTGCAGAAGCCTTGGAAACAGCCAGTTGAATGCAAACCCCGGCAAGCATGAAATCACGATGGTCCGGTCCGCACGCGTTCGATCGCGAAGTTGCGCACACACATCTGAAATGCGGCCCAGCCCATCCGAGATTGCCTGCGCCAATTGCTCACCTTCGCGGGTAGGTCGCGATTGCCGCGCACCGCGCACCAGCAAATCCCGCCCAAGCCATTCCTCAAGCGATCTGACGTGCTGGCTGACGGCACTTTGGCTGACCCCCAGTTCCTCGGCGGCGGGTGAAAAGCCGGAATGGCGTACAACTGCCTCAAAGGCTCGCAGCGCGGAGTATGGCAGATTCAAGATCATATTAGTCATCCTAATGTCAGCCATTATCACTTTCAAATGGATTGCCGGCGGCCTTAGGCCGTAAGTTGATAATGTCAAGTAATCAGGAGATGTCGATGTCCGACATGACGCCAGAGCGGGGCGCTTACAATCTGCTGGTCAATTGCGCCCGCGCGGCGGCGGGTGAAAGGCTGCTGATTGCCTATGAACCTGCAGAGTTTGGATATTTCGACGCCGACAGCGTGAATGTTGTCAGTCAGGCGGCCTGTCAACTTGGGCTGGGGGTCGACACGGTTGATGTGGGCTTCAATCCGGGCAATCCGCAATTATCGCCTGATCTGCTTGCCCGGTTCGAAGCGGCAGACATCATTCTATTTCTGGCCCGTCTTGGGGATCAGTTGCGGTTCTCGGACATGCCGCAGGGTAAGAAAGTCATCGTTAGCTTCGCTTTAACCAAAGAAATGCTGGGATCTGGTTTCTCCAACGGCCACCACGATGCGTTCATGGAGCTTAAGGCCGATATCAACGCGGTCTTGGACGCGGCCAGCGAGGTGCGGATCACTTGCCCGTTGGGCACTGATGTAAGCGGTCGGCCGGTGATGAACCTGCAAGCCTCGGGCGACACCTCGATCCTGCGCTTTCCGATGTCAGTCTTTACCCCGGTTCCTGCCCACAGTTTCTCGGGCCGTGTGGCCATCAGTTTTCTGACGGGAACGGGGTCGAAGTATTACGATGACTACACCATCGAATTCGACCGCCCCGTCTTTGCGATGATGGAGAATGGGCGGCTGCAGCGTTTTGACGGCGATCCCGCCAACGCCGCACGGGCCGAGGCGCATTATGACCGGGTAGCCAATCAGTTGGGAATTGATCGCAATTTCGTGCACTCTTGGCATGCAGGTATCCATCCGGGCTGCGGCTACCCCTGGGATATGCGCGAAAACTATGAACGCTGGGGCGGCTCCGCTTTCGGAAATCCACGCATCCTGCATTTCCACACCTGCGGGGCGTACGCGCCCGGAGAAATCAGCTGGAACGTTATTGATCCTTCCATCGAAATCGATGGCGTAACTTATTGGGACCGCGGTACATTCCATGCCGAACGGCTGCCTTGCGGTCAATCAATCCTGGATCGGCACCCCTGCGCGGCCGCCCTGTTCGCCCATCCCGATCCGGATATCGGTCTGCGTGCAGTTGGCTGATCAATAGCGGCTTGATCGAATCACGAGCTGTGGAAATACTCTTAGATAATAGGGTCTGTTCGAGTTGGCCCTATGGTGCGGAGCACTCCCGTCTCCGGTGCCGGAATATGCGCAGAGGGCAAGACCCCCGCTCCGGCAAAATCATGGAAATCACATGTCAAAAGCTATTGTTACGCCGCTGACTCAGGCTCTGGCCGAAGGAAAACTGACGCGCGAAGAACTCAAGGGATTCATGCAACGCTCGAACGCGCACGGGTTACGTCATCTTGCAATGTGGATTTTAGTGCTGGCCTGCACGACAACATTGATCACCCTAGCCTGGAACAGTTGGCTGATTTGGCCCGCGATGTTTCTGCAAGGGGTCGTCTTGGTGCATCATTTCTCACTTCAGCATGAGTGTGTGCACTATACCGTGTTTCGCACCCGGTGGTTGAATGATCTGGTTGGTCAGATTTGCGGGCTGATCATCATTCTGCCGCATCGGTTCTTCCGATACGAACATTGTGATCATCACACGTATACGCAACTGAACGGAGAGGATCCCGAACTAATCCCGCTGCCCAAATCCCTTGGCGAGTACTTTCTGTACCTGTCTGCCCTGCCTTATTGGCGCGGTAAGTTCACTGAGCTGTTCCGACATGCCTTTGGGAAGCTCAGCAAGGCCGAGTTGAGTTTCATTCCCAAAGAGGAGCATCAGTCGGTCTATTGGGACGCGCGCCGCATGCTGGCCATTTACGCTTTGATCTTTCTGGCTATGGCCTTCACCGGATGGTGGGGATTGATCTGGTATTGGATCATACCCCTGTTTCTGGGTGAGCCGGTGATGCGATTCATACGAATGACCGAGCATGTCGGACGTCCCACCGTGGCGCAGATGTCAGAAAACACGCGCACCAATCTGGTGTCAAAGCCGATGTCATTTTTATGCTGGAATATGAACTATCATGCCGAACATCACTATGTCGCCTCAGTTCCCTTCCACGCTCTGCCCCGTCTGCATGAGAAGTTAAAGGATCATATCTTCGTCGAGAAAGGTGGATATCTGGCTGCGCATCGCGACATTCTACGGCAGATCATGCAACGCAAAGCCGAGGCCTGAGAGATGGTGGCAGACAAATCTTGGCGCGATGTGATCGAGGCATCGAAACTGGAAGAAAACTGGGTCACGCGGGTTCAGATCGGACCCAGATTGATTGCGGTATATGACACGCCCAGCGGTGTCTATGCCTCGCTGGCATTGTGCAACCATGGCGGGGCTGATCTGTGTGACGGCTATTTTGATGGGCATGTTATCGAATGCCCATTGCACCAGGGCGCATTCGATGTGCGTGATGGCAAGCCCGTTTCGGCGCCTGCGACCCGAGCAATGCGGGTTTTTGATACACGGATTCAGGATGGAATGGTTCAGGTCCGAATGTGACCTGAACCTAGCGCTTGTCAGATCGTTTCTCTAGCCGCGCAAAGATGCGGCTGAGGCCGAAGCAGACGACAAAATAGAATGCAGCCGTTGTGATCCATGCCTCAAAGATCATCCGGGACGAAGCGACCAGTTCGACGGTCTTGTAGGTCAGTTCCTGAACCGAGATCAGCGACAGGATCGAGCTGTCCTTGATTAATGAGATGAACTGATTGGCCAGCGGCGGCACGACCTTTTTCATCGCCTGCGGCAGCACGACATAGCGAAGCTCTTGCAAACGGCTCATCCCGATCGAGCGTGCAGCTTCACGCTGACCTTTGGGGATCGATTGAATACCGGCACGGACAATTTCGCCGACAAATGCGCTTTCAAACAGCGCCAGAACGATGACACCTGAGACAAGCGACGGAAAGCGCCGCATCTCACCAAAGAAAAATGTCCAGATCTGGTTGTCTTCCTGCCGCGCAATTCCACGCGCCCAGCGTTCAAGGTTTAGTGCGTCGATCAGTTGCTGCGACAGGAAGAAAAAGAAAATAAAGACAACAACAACCGGTGGCACATTACGCAGAAATTCAAGATAAGTGCGTGCCAGCATGCGTATGGTCAGGTTCGCAGAACAGCGCGCGATCCCCAGAATCGTACCCAGAATGAGCGCCAAAATGCCGGAATAAATGCTGATACGAACCGTCGCCACCAAGCCTTGCAGCAATAGATTGGCAAAATACTCTTCTCGCCCAGTATGCCAGCCGACGATGTAGCTGGGGATCAATTCCCACCGCCACTTATAGTTCAGCGTGCCTTCGATCGACAGCCAGATATATCCGAAGAAGGCGATCAATACCGCCACGATCAGATAATCCGGCCATCTGAGTTTTCTAAGAAATTCAGGCACCTGGGCGCTCCGCTTCAGGCCCGAGGGCGGCTGATCCGCCCCCGGCCAATTGGTTATTGGGCAACCTGGTCTGCCCACTCTTCAGTTGCGAACCAATAGTTGTGACGCTCTTCCAACCAACCCGACCGCCAGTTCTGAGCGATCCAATTGTTGAAAAAGTTCATGGCATCCGGATCGCCCTTGCGTACTCCGAACGCTTCGCCACGCGGATCATAGAGGTTATCGAACGGAACGGTCAGAGTTTCCGGATGGCGACCGGCCTCGCGGTTCGGCGTAGGTTGAGCCGCCATCGAAGCATGCGCGTTTCCGTTTAGCACTTCTTGCGTTGATGCACCGTCTTCATCAAACAACAGCAGCGTCGCGTTGGGGAAGTTTTCCGCGATCACCGTAGCTGGTGTCGCCCCGCGACGAGCGGCAAAGGTGACCTCAGGTTTATTGAAATCTTCCAAAGACATACCATCGGTCAACTGTTTGTTAGCCATAATAGCCAGGCCCGAATACGCGTAAGGATCGGTGAAGTTGATCGTCAAGTTTCGCTGCGCAGTCACCGACATGCCCGAGATGATCACGTCGAAATTGCCGGATACAAGCGCCGGGATGATGCCATCCCAGGCGGTCGGTACAAACTCGACCTCTACGCCCATGTCCTCGGCCAGCTTGCGACCGACATCCAGTTCGAACCCGATCAGATCACCATTCTTGTCGCGCATCGACCACGGCACGAACAGCGACAGACCAATCCGGATCACTCCATCCTGTTTGATCGTTTCAATCACACTTTCGCGGGACAGTTCCTGAGTCGCACTTTGCGCCCAGCCTGAGGTCGCCATGCCTGTTGCCACGACCGCGCCCAGGGCCGCCCCGAGCATTCTGCGAGATAGCTTCATCTTGGTTCTCCTTGTTGTCCGGTTAAGTTCTTGTGGTTATTGGTCGACGGCATATTTCTTCTCCAGATAGCTAACGCCAATCGACAGGATCAGGGTCACCACCAGATAGACCAGCGCGATAGTGAACCAGATTTCAAAACTCATATACGTGTCGGATATAATGTTGCGCCCGAAGGTGGTGAGTTCGGCCACGGCAATGACGCTGACAATAGCCGAGGATTTGATCAGGTGGACGACCTCGCCCGTCATGGGCGGTAGCATAAAGCGAACAGATTGCGGCAGAATTATATATCTGTAGGTCTGATAGGGGGTCATACCGATAGACTTGGCCGCCTCCCACTGACCAGATGGGATGGCGTTGATCCCCGCCCGTAGGATTTCTGAAATCAAGGCTGAATGAAACACCGCCAAAGTCAGGATGCTGGCGGTATATCGATCAAATCCAAAGATAGGACCCAGGACATAATAGAACAGGTAAAGCAGAACCAGCAGAGGGATATTGCGGATCAGTTCAAGGTAGGCAACCGCGACAGCAGTGCCAACTACCAAGCCGGACAAGCGCAGTAACGCCACTAGCAACCCGATAGCTGTGGCCAGCAGAAACGAGGTAACTGACAGCTTGATCGTGGCAACCAGTCCGATGGGGATTTCGCCCCACTCGAACCCAATCTCGGTGTTGCGGTACAGGAATTGGGGCACGCGATACCACTGCCAATTATAGCCCATACCCTGCGCGCCAACATATGACCCGTAGGCGATCAACCCGACAATAACCGCATAGATCACGACGGACACTAACACCGAGCCAAAGAACCGCTTGTATAGTGGCGGCTTCGGCAGCGCTTGCCCGCGTCCCTGTGATATGCCCAGATCGGTCACGTTAGTGTTCCAATATCTGGTTCAGGAATAGACGGCAGCGCTCGCTTGACGGGTTGGTGAAGAACTGATCGGGCGGCGAGATTTCAACGATCTGCCCCGCCTCCATAAAGACCATCGTGTCGGCGACCTTGCGCGCAAACCCCATCTCATGCGTGACAACCACCATGGTCATGCCCGTATCGGCCAGTTCAACCATCACATCCAGCACCTCATTGATCATTTCGGGATCAAGCGCGGATGTCGGTTCATCAAACAGCATGATCCGTGTTTCCATGCATAAGGACCGCGCGATCGCGACGCGCTGTTGCTGCCCCCCCGACAATTGCGCCGGGTACTTGTCGGCCTGCTCGGGGATGTGAACGCGATCAAGATAGTTGCGCGCGGTTTCCTCGGCCTGCGCCTTGGATAGCTTGCGCACCTTCATCGGTCCGATCATCAGGTTTTCAAGCACAGTCAGGTGCGGAAACAGGTTGAACTGCTGGAAGACCATGCCGACTTCCTGTCGCAGTTCACGGATTTCCTTGGCACCTTCATAGACTTCGATCCCATCGATCACGAGACGCCCGGAATTATGCCACTCTAACCCGTTGAAACAGCGGATCAGCGTGGATTTTCCTGATCCGGACGGGCCGCAGATTACCACCTTCTCGCCCTGATGAACGGTCAGATCGATGTTCTTGAGCGCATGGAAAGTCCCATAGAACTTATCCAGATTGGTCACTTCGATCATGGGGGAGAGCTGTGTCATGCCGAACCTGTCAAGATGCGGATCAGCTGGCGTCGCTGATCTATGACGCTGTGGTAGTGCGATCGCAACATGAGGTCATGCACGCATGCGCACGAAGTCATTCGCGGCGATTCAGGCAGAGTGGAGAGATCTGGCAAAGCTTCAGAATCCTCAAATTCGTTGCGCGCTGTTCAATATGGTTGCTTAATGTGCAATATTCGTCAATAAAAAACTCAGCCGAACGGCACACGCCGCGAAAATAGAAACAGAAAACGCGAGAGGAAACGTAAATGTCCGCCTGGATTCGGATGATATCTGACGAAGATGCCGACGAGCACCTGAGAGCGACTCTGGATCTGGCGCGCACACCACACGGGACCGTGGACAACGTGATGCGCGTGCATTCACTGCGTCCCAACACCATGAAAGGTCACGTCATTCTGTATCGCGCGTGCCTGCATGATGAAGCCAATTCCATACCCATGTGGTTTCAGGAAGTCATCAGCTCTTACGTATCGACGTTGAACACCTGCCCCTATTCTTATGCCAACCATTGGGCAAACGCCCGACATCTGATCGGTGACGACGCACGCGCCGACGCAATCGAGGCCGCGTTAAAGGCCCATCGTCCGCAGGACGCATTTGAAGGTGCGCAGTTGGCCGCGCTGATCTATGCGCAAAAGCTGACCCTGTCGCCGGGTGCAATGGAGGAATCCGAAGTTCGCGCATTGAAAGATGCCGGCTGGGAAGACGGAGAGATTCTCGAGATCAACCAGATCGTCGGATATTTCAATTATGCCAACCGATTGCTGAATGGTCTGGGTGTCACAACGGAAGGGGACGTGGTGGGCTACTACGCCGAGGATTGACGGATTGAATCATGCACGATGACACGCCGGGAAGACAGATTGATCGCGCTATTGGTGCCTCGCTCAGGGAGCTGCGCCAAAGCCGCAAGCAATCCGCCCGTCGGTTGGCAGAACAGTCTGGTATCTCGGCTGCAATGGTCAGCCGTATCGAAAACGGGTTGGTCTCTCCGTCAATCGATACGCTGGCTGCACTTGCCGAAGCGTTAGAGGTACCAATCGTATCGCTGTTTCGCGAAGCACGGACAGACCACACCGACTATACGCTGGTTCGCCATGGCGAAGGGCTAAAGTCTACGCGACTGGCGGGCGGCCATTCGCACGAATACGTCAACCTTGCGCTGCATTCCCGGAAGGACCTGCGCTTTCAGGCCCGTCGTGTCACGTTGTTGCGCGACGAGGGGCAGCCACCCACTTATGTCGGCCATGGCGTCGTGTTTGTTCAGGTTCTCGAAGGGCAGGCCATCTATCGGTATGGCGAGGCCCGATTTACTCTTTCAGCAGGAGACAGCATCAGCGTCGATGCAGAGCTGAATCACGGCTTCGAAGAAGTCCTAACGCCAGAGTTCGTATTCCTGACCGTTCAGGCCGAACGTCCGTAGTGGCCAGTTGATATGGCCATCCCAACTGAAATTGATCTGACGCGCGGGCCAATCTCGACCCATTTCCGAACCCTGGCGATCCCGGGCGCAATCGGGATGTTGTTCAACACTCTCTACAACGTTGTCGACATGTTCTTCGCCGGCCTTCTCTCGACCAGCGCACAGGCTGGATTGGCATTAGGGTTTCAGGCTTTTTTCATTGCCATTTCGGTCGGGGTCGGGTTGGGTGCCGCGATGAGCGCGCTGGTCGGCAACGCGTTAGGCGCTGGAGACACTCGCGCAGCGCGGCGTTTTGCAGCACAGGGAATGATCTATGGTTTCATTGCAGCCTGTGTCCTGGCGGCGGCGGGTCTCTGGTACGGCCCTGCGCTGATAAATCTGGTTTCGGAACCGGGACCTTATCGCGATGCAGGTTTACGTTATTTCCACTGGCTCCTATTGGCCTTGCCCGGATTTCTTCTGGCCTTCGGTTGCAATGGCATTCTTCAGGCACATGGTGACGCGGTATCGATGCAACGCGCCCTCATGGTGGCGTTTTTTGCCAATATCGGTCTGAACCCCCTATTGATCTACGGTATTCCGGGCGTGATCCCGGGCATCGGATTTGATGGCCTCGCTGTATCGACGGTGATCAGCCAGACCGGTGTGATGGTGTTTCTGATCCGTCAGGTCCTCAGACGCCGCAGGATGAGGCGCATGCGCCCCCGAAACTTCATTCCGCGCCTACAGAAGTTCAAGGAGATCTCGGTTCAGGTACTTCCCACAGCGACATCTTTCTTCGTGATGCTGCTGTCAGGTTTCGTCATGCAGTTCGCCCTGAAAATCTTTGGAGAGCACGCAATCGCTGGCTTTGGCATTGCCATTCGGCTTGAGCAGATTTTGCTTTTGCCGGTGCTGGGGGTCACGGGGGCACTGCTGCCCATCGCGTCCCAGAATTTCGGTGCCCGCGACTATGAAAGGGTACGCGAGGCACTGTTTTATTGCTGGAAAGTCGGGTTCATCATGACCGCCATCGCAGCCCCCATATTGTGGATATTTGGCCGCCTTATGATGGGCTTTTTCACCGACGATCCCGAAGTGATCCGCGTCGGACTTAGCTATCTACGTGTCGATAGTCTGATCCTCCCGATCTACATGATGCTGTTTTCCATCAACTCGCTATTGCAAGCCTTGAAGCGACCGATCTGGACCGTGTGGATCAGCCTATATCGTCAGGGATTTGGCGTCGCCTTTTTTGTCTGGATTTTCGTCGGCCTGCTCGGCTTTAACGAAATTGGTGTCTGGTTCGGCACCGCAGGTGCCGTGGTGACTGGCTGGATGATCGCGTTGCTGATGACGTCCCATGTGGCTCAAAAAGAGCTGGGCGGGCTTTGGCTCAGGACGAGAACCGATCTGGACTGAAGGCTTCTATATCGATGTCCGGTGATCTGCCAGCAATTACATCTGCGATTATACGCGCCGTCGTCGCGCCTAGTGTCAGGCCAAGCTGTCCGTGACCCGTCGCAAAGGCGACGTTAGCCAGTCGCCTGCTGCGGCCAATGATCGGACGTGTGTCCGGTGTAAACGGGCGGCGACCCATCCGGCGTTCCGCATTATCGGTCTTCAAACCCGGTAATACGCGGAATGCACGCCTGACCAGCACATCGGCTCGGTTCCAATTCGGCTGCGCGTTCAGGTCGGCAAATTCTGCGGTACCGGCCACTGCCAGCGCCTGCTGATACGGTGTAATGCCAAACCCGCCTTTGGCATAAAACACCGTATGGCGGAGCTCGACCCCGCTATCTTTCAACGCAGTCGAATATCCGATCACCCCTTCCATCCTCAGTTGAACGCCAAGCGTCTTGGCCAAGATTCTAGACGGCGTTCCCGCAGCGATGACGAAATCATCTGCGCTGATCGATCGCCCATCGCTCAGCTTCACGCTTTTCACATGTTGTCCGTCCTGCGTAAAACCGATTGCTCTTCCTGCGACGACTGTCCCGCCGCGGCTGCTAAAACTCTGCGTCAGCGTTTCAACCAATACCTTAGGGTCCGTCACAAAACTCCAGTCTCTAAGCAAAGCTGCATGTTTGAAATCAGATGCTATTGCAGGATCGATTTCATGCGCTTCCTGACCTGTAACTTGATCAATCGTGCAGCCCAACTCACGCGCCAACTCAAAAGCTGGGCGCATGGTCGCAAGGTCATTGTCGTCGTCAAACAACTTGATTACCGGCCGTTCGACCAAAAGCTCAGGATGGCCTACATCTAAAAGCTGAGCCTTGAAATCCGCTGTTGCAGCAAACGTAAGTCTTGCCAGATCGGAGGCGATTGCGCGCATCTTCGAGCGACGCGCATTGGCCGTAAACCGTGCAAACCACGGCAGCAATTTCAGCGCTGAGGCCGGGCGCAGTGTCAACGGGGCCTCGGCATCCAGCAACCAGCCCGGCACTTTCATCAGCATCCCCGGCTGCGACAACGGCACGATCTCACCCACTGCGATACACCCGCAGGAAGCCCAACTCGCGCCCTCACCAACCGGACCCGGTTCTACGACGGTGACCTCGTGGCCCTGCGACTGCAATGTCAGCGCACAGGATATTCCGACGATGCCGCCGCCAATTACAACCACCCGTGCCATTACTGGGACCCCTACAGAAGTTCGCGAAGTTGCTTCATCAAGTCCGCCGTGACGCGAACACCATCCGCTTCGGCGGCAGCACGGTTCTTCAAGCGGCCATCTCCGGGAACGCGGGCATCCCCGTTACCTTCAATCTCAGCGCAGATGCGTTGGACATAGCCTTCAAATGCGGCATTCCCGAAACGCGCCGGATCAATCGCGATCAACGTTGAGCCGCCCTTGATATTCAAGGCACCGTGCGCTTCGCGGTTGGCATTGTCCACGGACAATGTTCCACCGGCCAGTGCCGCGCCAAGAACTTCGATCAGGAAGGCGATCGCCGCGCCTTTGTGCTCGCCAAACGGCAACAGACTGCGGGTCTCCAAAATCGCGTTGGGATCGCTGGTTGGCTGACCGTTCGGGTCAAGCCCCGCAGGGCGCGGCAATTCGTGCCCTTCAGCCGCGGCCATCCGGATGTCCATCAGCGCAACCATTGACGAGGCCTGATCCCAAACAACCGGCGCACGACCTGGTCGCGGGCAAGCAAAGGACATCGGATTGGTGCCAAAAACAGGGCGGGTGCCGCCTTGCGGCACCACCATCGAGAGCGAGTTCACAACACCTAGCGCTACCAGCCCAGCGTCCGCCAGCGGACCTGTATCGAAACGTAGTGCCCCCAGATGGTGGCAATTGGCACAAGTAAACGCGGCAATACCATTCGCGCGCGCCATTTCAATAAGCTCGTCTCGCGCTTTGGCGGCCACGATCTGGTAATAGCCATTGTCACCATCTCCGCGCAGAACCCCCGGTGCGATCCGTTCGACACTCGGGTCGGCCTCGGGATTGGCATATCCCGAAGAAAAGCTCTGCGCATAAACAGGTAACATCCTTAACCCATGGCTACGCGGGCCGTCGCGCTCGCTCATCCGCACAAGCCCGGCCAGAACCGTGCTGCCATGTTCATCCATGCCTGCAGCCACAAGGACAGATTTTGCCAATTCCTCTACTTCGTCGAGTGAGAGAGCGATCGTCGAGTTATCGGCCATGTGCCTAATCCTGTCGTTGGTTGAGGAAACGGGCACATAAGTGCCCGCTTGCAGATCTGTTTAGGCGCTGTATTCCACCCGCTTCTTAGCGACGAATTCATCCAACGCCCCGCGCTGATCGTCCGGCATTGGTGGCTGGACGTAGGTGTTCAGCATACGCTGCGCCTCTTCCGTGCCAACGGTTTCTGCGGTTTTCGCACCTTCTGCCTCCCACTGTTCAAAACTGTCATTGTTTTGCAAGTGGTTCATATGCATTGGGTTTTCGCGCGTGTGGTCAGTACCAAGGAAGTGCCCACCCGGTCCGATTTTGTCAATGTCGCCCAGCAACGTGTCCAGATTTTCCTCTTGCAGGCCGCTGAAGAAACGGTGGAAGTTCTCCAACTGCAACGCGTCCTGCACCCATTTTGAGTAGCTGACCCCAAGCGCGCCTTCTAGGAAGCCTGCCGAGTGTACGATGTAGTTTGCACCGCCCAGAAGCACCGGCCACATGGAGTTTGCGGTGTCGAACGCAGCCTGCATATCCGGGGATTTCGATCCGGTCCACATGGTACAGGTCCGCCATGGCACACCATAAAACCGTGCCATCTGACCCACCAGAAGGTTCATCAGCCCTGGTTCGGGCGAACCCATCATCGGTGCACCTGTCTTCATCGAAACGCCCATGATTGCCACCCCCAGCACCATCGGGGCTCCGCGCCGGATGATCTGGCTGTAGGCCATACCGGCCAGAGATTCTGCAATCAGCAGCGCGACACCACCCTGCGGGCTTGCAGGTGTGCTCGCCCCGGCAAGAACAAAGGGCGACAGCAGGCAGGGCTGGTTGGCGGCGGCATAGACGCGTAGGCTCTGCAACATGGTCTCATCCCAGACCAACGGTGTGTTGCAGTTCAGCAGGGCTGCCATCACCACATTGTTGTCAACAAACTCCTCACCAAACACGATGCGAGTCATCTCTACCGAGTCCAACGCTGCCTGTTCGGATAGAACTGAACCCTTGATCGGTTTGTCGGTCAGCGTCAGCGCGGCATGAACCAGCTCCAAGTGGCGTTGCGGCACGGGGACATCCTGCGGCTCAACCGGCAAAATACCCGGCACCATCATCGACTGACTCATCTGACTGAGTTTGAAGAAGTTATGCGCATCCTCCAGCATCGAAGGGCGGCGCAC
The DNA here is from genome assembly GCF_056537625.1 of Ruegeria sp. C6. Lineage (NCBI taxonomy): Bacteria > Pseudomonadati > Pseudomonadota > Alphaproteobacteria > Rhodobacterales > Roseobacteraceae > Ruegeria > Ruegeria sp. C6. The sequence continues at coordinate 246,787 of NZ_JBQFRW010000002.1, read as the reverse complement.
ACCATCCAGACCATAGACAAACGGCGCACCATACGCATTGGCAAAGACCGAATGCCGATTGCCCACCCGCAGCGAGCGTTCCGGGTTGCGCGCGGCATAGCCCCATTCCGAGGGAACGGCCGAGATCAGGTCCATAAGCATCTCGCGTCCGATGCGCACCCGCTCACCCTGAACATCCGCACCGTACTTCTTCCAATCCGCTAAGGCCACCGGATCGCGGAACTCAATCCCTGTGGTTTCAAGTATAGTCATGGCCGCGTTGTGGATTTTCTCAACGCCTTCAGGACCAAGCAGATCAATCGGGCCAACTTTGCGGTTCAGCGTCGACAAGTAGACTGGGGGCGGGTTGGTGCGAGCCTTGACCCGCGCGGCACGTCCACCGCCACGGCCCGAGCGTGCTTTGACTTCTGCCATCTCAAATCCTCCGGATCAGGCGCGCGCGCGGGCGCTGGTGGGATCAACGGCGCAGGTATCGATCACTTCGGCCTCGCGCATTTCATTGTGGATGAGCACCTGCATTTTGGTGCCGGGTGCCGTCATCTCGTGTGGAACCAGCGCCATCGCAATGTCGTGGTTGCAGTAATACGAGAACCCGCCCGAAGTGACGCGTCCGATCAGCTTGCCATCGGCATAGACGCCTTCGTCAAACATCACCGAAGTGTCGCAGAATGGCAGCTTCAGTGTGACCAGTGTGTTGTATCCACCCTGCTCCTGCTGCTGTTGCAACGCGGCTTTGCCGATGAAATCACGTTCGGCCACCTGCCCGCCGATCTTCTCGGTCATTGCAACGAAACGGCCCAAATCGGCCTCATATGGGGTCAGGTCCTTGCAGATTTCGCGGTTGATTGCGCGATAGGATTTCTCAAGCCGCATCGACTCCAACGCTTCAAGCCCGAAAGGTTTCACACCCGATTTCAGCAGCAAATCAACGAGGTGGCGATTGTACCCGACCGGGTGGTGCAGTTCCCATCCCAACTCACCGGTGTAGGAGACGCGCAACAAGTGCACACCTTTAGCATAGCCCACCTCGCCCATCTGTGCCGACAGCCATGGGAATGCTTCGTTCGACAAATCATTATCGGTCAATGGTTGCAGGATGTCCCGTGCCTTGGGCCCGGCCAGTGCGATCACGCCCAGCTGTTCTGAGATATCCTCGATCACCACCGAGCCATCACCTGGCAGCACGCGCTGTAACTGATCCCAATTGTAGGCTCGCCAGTTCGGCGTCGATATCAGGTAGAAATCGTCGTCGGCATAGCGCACGATTGTGTACTCCGCATCCATGCCGCCCTTATCGTTCAACATCAGCGACAAGGTCATGCGGCCCACCTTGGGCAGCTTGTTGGCCATCAGGCTATCCAGCCATTTGGCTGCACCCGGTCCACGCACTGTGAACTTGGTCATCGGCGACATTTCGATGAAGCCAGCCTCTTCACGGGTGGTGCGCACCTCTTCCTGAACACGCTCCATATGGTTGGTGCGGCGGAAACTGTGTTCGGGGATCGCCTCTTCGGGCGATTTGGCAAACCAGCGAGGAAATTCGTAGCCGTTAAAGCTGGTCCAAACCGCGCCCTGAGCAGTCAAAAGATCATATGACCCCATGGTCTTCATCGGGCGCGCATCCGGAAAGTCCTCACCCGGAACATGCGCATCCATATGGGTGCCCCATGTCTCGCGCACCTTATCCATGGTCCAACGTTTTGAGGCGTAGTCCGAGAATCGACGCGGGTCGAGCTCCGACATATCCATGCCCGGATCGCCATCGACGATCCATTTGGCCAAACGGTTACCAACGGTGCCGCCCCAGAGGATGCCACCTGGCATGCCTTCGGCCAGCCAAAGGTTCTCATGCCCCGGTGCGGGTCCGGCCAGAGGCAGCTCGTCCGGGGTCATCTGGAACGGGCCACGGGTGTTGGCCTTGATCCCAACCTCACCCAAGGTTGGCACCCGTTCGATGGCGCGTTCCCATTGGGTTTCCACGGCATCAAAATCCTCGGGCAACAGATCGGCTCCGAACTCGGGCGGGACACGATCCTCGGCGAATAGTTTGAGGTCTTTGGTGAATTCATACGGCCCGAACTGGATCCCGCCCACATCTTCGCGCAGATAAGCGCCGTAGTCCTCATCCCGCAGGATTGGGAATTCGGGCAAGCCTTGCGCCCGGCGCTCTTTCAACAGCGGCACCGTCTCGGTCGTCCAATACTGGTGAACGATCGGGATACATGGCAGGTCCAGCCCCACGCGGCGCGCATTTTCGCGGGCGTAGTTGCCGGTGGCAAAGATCAGATGCTCGCAGGTGATCTCACCCTGATTGGTGGTCACTTTCCAGTGGCCATTGTCCAGCTTCTCATAAGCCTGCGCTTCGGTGTTCTGGTATACCTTGGCGCCGGCATCCCGCGCGAGCTTGGCCAACGCCATGGTAATGTCGGCGGGATTCACATAGCCGTCTTCCGTGTGCAGAATACCACCCCGAATATCTGGACTTTGGTTCAGCAAGGGATGAATCTCGGCAATCTCCTCCGGCGTCAGCAGTTGGCAGGGCACGCCCGCAGCTTCGGCAATCGAGATATAGGACTGGAACTCATCCCAGCGCTTTTCGGTATTGGCGACCCGCAGCTGTCCTACCTTACGCAGTCCGACCGAACTGCCCATCTTCTCTTCCACCTCGGTATAGATGCGGATGGTTTCCATCGTCATCTTCGACACGTTGTGCGACCGCACAAAGGTTACTAGCAAACCAGCCGCATGCCACGTCGAACCCGAGGTCAGTGTGGTGCGTTCCAGCATAACGGCATCAGAGCATCCATGTTCGGTCAGCCCATATAGAATTGACGCCCCGACGCATCCACCACCGACAACCACGACTTTTGCATGTGACTGCATACTGCAACTCCTTCAAATTGTGCACGACCAACCGGGGATCGAATTGCATGAGGAAAGATCGATATGATGTCCAAGGGGCTTGAGGACCCTTGGCACATCCCTAGATCATGTCTCAAACGGTTGTGGCGAATTTTCACATTGAACTGCTGGCGGGCAATTGCAAAAAGATTCACTCTGCATAAGATGAACTAAGCCAAATCGCTGCTGATTGCGTTCTTATTATCGGGTTTTCAACTTGTCACAGGTCAAAACATCTTGCCCAACCGCCCATATGATCTTCCGCCCCTAAGCTCTCTGATCAGCTTTGAAACCGCAGCGCGGCATGTGAGTTTCAAAACTGCTGCTGAAGAGCTGAATGTTACGCCCGCAGCGATCAGCCATCAGGTCAAAGCGCTTGAGAACGAGCTGCAATGCGCGCTGTTTCTGCGCCATCATCGCGGCGTCGAACTTACCGAAAGCGGAGCCTATTTGCTGGTCGCCCTTCAACGTGGCCTTGAAGGGATCAGCGAGGCCCTTGGGCAGTTGCGCCGACAGTATGACCACAAAGGCGTGACGATCCGTTCCTCTACGGCGGTCAGCTCGCTTTGGCTTACACCACGGCTTGCCCAGTTTTGGAAAACGCATGGCCATGTTTCTGTGACACAAGTTGTGACCGATCTCGGGGTCGATACCTCAAAATGTGATCTAAGCATTCACTACGGTGATACACGCCGGGATTCAGGGATTATCAAGACCTTGTTTCACGACAACATCATGGCCTTATGCAGCCCTCGGTTTGCGAAACAGAACCCAATCGAGCATGTCGGCGAGATCGCCAAAGTGCCGCTCATCCATCTTGATGCACCAGATACCGGTTGGACCGATTGGCGGGCCTGGACCCGTAAACTGGGCTATGAAGGCCCGCTGAATTCCGCGCATCGGGTCAACAATTACACGATTGCGCTTCAGGCCGCTCAGGACGATATGGGCGCAGTGCTGGGATGGGAGGGACTGACCTCGGAGCTGACCGCATCCGGAAAACTGGTCAGACTGTTGCCGCAAACCATCTCATCGCAACTGGATTTCTACGTGAAACTACACAACACCTCATCCGACCGCGCCAAGCTTGTGTTCAAGTGGCTCGGCCAAGCGGCTGACGGAAAGGTTTAAACTCGGCTCAGACCTGATCAGTACGAAATATCTTGGGAGCGAAGATCGAGGGCCTTACCGTTGATTTCTCGCAGTCCTGAATAAAAGCAAGAACACAAACACCGATCCGATTGAAGTTGTGACGATCCCCACCGGCAATTCCTGCGGAGCCAGCAGAAGCCTGCTGAGAATGTCAGAGCCGGTCAACAAGGCAGCACCAACCATAGCGGCGGTAGGTAGAAGGTTTTTGTGCAGGGGACCTGCGATCCCGCGCGCAATATGCGGCACCATCAGACCGACAAAACCAATCACTCCGGCTACGGAAACAAACACGGCCGTTGCCAAAGCTGCGGTGAAAAACATGCTGAACCGCAGACCCCGAACCGGCACACCCAGAGTTGCGGCAGTCAAATCCCCGGTCAGCAGCGCATCCAACCAACGGCTGCGATAAAGCGAATAGCTCAGGATCAGCAGCAGACCGATGCACACCAGCGGGAACGTCTCCCAACGGGCCAGGCCCAGCCCCCCCAGCATCCAGAAGATGACAGAATGGGCGGCGCGGCTATCACCGGCGAAGATCAGATAGTTGGTGATGGCCGAAAACAAAAATGACACAGCCAGACCCGCAAGGATCAGCTTTTCCGGTGCGCTGGTGCGAAGCCCATGAACCAGCGCCAGCACGATGCCCGACGCCACAAGACCGCCGCAAAAGGCAGCCAGAGGCAGAGTCCAGAAACCCAGAATATCTCCGGTCACGGTAATTACAAACACCGCCCCCGCTGCCGCACCCGAGGACAGGCCGAACAGAAATGGATCGGCAAGGTCATTACGTGTGGTCGTTTGCAGCACCACGCCAACGATGCCCAGCCCGGCACCGATCACGGCTGCAAACAACGCGCGGGGCAATCGCAGGTCGAATACGATCCTATGCAGCGGCGACATCTCTCCGTCCTGCAACCCGGTACCGCGCAAGATTGCGGTGAAGGTCTCGGACAAAGGTATCGAGGTTGTGCCGTAGATTGTGGAAATCAGCAAAAGGGCGGCCAGAACGACCGCCCCCAGCAACAACGTCAGGCCCAATCGGCCCATATCAGCTCTGACCCGGATGCATCGCGCGCGCCATCTTCGAGATCGCTTCGATATTTGCCGGTCCGGGCGTCAGCTCTTCGTAGCGCAATCCGATCCAGCGTTCGTTCTTGACGGCATCAGTCTGCGACATGACGGGATGTTCCTGCAGGAACTTGAAGGTGTCCTCGGCACCATTGCCGGTCTGATAATCCAACAAAACCAGGAATTCCGGGTTCGATGCGGCAACGGCCTCCCACGAAGTGCGGCCCCAGCTCGTGTCCATGTCATGAGTGACGTTTTCACCACCGGCGGCAGTGATCATCGCATCGGGAATCGCGAATTTACCGGCGGTAAACGGAGCATCTGCAGGACCATCCAGAAGAAAGACGCGGGGCTTGGGCAGTTCAGCAGTCTTGGCTTCGATCGCTGCCAGCTGCTCTTTCCAGCCCGAGACCAGAGCTTCGGCCTTGTCTTCGACTTGCATCACCTTGCCCAAGCGCAACACATCGCCAAACAGAAGATCCATGCTGGCTTCGGGGCGATCCTTGTCCAGATGGACACAGCTTTCGGTTAGAACCAAGGTCTTGATTCCGAACGGTTCCAATGTATCTGGGGTCACATCACCACCCGGCTTCATGCCATAGTACCAACCGGCAAAGAACAGGTCGGGTTCAACCGCCACCAGGTTTTCGACGGTCGGATATTTCGGCGCAAGCTCGGGGATGTCGCCGCGCAGGGCATCAAAATCAGGGCTGGTCTTGTACCAGCCGGTGATGCCGGTCAGGCCGACGATCTTGTCCTGCAGACCCAATGCAAAGGCCATATCGGTCATGTTCATGTCATGCACAACCAGGCGCTTGGGCGCGGTATCAAAAACCAGCGGTTCGCCGCAGTTGTCTACGGTGACTTCTTGCGCAGCAGCACCGCTTGCCATGGCGGTGGCCAACGCCACGGGCCAGATGTATTTCATCTCAGTGTGTTCCTTCGACTAAGTTGAGACTGTGGTTCTTCGAATATCAAGCGCCGGGATCACGCGGCCTTCGTGGAGAAAGCAGAGGAAATCAACGCCAAAAGTTTCGCGGACTCTTTCGGGTGTCAGCACCTTGTCCACCGACCCAAACTCGATCATGAGGGTCGATTTCATCAGCGCCACGTGTGTGGCGAATTCGGGGATCATGACCAGATCGTGTACGATCATGACCACGGTGATCCCAAGCTCGGCGACCAAAGACAGCATCCGCCCTTTTGCATCAGGATCCAGATGGTTGGTCGGTTCGTCCAGAAACAGCAACGAAGGGTTCTGCGCCAAAGCACGTGCGATATGGGCACGCTGACGTTCGCCTCCAGACAGTTGGGCCATGCGCTTGTCCGCGAGATTGGCGAGACCGGTCAGGTCTAAAATCCGGTCCAGCTCTTGCGCGTGGCCTTCGGTAGAGCGGTCCGCACGGATGGGTATTTGCCCCAGCGCAACATAATCGCGTAACGCCAAGCGTCCATCGGGCAGTTCCTGCTGACCTACCACTGCGATCATGCGCGCACGCTCTTTGGCGGAGAGCTGTTTCAGACTGCGTCCTTTGATCCGAACATCGCCAAGTGCCAGCGGCTCAGCGCCGCACAACAGATTGAGAAGCGTCGTTTTCCCCGCCCCGTTCGGGCCGGCGATGGCTAGAATGGAACCCTCGTCCAACTCGAACGAGACGCCCTGCAACAGGACATCTCCGTTAAGGGCATAATACTCAAGGTTTTCGGCAATCAGAAAGGGTCGCAACGTCATTGCGATGCCCCCTGTTCGATCCGCGGCATGCGCGAGAGGGTTTTATTGAACAACGCCTGCGGGCGATCAGTGGCATTTGTCCAGCCATCCGGGCTTTCACGATACTGCGCTGCAAACTCAGCCAGCGCCTGCACCTCATCCGCGGTCTGAATGCCACCAAAAAGGTATTGCGCCTTTCCTACGGCCTGGAACCCAACCGTTCTGGGACTATCGCAGCCTGCCATGCAAGACGACGCGCGGATCGCAAAACTGCGATGTAATTTCCCGGTCAACGCATCGCAAATTTCATCAAGGGGCAGCCCTTCAGTGCAGCTTTCGCAGACTAGAATGAAATGATCAGGCGTATCTGGCATGGTCCACTCCACTTGTTTCCAAGCGCATGCGGAAGCTGCCGACAATGTAAACACGCGATTGACGCGCCATCAAAGCCTCCTTCCAGGACGCCCCGCCCCGGGTTGGTTAAACATCTGATGGCAGGTCTCCTGACTTGCGGGTCCGCGCTCGGCCAACCTTCCCGACCCTGTGGACCAGTGGCTGTTTGGCCTTGCTCACCGCTTACAGTTGCGGGGGCAGTTACGGAATTGGCACCTTTTGGCAAACCTCACCGTATTCCCTTTTCATCCCGCGGCAACACCACCGGGAACCATCAATCGATTGAGTGCCCGAGAACACCGGACACGTCAATGATAAAGTCGAAGGCACCCAACTCTGGTCGAGGATCGAGCGCGGGCAACCACGTGTCCGTAGCACCAACCGAATGGGTTGGGCTGCGCGCCGAATTTGTCTGGCCACGGCTGTCCATAGTTGGTGTGTTTGGAAATTAGACAATCTGAGGTAAGCTGAACAAATTTAGAGGTTTAGCTTTGTCAGCGCCTTACCCCTGTTTGATCATTGCCTGGGTTTATCCAAGGAGACGGTTCTTTGACGCATGTTTCGCAAAACGCATTGCCGCCGGATATTGTTGATGATGTCATTGACCACAATCTCGAGGCCGTTGCACGGTGGAAAGGCCATCGCTTAAGGGCTCAGCATGGGCGCAGTCACGGGTGCGTGGCTGCAACATTCACTGTCAGAAACGATCTACCAGAACAGTTCCGTCACGGCCTGTTTGAACAGCCCGCTGCCTATTCAGCCGCACTTCGCTTTTCCAACGGCGCGCATCTGGATGACCGGAAATCGGATGCCCACGGGATGGCGATCAAGCTTTTTGACGTGCCAGGCCCCAAGCTGATCGACGCCGAGGCACTTGCGCATCTGGGGACCACACAACTCAGCGACGAGTTCGATTTCGTATTGGTCGATCAGGATGTGTTTCCCAGCTACGTCCCCGATGAATATGAGCGATTGGGCAGGCTTGTCGCCACATTACAAGCGGTCCAGCACGCGATCAAAGGGCGACGAAAATGGAGCCTTAGGTTGATCACCAAAGGGCTGCGCGCAGGATTTCGCGCCTTCCTCACTCGTGAAGGCAAGCGTCAGTTTCGCGTCGCGAGTGGTTTTGCCTCGAACTATATGCACTCGCCTTTTGAGGTCCATTTCTGGTCGACAACACCGTATCGGCTGGGCCCCGATCTAACGGTCAGATACTTGGCCCGCAGCGCGAAACCAAAAATTCCGGCACATCCGGTAGACGACCCAGATGGGATCGGGCAGTGTTTGCGGCAAGATGTGGCCGATGGAGATAATCACTTCGAGCTGTGTGTGATTGAGCCCCCGCGCCCGGCCGACGAATTCGATGTGCTCGACAATCGCATCGGGTGGGCATGCGACCCGCAACCAGATGCACCTCTTGATCCGTACCATCATACCGTCACGCCCGTGGCGGATATCACGATTCCCAAAGGTGCAGAATTTGATCCGCAGAATGGAGACGCGATGAGCTTCTCGCCCTGGCGTGTCACGGCAGATCACGAACCTTTAGGACCGATTAATGCGATCCGGCTCAGAACCTATCTGAGCTTGGCCCGCGCCCGGTTCCCGAATCGATGACCAAACGGAGATGTATTGATGCTGGACGTTGATGATCTGATCAAACTCGGATTCGAGATCTCCCCACCCGTTACGAGCTATTTGGCCGCGATCAGGCTTGCAAACGCCGCGAAGATCCACCGACCGCGGCCCTATACGATGGGCGCAGACTACACGACATGGCCCGGCGTGTTTTCCCATCGCTGGATCGGTCGGCATACAACGCCAGAAGACCTCTCACCCGTCCTGCCGTCGGAAAGCGAAGTTGTTGATCTCTTTCGCCGACGGACACAAATGGATGGCAGCCCGCTTACCTTGATGTGCCCGCAAGGATCGACACTTTTGTTTATCTCGGCCGCACAATGGTTTACTGACAGTTTCCTGCGCACCTTTGGGGCGAAGGGACCGGTTGATCAGACGGATTCGAACCACGAGGTCGATCTGTGCCAAATCTACGGGCTGAACGATTTTCAGACCGACATGCTGCGCGAACGCGATCCCGATACCTATGAATTAACCCACCGGTTGGCCTTTCGTCTGGATACACAAGGCGAGATGTGGGCCCCGAAGCTGTTTCAAAAGAACCAATCCGGTGGTGTTAAGCTTGCGCCCCCCTTTGATGGCAGTCTTGCCACTGGCGAGAATTGCGGAAAGCCCCTTCACGATCCATGCAAGCTGTGGAATGCGGTGAAACGGGCGCATCCGGGTCTCAGCGATCACGCGATTGACCAGATACTGCTCGATTTTCATGCAACCGGGCTCGATAATGGCAATGGTACCATAGGCTATATCGCGATCAATACACTGATGTTGCGTGCCCATAACACCTTTGCCGATCTGTTGTGGCGCCAAAAGCGCGGCATATCAGGCTGGGATAAAGAGCGTGTGTTCCAGACTACACGCTGCACCTTGATCGCATTGCTGATCAAGCTTGTGCTTGAGGACTACATCGCCCACATCGCCAATATGCCTTTCAAACTACCCGTTGGCGTCAATCGCTGGCAACCGTGGCATCATTCCAACCAGATCGCGATTGAGTTCAATTTGCTCTACCGCTGGCATTCGATGATTCCCGAGCGATTCATAATCGACGGCGCACAAGTTGGCCCGGAGGGGTTCAGATTCAATCCACGACTGGTCGAACAAACAGGCTTGGCGGAAATGATCCGATCATTGTCGCGCCAACCTGCGGCCCGCATGTCGCTGCGCAACACGCCCGATTTCCTGTTCCAAAGGCCTGCGCCCGGTGCTCCTGCCCCTGTCGAAGCTACAATTGCCCTGACGCGTAAGGCGCGTCTTCCGTCGCTGAACACTTATCGTCATCATTTCTGCCGCAAACCGCATTCAAGCTTTACTGAGATGATTGGTGATCAGCCGTTTGCGGAAGAATTGATTGCCGACCTGAGCCGGCTCTATTGCGACGTCAATAGGGTCGAGTTGTTCCCTGGTCTCTTTGCGGAACAGCACAAGGGCGATGTGATCATGGGCGATCTGATGACATCGATGGTGGCGTATGACGCGATCACGCAGCTTATGAACAACCCGATGGTATCCAAAAATTTGTACTCGGCTGAGACTTTTTCAGAGAAAGGTTTTCAGTTGCTGAAGAAAACTTCGTCATTCTCGCAGTTGGCGCGTTTTGTTGGCTTGGACCTGCAACCCGAAGACTGCACTTTAGGTCGACGTCCCGGCGGGACTTAAGACGCGACCGCGCGCTCTTCCAGCTCAGTAATCCGCGCGGCAACTTCCGTATCGGCTGGCCGGATGCAGGCAAGATCACTCAGCGCGCGCAATTCATACAGCGCCGCGCCCTGATCATTCGCCACGGCTATAGCTTCACGCAAAGCCGCCTCAGCCGCGTCGAACGGAGCACCTTGTTCCAGTAGAAGGGCTGCCTTGATCCGGTGGATTTCAGCCTCATAGTTCCGCTCGTCAGTGTTTTCTGCACATGTCAGACCAGCCTCCACCGCATCCAACCCTTTCTGAATCTCACCCAGAGCAAGATAGCCCCGTGCGAGCTCGGCGTTGACGAGCACGCCAGCCGCCTCGGCACCCGTTGCGTGCATCCTTCCCCAAGCGGCCTGCAGCATGGCCACGCCCTCTGTGGCCTCGCCGGTTCTGATGGCAGCCCCGGCAAGATGGGCCGTCGCAACAGCTTGGTAATAAGGGCCGCCCTTGTCCTGAACAGCCGCGCTCAGCGCCTTGGCCATACGCGCATAATCCGGGTGGTCCATCTGCATGTGGATTTCGGTCAACCAGTGCATTGCATTTGCAATGATCAAGGGCTGGCCCGACGCCATCGCGGCGTCAACTGCCCGCTTGGCTTTGGCGAGTGCCACTTCAGTTTTGCCCTGAAAGCTGTCGACCAGCGCGCTCATACTCTCGATTTGTATCACGGCTGCAATATCGGGGCTGTTTCCAGCTTCGGCGCGATGCGCATCCGCATGAGACGCCGCTTGTTCCAGAGCTGCTGCCGCATCCTGAAACCGACCGCGCGGGGACAGCGCGGCCCCACAGATGTAGTTTCCGACCATTCGGGTGTGGTGATCGTCATACGCATCGATGATCGCTTGCCCCCATTGCTCGGCGTTCTGGTAATCACCTTTGACCATTGCAGCGGTAAACAGACCCCTGCCCGCGCGCACAAGAGTACGCCTGTCGCCCAGCTTTTCAGCCAGTTCAAAACTGCGCCCAAAGGCATCGATTGCGGGCTTGGCACCATAACCGACATGCACGCGTTCGGCAGCGGCCAGAAGGAATTGCAGGTTCAATTCAGCTTCATCGCGTTGGTCTGCTGGCAACTCGTCCAACAGCCGCAATCCGTTTCGGGCATGCTGAGCCCCTTCGCGATTTGCGTGCCGCCTCAGGTTCAGCCGCGCGGCCTCCGACCAGGCGGCCACCGCCTTCGTTGTTTCACCGGCCAGTTCCCAGTGCCGCGCTATTTGTTCAGGCTGTCGGGCGGCTTCCGGTTGGGCGGCAAGGGCTTCTGCCGTGCGTCGATGCAAATGAATGCGACGGTCCCGCACAAGGCTTTGATATGCCGCCTCACGCACCAATTCATGGCGGAACCGCCATATCATTTCGGCGTCGTCATTCGCGCCGGGCAGATGTTGCAATATACCCGTGGCGGCGAGCCCAAAGATCGCGTCTTCGGACTCGTCTTCAGTCAGTTCACTGATCTGAGCCAGCAAAGGCGCCCCAAAGGCACCACCAATAACAGCGGCCTCGATCGCGGCACGTCGGAGTTCTCCGACCTCGTCAACCTGTTGCGCCAGGAGGTCATGCAAGGTGGCGGGAATGTTGTCCACGATACGTTCAGGCGACGCAGCGATGGCGGCAGAGCACTCCTTGATGAAAAGGGGCACGCCATTGCCCCGCGCCAAAATCTGCGCCGTGGTGCGGTCGTCAAGGCGCTCACCCGAGGCCGCCTTGGCCAGTTCTGACGATGTCGCATCATCGAGCGGTGGAAGCGACAATTGCTCAAGAGACGGTATGCTCTCTTTGATCGCTGATGGCGCCGGCATCCGCGAAACCATCAACATCAGGACGGGAAGTGATGTCAGATGCTCGGCCACGTCGCGCAGCACCGAAAGGGTCGATGGGTCGACCCATTGCATATCCTCAACCACGACAAGCACCGGCCCCTCTCGGCTGAGTTTTTGGTAGACGCGGATGAATATGTCACTCAGTTGCGCGCGCAGTTCGTCCTCACTGGTCGTCCCGCTGTCGCCAGGGCCCGGGGCAAGAATGAAATACAGCGTGCGAAGTTGCGCGTCGTCCAGAATATCGCTCAGATGTTCTGACAACCGGTTGCGACGCGCGGCAATATCGTCCTGATTGTGGATGCCGCACCACCGTTCGACCTGTGATATGAAGGGAAAGAACGGTGTGCTGACATGGAACGGGCTGCAGTGATAGGTCACCCATGCCTGCGGCCCGACCGACGAACGCAGATCACGGATCAGGTGCGATTTGCCAATCCCTGCCTCACCCAATATGTGAATCACCCGCCCTCTTCCGGCTTCCACGTCTTTCCACGCGCGGCGGAGTTGTCCGCGTTCGGCTTTGCGGCCAAGCAACGGGGTGCGGTTATGGCGGCGTGCCTGATCCTTGCCTTCACCGGTCAAACGATAAACTGGAACAGGCCGGTCGAACCCCGCGAGGTTCTGGACGCCTTGCGGCTCGAACTCCATTTGCTCGGCCCCAAGCGCTCGTGTTGCCGCAGAAACCATTGTTCCGCCGGGGGTCGCCAACGACTGAAGACGTGCCGCAAGATTTAGCGTCGATCCAAAAATCGCGTCGGGTTGAATATTGGTCCCAAGCGCGATGTCCCCGACAAGAACTACGCCGGATGCGATCCCAATCCGACACCTGAGATCGAGCGGACCCGCCATTGCGGGCAGATCAGTATGGATGCGCAGCGCCGCGCGTAGAGCGCGCTCGGCATTATTTTCAGACGCAGCAGGCCAACCAAAGGCGACGAGGATACCGTCGCCCACGATCTGCAGCACCCTGCCCCCGAACTCATCGGCAATTTGTTCGACCAGTTTATGATAACGTAATGTCGTGGACAGCAAATCTTCGGGCTCAAGCATTTGAGCCAATACCGTGGACTCGACAAGATCCACCATCATGACAGTCAGATGGCGGTGCTCCATCGCGCCAAGATCAGTTTCCGGGCCGGTGGGGTGCAGCACCATCAGCGCGCTCCGCGACCGGCGCTCATGCGGCGTGGAGATTTAAGGCCAACGCCTTCTCCGGAACCCAAAAACGAGAACATGCCCCCCATCGCGAAGCCTTAAAATAATTAACAGATTGTACGCGCCGCCGCTCGACACCACGAAAACTGATTGTGAGACTATATGAAGCTTCGCATTCTGGCTATGCCCAACGCCTGCTGAAGCGAAGAAGTGCCTGATATTACGTTTAGGATTGAGAATGCGCGCCTGCGGTCGAACGAATGTCATCGTCGGAAATCCGATCTGGCAACGAATCTTGATCGTAACACGCCGTTCTTCGCCGAGACCAGATAGCCAGTTCAACGCAAGCCACGAACAGCACTTGAACAATTCACCACAACAAGCATATTCGGTCGCCAAGAAACAGTCTGATGATTTTGCCCTATCGCCCGCAACACCTCAGAAGTGCCGAGCTGTTGTTGAAAGCAAGCCGGCAATGCCTAAGCGGTTGTAACTATCGAGCCCTAAAAGCTCTCAATTCAGCGGTTGAAAGAGACCATGAAATACGCCACTGGCGAAACCCAAAGGAAGGAATTCGATAAATGCGCATTGCGATGATTGGCACGGGATATGTCGGTTTGGTGTCCGGGGTTTGCTTTTCGGACTTTGGCCATGATGTGATTTGCGTCGATAAATCCGATCGCAAGATCAAGATGCTTCAGGATGGAGAGGTGCCGATTTACGAGCCGGGCCTTGATGTGCTCATGACTAAGAACGTGGCTGCTGGCCGCCTGACCTTTACCACCGACCTGGCCGCTGCGGTCGACGGCGCGGACGCGGTGTTCATCGCTGTGGGCACACCTACGAGACGCGGGGACGGGCACGCTGATCTGACTTATGTGATGGCCGCCGCCGAAGAAATCGCTCATTCCATCACCGGATATACGGTTGTCGTAACCAAATCGACTGTCCCGGTCGGCACCAACCGCAAGGTTCATGAAGTTGTCTCGGGTGCAAATCCGAAGGCGGAATTCGACGTCGCATCGAACCCCGAATTCCTGCGCGAGGGCGCTGCAATTGATGATTTTATGCGCCCGGATCGTGTTGTCGTAGGGGTCGAAAGCGAACGAGCGGCGGATGTCATGGCCGAGATTTACCGCCCGCTTTATCTGCGTGACTTTCCGATCCTGACCACTGATCTAGAAAGCGCCGAGATGATCAAATACGCGGCGAACGCATTCCTGGCGACCAAAATCACGTTCATCAATGAAATCGCCGGTCTTTGCGAGCGGGCAGGCGGCGATGTCAAAGAGGTGGCGCGCGGTATTGGTCTGGATGGGCGGATCGGCAACAAGTTTCTGCACGCAGGCCCTGGCTATGGCGGCTCGTGTTTTCCGAAAGACACCGCTGCACTTGCCCGGATCGGACAGGATTTTGCCCACCCGATGCAGATCACCGAAACCGTCATTCGTGTGAACGATGAGGTCAAGAAGCGGATGATCGAGAAGATCCGGGATGCCTGCGATGACAGCTTCAATGGCAAGACCGTGGCGGTTCTGGGTGTGACTTTCAAGCCCAACACCGATGATATGCGCGACGCACCTTCCCTGACTATCGTTCCCGCCCTGATCGGTGGCGGTGCCCAGGTCCGCGTTGTCGATCCGCAAGGCCGTGCCGAGGGGGAAGCACTGCTTCCTGGCGTCAAGTGGATGGATGATCCCTACGCCGCGGCCAAAGATGCGGACGTTGTTGTCTTGCTGACAGAATGGAACGAGTTCCGCGCCCTGAACCTGAGCGAGCTGGCGGAGACGATGAAATCGCCCCGCATGGTCGACTTGCGCAATATCTACTCGTCGACGATGGTTCTGGGATCGGGATTTGAGACCTATGTCGGCGTCGGGGTTGGGGATCAGCGTTAGGGCTGGCACCGCCAATGCCTCTCACCCAAATCAACTGGTTGTGGCAGCCGTCTGATACAGTCGGCGCATGATCAGCGGCGTCAGATACATCGGTATCTGATAGGCCCCGATGAACACCATGATCGGCGCGGTCACTTCAGGTGGCAGTGCCACGAAGAATATCGCGATGTTCCGGTTTCCGGCGATCAGAGACACCGCCGTAGCCTCGGCCCCGGGCATTCGAGTTCGTGTGAATTGGAATGAGACAACCTGAGCCCCAAAGTTGATCAGACAGGCAAACGCGATCCAGAACAGCGCGACACGCGGGTCCACAAGTGCGGTTGCGCTCAATGATGGCATCAGGCCAACAACGAAAACGGACAGAGTAATCGTTGCCGCACCTTCTACGTTCAAAAGCGTAGACTTTGAAGGTTGGCGCAGCACCGTGCGGCGCAATATGACAGCCGCGAGAATCGCTATTGTGATGGTAAGAAAAAGCCGAAGCGCGGTCATCAGGACCGCCTTGAGATCACCCAATTCCGGCATCAGCCAAAAGATCGGTAACGCGGTCAGTGGCAAAACAGCCGTTCCAACCACGACCAGTCGCATCGCCGGTTCCGCAGAATAGCCCATCATCAGGCACATATTGGGGCTGCCGGATATTGATGGGGCTGCAGCCATGACAAGCAATGCCAAAAAAACTGGCGAACCGGTCCATCCGCAGGCAATTCCAATCCCAACGACAGACAACGGCAAAACCAATTGAAAGGCGGCAATCGTTCCCGCAACTTTTCGCAGGTCAACCAGCGAACCCACAATGGCCCCCGGCTGCATTCGCAGCAGCGTCAAAAACAGCAGGAGCATGACCAAGGGCGGTAAGAGAGGCCGCATCGGTGCGGCCAGCCCCGGCAGCAGAAGGCCTGCGGCAAGGCCCGATACTAACACATATGGGCCGTGACGCGCCGCGAGGTGAAGCGGGTTCAACGGCGTCTACCCACCGGGGCTTTGACGCAGGTTTTCGGGCAGCCACGTCGCCAACTCGGGGAACCAGATCAGAACGAACACCATCAGCACCATGATCAGGAACATCGGGATCGCAGCGCGGGCGATATAGCTCATTTCATGGTTAGTCATGCCCTGCATCACGAACAGGTTGAAACCGATGGGCGGCGTGATCTGCGCCATCTCGACAACGACCACGATGAAGATCCCGAACCAGATCAGATCGATCCCGGCGTCCCGGATCATAGGCTCGACAACGGCCATAGTCAGCACAACCGAAGAAATCCCATCAAGGAAGCATCCCAGTATGACGTAAAAGACCAATAGAACCATCAGCAGTTCGAACCGGGTCAGTTCCCAGCCCGCGATCAAATCCGCAAGCCCGCGCGGCAGGCCGGTAAAGCCCATCGACAATGACAGGAACGCAGCACCCGCTAGGATCAGCGCAATCATCGCACTGGTGCGGGTCGCGCCCATCAAACTTTCAGTGAAGGTCTTCCAGTTCAACGATCCCTGCCCTGCTGCCAGTAGCAGTCCACCAATCACACCGAAAGCCGCCGCCTCGGTCGCCGTAGCATAACCCAGATACATCGATCCGATTACCACCATGATCAGCAGGATCACTGGCAACAGAAAGCGAGAGTTCTTAACCTTTTCGGAAAAGGTCAACTTGCTCTCATCGTTGGGGTTCCAGTCTTTGCCAACTTTGGAATAGATGGCGACATAGCCCATGAACATGGCAGCCAGCACAAGACCGGGTAGGATGCCTGCAAAGAACAGCTTGGTGATGGACTCGTTGATCGTAACGCCGTACACGATCAAGGTCAGCGACGGCGGAATCATCAGGCCAAGCGTAGCCGCACCCGTCAGCGTGCCGATGACCATGCGTTCGGGGTAGTTGCGCTTTCGCAGTTCCGGGATCGACATCTTGCCAACCGTAGTCAGCGTCGCCGCCGAAGAACCCGAGACCGCAGCAAACACTGTACAGCCTACGATATTCGTGTGGACCAGCCCGCCGGGCAAAGGTGCCATCCACGGCGACAGGCCTTTGAACATGTCTTCGGACAATCGGGTTCGGTAGAGGATTTCGCCCATCCAAATGAACATAGGCAAGGCGGTCAGCGTCCAGGAAGAGGACGCCGACCAGATCGTCGTGATCATCACATCACCCACCGGGCGTGTCGTGAACAGCTCCATCCCGACCCAGGCGACGCCCATCAGGGCCAGCCCGACCCAGACACCGGTGCCCAGCAAGGTGAAAAGGACAAAGAGGAAGAGGATAATAACGGATATATTTTCCATGCTCTTACTCTCCGTGGCTCTGATCGGCCAGATCGCGGGTGATGCGGTGATCACCCTTGAACAGGACATGGAACAGGTGATCGGTCAGCGCGATGGCCAGAATGACCGCTCCGATCAGCATGGTAGATTGCGGTATCCAAAGGGCGGTTTTATCTTGCCCCTGGCTGATATCGTTGAACTTCCAGCTCCAGTACACAAAGCGATAGGCATACCAGCAGAAATACCACATGACCGCCGAACCAATCGCAAAGCACCAGATTTCCAGAATTCTGCGAAAGCCATCGGGAACCGCATTCAGGAGAATGGAGACTCTAATATGGCTGCCTCGGTTCAGGGCGTTGGCGAAGGCCAGAAAAGACGCAGCGGCCATCGCGTATCCAGCATAATCCGGCGCGCCGGGAAAAACTTCGCCGGTCCAACGGGCCAGCATTTGCACCACAATGAGCACCAGAATGGCAATCAGGCTGAGCGCCGCCAGAACCCCTGCTGCCAGATAAATGAAATCCAGTACGGACCTGAGCCCTCGCATTGCCGCCATGCTGTCCCCGCTGTGCTTTTTGTGGATTGGGAGCAGGCGGCAGGATGAACTGCCGCCCGCATTCGAATGATTATTGAGAGTTAAACGCGTCGACGATGGCTTTGCCTTCGTCACCGGCGGCCTCAAGCCATTCGTTGGTCATGGTGACGCCGATTTCTTTCAGCTCATTCGTCATCTGTTCGGACGCAGGACCAACGGTCATGCCGCCATCGCGCAGACCCTGAAGCGTAAAGCCGGTATATTCCTTGGCACGCCAGTTACCTGCATACTCGGCCAGTTCCGCACAGCCTTTGATGACGTTCTTGTTCGCATCCGAGACATCGGCCCAGACGTCTGAGTTGACCATCACGTAGTTGCGCGGCAACCAGGCATCCACTTCATAGAAGTAGTTCAGACTTTCCCAGACCTTCCGGTCATAGCCGGTCGACCCGGAAGACACCATGGAATCCGCTACTCCGGTGGCAAAGGCCTGGCTGATCTCAGCCGCCTCGATGGTGACGGGCAGCATACCCGTCAGTTCGGCCAGGCGTGAGGTGGCGTTGTTATAGGAGCGGAACTTGATCCCCGCCATATCCGCGACCGAGTTCACCTCGTCCTTGAAGTACAACCCTTGAGGCGGCCAAGGCACGGCGTAAAGCAGCGTCAGGTTCTGTTCAGCCAGCAGCTTTTCGATGGACGGCTTTGCCGCATCCCACAGCTTGGCGCTATCATCGAATGACGTGGCCAGGAACGGGATGGAATCAAAGCCGAACAGCGCGTTTTCGTTCTGGTGCCCAGACAGCAGACGCTCACCAATCGGGGCTTGCCCGGTCTGGATCGCACGCTTGATGTCGGCACCTTTGAACAGCGAGCCGGAAGGGTGCGTGACAATCTCAATCTCACCACCTGTGCCGGTGGTCACACATTTGGCGAACTCCGCGCCCGTGGCCGAGTGGAAGTTTGATGCCGAATAGGCCATCGGCATATCCCATTTCTCTGCCATTACTGGCGCTGCTGCGGCAGCCGTCAGAGC
Source organism: Ruegeria sp. C6 (assembly GCF_056537625.1). Classification (NCBI taxonomy): domain Bacteria; kingdom Pseudomonadati; phylum Pseudomonadota; class Alphaproteobacteria; order Rhodobacterales; family Roseobacteraceae; genus Ruegeria; species Ruegeria sp. C6. The sequence continues at coordinate 227,535 of NZ_JBQFRW010000002.1, read as the reverse complement.
GGTTGCTGCCAGAAGGCTTGTCAGTTTTTTCATCATGTTTCTCCCTGTTGAGTTTTGAGACGCCGGCGTTCTTCGCCAGTCATTTCTATGTTGCGAAACGCGAGGGCGCGTAGACGCTCATGTCAGTGTTCGGTGTTCTGCCCGCAATTATTTGGGCCAGAAGTCGCCCCGTTTTCGGCCCGCCTGTCAGGCCAATGTGATGGTGCCCAAAGCCCATATACGCACCGCTAATCCCCGGAGCCTCACCGATAATCGGGATCGAGTCGGTTGGTGCTGGGCGGTGCCCCATCCATTCCACTTCCTCCTTCCATGTCAAACCCGGGAAGGCCATCCGGGCATTCTTGCGCATCAATTCAAACGGCGCGCGTGAGGGTGGCGCATCAAGACCGCCAAATTCCACGATGCCAGCCAAACGAATGCGGCCATCCATCGGTGTGGCGACAAATTTGCCGGAAACCACCATGACCGGACTGCGCGGCATGGCAGAAGGCTCCACCAATTCAAGATGATAGCCGCGTTCGGTTTCAAGGGGAACAGAAATGCCCAAAAGCTTAGCCAAAGGTCCCGACCAAACGCCCGCAGTTACAATTGCCGTATCACACGCGATGGTTTCGCCTGCCGCCCGTATACCGGTTACGCGACCATTTTCCTGAACCACGTCATCGACCGCTGCACGTAGGATTGTGCCCCCATGTGCCTCGACATACGCCGCCAGATCTTTGACGTACCGACCAGGATCCGTGATATGGCCATGATCCGAAAGTTTCGCCGCAAAACCGATATCTTCACTATAGACCGGATCATAGGCGTGAAAGCCCGGGCCTTCCAATTCTTCCCATGTGAATCCGTTCCTGCGCCGAATGTCCCAGCCAAACGCATCATCATTGAAATGCGCGCGGTCCTTGTACAGGAACAGATAGTCAGACGGCACGATCCACTTTTCAGCGCCTGTGCCCTCGGCCAGCGCTTTGTGGTCGTTCAGGCTATCGCCAACAATTGGCGTCAAAGCTGACGCTATGCGTTCCACATCTGATGCATTCGCATGACTCAGATAGCGGGTTAGCCAAGGAATCAGCTTTGGAAGATACCCCCATCTCAGAAACAACGGTTGTGACGGGCTGAGCAGCATTTTGGGCGCCTTCCGGAGCAGCCCTGGAACAGTCACCGGAACAATCGAGCATGACGCCAAAACGCCCCCATTGCCGTGCGAGGTGCCCTCTCCCGGTCCGGCCTTGTCGATCAGGATTACCTCGTGACCATCCCGCTGCAGCCAGATTGCGGCTGAAACGCCAACAATCCCAGCGCCGATGATCGCTATTGTCTTCTTCTCGCTCATGCCCCCACCGCCTTGGCCACTGCATAATGCTCAAGCTTGGTTACATCAGGCCTGTTGCCGAGGCCGGGTGCGTCAGGGACTACAACTTCGCCGCTGCTTACTTGGAAGGGGCTTTCAAGAATGTCCTCTTTCAGGAAGTAGGAGGCTTGATAGAATTCGCAGCCCAACGTTATCTCAGGTGTTGCAGCAATCATATGTGTGCCCGCCAGATGCGCCAATCCGGCCTCGAACATATCACCGCCATAGGCTGTCAGACCATGTGCTGCAGCGATACGGGCCACAGTCTGGCCTCGTGTCGGGCCACCGGATTTCATGATTTTCACTGAAACCCCGTCACAGATACCGTCACGCGCTGCCCGCTCCATGTCTTCGGGGCCAAAGACGCTCTCATCAGCCAGAAGTGGGACGTCAATCATCTGTCGCAACTTGCCCATCATGCTGAATTGATGAGCGCGGACAGGTTGCTCAATGAAATCCGGAGCGAATTGCGCAACATCGCGAACCTGAGCCGGTGCGTCCTCGATACTGAGCCCCTGATTGTAATCAACACGAACCCTGAAATCCGGATGGTTCTGTGCGAGATATTCCAACCGCATGATATCGAAGGCGTGATCCTTGAACCCGGTCTTGAGCTTTACAATCCGAACGCCATCGGCCTGCAATTGTGCCAGCAGCTCAACATCCTGAGCAAAATCCGGGTTCGCAATTGAGCAACTGAGTGGAATGGTTCCTCGGCACTTCCCGCCCAGCAGAGACCAAACAGGAACCTTGCTGATTCTGCCCGCAAGATCCAGCAAAGCGGTTTCCAATGCAGCCTTTGCCTCGGTGCAATGAGCCACGGCATAAGCTGCCTGTGCCATGATCGCTGAACGGTCGCCCACTCTGGCCCCAACCACAAGTGGGCGCAAATAGCGATCAAGGGCTGCATAAGTGGCCTCTGGGGTGCCCGTGAAGACAGACCAGGGAGAGGCCTCACCAAATCCTTCATTGCCGTCCTCGGATCTCAGCCGCAGGACGACGACTTCGCATGTTCCTTCGACGGACCCGATGCCATGATCACGGCGAGACGTCACGGGCAACTCAAGGTGCCAGAGATCATAGCCGATGATTTTCTGTGTCAGATCGCCCATTGCACCCCCTGCCAATGGCCGAAGCCTGCCTTGACGGGGATATCATTTCAAATACTATATTATCTAGAGGTCATCAGGAAAAATGATACTATAGCGATGTCCCTGCGATTTCGTCAGCTACAGGCTTTTCACGCCATCATGGAAACCGGCACTGTCACGGGTGCGGCCTCGGTGCTTGGGATTTCACAGCCCGGGATCAGCAATCTGTTGGCACAGCTAGAGCGCGAAGCTCGTTTGCCGCTGTTTGAACGCAACAAAGGCCGGTTGCTGCCTACGCCAGAAGCTGAACTTCTATACCGCGAGGTTGATACGGTTGTTCGGGGGCTGGATCACGTGGCGCAGGCGGTCACGGATCTGCAGAACAAGCATCCGGGTCAATTGCAGATCGCCGCACCACATCTGCTATCCTTCGGCTTCATGCCGCGTGAGATCGCTCGCTTCGCAGAAAGCCGCCCGAACCTGTCGGTGAGTTTTCAGTCGCAGTATTCCTCGAAGATTCAAGAATGGGTAATCTCTGGCCTGTTTGAGATCGGCATTGTCGAGATGCCCATTCTGCATGACACACTGAACTATCAGGTCTTTGAATTCGAAACGCTGGCGACCTTTCCGGAAACCAGCCCTTTGGCAGATTATGATGTGCTCACACCTGAAATCCTTGAAAACGAACCATTCATCGTGATGGGGCCAGAGCATCAAACCCACCGACGAACTCGGGACATCTTCCAATCAGCAGGGCGCAACTGGCGGACCCAGATTCACACCCATCTGTCAGAAAACCTGCTGAGTTTCGTCAAGCAGGGCATGGGGGTCGCGATGATCGATCCCTTCACTGTCACCTTTGACGACGAGAGCGGGTATCAAACCCGCCCCTTCCGACCGGCTGTAATGCTTGATCTGGCCATTATCACCGCGAAAGGGCGACCCCTATCAACGATTGCACAGGATTTTCTGGCTCAGCTAACCCCTTCGATCGCCTCTTATGCCACCCATTCCGAAACCGGTGCAGCGGCCTCGTGAAGCGGTTGTGAGTGAATGTCGACCAATGTCGGGCCATCATGCTCGATAGCCTGTTTCAGAACTTTGGACAGGTCTTCGGGATCTTTGACAGTCCATGATTTCACACCAAAGGCGCTTGCAACAGCGGCGTGGTCGGTGCGGTTGAAATCAACATTGTAGTATCTCTGCCCAAACCCTGCGTCCTGTCCGGCCTTGATCCAGCCAAAGACCGAGTTCGAGAATACTATCGAGGTGATCGGCATGTTGTGCCGCACCATGGTTTCGAACTCACCACAGGTAAAGCCGAATGAGCCGTCACCCATCACCGACAAGGTTTTGACCGAAGGCCGTCCAATATGCGCACCCATTGCAGCACTCAATGAATACCCCAACGCCCCATGCGCCCGGTTGGTGATGAAATGCCGGCCTGGTGTCCGCCAGCGGTAATGCGCGCTGAAATATGGGCATGGCGTGCCGGGATCAGCGACAACAATCGCATCATCATCCAGGATGTCCATTAGCGAAGCCATGACAGCCTCGGGCCGGATCGGCGTTTCTCGGCTGGCTGCAAGCGGGGCAAACGTAGCCAATTTGGCCGCCCATGCCGCGTTTGATTTGGCCGCACCGCCCAGCCTGGGCAGGTCTTGGCGTGCCGCCAATGCGTCCGCCAATGCTTCCAGCGCGAGACGCGCGTCGGCACAAATAGCAACTTCGGTCGGATAGTTGGCTCCGATCACCATCGGGTCACTGTCGATATGAATGATGGTGGCATCGCGCGCAGGGCTTCTCCAGCGCTCGGTCGTGACGGATCCTGCGCGACATCCGATGAACAGAACGACATCCGCCGCATCTACCACAGCGCGGGTGGCAGGCACCCCGCCATTCGATCCGACAACACCAAGCGCGAGCGAGTCTGTCTCGGCAATCGAGCCCTGCCCCGACACGGTCGTGGCGACAGGCATATCCAACAGTCCCGCAACCCGGCGCAGTGCGTCGCTTGCCCCTGATAGAACGGGTCCACCGCCACAAACGGCTACAGCGGATTTAGACTTTGAAAGTATCTCTGCTGCCGCCTCGACCGCATCCATGTCGGGGCCTGCACGTTCCGCGGGATAGCTGCGATGTCTTGCATCCGCCCATATCTCTGCCTCGTCCACCGGCGCTTTCTGAGTATCGAAGGGCAAGGCAAGATGTGTGGCCCCAGGTGTACCGGTGGTCATTGCACGGAATGCCGCCCGAACCATGGCCGGCAATCGTGTGGCGTCATCCAGCGACGCATTCCACTTGGCCAGCGGCTTGAACAGCGCGGGTTGGTCCAATTCGGTCAGCGGGTACTTTCCCCGGCTGGTTGTCGCCACATCCGAGGTGATCGCAAGAATAGGAACCGAGCTTTCGTTGGCTTCGACCACCCCAGGTAGGATGTATGTCGCCCCGCCTCCAGACGGGCCTTCGCAGACACCCGGCTTACCTGTCACCCTTGCATAACCATCCGCCATGTAGGCCGCATGACGTTCATCCCGCGTCAGAATGTGCTGAATACCGTGATCCATCCGAGATAGCGCATCATAGAATGGCAAGGTTGTATCACCACATAGGCCGAACATGTGCTTCACGCCATGCGCCTCAAGCATACGGACCATTGCCTCGGCTCCGGTCAGGTAATTCGTTCCTGTCATGGTCGGCGACTCCCTCAATCTAATCTGCACACAGACCTGTATACAGTTTTGTATATTGATTTCAAGACTGGCCTGTGGCACCTGTGGGGCAACGACCAAAAGGCAGTACCAATGGCAGGTCCACGCGTTGATGATATCTACGATCAGGTGAAGGCCATGGCGGTTTCATTCCGCCTGCGTCCCGGCGATCGTTTGAACGAGGTCGCCCTGTCGAAGGAGCTGGGCGTCAGCCGCACCCCTTTGCGCGAAGCACTGAACCGGCTGGTCGCCGAACGTTTGTTCGACTTCCGCCCGGGACAGGGTTTCTTTTGCCGCCCATTGGATGCCCAAAGCATTTTTGACCTGTTCGAGCTGCGCCAAATCATCGAAACCGCCGCCGTCCGCGCAGCGTGCACCAAAGCCACCACAGAACAACTGCAGGCGCTTCACGACGAACTTTATGCGACGGGTATCGATATCACCGGGCTTACCGTTGAAGAAGCCGTCACGCGAGATGAAGCGTTTCATCTGGGCATCGCCCGGCTGTCTGGCAACATGGAATTGCTGCAAACCCTGATGCGGATTAATGAGCGCATTCGCTATATCCGATGGATTTCCATGAGTCTGGACCGGGTCCAACGCTCAAAAGACGAACATAAGCGCGTCATGCAGGCCTTGATGAACCGCGACGCTGATGAGGCCGCGCAGGCTTTGGGCACCCATATCAACAAGCGGATGGATCAGGTGCAGGACGCGGTGCGCCATGGGATATCAAGCATCTATATGGAAGGGTCGGACGATATCTCGACCCGCATCATTCAGGAGGCGCAGTCATGATCGCGCAGGGCGGAAAATCCATATACGGCGCATCTGTCGGCATCCTGATGTTGGACGCACAGTTTCCACGTATTCCCGGTGATATGGGCAACGCTCGGACATGGCCGTTTCCCGTGCTCTACCGCATCGTGCGCAACGCCTCGCCTGATCTTGTGGTCCGACAAGGTGCTGAAGGAATGCTTGGAGCGTTCATCGATGCCGCACGGGAACTTGTCAAAGACGGGGTAGACGGGATCACCACCAATTGCGGCTTTCTTTCGCTGTTTCAGGATGAACTGGCCGAGGCGGTTCCTGTTCCGGTCGCGACGTCCTCGATGATGCAGGTCGATATGGTGAACCGTATCCTTCCTGCAGGAAAGCGTGCCGGCATTCTAACCATCTCCGCCTCAACACTTACGGATGAGCACCTGCGAAAGGCACAGGTCCCCGACGGAACTCCAATTGGCACCACCGAAAGCGGCAGCGAATTCACAACCGCTATTCTCGAAAACGCATTGACGCTGGATGTGGACAAAGCCCGCGACGACAATGTCGGAGCAGCGCTTGCGCTGCAAGCGGGCAATCCCGACCTTGGTGCAATTGTACTGGAATGTACAAACATGTGCCCTTACGCGGCGGACATACAGCAGGCGACTGGTTTGCCAGTGTTTTCTATTGTTACTTTCATCAACTGGTTTCAGGCCGGACTAAACCCGCCAAGGTTCTGATCAAGTGAACAGTAAGTCCAGAGTAGCCGCCGCCTATAGCCAGATGGCGAATCTGGACCTATCGGCAACAACTTGACGGTGAACCAGAACCAAGCAATCAAGAAACGAAATCGGAACAGCGCCGAAACGATCATCGTTGACCTCAAGGCACCTGTTCTGACACCGATTAACAACAGTTCAGGAACCGAGACGCATGACGAAAACACCGATCGAGCTGTTGGCGGCCAGTGCCTCGGAAACCCGCCCAGTTGTAGCGCTGAGCGAAGGCACCGATCCCCGCATTGTTGCCGGAGGATTAGCCGCCCATAAGGCTGGTCTGGCCAATATTATTCTCGTTGGACCTGAGGCCGACGTTAAAGCGGCGCTCGCGGCAGAGGGTGGCTCAACCGGGGACGGTATCGCCATCCATGATCCTGCGCATTCGGAACTGACTGACGCTTTTGCGGCCGAGTATCATTCTCTGCGCAAACACAAAGGTGTCGATGAAGCCAAGGCACGCAAAGCCGCAGAATCGCCGCTGGTCTATGCCGCGATGCTGGTGCGAATGGGGCACGCAACAGGAACCGTGGGCGGGGCGGTCCATACCACGGGCGATGTCGTCAGAACTGCCATCCAGGTTATTGGAATGAAGCCCGATGCTGGAATGGTATCCTCGTTCTTCCTGATGTACCCACCCGAGGCCGCTGCTGAGGGCGCTCGCGCCATGCTCTATTCAGATTGCGGCTTGGTGATCGATCCGACATCCGAAGAACTGGCAAACATTGCGGCCGCTTCAGCGGTGTCCGCGCGGGCATTGCTGCAGGAAGAGCCAAAGATCGCGATGTTGAGTTTCTCAACAAAAGGCAGCGCCCAACACCCCGCGGTGGACAAGGTCGTCAACGCGACAGAAATTCTGCGGGCGAAACACCCAGAGTTGAATGTGGATGGAGAGCTGCAATTCGATGCCGCCTTCGTGCCGTCGATTGGTGAGCGAAAGTCCCCAGGATCCTCGGTCGCGGGTCAGTCGAACGTCAAGATTTTCCCAAATCTGGATGCCGGAAATATCGGGTACAAGATGACTCAACGGCTGGGCGGTTATCTGGCGATCGGTCCGGTTTTGCAGGGGCTCGCCAAACCGGCCAATGATCTATCGCGCGGATGCAGCGCGGAAGATGTGACGCAGATCATCGCGGTGACCATCCTGCAGGCGCGCGAACCCTAAACTCGGCAGCCCGCCTGCTTTATCGCGCAGGCCCGCGACCCATTCATTACAAACAAAGGACCATCCGTTATGGCGTCCGCCGATCCCTCAGCCCTATCCCTCACCGAGCGAAGCAAGGAGCGTGTTCGCACGCTCTTTCCCGGCGTCATGATTGCCGTAACCGTTGCCGTCGCCGCCAAGTTCCTGTCCGAGCATTACGCTACCCCGGCCATGCTGCTTGCCCTTCTTTTGGGGATTGCGGTCAGCTTTCTGGGCGAAGAAGGAAAAACCGTTGAGGGGATCGGATTCGCCGCACGCACACTTCTGCGCCTTGGCGTGGCCTTGCTGGGTGTGCGCGTGTCGATGACCCTGATGCTGGGTCTGGGCTGGGACCTGATTGCCCTTGTGATCGTCGGAGTGCTGTTGACCATAGGATTTGGCCTGTCCGTAGCTCGTTTTTTTGGCCACAAATGGCGCTTTGCCTTTCTGACCGCCGGTTCGGTCGCAATCTGCGGTGCATCGGCGGCAATGGCGATCAGTGCAATCCTGCCCAAGGACGAACGCTCGGAAGAGCGTCTGATTTTTACTGTCATGGGCGTGACCGTTTTGTCCACCATCGCCATGATCGCCTATCCGATCCTCGTACGCTCATTAGGGATGAACGATATTGCGGGCGGTGTGTTTCTGGGTGGCACCATCCATGATGTGGCTCAGGTTGTCGGCGCGGGATTTTCGATCTCGGAACAAACCGGAGATACAGCGACGCTGGTCAAATTGTTCCGCGTGGCGATGCTGGCACCGGTGGTTTTGGTCGCTTCACTGATTATTCGTGGCTTTGCTGAAATGGACGCAGACGGGAAACGCCCACCGCTGTTGCCGGGATTCGTGTTAGGATTTCTGGTTCTCGCTGCGGCATCCTCATTCGGATTGATCACGCCAGCGATTTCAGAATTTCTAAGCCAATGCTCTCGATGGTTGTTGCTTGTTGCGATCGCAGCTGTTGGGATGAAGACAAACCTTAAACAGATCCTGTCGGTCGGTGCAGCCGCAATCGCCCTCATCATAGTGGAGACGTTGTTCATCGCCGTGGTAATTCTGGCCGGGATTAACCTATTAACCTGAAGCAGTTACCAAGAGTTTCCGCCGACTGCGACGGCTGAACGGCAACCCCTGACAGTCCGGTGCGGGTTTGCCGATTGCCTTCGTGCGCGGTGTTTGGTTCATTGGCGACTGGCGCTTTGCAGCGCTTTTTCGTTCGACTCCGAATGGTCCCTCAAGCGAGATGAAGAATATGGACAACACCTTGCCTCTGCCACCCGGCCCGCATTCCGAACCGGGCTTTTGGCTTGATACATCTGAACACCGCACGTGGTTGAAAGATCAGGCTATGCGACAGTTGGCGTTTTTCAGCGCAAGTTGTCGGACCGAGCCAGGATTTTTCATCCTCGACCATGATGGCAGCCCGCTGCCAAACACATTGCAGGAACTGCACACGACTACACGCCTAGTGCATTCTTACGCTCTGGGGCATCTGATTGGATTTCAAGGCGCAGAGCGGATCATCGATCACGGTATGGCCTACCTCAACAGCCACCACAAAGACCGGGATCACACCGGTTACCTTTGGGCTTTGGATGGCGACAACATCAAGGATGATCGCAAACTTGCCTACGGGCATGTCTTTGTTCTGCTCGCTGCCTCAAGCGCAAAACAGATAGGGCACCCGGAAGCTGACAAACTGCTGACCGAAGTCCGAGATGTTTTGGACACCCATTTCTGGGATGATGAGGCCGGGTTGTACTGTGACGAGTGGAACCGCGATTGGACTCCGTTTTCCACATATCGCGGAATGAACGCGAATATGCACGGAGTTGAGGCACTGCTTGCAGCTTTTGAGGCGACAGGCGACGAAATCTATCTTACCCGCGCCGGTCGTATTCTGGATTTCTTTATCGGCCGGATCGCACCTGCTGAAAACTGGCGCTTGCCCGAGCATTTCACCTCAGATTGGCAGATTGACCGGGGCTATGCCGGTGACCCGATGTTCCGTCCCGCAGGCACGACCCCGGGCCATTCGTTCGAGCTTGGGCGACTTCAGCTGCAGCATTGGGATTTATCAGGCCGACCAAACTCGGGCGCGCCCGAGTCATCGCGACGATTGATTGAGCAGGCCCTCAAGGATGCGTGGCTGCCCGGCGGCGGCATGGCATATACGCTGGATTTTGGGGGTCGGGTCGCAAATGCGTCGCGGTTCTGGTGGCCAGTAGCTGAAGCCATTGGTGCGGTTGGAGCCCTGATCGCACTGGATAAAAGGAAAGAGGATGAAATTTGGTACAGAAAACTCTGGACCTTTGCGAATGAAACGTTCGTGGATCACCAACATGGCGGCTGGTTCCCGGCGGTGGATGAATCCGGTGACATCGTGACATCCATCTTTGACGGCAAACCGGATATCTATCATTCATTGCAGGCTTGCCTGTTCCCGCTATCGGGGCGCTTATCTCGGATGGTGCCGCTTTAGCGCGCGCGAATTCAAGCAGAGCGAGACCCGCATCGAGCCGGCTCAATTGAAGAGTCGGGGCAAATCTGCTATGTATAGTGCATTCAACACCATCCGACGACCTGCGAATTCGGATGCGTTTCTTGACGAACGGATAGGAGAGTTGAATGGCAAATCAAGCACGTGGAAAGCGAACGACCCGAAAGGGCACACTTGAGGTGAGACCACAACCATCGGCCCATTCCGCCCTGAGCGAACGGGCCGGGGCGTCAGGCCTCATGACCCCGCAAATGCTGAGCGAACGCGATGAGCGCGTCTCAAAAACTCGCAAAAAGGGCGGGCCTGCTTTGGAAGAAGATAATTCGGATCAATCCGGCAATGACGCTGATCCGACGGAACTGGATTACTAATCAATTACGCACATTTTTTTGACATGAATAGATTACGGAGGCTGCTATGCCCTCGACCCATCAGCCAAGGATTTTCAACACAATAAACCTTACGGATTTCGATACTAACGGCCAAACCTCTACTGTGGGCGAGCCGACAGTTTCCAGCAATGGAGGCCAGATTCTGGCCACTGGCAACTGGTATGCAAGTCGGTCACTGGACGGCGGCCAAAGCTGGTCTCACATGAGCCCTTTCACGTTGTTCCCACCTGTTGACGGGGGGTTTTGCTGTGACCAGACCACGATTTACGACCCAAGCCGGGATCTGCTTATCTGGCTGCTTCAATATATCGAACAGGGGGGCACCAACACACTGCGGGTTGCGGTCAAACAAGGGCGCACCTTGGGGAACGACACATGGAAAATTTGGGATTTCACCCCCGCCGGGCTTGATCCCGCGTGGAACAATGAGTGGTTCGACTATAATCACGTTTCGTTGTCCGAAAACTATATGTATGCGGGCACCAATGTGTTCTCGGCCGGGGCTAACCAGTTTACCCGCTCGGTCATTCTGCGGATTTCACTGGACGAACTGGCGACCGCGGCAACGCTATCATTCGACATATTCGAAACAGAAGACAACTTTTCTCTGCGCTGCGTACAAGGCGCACGCGGCGCGATGTACTTTGCCAGCCACAACACGAACTCGCAGATCCGCGTATTCAGATGGGCCGAGAACGCCTCGGACGTAGATGAATTCGACATCGATGTCACGCCTTGGTCCGCAGGCAATTATTCCGCGCAGACCACCGGTGGCGACTGGATGTCGCGCACTGATCCACGCATTATGGCTGGTTGGCTGGGACGCGGCGTTCTGGGCTTTATGTGGACAGCTAATCGTCAGACCAACAGGCCACTCCCTTTCGTCAGGACCGTCCGCATTGACGAAGCAACCATGTCATTGATTGACGAACCGGATATCTGGAACAGTCAGATCGCGTTCGCCTACCCCTCAACAGCTGTAAACCGGGTCGGTGATGTAGGGCTTTCGGTCTTTGCGGGTGGCGGGAATTTGCATCCGAGCCATGTTGTTGGCTCATACGACGATATCGATCTGACTTGGCGGCTGGCCCTCGCTCGGCGAGGCACAGACACTCCGGGTCTGGGAAAATGGGGCGACTACACCAACTGTGCCGAGGTTGCCGATGATGGCTTCACCTGGCTGGCAGCCGGGTACACGCTTCAGGGCGGGAACACCCAAACTGACATCGAACCAACCATGACCTGGTTCGCACAGCAGCGCTATGACGCACCACGTCGCCATCCGCCCGTTATCGTCTAAAACATTATAACCATTTATAATTCAGGGATCTACATCATGCACAGAGCGATTAAATCACAAGGCGTAAAGTCATTCTTGCGGCAGGAAGCCCCCTGGCTACTTATCGCCTTTGTTATTGCTGACCTTTTCTACAAATGGGGGTCATTCGCCCTGGAATGCGTCGGCTTTCTGCTGACTTGGTACGTCCTGAGCCTTCTAGCCAGCCTGGTATCACGTATGCTGTGGGGGGAAAACTCAGCTGTCGGAGATTGAATCATCGATCAATCTTTTTAAGCTTGCGGACTGTTGGTTTGCATCCCGCCCTGGGACATTACGAATTTGTTGCGCGTAGGTCTGAAATCACTTCGGACAACAGCTCAATCCCTTTTCGGATAGAACCGGGTTGGATTGACGAGACGCCAAGACGAAAGTGGTATCTCCCTGCGGTTTTATTTGAAAAACAGGGCCCGATCGGCTCCACAATAACACCGCGTTTTAGGGCGGCTTGACATATCGTCATGGCATCCAACCGGGCCTCGGGATCAGAAAGCACAAAAACCGTTCCGCCAAATTCGCCCGTTTTCAGGAAATGGGGTAGCTTTTCACGGATCGTCGTATCAGCCAGATGCCAGCGCAGCTCATAATTCTGGCGAACCCTGCGCAACAAGCCATCATAGTACCCCAAGTTGATAAACGCTGCAGCAGTGTGCTGAAGGATCATCGGCGGATGGCGCATCATCATGCCCCGGCAATCGCGCGCGGCGTCAATAAATTCTGGCGCAGCCGCCAGGTACCCCAGGCGCAAACCTGGTGAAAGACCTTTGGAAAGGCTGCCCAAATAGATCAGTCGATCCGTGTCATCCAGACTGCGCAGCGGCAGCAAAGTAGAATGCCGGTAATCCACATCGCATTCGTAATCGTCTTCGACTATGTAAAAATCATACTCTTCAGCGGCCTGCAGCAAGGCCTTGCGGCGGCGCTCGGACATCGTAACGGTGGTTGGGTGCTGGCGATTGGGGGTTACGAATACCAGGTCAGCCTCGCGCAGAAGTTCATCGACGATCAAACCCTCGCTATCAATGGGTTGAAACCTTACATTCCCAAAATTTGCCTGAAGGATCTTGCGTGCATCCGGATATCCAGGATCCTCCATAACCGCAGTTTTATCGCGCCCGCCGAACAACAGGCTGGTGATAAACAACCCGTTTTGCGAACCCAATGTGATCAGGATTGAATCGCTGGGTTCAAAAATACCGCGACGGGGCAGGATGCGCTGCCGGACCTGCTCGATAAGTTCAAAGCAATCCTCGTACAGCCCGTCTGCAGACCAGATTTTCAGATGCTTTCGATTCATGGCCAACCGAGTGCATTCGCGCCAATCCGCAACCGGGAATGCGCCATCATCGATTTGGTTGCACACAAACGGATAGTCGTACTTGTACCAGTCATTTGGGCGCTGGATGGTTTCGATCTCCTCGGTGCGGCGCAGTTTGTTCAGTTTCTGGCCAATCGATGTGCGCTGTCTGGTGCTGGTTCGCCCAATCGCATCACCGTCCGTGCGAATCCCTACGTCAGAGCAGACATAATAACCCGAGCGGGGCCGGGCCTCGATCAGTTGCTCTTCTTCAAGCTTTCGATAAGCCGCGACGACCGTATTGATCGAAACATCGAGATCCCGCGCCAACCCCCGACATGAGGCAAGCTTTAGTCCAGACGGCATCAAACCTTCAAAAATGAGTCGTGAAATCTGCGAGACGATCTGATCTCGCAAACCGCTGGACTGAGTTTTGTCGATGCTCAACCGTTGTGTCATGTCCTGTCGGGCTCTAGTCGCAAATTCTGCGACGCGATTTGCAAACTGTATCCATGTTTTCAAGTGCTCCATGCAAAGTGGAAACGACGCCAAATTCCCAAATTCTGTGCTGGCAATGCTGAAAGCAATAGCGCTCTTACTAAAAGCGGGTTGATGATAACTCAAAAAAGAGGCTTCAGCCAACGCTATGTTTTTAAATACTTATACCGACCTGAGATGTGCTTAAGCAACCTGCGCTGCCATTGTTGAACTTGTAACATCTTAACGCTCGGGACTGAATCGCGGCATCGAACAGTCACTTGGCGCGATGAAATCTGTACCCATTATTACAAACAACTGTATCTTTCTCAGTCGAACTCCTTCGCGTTTGCTGTAGCGATCCGGGAAGTTCCATGTCGAAATTAGGGATCACCCGGGCCGTTCGATGCGACTAGGGAGGGAGACCGTTCGCATGGTTTTGCAGGAGTGGGATATGCGTCGACTCTGTGAACAGCGATTCAGCAAACGTTTCTCTGATGTCCGTCCGGACCCCGACGCGAAGGGTCAAGTACATCAATTCAGCGCACAGATTTCTTGAGGGAGAACCAGATCCATGAAAAACACAACGAGGTTGGCATGCTGATGCGCGGTCTGGAAAAGCTGACAAGCGCAATCTCAGAAGTCATGGGCCGCATCGGCTGGTTTCTCATCTTGTATTGCATGGCGTTTGGCGTGTCGGACGTATTCATGCGCTATGTACTGAACGCGCCCTCCCAGTGGATCGGCACCACATTGCAAGCTGCGATGGTGTTGTTGGCCTGCACCGGCGGCGTCTATGCGTTGCAGCATGACAGTTTCGTCAAACTCGACCTGTTTTATGCAAACGCCAGCAAGCGGTCAAAGGCGATTTTGGATGTCCTGACGGCACCGATTGCAATCCTGTTTCTGGTCGCATTGATCTGGAAGGGTTACGAAGCCGCATCGCTGTCTCTGATGCTTAATCAGAAGACCCCCACATCCATTCCGATCCCGATTTATCCGATCAAATTTGCGATCCCACTCAGCGGAGCAATGGTTCTCTTGGTGGTCCTGAAACACTTGCTCCGCGACCTGCAAACGATCTTCGGGCGCAGTTAGGCACGCTGGCCTGGGCGACTGCAAATACAAACGAAAATAGACTGATCCACTAACGAGGAGGAATTAACATGAAACCAAACAGGTTTGTGCACACAACCATGTGGGCAGGCGCCATAGCCGTGACCGCAAGCATTGCCGTCGCACAAGATGGGCCGCCGGATGAAGTAACCGAGTGGACCTTCCAGCCCGCATTTGACCAGACCGATGCCGGCTGGGACAATGGCCTGATCCCTTGGGTTGAAGCAGTTGAAAAAGCGACTGAAGGCACGGTCAAAATCCGTGTTGAGCCCGCAGGGGCGCTGGTCAGTGGTGCAGAGGCCTTTGGCGCAGCGGCTGCTGGTCTGACAGATGGCTACGCGGGCTGGGGTTCAGTCTATGGTGGCGACATGCCCGAAGGCATGCTGGCGTTTGGCATGGCCATGGGCGCCGACAACACCGAAGAAGCGTGGGAAGTGATGTGGGGCAACCCCGACTACCGCGTTGGGGACATCGTGCAAGAGGCCGCCAACGCGCGGAACCTGCAATGGGCAGGCTGGACCAACCAGGGACCGAACGCAATGTTCACCAAGTTCCGCGTCGAAAAACTGGAAGATCTGGAAGGCCGCAAGATGCGCGCCGGTGGACCCCAGGCCATCTTCCACTCGACCATGGGCGGCGCGCCGGTCTCGATGAACGGTGGTGAGATTTACACCGCAATCAAACTGGGCACCATCGAAGGCACCTACTGGGATACAGGCGGCATCGATGACATGTCGTTCCAGGAAGTTATCGACTATGCGATTATGCCCGGCTGGAACCCTGCTCAGCACCAGGAGATCTTCATCAACCTGCAGAGCTGGAACGCCCTGACCGACTGGCAGCGCGAAAAGATCAACGGTGTTTTCGAAGAAACCTATTTCGAAACCAGCCGCATGCATGCGGAAGGTGTCGAAGAAGCGCTTCAAATCCTGCGCGATGCCGGTGGTGAAGTAATCGAGCTGAGCGATGAAGAAGTTGCTCGTATGCGCGAGAAATCCATTGCCGAAGTGTGGCCGCAGGTTGCAGCCGCATCCGAGGGCAACGCCAAAGGCGTGGAAATCTTCAAGAGGTTCCTGGAAGACAAGGCGAACGCGCAATAATCCCGCGCAATGTCATCTTTCCAATATAGCTAAACCTCTTTCGCTGGCCTGATCGTCGGGCCAGCGGACCAGACGGGCGCATGTCAGTGTTAAAAGCACTGCTGACACACAACCCGGCAAAGACCGCGCGAACGGCCACTAGGTAGGGAAACTAAAGATCATGAGCCTCGAACTAATTACAGCGCTGTATTTCTTAATACTGTTTGGGATCCTTTTCATGGGGCTGCCGGTTGCGTTCGGCTTGGGCGGAACAGCGGTTCTATTTGCCCTGGTTTTCGAACCTCGCGCGCTGTTGTCCGTGCCCAGTGCATTCTATTCAACGCCTTGGAATTCGGTACTGGTCACAGTGCCATTGTTCTTGTTCATGGGCTCACTCATAAGATTTTCGGGGATAGCCGAAACGGCCTATGACGCCGTTTACAAGCTGATCGGCCACATTCATGGTGGTCTCGCGATGGGTACAGTTCAGGTCTGTACTGTTTTTGCTGCAATCACCGGCATCACACCACCGGCGACCACCACGATGGGTCAGATCGCCTATCCTTCGATGATGCGCTACAAATATGATCGCCGTATCGCGATCGGTTGTATCGCGGCAGGCGGTGCGTTGGGTGCTCTGATCCCACCAAGCGTTCCGTTCATCTTCTATGGATTGCTGGCCAAGGTTTCGATCGGTGACCTGTTCATGGCGGGGTTGCTACCCGGCCTGATGCTGGCCACGTTCTACACGATCTACATCGGCGTACGTTGTAAAATCCAGCCCGAGCTGGGCCCCGCCCTGCCCGCTGATCAGAAATTCACCCGCACCGAAAAACTGACCGCCGTTCTCAGCATCTGGCCGTTTGCCTTACTCATCATCATCGTTCTGGGCGTCATCTGGGGCGGTATCGCAACACCGGCGGAAGCTGCCGCATTTGGTGCCGCAGGCGCCTTTGTCATCAACCTGATCTACGGCAAACTGACCTGGGAGGTGCTGAGGGAATCGTTGGTGTCCACCTTGAAGCTCAGCGGTATGGGGCTTTGGATTCTGATTGGTGCCACTGTCTATCTTAATGTGTTCAACACGCTTGGCAGCCAGGACCTGCTGACCAATCTGGTTCTTTCCATGCCCGGCGGTGCAACCGGCATCCTGCTGATGATGATGCTGATCATCCTCGTCCTGGGTATGGTGATGGATGATTGGGCCATCATCATGCTGTGCACACCACTGTTCATCCCGATTATCGACGAATTGGGGATCGACAAGCTGTGGTTTGGCGCGCTGTTCATCGTGAACATCCAAATCGCTTACCTGACACCTCCGTTCGGTTTTGTGCTGTTCTGGATCAAAGGGGTTCTGCCCAAGGATGTCAGCATGGGGGATGTCTACAATTCGGTTGGCCCGTTTGTGGCACTCCAGTTCGTTGGCCTGACCCTAATCTTCATCTTCCCGCAGATCGCCACCTGGTTGCCCAACATCCTGAAATAATCCGGAGGTACAGATGTATAACCATATCCTCGTTCCAGTCGCCCCTGATCACATCAACGACTGTGCCAAATCTCTGGATGCAGCAAGCCGCTTGCTGTCGGATGGCGGGACAGTGTCGGTGCTGTCCGTTCTCGAAGAACTACCTTCGTATATCGGGTCGTACTTTCCACCCGAGCAGGTTCAGAAAAGCGTTTCTGATTTTGAGGACAAACTGAACGCATCGATGGAGTCTCCGAAGATCGGCACTCATGTTGTTACAGGTCATCCAACAAATTCCATTCTGGATTGGGCCGAAGAACACAAAGTGGACTGCATAGTGGTGGCGTCACACCAACCGGGCCTTTCGGACTATCTGATCGGTTCAACGGCTGCACGTGTGGTCCGTCATGCACATTGCAGTGTCGTGGTACTGCGCGACAAGTAGAGCAGAAGCATAACACCTGACAGGTGTTATGCGCGCAAAGTGGCTGGCCAATGAGGCCAGCTATTGTCGTTCAGAACCCTTGCATCAGCATGTCTACAGCCACGGTGATCTGCTCGAAATCATCTTTCAGATGACCCACTGGTGATTTGAGGAGTCCCACAGGAACAGCAGCCATGAACTGGGTCATCATTACAACCAGCACACCATCTATCAGGAACTCAGGGTTGAGGCGGGTCGCTGGTTTCGGCGCATGTGCTTTTGGTAAAAGCGGCACCACCATGCGGGTATTCAGATCGCTCAAAAGATCGGTTTGCACATCCAGAAGATAGCCATCGCCGGATGGGTTGGGGAATACATCGTATTTCGGCATCAGAACTGACGAAAGCGGTCCAAGGGCAACCCGTGCCGTTCAACATACGAGTTTGAGCTTTGCAGTGCCTCCGCGTTTTCGGCCCTCCACTGTGCTGCCTTCGCAGCGGCAACGGCGGCACGCACTCCTTCTTCGGCGGCACGCGACAGGTTCACGTTCAGCGCTCTGGCCTCGGTGAGCAAAGCGCTATCAAGTGATAGATTGGTCGGTTTGCGTGGTTGAGCGTTCATTCTGTCTTGGCCTCCATGTGCCTGAGAATACCAATATACTATATGCGCGTCAAATATGCGCATATCTCCTAAAGGACTTCTCTGGCTTCTTGGCTCGTTCTTATTGTATTTCACTCAATGCTTATTGAACGAGAACCTAACGATTTCGGTTGAAATCGTCCTCTCATCCCCCTAATCACGACCCTACCTCGGGGTGCGCTAAAGACCGCGCTGAGATGCCAATTGGCAAACCCGTTGAACCTGAACCGGCTAGAACCGGCGGAGGGAAAGGTACAGGTTTCATCCATCCTTACCCTCTCGCCGCATTGGAGGATGATATGAAACATCTGGCAATTGCTGCGGGAATACTGACTGCGACTTCGGCTGTGGCAGCCGATAAGCCCACGTTGACCGTATATACTTACGACAGCTTCGTTTCGGACTGGGGGCCCGGCCCGAAGGTCGAAGAGGCGTTTGAAGCGCAATGCGAATGCGACCTGAACCTTGTCGGCGTCGAAGATGGCGCGGCACTGCTGTCACGCATTCGGCTGGAAGGCGAAAACAGCGACGCCGATATTGTATTGGGTTTGGATACCAACTTGATATCGGCAGCTAAAGAAACCGGCCTGTTTGCACCTCATTCAGTCACTGCCGAGTATGCTCTGCCCATCGAGTGGACCGACACAGTTTTTGCACCCTACGACTGGGGTTACTTTGCATTTGTTCACAATGCAGATTTTGCCGCTCCTAACAGCTTCCGCGAGTTGGCAGATAGTGACATCAAGATCATCATTCAGGATCCGCGTTCATCGACGCCGGGGCTGGGTCTTCTGCTGTGGGTCAAGGCCGCGTATGGCGATGAAGCCCAAGAAATCTGGGCTGACCTTGCTGACAATATCGTGACGGTTACCAAGGGCTGGTCCGAGTCATATGGCTTGTTCCTTGAAGGTGAGGCCGACATGGTTCTAAGCTATACGACCTCGCCAGCCTATCACCTGATTGCCGAGGAAGATGCCAGCAAAGCAGCAGCAGCCTTTGACGAAGGCCATTATATGCAGGTCGAGGTTGCGGCCAAGCTAGCCAATTCCGATCAGCCCGAGTTGGCAGATCAGTTTCTGAACTTCATGGTGTCTGACGCGTTTCAGACGATCATTCCAACAACCAACTGGATGTACCCGGCCGTAACTCCATCTTCCGGTCTGCCCGAAGGTTTTGAAACTCTAACGATCCCTCAGAAGTCTCTGCTGTTTGATCAGGTCCAAGCCGCCATCGCGCGGGAACAGGCGCTTTCGGAATGGTTGGGCGCACTCAGCCAGTAAACCCACTCCCCGGTGTCAGTGCGGCGGCCATCGTTGCCGCACTGATATTGGGCACGTTGTTCATGGTGGCGGTGCGGGCAGATGCAGGCGGCGGGTTTGGTCCCGCCGACTGGGCTGCCTTACGCTTTACCCTGCTCCAGGCGACGCTCTCTGCAATGTTCAGCGCCGGTCTGGCTATTCCGGTCGCCCGCGCACTAGCGCGCCGCCGGTTCACCGGCAGGCGAGTCCTGATCACGCTGTTGGGTGCACCTTTCATCCTACCGGTCATCGTCGCCATTCTGGGATTGCTTCAGGTCTTTGGCCGGGCAGGATGGATCTCGGACGCGTTAGGCTATTTCGGCCTGCCGCCCATTCGAATCTATGGGCTGCATGGTGTCGTTCTGGCCCACGTATTTTTTAATCTACCTCTGGCAACACGCCTGATCTTGCAGGGTTGGCAGGAGATCCCTGCCGAGCGTTTCCGGCTAGCGGCCCAACTTGGGTGCGAAGGAATGGCAATGTTCCGTTTGATCGAATTGCCAATGCTTCGCCGCATTCTGCCCGGAGTGCTGGCCGTGATCTTCGCCATTTGCCTGACCAGTTTTGCGGTTGCCCTGACGCTGGGTGGAGGGCCGCGCGCCACCACGATTGAACTCGCGATCTATCAGGCCTTTACATATGATTTTGACTTAGGGCGCGCCGCCTTATTATCCGCTTTGCAACTTGTCCTGACTGCAGCGGCTGCGTTGGCAGCCTTAAAGTTCTCGCGCGGCGACGGGTTCGGTACCGGCCTGAATCGTGAGATCCGGCGCTGGGATGGCCGAGGACCGCTGTTGGATGCGTTTTGGATTATCACTGCCGCCGCGTTCCTGCTGCTACCTCTGGCATCCGTCACGATTTCGGGTATCGCTGGGCTGTTTGAGATGCCGGTTTTGGTGTTCCGTGCCGCTATAATTTCAATCTGTGTTGCCGCCGCCAGTACCATGCTCCTATTACTGCTGGCACTGCCCATGGCGACAGCCGTCGCGACAGGCCGGTTCGGCATCGTCGAACTTGGCGGACTTCTTGGCCTCGCCGCCTCGCCCCTGGTCATTGGTACGGGTCTCTTTATTCTGATCCGCCCGCTGGCCAATCCTACAACTCTTGCGTTGCCGGTAACCGCGCTTGTGAACGCGGTCATGGCCTTGCCCTTCGCCCTTCGAATTTTGGTTCCCGCAGCGCGCGATGTGTTGGAACGGCACGGGCGGTTGGCACTGGCCCTGAACATGAACAACTGGTCCTTTTTCTTGCGTGTCATGCTTCCACGCCTGCGCCCCCAGATCGGTTTTGCCGCGGGCCTGACGGCGGCACTTTCCATGGGTGATCTGGGTGTGATCGCCCTGTTTGCAGATGCGCAGATCGCAACGCTGCCCCTGCAAATCTACCGCCTGATGGGCGCCTACCAGATGCAGGCCGCAGCAGGAGGCGCGCTGCTGCTGCTTATACTATCGATGGGTGTTTTCTGGGTTCTGGATCGAGGGGGTCGCTGGCATGCTGAAGCTTGACAATTGCATCATTGCAACTGGCAATTTCCAATTAAGCGCTGACTTTGAGGTCAAGGCCGGATCCAGCGTTGCGATCATCGGTCCGTCGGGGGCAGGAAAATCAACTCTTCTTGAAACTATCGCGGGTTTTCGAGACCTGAGAAGTGGGCACATCCAATGGAAGGATCATGACCTATCGACATTACCACCAGGCAGTCGACCGATCGCAATGCTGTTTCAAGACGGAAACCTGTTTCCTCACCTGAGCGCCGAACAGAATGTCGCCCTGGGCCTAAGGCCCAATGGAGGTTTGACCGCAGACGACCAACACCACATTCAATCGGCCCTCGGCCGCGTTGGCCTGCAGGGAATGGCGGCCAGAAAGCCCGCCGAATTGTCAGGTGGTCAGCAAAGCCGCGTGGCGCTGGCGAGGATACTTGTGCAAAAGCGTCAGGTGTTATTGCTCGACGAACCTTTTGCAGCGCTCGGGCCTGCCCTGAAAACTGAGATGCTCGATCTGGTCGCTGAATTAGTCGCCGAGACCAAAACCACACTGCTTATGGTCAGCCACGACCCACGGGATGCGCTTCGGATAACCGACCAAACCGTATTGGTTGCGGATCAAATCGCACATCCACCTGCTGAGACCGAGACACTCTTCAACAATCCTCCGCCAGCGCTGCGCGATTACTTGGGCTGAATGAACTGATCCAGACAAGCGTCCAGCACCTCGTGCACACGCGGACCAATCTCGGGGGCCTCCGAAGCGCGCGGGCCTGCAATGTTCAGAACAGTTACAGGGATGGCGCTCAGCCAAGTCCGCATCTGTTGCGCGCAATCGGCCTTTCCTTTTCTTATATCCACCACCAGATGCGGTTTTTCAGCATCAACTGCAAACTCAACCGTTTTCCGCGTGCCGGGACTGTCTGATCCGTCGATAAAAACAAGCGTGGCGTCACTGGCAAAGACGTTGAGCCTTGTCCGTTCAGCGACATCTTCAGACTTCGTTTCAACAAGCCCGCTGAGATGCGCCGGAATCAACCCATCCTCATTCGTTCGACCCTTCGGCACCCAGCCGCCATAGGGGATGCCATTTGCACGGGCAAACTCCAATGCGGCAGTGTCTACGCCGGTTTGTCCACCTGATACGATTTTCTGAACACGACGCCCGAATGGGATTCCGTCTTGCTCGTCTCCCTGCGTCAACGCGCAATACCAAATTGAAACGGATCATTCTGCGCAAAGAAAAGCTTACCCTCTGCCATCACATGCGCCTGGCCAGTTAGCTGAGGGACAATGCCCCCGCCCTGCCCCGGCTGATAGGACAGCCTGTACGAACTTCCGATGATGCTTTCCTGAACGATTTCTTCCCCAGCGGACAAGCGCCGACTGGCCGCGAGGCAGGCCAGCCGGGCCGAGCTGCCGGTGCCGCAAGGCGAACGGTCATAGTCATCGTCGGGGCACAGAACAAAGTTTCTGCTATGGATACCTGCATTCGGTGAGGTGCCCTGAAAGATCACATGATCAACCGGCTCGCCATTTTCCCCGCCAACTTCTTGCGCAATGCAGGCTTCGCGAATTGCGATAGCCATGTCGGTCAGCGGGCGAATGTTCTCAGGCGCAATCGGGATCGGGCTTGGTTCAACAATGAAGAACCAATTGCCGCCATAAGCAACATCGCCGGTGACGGTGCCATGCTCTGCAGTCTCGACCGTCACGGAATGAAGAACGCGGCGGCTTTCAATGTTGGTGACCTGCACGGTGTTGGCGTCCAGCAGATCAATCTTAACCTCACCTACCGGAGTTTCGATTCGGTGCGCGCCAACCTCGATCTGTCCAAGACGCGCCAATGTTACGCCCAACCCGATCGTCCCATGGCCGCACATGCCCAGTACCGCATCCGCGTCAAAGTAGATCACGCCCGCTTTGCAATCAGCACTGACCGGTTCGACAAGGAGCGCCCCGACCATGCCGGGCTGGCCGCGTGGCTCCAGTAGAACAGACTTGTAGAACCGCTCATGTTCCGTTGCCAGTCGCTTGGCGCGTTCAGCCAGTGATCCTGAACCCAGATCAGGCCCCCCGTCCAGAATGACCCGTGTGGGCATTCCACCGGTATGGCTGTCAATCACATGCATTCCGCAATGACCCCACCCTGACGAACCCAATCGGTAAACCACGACTTAAACAAATTGTACTGTTGCTCGCAGTAATTTCGCTGGGCGTCAGATAACACGTCGGTTTCATTGAAATGCAGGCGGTATTCCTCTTCGCCGTTCAGCACCAGCAAATGCTTGTAATAAAGAACAAGGTCTGTGCCTTCGTCAAAACTTGCCAGAACGCCAAATGCCTCGTCCAGTTCGCGCGCACGCAACCGTGCTTCGGCATGTCCCTCTGCTGCCTTTTTCGAAAGCGCCGCAAGCAACAATGCCTCTTTGGGCAGTGCAGTTCCTATCCCGGTGATCGATCCGGTGGCGCCGCAATTCACAAACCCATGGTAGACTTCAGTATCGACGCCTACCATCAAGGTGACCTGACCGTCTTGCGATGTGATATGTTCTGCGGCATAGCGCAGGTCGCTCTTGCCCCCGAACTCCTTAAAGCCAACCAAATTCGGATGCTCGGCCCGCAGTGCAAAAAACAATTCCGCACGAGTGGCAAACCCATAGACAGGGCTGTTGTAGATGATCGCAGGCACGTCCGCTGCCGCAGAAAGAATAGCCTTGAAGTGGTTCTTTTGCGCGGCAACCGATGAGCCTCGTGACAGAACCCGAGGGATAACCATCAACCCTGCCGCGCCGACCTTCTGTGCATGTGCTGCGTGCGCCACAGCGGAATTCGAGTTGATGGCACCCGTCCCCACGACAACCGGCAAGCCAGCGTCGACCAGTCGTTCCACGCCCTCCATCCGTTGGGCATCCGTCAGAAGCGGCCAATCCCCCATCGAGCCACAATAGACGACAGCGGACATGCCGGCCGCAATCATCTCTTTGCCCTTTTTGACCAGCGCGTCAAAGTCAGGTGTCCTGTCGGCCTTACACGGCGTCATAAGGGCAGGCATAGTTCCAGTGAAAATAGTCCGGTCCATGAGATATCCGTTTGCTCAGGTTAGTATTGGTATTCTGCGCGAAAGCGCCGTGGCCTAACGTGTCATTCCAGCGAAACCCACAAGACCCTGGCGTCTTCCTTACTCGTAGAAATACAGCCATGCCCCATACCGCTATCGTAGTACAGAGAATCTCCCGGTTTCATCGGTAAGGGGCGGTAATGCTCGGATACGAATATCAACTCGCCACTGATAACGTACATGAATTCTTCGCCTGTGTGCCTGATCCAGTTCTCATATTCTGATATGTCACGCGCTTTTATCGTCGCGATATAAGGAAGCATTCGCTTACTGGTCAGGTCCGAGCACAGCAATTCGTGCATGTAGGTCGGCGTATTTCTTATCTCGCCTTGCCCTTTCGGCGTAAAATCACGTCGCCCCGAAATTCCCGATTGGGCGGACTGCAAGAACAGCTGTGGCGTATTCATGTCCAAGGCCTGTGTCAGCCGCCGCACGATCTCGAAACTTGGACGTGTCTGGTTGTTTTCGATCTTTGAAAGTGTTGATCGACCGATTCCCGCTTCGCGCCCGGCCTCCTCCAATGTCCAGCCTTTTGCGCGGCGTGCATCCCGGATCGACCGACCCAAAGCCGCCCCCTCGTCCTGTTCTTCCGGTCCGGCACCATCTTTCAGGTTGTCCTCAGACATGGGAATCTCCTTGTTTTATCACAGCTTACTCATTTCCCCCGAGCCAAACAACTTTACTGTGATGAAATTTTTGTTGCCTTGCGTACACTAATTCCACTATAGGAAACAAAATTTCGTACACTGGAAACGAGATTACAGGAGGAGATCATGTTCACAAAACCGCTCACCGAGGCTGATCCCGTCATCGCTGCATCGATCGCACGCGAGGGCATACGCCAAGCTGAACAGATCGAACTGATCGCTTCCGAGAACATCGTCTCTCAGGCAGTGATCGATGCGCAGGGTTCCGTACTTACAAACAAATACGCCGAGGGCTATCCGGGTCGCCGCTATTATGGCGGGTGTGAATATGTGGATGAGGTTGAGGCCGAAGCCATTGACCGATTGAAGAAGCTGTTTGGCTGTGAATATGCAAACGTTCAGCCGCACTCGGGCGCGCAAGCCAACGGGGCGGTTAAGCTGGCACTACTCAGCCCGGGGGACACGATTCTTGGTATGTCGTTGGATGCTGGGGGTCACCTGACCCATGGCGCAAAACCTGCCCAGTCCGGCAAGTGGTTCCGTCCGGTTCAATATGGCCTGACCCAGGCCGGGCTGATTGACTATGATCAGGTTGAAGAATTGGCGAAAGCCGAAAAGCCCAAACTGATCATTGCAGGCGCATCGGCCTATTCGCAAAAGATCGATTTCGCACGCTTCCGCGCCATTGCCGACGAAGTTGGCGCATGGCTTCTGGCAGACATGGCCCACATCGCCGGCTTGGTTGCGACCGGCCTGCATCCCTCGCCCATCGGGCACGCACACATTGTTACGTCGACTACGCACAAGACGCTACGCGGTCCGCGCGGTGGGATTATTCTTACAAACGATGAAGCGCTGGCAAAAAAGATCAACTCGGCTGTTTTCCCGGGTCTGCAGGGCGGCCCCCTGATGCATGTGATTGCAGGCAAGGCAGTCGCCTTTGGTGAAGCGCTGCAGCCTGAATTCAAAGAATATATGCAGCGCGTTGTCGACAGTGCCTCGGCCCTGGCCAACGTGATGATGGCGCGCGGGTGTGACATCGTTTCGGGTGGCACTGAAAACCACCTTATGCTGGTTGATCTGCGCCCAGTCGGCGTAACCGGCAAAGACGCCGAAGCGGCGCTAGAGCGTGCAGGATTCACCTGCAACAAAAACAGCGTTCCGGGTGATCCCGAAAAGCCCACTGTCACCAGCGGCATCCGTCTTGGTACGGCCGCAGGCTGCAGCCGTGGGTTTGGACCAGAAGAGTTCAAACAGATTGGCCACATGATCGGTGATGTGCTCGACGCGCTGGCACAATCGTCTGACGGTGACGAGACCGTCGAAAAGGAAACCCGTGAAAAGGTCCGCGCGCTCTGCGCAAGCCACCCGATCTACTGAAAGAAGACCAAATGATTTACGATCTTATTGTCATCGGGGGCGGTCCGGGCGGCTATGTCGCCGCGATCCGCGCGGCACAGCTGGGCCTGAAAGTCGCTTGCGTTGAAGGCCGCAGTGCGCTTGGCGGGACCTGTTTGAATGTGGGGTGCATACCCTCCAAAGCGTTGCTGACCTCCTCGGCCAAATATGCCGAACTTGCACATCTCTCCTCCCACGGTATTGCGGTCGAGGGGGCCAGCATCGATGTGCCCGCAATGATGGGACGCAAGGACAAGATCGTAGGCGACCTGACCAAGGGCATTGCGTTTTTGTTCAAGAAAAACGGCGTTGATCTGATCGAAGGGTGGGCCAGTATTCCGGCCGCTGGTCAGGTCGAGGTAGGTGACGAAGTCCATGAGGCCAAGAACATCCTCATTGCCACTGGTTCCGAACCTACTCCGTTGCCAGGAATTGAGATTGACGAGCAAGATATCCTCAGTTCGACGAGCGCGATTGCGCTGGAGAGTGTGCCCGAGCATCTGGTGGTGATCGGTGCCGGTGTCATCGGACTGGAACTTGGGCAAGTTTGGGCGCGTCTCGGAGCTAAAGTTACGGTCGTCGAATATCTGGACCGCGTGCTGCCCGGCATGGATGGTGAAATTGCCAAACTGGCGCAACGCGCGCTGTCAAAACGTGGCCTGAAATTCCAGCTGGGCCGGGCACTGAAATCCGTCGACAAAACGGATACTGGTCTGACACTAACTGTGGACCGCGTCGGCAAGGACAAAGAAGAAGTGATCGAGGCCGACAAGGTGTTGATCGCCGTGGGTCGCCGCCCAGTCACACGTGGCCTTGGCTTGGAAGAGCTGGGCGTGGACGTGAACCAACGCGGTTTCATTGAAGTTGATGGCGCATTTCAGACATCTGTCCCGGGCATCTACGCCATCGGTGATTGCGTTCCCGGACCTATGCTGGCGCACAAGGCCGAAGAAGATGGTGTCGCCTGTGTAGAAATGCTGGCAGGCGAAGCTGGCCACGTCGATTACAACACTGTTCCCGGCGTGGTGTACACCGACCCCGAAGTCGCCTCGGTTGGTTTGACCGAAGAAGCACTGAAAGAATCCGGTGCCGAGTATTCGGTCGGCAAATTCGCCTTCATGGCGAACTCGCGCGCGCGTTCGACCGGTGAAACAGACGGTGCAGTGAAGGTTCTGGCAGACCCGAACGGCCAGATCCTGGGTGCGCATATATGCGGAGCCCATGGCGGCGATCTAATCGCTGAACTGGTTCTGGCGATGACAAAGGGCGCAACGGTGTCCGAAGTCGCTGCAACCTGCCATGCGCACCCGGCCATGGGCGAGGCCGTCAAAGAAGCCTGCCTCGACGCCTTGGGCCGCGCGATCCACGCATAAGGGAGACCAGCCAGATGACCATCCAGCTTCGCCCTCGCCACCCGGAAAAAGCCAAAAAGGCCGACAGTGTCATCCCGCGCAAGCCCAAGTGGATTCGCAAGAAAAAGGGCGACAGCGCTGAATACTATGAAACACGACGCCTCATGCGCGAGCATGATCTGGCGACGGTCTGCGAAGAAGCCGCCTGCCCCAATATCGGCGAATGCTGGTCCAAGCGCCACGCCACCATGATGATCATGGGTGAGGTTTGCACGCGGGGTTGTTCGTTCTGCAATGTCTCAACGGGTCGCCCGGATGCTCTGGATGTGTTTGAACCCGGGCGAGTCGCCGCCGCCGTCAAGAAACTGGGCCTGCTTCATGTGGTGATCACCTCGGTCGATCGCGATGATCTAGCAGATGGTGGGGCCGAGCATATCGCTCAGACCATCCGTGCCGTGCGCCATCAGAACCCCGGTACGACTGTCGAAGTTCTGACACCCGATTTTCTTGGAAAAGGCACTGCGTCAGAGATCGTATTTGAAGCGGCGCCGGACGTTTTCAACCACAATCTGGAAACTGTGCCGCACCTTTATCCAACTGTGCGACCGGGTGCACGCTATTACACCTCGCTGCGTCTGCTGGATGATGCCAAACGCGCGAACCCGGAGCTTTTTACCAAATCTGGCCTGATGGTCGGGCTTGGCGAAAGTCTGGACGATGTCCGTCAGGTCATGGACGACCTGCGCGCGGCCAATGTCGATTTCTTAACCGTCGGCCAATATCTGCAACCGACCCCTAAACACCATCCGATTGACCGGTTCTGGACACCGGAAGAATTTGCCCAACTGGAACAGATCGCGCGTTCCAAGGGCTTTTTGCACGTGTCGGCAACGCCGCTGACCCGATCATCGTTCCACGCGGACGAAGACTTTGCCGCCCTCAAGCAGGCCCGCCAGCGGGCTTTGGCGAACAGGGCATAAACCTAACGCAAATGGGAGGGAATCCATGGAAGCGTTAAATTCAATCGTAGGGGCCATCAATGGCGTCGTGTGGGGGCCGCTTATGCTGGTTCTCATTCTCGGCGTTGGCTTCTTCCTGCAGGTCGGCCTGAAGTTCATGCCGATCCTGCGCATTGGCACAGGCTTCAGCCTGCTGTTCAAAGGCCGCGAAGGTCAGGGCGAGGGCCAGATCAGCCCGTTCAACGCACTGATGACCTCGCTATCTGCGACTATCGGTACGGGCAACATCGCTGGTGTGGCCACTGCTGTCTTCCTGGGCGGTCCGGGTGCCTTGTTCTGGATGTGGATGACCGCCCTGGTGGGCATGGCCACCAAATATGCCGAAGCTGTCTGCGCGGTGAAATACCGCGAAAAAGACGAGCTTGGTAACTATGTAGGCGGCCCGATGTACTACATCAAAAATGGCCTCGGCGCGAAATGGGCCTGGCTGGGTGTTGCATTTGCTCTGTTCGGCGCAATCGCGGCGTTCGGCATCGGCAACGGTGTACAGGCCAATGGTGTTGCACAGGTTCTGGAGTCGAACTTCGGCCTGAACACTTCGGTTACCGGCGTTGTCCTGATGGTTCTGACCGCGGCCGTGATCCTGGGCGGCATCACCCGCATCGGTGCGGTTGCAGGTAAACTGGTTCCGTTCATGGCGATTGCCTACATCGTCGCAGGCCTGCTGGTTCTACTGATCAACATCGGTAACATCGGCTCCGCTCTGTCGCTTGTTTTCACCTACGCCTTCACCCCGTCGGCCGCCGAAGGTGGTTTCGCGGGTGCTGCCGTTTGGGCCGCGATCCGCTTTGGTGTGGCACGTGGTGTCTTCTCGAACGAAGCCGGTCTGGGTTCCGCTCCGATCGCACACGCCGCAGCCGAGACCAAAGGTCCGGTCAACCAGGGCCTGATCGCGATGTTGGGTACGTTCATCGACACGATCATCGTCTGCACCATCACCGGTCTTGCTATCATCTCGTCGGGTGCCTGGACATCGGGTGAATCCGGTGCAGCACTAACCAGTCACGCGTTCGAACTGTCGCTGCCGGGTATCGGTGGGTATCTGATCGCCATCGCTCTGTCGATCTTTGCCTTTACCACCATTTTAGGCTGGTCCTTCTATGGCGAGAAATGTGTTGAGTTCCTGCTAGGCGTGAAATCCCTGATGCCATACCGCGTCCTGTGGATCGTCATGATCTATTTTGGCGCAACAGCGGATCTGGGCTTCATCTGGCTGCTGGCCGATACGCTGAACGCGATGATGGCCATTCCGAACCTGATCGCCCTGGCGCTGCTGAGCCCGATCGTCTTCAAACTGACGAAAGAGTTCTTTGCCTCAGGTGGCAAGTCCGAGGAGCCAGGCGGCACACCCGCCGAATAATCTCGGATGAAAATACGGGGGGCCATCCCGGCCCCCCGGCTTCAAACAGAATTCCATTTCTCGAGGAGAGACGTGATGGCCACGAAAATCCTGCTGCCGATTGATCACACCGACGACCGTTCGTGGAAGAACGCCCTGCCGCTCGCACAAGAACAAGCAAAGTTCTACGGTGCCGAATTGCACGCGATTGCCGTCATTCCTGAGATCATCCAGTTGCCGAACCTGCCCGCCAACTATGGCGCAGGCGCAAAAGACCACGTGCGCAATGCGGTGCAGGCCATACTGGATCACAACGGTGCATCTGATGTGGCGATCCATATCGAAGAAGGCAGCGTCTATCGTGAGATACTGAAGCTCGCCTACAAAGAGGGCTTTGATCTGATCGTTATGGCTTCGACCAAAGGCGATTTTCCGAACTACGAGATTGGCCCGAACCTGGCCCGTGTCGTGCGCAACGCGCATTGCACCGTCACGGTTGTTCGCGACCAGTCCCGCTGATTGAAAGGTTAGTCTGATGACCGAATTAAAACGCACGCCTCTTCACGCTTTGCATGTTGAGTTGGGGGGTAAGTTGGTTGATTTTGCGGGTTGGGAGATGCCTGTTCAGTATCCTTTGGGGATTATGGGGGAGCATAAGCAGTGTCGTGAGAAGGCGGCGGTGTTTGATGTGAGCCATATGGGTCAGGTGATTTTGCGGGGTGAGAATGTGGGTGAGAAGCTGGAAGCGCTTTGCCCGCAGGCTTATGCGACGCTGAAGGAAGGCAAGGCGCGGTACGGGTTTTTCACCAATGCCGAAGGCGGGATCATGGATGACCTGATCGTGTCGAACGCGGGGGATCATTACTTTGTGGTGGTGAACGCGGCGCTACGGCATCAGGACATTCCGCATATGCGTGAGCACCTCGAAGGCGTTGAAGTGATCGAGATTTTCGACCGCGCGCTGGTGGCGGTTCAGGGCCCTGCGGCGGAAAACGTTGTGGGCGAACTGTGCCCTGCCGCGCGTGATCTAAAGTTCATGGAAACCACGGTGGCCGATATCAACGGTGTTGAGTGCCGTATCTCGCGGCTGGGCTATACCGGCGAGGATGGCTACGAGATCTCGATCCCCGAGGACAAGGCGATCGAGATCACCAAGGCGTTTCTGGCGCATGAGGATTGCGAGCCGGCCGGTCTGGGCGCGCGCGACAGCCTGCGGCTGGAGGCAGGTCTGTGCCTTTATGGCAATGACATCGACCAGAGCACCTCACCGATTGAGGCCTCGCTGGCTTGGGCGATCCAGAAACGCCGCAAGGAAGAGGGCGGTTTCCCGGGCGCGGACCGCGTGCAGAAGGAACTGGCCGAAGGTCCCGCCAAAAAGCTGGTGGGCATCAAGCCCGAAGGCCGTGCGCCTGC
The DNA here is from genome assembly GCF_056537625.1 of Ruegeria sp. C6. NCBI lineage: Bacteria > Pseudomonadati > Pseudomonadota > Alphaproteobacteria > Rhodobacterales > Roseobacteraceae > Ruegeria > Ruegeria sp. C6. Next base: position 195,853 of record NZ_JBQFRW010000002.1, on the reverse strand, counting down.
GCGTCAGGGCGTGGAAGTGCAGTGCCTTGAGGGCAACAGCATCGGCCAGATCACCTCGGGCGTGTTTGGCCCCACGGTGGGTGGACCGGTGGCGATGGGCTATGTGAGCAAAGGCCATGGCGAGCCGGGCGAGAAGGTGAACCTGATCATCCGGGGCAAGCCGCAACCGGCTGAGATCGTGGCGCTGCCCTTCGTCAAACAGAATTACAAGCGTTGAAGTCAGGAGAGAGAGACATGGCAACCTATTATTCCGAAGAGCATGAATGGCTGAGCGTTGACGGCGACACCGCCACGCTGGGCATCACCAAACACGCCGCCGAGCAATTGGGTGACGTGGTGTTCGTGGAACAGCAGGAAGCAGGCGACGAGTTCGAAAAAGGCGGCGAGATCGGCGTGATTGAATCCGTCAAGGCGGCGTCCGAGCTTTACGCACCGGTCGACGGCGAGATCACCGAGGTGAACGAGGCACTGGCCGACAATCCCGGCGCGCTGAACGAAGACCCCGAAGGCGAGGCCTGGATCTACAAGATCAAGATCGCGGACGCCTCGCAGCTCGAAGACCTGATGGACGAGGCCGGCTACAAGGCCTTCATCGGTTAACTCAGGCGGCGGGTCCGTGCGCGGCCCCGCCCCTTCATCTGTTTCCAAATACTTCCGCCGGAGGCTCCTGCCGTCTCCGCCGGGCCTGACCTATCCTTGAGGAGCGCACACATGGCCTTCAAACTGACCGATTACGAAGCCTATGACTTCGCCAACCGCCGCCATATCGGGCCCAGCCCGACCGAGATGCGCGACATGCTCAAGGTGATCGGCTTCAAGACGCTGGACGAGCTGATCGACGCCACCGTCCCGCCCGCGATCCGGCAGAAAGAGCCGCTGGACTGGGGTCCGGCGATGACCGAGCGCGATGCGCTCTTTCACATGAAAGAGGTGGCGAGCAAGAACAAGGTTCTGACCTCGCTGATCGGTCAGGGCTATTATGGCACCACCACGCCGGCGCCGATCCTGCGCAACATTCTGGAAAACCCGGCCTGGTACACGGCCTACACGCCTTATCAGCCCGAGATCAGCCAGGGCCGACTTGAGGCGCTCTTGAACTTCCAGACCATGGTCAGCGACCTGACCGGGCTGGACGTGGCCAACGCGTCCTTGCTGGACGAAGCGACTGCTGCGGCGGAAGCCATGGCGATGGCCAAGCGCGGCGGCCGGTCCAAGGCCAACAATGCAGCCTTCTTTGTCGACAAGAACTGCCACCCGCAGACCATCGCGGTGATTAAAACGCGCGCCGAGCCTCTGGGCATCGAGGTGCAGGTGGCTGATCCGGACACGCTGGATGCGGGCGCGGTCTTTGGCGCCATCTTCCAGTACCCCGGCACCCATGGCCATGTGCGCGACTTCACCGCCGAGATTGCGGCCCTGCATGAACACAAGGCGATTGCCATCGTCGCCGCCGATATCCTGTCGCTGGCGCTGCTGAAGTCGCCCGGTGAGATGGGCGCGGATATCGCCATCGGCTCGACCCAGCGCTTTGGTGTGCCGATGGGCTATGGTGGCCCGCACGCCGCGTATATGGCGACCACCGACAAGCTGAAGCGCTCGATGCCGGGCCGGATCATCGGTGTCAGCATCGACAGCCGGGGCAACAAGGCTTACCGCCTGGCGCTGCAGACCCGCGAACAGCACATCCGGCGTGAGAAAGCCAACTCGAACGTTTGCACCGCGCAGGCGCTGTTGGCGGTGATTGCCTCGATGTATGCCGTGTACCACGGCCCCGACGGCATCAAGGCCATCGCGCAATCGGTGCACCGCAAGACCTCGCGTTTGGCCGCCGGTCTGGAAGAGGCAGGCTTTGTTGTGGAGCCGGAAGTGTTCTTCGACACGATCACGGTTGAGGTTGGCCATCTGCAGAAAACGGTCATGGAGGCCGCTGTGGCCCGGGGCGTCAACCTGCGTAAGGTCGGCGACACGAAAGTGGGCATCAGCCTGGACGAACAGACCCGGCCCGAGACCATCGAGGCGGTCTGGGGGGCCTTCGGCATCGACCGCAAGGATGACAGCTCGAACGTGGCCTATCGCCTGCCGGATTACGCGCTGCGCGAAAGCGAGTACCTGACCCACCCGATCTTCCACAAGAACCGGGCCGAGGCCGAGATCACGCGCTACATGCGCCGTCTGGCCGACCGCGACCTGGCGCTGGACCGGGCGATGATCCCGCTGGGCTCGTGCACCATGAAGCTGAACGCCACGATCGAGATGATCCCGGTCACCTGGCCCGAGTTCGGCAACCTGCACCCGTTCTGCCCCGAAGATCAGGCGCAGGGCTATCATGAGATGATCGATGATCTGAACGACAAGTTGTGCCAGATCACCGGCTATGACGCGATCAGCCAGCAGCCCAACTCGGGCGCGCAGGGTGAGTACGCAGGCCTCTTGACCATCCGCAACTATCACTTCGCCCGGGGCGAAGGGCAGCGCAATGTCTGCCTGATCCCGACCTCGGCGCATGGGACCAACCCGGCCTCGGCCCAGATGGTGGGCTGGCAGGTTGTGCCTGTGCAGGCGGATGAGAAGGGCAACATTGATCTGAATGACTTCCGCGCCAAGGCCGAAAAGCACTCGGACCATCTGGCCGCCTGCATGATCACGTACCCCTCGACCCATGGCGTGTTTGAGACCACCGTGCAGGAGGTCTGCCAGATCACCCATGATCATGGCGGTCAGGTTTATATCGACGGCGCCAACATGAACGCCATGGTGGGTCTGTCGCGTCCCGGAGACATCGGCGGTGACGTCAGCCACCTGAACCTGCACAAGACCTTCTGCATCCCCCATGGCGGCGGTGGCCCCGGCATGGGTCCGATCGGCGTCAAAGCGCATCTGACCGAGCATCTGCCCGGCCACCCGGAATACGGCACTGCCGTGGGTCCGGTCTCGGCGGCGCCCTTTGGGTCGCCCTCGATCTTGCCGGTTAGCTGGGCCTATGTGCTGCTGATGGGCGGCGCGGGTCTGACGCAGGCCACGAAAGTGGCGATCCTGAACGCCAACTACATCGCGGCGCGGCTCAAGGATGCCTACCCGATCCTCTACACCTCGGAAACGGGTCGCGTGGCGCATGAATGCATCCTCGACACCCGCCCGCTGGACGAGGCGGCCCATGTCAGCGTCGATGACATTGCCAAACGTCTGGTGGACAGCGGCTTCCACGCGCCCACCATGTCCTGGCCGGTGGCCGGCACCCTGATGGTCGAGCCCACGGAATCGGAACCCATGGATGAGCTGGACCGCTTCTGCGACGCCATGCTGTCCATCCGCTCCGAGGCACAGGACATCATCGACGGCAAGATCGACGCGGAAAACAACCCGCTGAAAAACGCCCCCCACACGGTGCGCGATCTGGTCGGCGACTGGGACCGTCCCTACACCCGTGAACAGGCCTGCTTCCCCCCAGGCTCCATGGGCGTCGACAAATACTGGTCCCCCGTCAACCGCGTCGACAACGCATACGGCGACAGAAACCTAATCTGCACATGCCCGCCAATGACCGAATACATGGACGCAGCAGAATAAACCTCAATCAATAAACCCCCGCCAACTGGCGGGGGTTTTCGCCCATCGGAAACCTGTGTTCCGATCTGAGCCTATTTCCAGTGTCGTTTTCCGCTGATGAAGCGTCTTTTACGCTTGCTGCAGGTGCAAACGACCCATACCTCTGTGCGTGGGACACCCCTCCCCAACGAGGGGCGTGTATCTGGAAGGGTAATACACATGACTATCGAACAACCGGCGACGCGGCCGGCCAACCCGCGTTTTTCCTCGGGCCCCTGTGCCAAACCCCCCACATTTGATCTGACCAAACTGGCGGATGCCGCCTTGGGCCGCTCGCATCGGGCTGCGGTCGGCAAGGACAAGCTGAAGGCGGCCATTGAAGGCACGCGAGAGATTCTAGGCATACCGGCGGATTATCGCATCGGCATTGTACCAGCCTCGGACACCGGTGCGGTTGAGATGGCGCTTTGGTCTTTGCTGGGTGAGCACAAAGTTGAAATGCTGGCCTGGGAAAGCTTTGGCGCGGGTTGGGTGACTGATGTGGTCAAGCAACTGAAAATCGACGCTGAAGTGAAAACCGCCGAGTACGGGCAGATCGTTGATCTCGCGTCCGTCGATTTCGCCAACGATGTGGTGTTCACATGGAACGGAACGACTTCGGGTGTGCGGGTCCCAGATGGCGACTGGATTGCCGATGATCGTCAGGGTCTGACGATCTGTGACGCGACATCCGCTGCGTTCGCGATGGACTTGCCATGGGACAAGTTGGATGTGACAACGTTCAGCTGGCAGAAGGTACTAGGCGGAGAGGCGGCTCATGGGATGCTGATCCTGTCTCCGCGCGCGGTCGAGCGCTTGGAGAGTTACACCCCGTCATGGCCATTGCCGAAGATCTTCCGCCTGACCAAAGGTGGCAAACTGATTGATGGGATATTCACCGGCGCGACGATCAACACACCCTCAATGCTCGCGGTTGAGGATTACCTTTTCGCGTTGGACTGGGCGCGTTCAGTCGGAGGCTTGCAGGGGCTGATTGCTCGTGCGAATGCCAATGCTGGCGCGGTTCATGCGTTCTGCGACCAAAATGACTGGATCGCCAATCTGGCCGAAGACTCGACAACTCAATCAAATACGTCGGTCTGTCTGAAGTTCACCGATACGCGCATTCAAGATGGTGCCGTTTTTGCCAAAGCCGTCGCCAAACGGCTTGAGGCCGAAAACATTGCGCTTGATATCGGTGCCTATCGCGACGCGCCTGCGGGTCTGCGCATCTGGTGCGGCGGCACGGTTGAGACATCAGATATCGAGGCGATGCTGCCCTGGCTTGCATGGGCTTTTGAAGCCGAGATTGCAGCGCAAACCGAAGCTGCCTGACCTTTTCTACCGGGCCGCATCCGGCCCGGACCTTCCACAATGTTCAAGGACCAAAAATATGGCTCCCAAAGTACTCGTCTCTGACAAGCTGAGCGAAACCGCCGTACAAATCTTCCGCGACCGTGGCATCGACGTGGATTTCATGCCCGATCTGGGAAAGGACAAAGACAAACTGGCCGAGGTGATCGGTCATTATGACGGCCTCGCCATCCGTTCTGCCACCAAAGTCACGCCAACCATTCTGGAGAAGGCAGACAAGTTAAAAGTTATTGGTCGTGCCGGGATCGGCACCGACAATATCGACAAGGATGCGGCCTCGAAAAAAGGCGTCATCGTGATGAACACACCGTTCGGCAACATGATCACCACCGCCGAGCATGCCATCGCGATGATGTTTGCCGTGGCGCGGCAAATCCCCGAGGCCAGTACCTCGACCCATGCGGGCAAGTGGGAAAAGTCCAAGTTCATGGGGATTGAGCTGACCAACAAGACCCTGGGCGTGATCGGCGCGGGCAACATTGGTGGCATCGTATGCGAGCGTGCTTTGGGTCTGAAGATGAAGGTCGTCGCCTATGATCCCTATCTTGGCGAAGAGAAAGCCGCGCAGATGGGTGTGGAAAAGGTCGAACTGGACGAGCTTCTGGCCCGCGCTGACTTTATCACTCTGCACGTGCCGCTGACCGATCAGACGCGCAATATCCTCAGCCGTGAGAATCTGGCCAAGACCAAGAAAGGCGTGCGCATTGTCAACTGCGCCCGTGGCGGTCTGGTCGACGAGGACGCGCTGGCCGAGGCGTTGCAATCGGGTCATGTCGCCGGTGCGGCCTTTGACGTGTTCAGTGAGGAACCGGCCAAGGAGAACGCCCTGTTCAACCTACCCAATGTGGTTTGCACACCGCACTTGGGTGCGGCCACGACTGAGGCGCAGGAGAACGTGGCGCTGCAAGTGGCCGAGCAGATCTCGAATTACCTGCTGACCGGAGCGGTCGAGAACGCACTGAACATGCCCAGTGTGACGGCAGAGGAGGCCAAGGTCATGGGGCCGTGGATCAAGCTGGCCGGGCATCTGGGCAGCTTCATTGGTCAGATGACGGATGAGCCGATCAAGGCAATCAACATCCTCTATGACGGTGTCGCTGCGAACATGAACCTGGCTGCGTTGAATTGTTCGGTCGTTGCCGGAATCATGAAGAAATTCAATCCCGAGGTGAACATGGTCTCGGCCCCGGTTGTCGCGAGAGAGCGTGGCATCCAGATATCGACCACCAATCAGGACAAATCCGGTGCGTTCGAAGGCTATATCAAGGTCACTGTGGTGACTGAAAAGCGTGAACGCTCAATCGGTGGCACGGTGTTCAGCGACGGCAAGCCGCGGTTTATTCAGATCAAGGGCATCAATATCGATGCCGAGATCGGGGCGCATATGCTCTATACGACTAACGAAGACGTGCCGGGCATCATTGGTGCTTTAGGACAGACCATGGGCGAGAACGATGTGAACATCGCGAACTTTACTCTTGGACGATCCGAAGCCGGCGGTGAGGCGATTGCGTTGCTTTATGTTGATGAACCGGTACCAGCCGAGGCGCGCGCCAAACTCGCCGAGACAGGTCTGTTTACTCAGATCAAACCGTTGGAGTTTGACGTGGCCTGACAGTCGCTGTTGAACTTCTGTGACAGATTGATGCCCGCGCTTGTCCAAAGCGTGGGCATCGCCTTTTCAAAGTGCTGATTTTGCGCCAGAAGTGCGGCAATCACCATTGCCCGAGGGGAAGCTGATGACCAATCCGATCTACGCAATTGGAGATTTGCACGGCCGCGTGGATGAGTTCGAGCGCTCCTTGGCGCTGATCGAACGCGATGGCGGCCCCGATGCCGAGATCGTGTATCTGGGCGATTACGTTGATCGGGGCCCCGACAGCCGGGGCGTTCTGGATCGGCTGATCGCTGGTTGCGATGCGGGCAAGCGGTGGATCACTCTGCTGGGCAACCATGACCGGATGTTTTCATGGTTCCTCGAAGATGTCCCGCGTCACGATCCGCATATGTTGGTCGGGTATCATTGGCTGCACGAGCGGTTGGGTGGTATCGAAACACTACAAAGCTATGGCGTGTTCTTCGATCAGCAGACACGGCTCGAGGATCTGCATGCAACGGCGCGGGGTGCGGTTCCCGATGCGCATCGGATATTTCTGCAAGGGCTCATCGCCATGCATCAAACGCGCGAGATTGCTTTTGTCCATGCTGGCATTCGGCCCGGTATTCCCCTGAGCGAACAACGGGAAAATGATCTGGTCTGGATCAGGCAAACCTTTCACAACCACCGAGGTCCGCATCCGAAACTGATCGTCCATGGGCATACGCCGGTGGATCAATCAACGCATTACGGCAATCGCATCAACCTGGATAGCGGCGCAGGGTATGGCCGCCAGGTTGGCGTTGTGGTGTTCGAAGGACAGGATTGCTGGTTGTTGACGGACAAGGGTCGCGTTGCGCTTTTGCCTTGAATATCAGGTCTTGGTGAAAAGGTCTTTGCAGCGGTCACGCAGGATGTTCTTTTGCACCTTGCCCATTGTGTTGCGGGGGAGCTCGTCCAGCAGGATCAACTGGCGGGGATGTTTGAACCGGGCGAGCGCGTCCCGAACCGCACCCATGATGGCCTCGATATCTGGCGTGTGACCAGGGGTAGGGACCAGAATGCCAACCGGGGTTTCTCCGAAGTCCGGATGCGGGACGCCAATTACCGCGCTTTCCAGCACGCCGGGTTGTTCGTCTAGCAGCAGCTCGATCTCTTTGGGATAGATATTATACCCGCCCGAGATGATCAGGTCTTTCTCACGCCCGACGATATGGACATAGCCGTCCTCGTCGATCCGACCCAGATCGCCAGTGATGAAGAACCCGTCTTCACGCAGTTCTGCGGCGGTTTTGTCGGGCATTTGCCAGTAGCCCTGAAACACATTGGGACCGCGCACCTCGATGATGCCGATCTCACCATCTGCTAGGGTTTGACCTGTTTTGGGGTCTGTGACCTTCAGTTCAACATCCGGCAGGGGAAATCCGACCGTTCCCGCCCGGCGTTCGCCGTCATAGGGGTTAGAAGTGTTCATGTTCGTCTCGGTCATGCCATAGCGTTCCAGGATGCGATGACCTGTACGGTCTTCAAATTGGACGTGGGTATCTGCCAGCAAAGGCGCTGAACCTGAGATGAACAGCCGCATATCCTGAGTCAGATCTTGGGCGAAGCGGTCGTCGCTTAGCAGGCGGGTGTAAAACGTCGGCACCCCCATCATCGCCGTTGCCTGTGACATCAGGCGTAACATATCTTCCAGGTCGAACTTCGGCAGAAATATCATCGACCCGCCCGATGCGAGTACGACATTTGTCGCAACAAACAGTCCATGCGTGTGAAAGATCGGCAGCGCGTGCAACAGCACGTCATCATCTGTGAATCGCCATTCCTGCACAAGGGTCTCCGCGTTCGACAGCAGATTCGCCTGCGTCAGCATTGCCCCTTTCGAACGCCCCGTCGTGCCTGAAGTATATAGAAACGCAGCCAGATCATCTTCTGATCGGTGTGCCGGCTGAAAGGCCGGAAGCATCCCCAGAGCACGCCGCATCAGGCTGCCTGAACCGTCGGCGTTCAGCGTTTCAAGCCGGGCATTGTTCTTTTGCGCGATCTCGGCAAGCCCTGCCTCGTTTGCCTCATCGCACACCACCAGTGAGGCGCCGCTGTTTTCGATGAAATAGCTTAGCTCTTGCGTCGTATAGCCCGTATTGAGAGGTAGAAAGATCAGCCCCGCTTGGGCACAGGCGGCATAAAGCGCCAGTGCCTCAACGGATTTCTCCACCTGCACCGCCACGCGGTCGCCCGGTTCCATTTCCAGTCCTGTCATGGTGTTGGCCAGACGGGCCGCCGTGTCCAGAAACGTGGCATGGGTCAAAGTCTGACCATCCGGAAGGTGCAAAAATGGCGTATCCTTGCCTGCATGGATGCCCAGCAAACGATCATAAAGCGGGTTGCCCATCCTGATATCCTTTCCAGCAGACGCGCACATTCTGCAGCAAATCTGTCGTGGAATTGGGGAAGCGTAAAGCCCGGACAATCAGAACTCGGTCGTCATCCGATATCCGGCCGCAAAATACATCTTGGCAAACGTTACCGGCTGACCCTGCAGCCATGTGATACGCTCGGCAGTAAAAACGGGTTCACCCTCGGGAACGTCCAGAAATCCGGCCAAAGTGGTATCTGCGCGGCTGGCCAGAAAGGTCAACTCGACATTGGTGAACGGGACAGTTTGCACCAGCCAGTCATTGGGTCCGACGCTAGAGAAATCTGCCTGCGTGACCTGAGGTACGCTGTCTATCACGATCCAGCGGTCTTCGAACTGAAAAGGTGAATTGCCGGAGAAATGCATGCATCGCACGTGCATCACACTTTGATCAGCACGTAGGGCCAACCGGGCCGCCAGCCAGTCTGGGGCGATCTGCGTTTCACATGACACAAGAGCGTAGCGATAGGTTCCGCCCGCCGCTTCGATTTCATCTCGGACCAGAGGAATTGTGAAGCGCGCCTGTCGCTGCGGTGCGCTAAGGACCCGGGTGCCTGCCTTTCGGCGCCGTTCAAGAAACCCTTCATCCGCCAGTTCCCGCAGTGCTCTGTTGACTGTGGTGCGGGTGCACGAAAACTCGACCGCTAATTCTTGCTCATTGGGAAGCAGAGCGTCGGGCTGCAATTCGCCCGAGCGGATTCGGCGCAGGACGGTTTGCTTAATGTCTTTGTAGCTGGTTGTGTCGCTGGTTTGGGTCATATCAGTTCAGATGTCTTCCAAAAGGTCATTCATCGCGGCACGATAATTGTTCAGGATCGCATCGCGGGCGATATGCCGCCCGCCGCGCACCTGATGTCGCCCGGCAGACCAAAGGTCGGTCACTGTTCCGTCAGGCGCGGCAAAGCTCAGGCCGTCAATCAATTGATCGTCGCGCAAAGTACACAGGGTGGGGTGACTTCGATCGATCGCAACCAGATCGGCCAGATGACCTATTGCGATCTCTCCGGCGTCGCGCCCCAGCGCCTGTGCGCCACCGCGGGCGGCTCCGGTATACAGCGTTTGACCGACCGAGCCTTCGCCACGTACCAGCACAGTGCGGGCCTTGTCGCGCAGACGTTGAGAATACTCCAGCGTACGCAATTCCTCAGGCAGTGAAATGCGCACATTCGAGTCTGAACCGACACCAAAGGCACCGCCCTGCTCGATGTAGACGGCACCATTGAAAATACCATCCCCCAGATTGGCCTCTGTGATCGGGCACAGACCGGCCACAGCCCCGGATCGGGCAAGAGCGCGGGTTTCATCGTCTGTCATATGAGTGGCATGGATCAGGCACCATCGTTCGTTCACATCCACGTTGCTCAGCAGCCAATCTACCGGTCGTTGACCCAGAGCGGCTTCTACATCCGTGACCTCCTTCTCTTGTTCAGAGATGTGGATGTGCACCGGGCCTCGCGGGGTAGCGTTCAGCACTTGCCGTAGGTCATCAGGCGAGGTCGCACGCAGAGAGTGCGGCGCGATGCCGATCTGGCTGTCTGCATAGGGCATTAGCGGCTTACAGTCCTCGACAAGCTGCAGGAACCTTTCCACATCATTGCCGAACCGCAATTGACCACCGGTCAGAGGCTCTTGCGCGACGCCGCCATAGGTGTAGAGCACCGGTAGATGTGTCAATCCAATCCCGGTTTGGCTGGCTGCCGAGAAGATGCGCTGACTCAGCTCAGACAACTTCGCATAAGGCGTGCCGCCGGGTTGGTGGTGGACGTAGTGGAATTCCCCGACCGCAGCATACCCGGCTTCCTGCATTTCCATATAGACCAATGCGGCAATGGACTCGATCTGTGCAGGAGTGAGGCGGTCCAGAAATCGGTACATCAAAGTACGCCAGGTCCAGAAGCTTTCGCGCCCTGCTACGCGCGTTTCGGTCATGCCCGCCATGGCGCGTTGAAAGGCATGGCTGTGCAGGTTCGCCAAAGCGGGTAGCAACACGTCGACCCGAGTGTCTTCGGGATTTGGCTCGGTCCCTGATTTCAGCGCAGCGATCCGACCGTCTTCGATTTCGACTCGTAGGTTGTGCACCCACTCAGAGCCTAACAGGGCCGTTTTGGCATGAACCGTCATCGTAATTCCATTTTGTGTAGACTTTATATTTTTAGCCGTATACGAAAAAATCAAGCGCAGGGGGAGCCCAAAAGAATCGCCATGACGAAAAAAACTGTTCTTCGTAGCAAACATGTAGCCACCATGGGGGGCGACCAACCTTATGGGATGATCGAGGATGGTGCGATTGCCATCGATGGGTCGGAAATCGTTTGGGTTGGCGCTCGGTTGGCAATGCCGCCGTCATATGCCGAGTGGCCGCAGAACGACTATGGTGACCGCTTGATCACGCCCGCTCTGATTGACGCTCATACTCATGTTGTGTTTGGCGGCAACCGTGCGGTTGAGTTCGAAATGCGCCTGAAGGGCGCGACCTACGAAGAAATTGCTCGCGCGGGTGGAGGCATCCTGTCGACCGTACACGGCACGCGGGCAGCAACAGAAGAAGAGCTGCTTGCAGGCGCGCTTTCGCGCGTGGACGCATTGCTGGCCGAAGGTGTGTCCTGCATCGAGGTGAAGTCGGGTTATGGGCTCGATGCCGAAACCGAACTGCGTATGTTGCGCGCGGCGCGCCGTATTGCGCGGGAGCGCCCTATTCGGGTCAATACCAGTTTTCTTGGCGCACATGCCGTTCCGCCAGAATATGCGGGTCGGGATGACGCCTATATTGACGAGGTCTGCATTCCGACACTGCGCGCGGCCCATGCCGAAGGGCTGGTGGACGCGGTGGATGGGTTCTGCGAAGGCATTGCATTTGATCCCACGCAGATCGAACGGGTTTTTGTTGTCGCGCAAGAGCTTGGCCTACCGGTGAAGCTGCATGCTGAGCAACTTTCGAATCTAGGTGGGGCTAAGCTGGCGGCAGCTTACGGAGCGCTATCCGCTGATCATATCGAATATTTGGACGCCGACGGCGTTACCGCCATGGCTGGGGCCGGAACGGTCGCGGTCCTGCTGCCCGGCGCGTTTTATACGCTGCATGAAACGCAAGCTCCGCCGATTGAATTGTTGCGCCAGAAGAATGTTCCCATGGCACTGGCGACCGATTGCAATCCGGGGTCCTCACCCCTGACTTCTCTGCTGCTAACAATGAACATGGGGTGCACTTTGTTTCGCATGACGCCTGAAGAAGCATTGGCAGGTGTTACCCACGTCGCGGCCCGCGCTTTGGGTCTGGATGATACCGGCGTGATCGCGCCCGGATTGCGCGCTGATCTGGCCGTCTGGGATGCTACTCATCCTGCAGAACTGTCCTATCGCATCGGTTTCAACCCTCTGCATAAACGTATTTTTGGAGGTCAGGAATGACACCTCTGTTGCTTGTCCCCGGTCAGGTTTCGCTGGATCAGCTTGGTCAGATCTACTGGACCGAAGCCGCCATTTCGCTGGACGCCGCCTGCCGATCCAAGGTTGAGGTCGCTGCTGCACGCATTGCGCAGGCTGCCGAAGGAAGCGAGCCCGTCTATGGCGTCAACACCGGCTTTGGCAAACTGGCGAGTCACAAGATCGCGGCCAAAGATACCTCAACCCTGCAGCGCAACCTGATCCTCAGCCATTGTTGCGGGGTGGGGCCGGCTGTGCCGCGTCGTCTGGCGCGGCTGATGATGTCGCTCAAGCTGCTGTCCTTCGGGCGCGGCGCGTCAGGTGTCCGTTGGGAGCTTGTCGAATTGCTGCAGCAGATGCTGGCGCGCGGTGTGACACCGGTGATCCCGGCGCAGGGTTCGGTTGGTGCATCTGGTGATCTGGCGCCCTTGGCCCATATGACCGCGGTTGTGATCGGTGAAGGCGAGGCCGAAGTAAACGGCACCGTCATGCCGGGTGCTGATGCTTTGAGGACAGCCGGGTTAGAGCCGATACAGCTCGGACCCAAGGAAGGTCTGGCGTTCATCAACGGCACACAGTTTTCAACCGCGTATGCGCTGGCCGGTCTGTTCGAAGGATGGCGTTCGGCGCAAAACGCGTTGGTAATTTCGGCGGCATCGACGGATGCGATCATGGGTTCTACCGCCCCCTTGCAGCCCGAAATTCACGCGCTGCGTGGCCATCGCGGCCAGATCGAGGCAGCGGCGGCAATGCGGGCCACGCTGGATGGCTCGGAAATCCGCGAAAGCCATCGCGATGAGGATACGCGGGTGCAGGACCCATACTGCATCCGATGCCAGCCGCAGGTCACGGGTGCTGCGATGGATGTGATCCGGCAGGCCGCCGCAACGCTTGTGGTTGAGGCCAACGCCGCCACCGACAATCCGCTGGTTCTGACCGATCCGGATGCCATTGTCTCGGGCGGGAACTTCCACGCCGAACCGGTAGGCTTTGCCGCCGATATGATTGCTTTGGCCCTGTCAGAGATCGGGGCGATCGCACAGCGTCGGATCGCATTAATGGTCGACCCGGCGCTTAGCTTTGATCTGCCGCCCTTCCTGACGCCCGAGCCGGGGCTGAACTCGGGTCTGATGATCGCCGAGGTCACAACGGCTGCGTTGATGAGCGAGAACAAACATCTGGCCAACCCATGTGTGACTGACAGCACACCTACATCGGCCAACCAGGAAGACCACGTCTCGATGGCTGCCCACGGGGCGCGGCGTTTAGGCCGGATGGTTGATAATTTGAACTATATTCTGGGGATTGAACTGCTCTGCGCCGCGCAAGGCATCGAGTTCCGCGCACCTCTTGCGACCAGCAAAGCGCTGACCAGCGTGGTTGGGCGTTTGCGCGACGATATCCCGTCGCTTGGCGATGATCGCTATCTGGCACCCGAATTGGAAACCGCGAAGTCCCTAGTCGAAAGCGGAACTATTCTGCAGGCAGCTGCAATGCCCATGCCGGAGCTGTCGTGATGCAGGTTTTCAGCGTTCAGCGTGGCGATGGGCCCATCGTGCTGGGACAGCCGCATGGCGGCACGTATGTGCCCGACGACATTGCTGCGCGACTGAATGCGAATGGGCAGGCGCTGGCGGATACGGATTGGCATATCAATCAGCTCTACGATGGGCTCGTTGCCAACGCGACGGTCGTGCAATCCCATATCCACCGCTATGTCATTGACGCTAATCGAGACCCTGCGGGTGTATCATTGTATCCTGGGCAGAACACAACAACTCTGGTGCCGTTGACCGATTTTGACGGTCAGCCGATCTGGGCCGAGGGGCAGGAGCCCTCAATCGATGAGATCGAGGTACGTCGAACCGCCTACCACGCGCCCTACCACAACGCGCTTGAGCAAGAGCTTGAAAGGGTGCGGGCAATACACGGCGTTGCGATCTTGTTTGACTGCCACTCGATCCGCAGCAAGATTCCGTTCCTGTTTGAAGGCACCCTGCCGGATATGAACATCGGCACCGATGGTGGCGCGACCTGTGCCCCCGGCATTGAGGCCGCGGCCTATGAATTTTCGCATTCCTCCCCTTACAGCACCGTCCTGAACGGGCGATTCCGAGGGGGTTGGACGACCCGCCACTATGGCCGTCCTGATGAGGGCCAACACGCGATCCAGATGGAGCTGGCGCAATCTACCTATCTGTCCGCCGAAACCCCTCCGTGGGCGTTTGACGAGGCGAAAGCCAAGCGCCTGCGTCGCTGGTTGGTGGATATTCTCGACGCCATCCAAGACACTGCATTGGAGCTTTGACATGACCGATCCTCGCAAGAATACCCGCGATATCTATCCGCCCACCGGCCCCGAACTGAACGCAAAAAGCTGGGTGACCGAAGCGCCGTTGCGGATGATGATGAATAACCTGCATCCGGATGTGGCCGAAAACCCGCACGAGCTGGTGGTTTATGGCGGCATCGGTCGCGCGGCGCGGACATGGAACGATTTCGACCGGATCGTCGCAGGGCTGAAAGATCTGGAAGAGGATGAAACCCTGATCGTCCAGTCGGGCAAACCGGTGGCGATCATCCGCACCCATAAGGATGCGCCTCGGGTTCTGATCGCCAACTCAAACATCGTGCCTCATTGGGCCAATTGGGATCACTTCAACGAGCTCGATAAGAAGGGGCTGATGATGTACGGCCAGATGACGGCCGGTTCGTGGATCTATATCGGTACGCAGGGCATCGTACAGGGCACCTACGAAACCTTTGCCGAGGCTGGCCGTCAGCACTATGGCGGCGACTTGACTGGCAAGTGGATTCTGACCGGCGGTCTGGGCGGCATGGGTGGCGCACAGCCTCTGGCGGCAGTGTTCGCCGGGGCCAGTTGTTTGGCGGTCGAGTGCAATCCGGATTCTATCGATTTCCGCCTGCGCACCAACTATCTGGACGAAAAAGCCGAGACTCTCGACGAAGCGCTTGAGATGATCGACCGCTGGACCAAGGCGGGCGAGGCGAAATCTGTGGGTCTGCTAGGCAATGCGGCTGAGGTGTTCCCCGAAATTTATGCGCGGATGCAGGCCGGTGGCATGCGCCCCGATATCGTCACTGACCAAACCAGCGCCCATGACCCGATCAATGGGTATCTGCCGATTGGCTGGAGCATGGCGCAGTGGAAGGACAAGCGCGAAACTGATCCTAAAGCGGTTGAAAAGGCCGCCCGTGCCTCGATGAAACAGCATGTCGCTGCAATGGTCGATTTCTGGGACGCGGGCGTTCCGACGCTGGATTACGGCAACAACATCCGTCAGGTGGCGCAGGATGAAGGCTTGGAGAATGCCTTTGCCTTCCCCGGCTTTGTGCCCGCCTATATCCGGCCGCTGTTCTGCAAGGGCATCGGCCCGTTCCGCTGGTGTGCATTGTCGGGTGACCCCGAGGATATCTACAAGACCGACGCCAAGATGAAGGAGCTGTTCCCTGAGAACGAGCATCTGCATCGTTGGCTGGATATGGCGCAGGAACGCATTGCGTTTCAGGGTCTGCCCGCACGTATATGCTGGATCGGCCTTGGAGATCGCCACCGCGCGGGGTTGGCCTTCAACGAAATGGTTGCCAATGGCGAGTTGAAAGCGCCTGTTGTCATTGGGCGTGATCATTTGGACTCGGGCTCGGTCGCCAGCCCGAACCGCGAGACCGAGGCGATGCTGGACGGCTCGGACGCAGTATCGGATTGGCCGCTGTTGAACGCTCTGATCAATACGGCCAGCGGTGCGACCTGGGTCTCGCTGCATCACGGCGGCGGCGTTGGTATGGGCTTCAGCCAGCACGCGGGTGTTGTGATCTGCGCCGATGGGACCGATGATGCCGCGCGGCGATTGGAGCGTGTTCTGTGGAACGATCCCGCCTCGGGGGTCTGGCGTCACGCAGATGCGGGGTATGAGATCGCGAAAGACTGCGCTCGCGAACATGGGCTGCGCCTGCCGGGTATTCTGGGTTAGATCAATCTGCCTCTGGTGAAAATGCTGCACCTGCGATATCCCGCAGGTGCGCTAATCGGAGGCCTGATATGTATGTAGCTACTCTGCTGACCAACCCTGCGGCCCCTTCTTTAGAGGCGACGCTGGTTGAGTCGTTGCGGAATGCATGGGGCGGGGGTGATGCGAACTGGCTGAGCCTCGATGAGGCGGCCGAGTTTTCCCTGCCAGAAACTCCCGACAATCGCTGGGACGTCTGGGGCGAGTTGCAACAGATGGGCGTGGATCTGGTCGTGCAAAAAGCCGACGGTCGCCGGAAAAAGATGCTGCTGGCCGATATGGACAGCACCATGATCCAACAGGAATGCATCGATGAACTGGCTGATGAGGCTGGTGTCGGTGATCGGGTCAAGGATATCACCGCGCGTGCAATGAACGGCGAGCTGGATTTCGAAGGTGCGCTGACTGAGCGTGTGGGCTTATTGAAAGGGCTGGATGAAAGCGTGATCGGCAAGGTTCTGAATGAACGGATCACGCTGATGCCCGGCGGCAAGGCGTTACTTGCCACGATGCGCGCGAATGGGGTCTATGCAGCGCTGGTCTCGGGTGGGTTCACGGCTTTTACAGCTAAGGTCGCCGAAGAGCTTGGGTTTGATGAGAACCGGGCGAATACATTGCTGGCTGAGGATGGCAAGCTTACCGGCGACGTGAAGCGGCCCATTCTTGGGCGACAGGCCAAAATAGAGGCATTGGAGCAGATCACAACACGCCTAGGTATCTCCGAGGTTGACGTGATTGCCGTTGGCGATGGAGCGAATGATCTGGGAATGTTGGGTCGGGCGGGGACGGGTGTCGCGTTGCACGCCAAGCCTTCGGTCGCTGCCGAATGTGATGTCCGCATAAATCACGGCGATCTGACAGCGTTGTTGTATTTGCAGGGCTATGGCAGGTCAGAATTTCAAGGCCTCTAAGGGGCTTCCTTTAATTTAACTATTGTGTTAAATAAAGCCATGAATACGCTTCTGGTCACATTCTCCGCTTTGTCTGATGCCACTCGGTTCTCGATTGTCGAGCAACTGATGGACGAAGGCGAACTGCCCGTCGGTAATTTGATAGAAGGCAAGGGCATGTCAGGGGCCGCGATCTCGCGCCATTTGAAGGTTTTGCGCGAGGCCGGGTTGGTGCAGCAGCGGGTACACGGCACGCAACGGATGTACTCGGTGCAGCCCGAGGGTCTGCGCGCGATAGCCGAATGGACGATTTCGAAACGACATTTCTGGGAAAGCAGCCTCGACCGTTTGGAAGAGCTTATTGAAAGGGAAAATTCATGGCCGACCTGAAACTGGAACGAGATTTTCCCGTTAGTCCCGAGGTCCTGTTCGCATGGGTCAGCGATGGTGCGAAACTTCTGCAGTGGTGGGGGCCCGAAGGGTTGCATGTACCGGAACATGATCTCGACTTTTCGCGCATTGGTCCCTGGTATTCGGTTATGCAGAATGGCGAGGGTCAGCAGTTCAAAGTCTCGGGTCACGTTACCCATATCGATCGACCAAAATCTGTTGGATTTACGTGGGCTTGGCATGACGATCAGGACCAGCGCGGTGCGGAAAGCCATGTGACCTTTTCGGTTACCGCGACCAACAGCGGATCACGGCTGGTGGTTGATCACCGTGAACTTGTCGATGCCGAGTCGGCCACGAACCACAACGAAGGCTGGACATCGTCGCTGCGCAAACTCGAAGCACTTTGCAAATAGGTTTTCATCAGGGAGGAGCGATATGCCCCAATATTTGTTTGTTTATCACGGGGGTCACACCCCAACCGATCCCGCCGAGATCGAGGCGACCATGGCCGCTTGGGGCGCTTGGTTTCAGGAAATCGGCGGCTCATTAGAGATTCCGGGAAATCCTGTAGGCCAGTCCTACACGGTCAGCAGTGGTGGGATCGAAGACAATGGTGGTGCAAACCCGGCCTCGGGTTTCACGGTGGTCAAGGCTGATAGCATTGACGCCGCAACCGAGATGGCCAAGGGTTGCCCGATGGTTGTGAACGGCTCGGGTTCGGTCGAGGTGGCCGAGGTCCACGAGATCGAG
The DNA here is from genome assembly GCF_056537625.1 of Ruegeria sp. C6. NCBI lineage: Bacteria > Pseudomonadati > Pseudomonadota > Alphaproteobacteria > Rhodobacterales > Roseobacteraceae > Ruegeria > Ruegeria sp. C6. Next base: position 177,397 of record NZ_JBQFRW010000002.1, on the reverse strand, counting down.
ATGTAATCCTCAGCCGGGGAAGCCCGGTGCAGGTTTGATAGCGCCGCATTCCAGCCCACGACGGCTGTATTGCGTGGCGTTCATGAATTTGCGAGTGGCCGGGTGATCGGCCTCTAGCACATCTAAATGCACTAGAATCGCGGCGATGGCGCATTCGCTGGCGCGGGTAGTGCCGTCAGTGATTTTTAGCGCAACGCCCATGCGCTTTTCCGGGATGATGGCAACAAAGACGGCCTCGGCCCCTGTCTTGATTGCAACGCGCCCGTTCATCGCTCGCATCAACTCGGTACAAGCGCGAGTTTCACCTGCGACAAGTTCGGGATGTTTCACCATTGCTTCTGTGAGCTGTACCGCTGCTTCGCTGGAGCGGTCCGAACGGTCTGCCGCAGAGGCAAACCAGGCCATTGATCGCGCAAGTCCCGCCAGAGACGTCGCAAAATTCGGCGCCGAGCACCCGTCGATTCCGTAGGTGGGACTGGTTTCGCTTGTGGTTTCTTCGATGGCAGACAGGCAGGCCTGCTGAACAGGATGATCTATTTCCAAGTATTCCGGCCCGGCCCCCATATGCTGCGTCAAAGTCAGGAAACCGCAATGCTTGCCTGAGCAATTGTTGTGAATCTGGCAAGGCGTGTCATCTGCCAGTATCAGCCCGTCGCGGGCCGCCATGTCCTGCGGTTCCTGCGGGCCACAGCGCAAGTCAGGCTCGGACAGACCGAGGTGATCCAGCCAGGCAGAAACACGATCCGTATGGATTTGTGCACCATTGTGCGAAGCACAAGCCAGAGCCAGATGCTGGCTGTTCAAACCGTATTTTGCAGCCGCACCCGAGGTGATCAGCGGCAGGGCCTGGATCATTTTGGCCGAGGAGCGGGGATAGATCACCGCGTTTGGATCACCCCAGCTGCGCACGATCTGACCACTATCGTCACAGATCACTGCATGGCCCATATGCAGGCTTTCCAACAGTGACCCGCGCCAGAGTTCTGTCATTGGTACGGCTTGTGTCATGTCCACCCCATCAATCATGCGCAAAAATCTGCCAATCGCCCTTTCGCCTGTGGCGAAACCTGCGTTAGTGTGTGTATGTCGACAATCATCGGAATACGCAACTGAACAGACGAACCGGCAGAGTTCGCACGTATTTCCGATGGGTATGAGGTAATAGGTCGGGCTAGGAGGCTGAACCGATGGGATTAAAGCTCGTCCGCGTAATCGCGGGCCTGTGCATGGCAGGAATGGCGACAACGGCAATTGCGCAGCAGGCGACCAGTACCAATCGCGTCGCTGCAAAAACGGACTGGAGCGTGTTTGTCGAGGACGACCCAACCGAATGCTGGAGCGTTTCTGCCCCGAAAGAGACCGTGAACACACGCGGTGGCCGGGTCGTTTCCGTTCGGCGCAGCGATATCCTGCTGTTCGTGTTCTATCGCCCGAATGCCGAAGTTAAAGGGCAGGTGACCTTTACCGGCGGATATCCGTTTGCGTCTGGTTCCACCGTCAATCTGGTTGTCGATGGCAGCGAGTTCGAGCTGTTCACCGATGGTGAGTGGGCATGGCCTGCGACCGCCTCGGACGATGCCAAGATCGTCACAGCGATGAAGCGCGGAAGTGAGGCGGTGCTGACCGCCCGTTCGGAACGTGGTACGCAGACCAAAGACACCTTCTCGTTGCTGGGCTTTACGGCCGCGATTGAAGACGCGGAAACGCGCTGCACGAACTAAGCCACAAGCAGATCAAATTCCGAAACCCCGCTTTCCGGCGGGGTTTTATTTGTTTGGTCTGATCCTGTGTGTTTTCAGAAATTTACGCCACGTAGAGCGGTGTTTCTTGATCCGTGTCAAAGCCTGCTTCCCCGTTTTCTGAACTAATAAGTTCAGAATTTGTTGAGGAGTCGGCAATGAACGTAAACAAAAACCTGGCAGTGCTCTTGATGGCGTCTGCGGTGATCCTTGCAGGTTGTGAGAAAGGATCGGAAACCTATCCGATAACGGGTGAGCAATGTGGTCCGGAAGATCCCGTAAAGACCCTGGATGCAGAAGATTGCTACATCCCGCCCGCAGTAAACTAACAACAATGGGCCGCTTAAGTTTCTGCTTTAGTGGCCCATCTTGATTGGGCGCGCATCTTGATCTGTGATAGACAGATATCTCTGTCTGGAGGATTGATGGATGCGATGGGCGTTTGTTTTTTTGATGTTTCCGATATCCGCAATTGCGGATCCAACTATGGAGTGTATTGACGCCGGTTCGCAGGTGGAAATTGGATCTTGTGTTTCGAATATGGAATTGCGGGTAAACACTGCGATAGACTCCAGCTATTCGCTGGCGCTCGGCTCCGCACAAGAACTGGACGAGGTCACCGGACGGGTCGTCGCTGTGCCTGCGCTGGAGGCCTCGCAAAACGCGTGGGTGGCCTATCGCGATGCGCAGTGCGAAGCGGTAGGTGCTTCGTTCGGCGGAGGATCGGGTACGGGGATCGCCATCACAGCCTGTCGGGTTGACCTTGGCCGGGCGCGAGTTGACGAATTGTTGCGTTACGCAAATTGAAGCACGAATTCTTTTGATCTTTACGTGTGTTCCTATATAGAGGCGCATCCCAAGCCAGAATCCACCGAGATACGCCAATGTCGCCCAAAGCGCCGATCACTCAAGACGTCATGACCATCCCCCGCAAACTGCCCGAGGGGAAGATGAACCTTGTCGGTTTGACCCGCGATCGATTGCGTGAGGCGCTAATTGAACACGGCACGCCCGAAAAGCAGGCGAAGATGCGCACGGGGCAGATTTGGCAATGGATCTACCAATGGGGTGTGCGTGATTTTGGTGAGATGACCAATCTGGCCAAGGCCTATCGCACGCAACTGGCCGAGCAGTTCGTAATCGAAATCCCCGAAGTCGTGACCCGTCAGGTTTCAGAGGACGGCACCCGCAAGTATCTGTGCCGCATCGCGGGCGGGCATGAGGTTGAGGTTGTCTATATCCCTGAAGATGATCGCGGAACTCTATGCATCTCATCTCAGGTGGGCTGTACGCTGACTTGTTCCTTCTGCCACACGGGCACGCAGAAATTGGTGCGCAACCTGACAGCGGCCGAAATTGTCGGGCAGGTCATGATGGCGCGTGACGATCTTGAGGAATGGCCAACACCGGGTGCGCCCAAAGATGAAACACGCCTGCTGTCAAATATCGTGCTGATGGGTATGGGCGAGCCGCTTTACAACTTTGAAAACGTCCGTGACGCAATGAAGATCGCGATGGACCCCGAGGGGATTTCTCTGTCACGTCGCCGCATCACGCTTTCGACCTCGGGTGTGGTACCCGAGATCGCGCGCACGGCTGAAGAAATTGGATGCCTATTGGCGATCTCGTTCCACGCTACCACTGATGAAACTCGCGACGTACTTGTTCCGATCAACAAGCGCTGGAATATCGAGGAACTGCTGCAGGCCTTGGCCAGCTATCCCAACGCCTCGAATTCTGAACGGATCACGTTCGAATACGTGATGCTGGATGGCGTGAACGACAGCGACGAAGACGCACATCGCCTGATCGCACATATCAAGCGCCATAACATTCCGGCCAAGATCAACCTGATCCCGTTCAACGAATGGCCGGGCGCGCCCTACAAGCGCAGCTCGAACAATCGTATCCGCGCCTTTGCGAACATCATCTATCAGGCGGGCTATGCCTCACCCATCCGCAAAACACGGGGTGAGGATATCATGGCGGCCTGTGGCCAGTTAAAATCGGCCACCGAACGGGCCCGGAAATCGCGAAAGCAGATCGAGGCTGAAGCCGGGCTAACCCGTTAAGGGCATGGGCCGTGGCTTCACGCGAAAAACTTAATGAATTGAGTGCTGTTTCCTTGTTCAAAATTTGGTATCTTCGGCGCAGACCCGCTCTGGATGGGGAACTCACCGACAGACACAAGGTGGTGAGATTGCCGGGGTGGTGCTGGTAACACCAATTAAGGCCGCTACCATTTTTCTGAAGCAAAGCGGCATTTAGGCGAACTGATCAGTCAGGGAGGCCACAATATGATTGTAAGTCACCGGCAAGTCTTGGGTATCGCGGCTGTTGTGGCGATCTCGGGATTTGTTCTCCACGCGGCATCTGCTCAGACCAAAGATCAGGATGCGCATTTGGCGATTGAAAACCCAGCCGATCTGACCAAGGAGCAAGCGCAGAAACACTATCAGTCATTGATACGACGCATGTCGCGGGGTTATGCGGCGGCACAGATGGACTTGATCCGAAACTATCAGAACTGGCCTTTGTTCAACGATTCGCCCTACATCTCGGCCACGCATGGGCAGCGCTATGTCAACAGCTATGCGAACCGCATGGCCCACAACTACGGCACATTGCAAGAAGGCGAAGAGCTGCCTGCAGGCTCGGTCCTGGCCAAAGACAGTATGACTGTCACAGATGAGGGCAATATCCATCCCGGTGCCCTGTTCGTGATGGAGAAACTGCCAGAAGGCACCAACCCGGAAACAGCCGACTGGCGTTATATCATGGTGATGCCGGACGGTTCGCTGTTCGGTGATACGATGGGCTTTCGCGCGTCAGAGGTCGATTACTGCCATGTCTGCCACGAGGCCGTCGCGGACCGGGACTATACGTTTTACGTACCCGAAGAGTATCGTGTCGCAGAGTGATCTTCAGGCCGCAGGATAAGGCAGCTTCAGCTCAGTCGCTTCCTGACGGCTCAGCTGCTCACCCTGTTTGCGTTTGTATAGGACCTCGCGGGCGAGCGCGTATTTCTCATCCTGCCAGAAGATCAAACAGCCGTTGCAGCCTTTGCCGCAACATCCCTCGGTTCCGATACGATTGGTTTTGAAGCGGCGCTCATTGCCGTCTTCGCCGATTTTCTCGACCAGATCGTCACGGCGGCGGGCATAGGCCTTGGGGTTATTGCGACCGGTAGTTTCCAGCCCCTGAACCAGCTTGTCAAACCGAATGCGACTCCAGTGTTCGTCGGTCAGGGCACGTTCTTTGCGCAGGACGGAGTAGACCGGGAAACGGGTGCGCAGATCGTCGATATCCTCGTGATCGAACAGGGTGAAGGGAAGGCGGATGATGGTTTTGGTACTGCCATGCAAAACGTCCAGCCGCGCCCCATCATGAGCGCGTTCAAAGTCATAGACCCGCAGCAGAACCGTCTCGCGCGAAATCGGAGAGACGAAATCCAATACATCCCCCGGTTCCAGCTTGTTTTTTACCTCGACCAGAAAGGCATCCTCGGTCACCTCGGTGACGATCCCGGCATATTCCCACTGCGCAATCGAGGCTGTGTGTTCGTAATCATGTGCATAATTGGTCAGGCGGCCTTCGTGGAAAGCCAGCGTGTAGCCGCGGTTCCCGACTGTTTCGAGTTCACGCATATAGGGCTTCGAGTCCCAGTTCTCGGGGTCGGCGTGATAGTCGTCGATGGCCATACGATAGGCGCGCGCGACGATGGCGGCATAGTATTCCGATTTGCCGCGCCCTTCGACTTTCAGACTGTCGACACCGATCTTCAAGTATTCATCCAGCTTGGGCATGATGCACAGGTCGCGGGAATTGAGGATGTAGGATCCCCGATCATCCTCTTCGATGGGCATCAAATCACCGGGGCGACAGCCTTCTTCCAGCAGGAATTCGAATAGGTCGGCGTTTTCATCGGTAATGCGCAGCTCCTGATGCGTGCCATCTTTGAGGCGCAGTTTCAGGCCATAGTTCCAGCGGCAGGAATTGGCGCAGTTGCCCTGATTGGCCCCGCGTTCGGCCATGAAGTTCGACAGTAGGCAGCGGCCCGAATAGGTCATGCACATGGCCCCGTGCACAAACGCCTCAAGCTTGATATCGGGGCATTTCTCGCGAATCTCGACCAATTCGGGGTATGAGACTTCGCGGGCCAGAACCACAAGCTCGGCCCCCTGATCCTGCCAGAACTTCACCGACAACCACGAACAGATATTGGCTTGCGTCGAGATATGCAGCGGCAGTTCCGGCGCGCGTTCGCGGACGTATTGGAACACTCCGGGGTCGGCGATTATCAGCCCGTCAGGTTTCACCGTGCGGACAGTGTCGATGTATTCGTCCAGCTTCGGAATGTCCTTATTGTGCGAGAACAGGTTCAGCGTCAGGTACGCGCGCCGGCCATGGTTGTGGCAGAACTCGACTCCCTCTATCACCTCTTCCAGCGAGAACTCGGACTTTGTCCGCAGCGACATATCCGGTGTGCCCAGATAGACCGCATCCGCGCCATAGAGGATGGCGAGTTTCAACTTACGCAGATTGCCCGCAGGCATCAGCAATTCGGATCTGGACTGGGTCATGGGGATACCGGGCTAAGGATCAAGGGCGCCTTCTACGCCAAAATCCCGGCTCCCAAAACCCCGTTAACTGCGACGGAATCGCGCTGTTCCGATCACTTCGATCAGTTGTTGGCGAACCGGTTCCGGTTGCGCCTCGACCGCGTTCAAAACCTCGCGCAGTTCGGCGCGCAGCCCATGCATCTGGTCGATCAGAGAGATCATCATCGACAGGGCATCGGCCTCCATGTCGTACTGGTCATGCAGTTCGCATGCCAGTTCTAGCCGGGCAACGTCGATGCGCTGATATCGCAGACCTTGCTCCGATTGCTCGGGGATCACGATCTCAGCGGCCAGATATTCGGTCAGGCGATCCGAAGTCAGGCGGGCGATGGCGTCGATCAGTTCGGCTTCGGTCAATGTGCGGCTCATGACGGCATTCCTTTGCGCGGATCATAGCCGTGGGTTTCGCGCCATGTCTCCATGAAGTGCTTCAATTCATCGTCTACCTTGTCTGGCATTGCGACGGTCAGTTCTATGAACTGATCGCCCCGCTCGGACGAGCCGCGTTTCTTGACCCCTTTGCCACGCAGGCGCAGGGTTTTGCCGCTGCTGGTCCCCGCTGGGACACTGACATTGACGCCACCGTCGATGGTAGGGGCGGGAACCTTGCCACCCAGAACGGCCTCATCAATGGTGATGGGCAGCGTGATGTGGATGTCATCGCCCTGACGGTCGAACACCGGGTGATCCGCAACCGAGATCGTCACAAGCGCATCGCCGGGATGCCCATCACCGTACCCCGGGGCCCCTTTGCCACGCAGGCGGATGGTTTGCCCGGTCGTGATACCCGCAGGTATCTTCACTTCAATCCGGTTCCCATCTGGCAGGGTCAATTTCTGGCTGGCTCCAAAAACGGCGTCAAGAAAGCTGATCTGCAGCGAGTAGTTCAGGTTGTGGCCCGGTGCATGGAACTCTTGGCTCCGCTGGCCATATCCACCCCGCCCGCGCATGAATTCGGCAAAGATGTCGGACATATCGTCTTGTTCAGCCGCGTGACCGCGATAAGGGTTACCAGCAGCCTCGGCATATTCGCGATAATACTGCTGCTGCGGACGTTCCTGACCCGACGCATCAATTTCGCCATTGTCGTAGCGTTTGCGCGTCTCGGAGTCTTTCAGCAGGTCATAAGCAGCAGCAGCGGCTTTGAACTTGGCCTCTGCCTCGGCATCGCCCGGCTTGAGGTCCGGGTGGCATTCTTTGGCGATCTTCCGATAGGCTTTCTTGATCTCGGCATCGCTAGCGTCTTTGGCGACGCCAAGTACGGAATAGGGATCGTCGCTCATCTTGCCTCTCGTCGATGTGGGGTTTGGCCTTGATGAAGGTATTTTATCAATTGATTTCAACAGGTCAAAAAGAAGAGGCGGCTAAATTGTCTCGTAAATCTTTCAAGCTCTGCTAATATTAAGATGTTTCAGATTGATCATTGACGGAGATCACCCCATGACGCGCAGGCTCAAATCGGTGCTGGCATTGCTGGCTGGGAACGCCATCGGGCTGCTTTTGGCCAGTTTGCTGCTGTCAGAGTTTGCGATCCGACCGATTTCCTTCATCGTGGTGGTAGTCGTGTTCACCCTGGTCCAGGTGATAGCCGAACCGCTGATCCTGAAGCTGGGGGAAAAGAAGGCGCCGGCGCTGAAGGGCGGAATTGCCTTGATCGTAACCTTTGTTGGCCTTCTGGTCACCGATCTGATTACTTCCGGTCTGACCATTGGCGGTATCTCAAATCTGTTGGCCGCAACCTTGCTGGTATGGTTGGGCGCTCTGATCGGCAGTATTGTGCTGCCGATCTACGTGTTTCCCGAACTGCGCGACCCTAAGAAATAGTCATATCGCGTCTAAACTGGCCTCGATGGCCTGCCACAACTCGTCCACCGGTTCGCACCCCACGGACAGGCGGATGAAAGCAGGATCGACAGCATCCCCCCAACGGGCGCGCCGCTCGGCTGAACTGTGGACGCCGCCGAAGGATGTAGCCGGACGCAGCAGTGGGCAGCTATTGATGAACTGTTCGGCTTTGGTCTCGGTCTCAAGCGTGATGCTTAGCAGAAACCCGAAGCGCGTGGTTTGAGCCGTCGCCAATGTGTGCGCCGGATCATCGGTCAGTCCGGGATAGCGGATCTGTTTCACGGCCGGGTGCGCCGCCAGCCGTTCAGCCAGTATTTGTGCTGAGCTACACATCCGATCAAACCGCACATCCAGAGTCTCCAAACCCCGATGTAGCAACCACGCTTCATGTGGCCCCGGGATCGCACCGGAGACGCGGCGCCATTCCTCAACTCGCTCCATGATTTGCGGATTGCGGCTGGCTAAATGACCCATCAACAGGTCCGAATGCCCACCCATCGCTTTGGTGTCTGAACTCACAACCACATCGACGCCAAGGTTCAATGGGCGCTGACCCAGTGGGGTCATCGTTGTGTTGTCGGCGATGGTGATGCCGCCGGCCTCGCGCACGGCCTCGGCGATTACTGGCAGATCAAGCATGTCCAGACCGGGGTTCGAGGGGCTTTCTAGAAACACCACATCGAATTCATCAAAGCCACCTTCGGCAAAGTCGGTGGTTGGGCGTTCGATAACCGAGACGCCCAGATTTGACAGGAACCGATCAGCCAAAAGGCGCGTCACATAATACCCGTCGGACGGGATCAGAAGCCGCGACCCGGCTTGGACCGTCGCAAACAAGGCCGCCGAAATCGCACCCATACCCGAAGGAAAGCTGAGGCAGGGTGCATCTTCGAGATGCGACAGAACGTGTTCCAGATGCACCCAGGTCGGGTTATCGACCCGGCCATAGCTGGCATGCCCATCCGGCGCGCCGGGCAGATGGTACATGCTGCTTTGGGTCAACGGCAGGGCCACAGGCTCGCCCTTGTTCAGCGCATTCCCGCGCAGGTGCAACATTTCTCCGGTCTTCGGGCTCATGGCTCAGCGCCCCGGTATTTCATCGCGTGGGGGCGCGGGTTCCCAGTTCTCGATGATCTCGACTGCCTCTTGCGCAGTGTCGACAAAACGGAACAGGTCAAGATCCTCGTCCGAGATCGTGCCCGCATCGGCCAGCGCTTCCCAGTTGATAACCTTTTCCCAGAACTCACGCCCGAACAGCAGGAAAGGGACGCGGTCCATGCGGCCGGTCTGGATCAAAGTCAGGGATTCGAAGAGCTCATCCATGGTGCCGAAGCCGCCGGGGAAGATGGTGATGGCGCGAGCGCGCATAAGGAAGTGCATCTTGCGGATGGCGAAATAGTGGAAATTGAAGCTGAGATCAGGCGTCACGTATAGGTTCGGAGCCTGCTCGTGCGGAAGCACGATGTTCAGGCCGATCGAACACCCGCCTGCATCCTGTGCACCACGGTTGCCCGCTTCCATCACGCCGGGGCCGCCACCCGTGACGATCACGTTCTCGCGGTAACCTGTCCGATTTGACTTCTCGGTCATCAGACGCGCAAACTCACGCGCTTCATCGTAGTATTTCGACAGCCCGGCCAAGGTCTCGGTCCGCGCCGTGTGTTTCTGGGTCGGCTCCGGAATGCGCGCGCCACCGAACATGACGATGGTCGAGGTGATCTCACGCTCGGTCATGATCATCTCGGGCTTCAACAGCTCCAGTTGCAGCCGCACGGGGCGCAGCTCATCCCGGCACAGGAAGTCATCATCAGCGAAGGCAAGGCGATAGGCCGAAGACCGCGTCTGCGGGGTATCTGGTACCTCGCTTGCGGTCGAGCGGTCGGTCTGTGCGTCGCGAAAGGGGCTGAGGCGATCTTCTCTCATATGCGGGGTTCCCTGCTTGCGTGTTTCCAAAACAGCTATAGGGTTCGCGGGCAGAGTGCCAGTCACGGAAAGACAAGAATGGATTGGAAAAGTGAAATATTGGCAGCGCGGGACCGCATTGCCGGACACGCACAGGTCACGCCAGTGATGGAAAGCCAAATTCCGGGCTATCCGGTTGAAATGAAACTTGAACATATGCAGCACACCGGCAGCTTCAAAGCGCGCGGGGCGTTCAATACCCTGCTCAGCATGGATGTGCCTGCGGCAGGCGTCGTGGCGGCTTCCGGTGGCAACCACGGTGCGGCAGCGGCTTATGCCGCGCAATCACTGAGCTACCCAGCGAAGATTTTTGTGCCCGAACTTGCAGGTCCCTCCAAGATTGCGCTGATCAAGCGGATCGGGGCTGATCTGAGTGTTGTTTCGGGTGAATACGCCAATGCACTGACCATGGCGCAGGCGCATGAGGAAAGCACCGGCGCCATGCAAATCCACGCCTATGATGCGCCAGCGACGGTGGCAGGGCAAGGGACATGTTTTGCTGAATGGGACGCGCAGGGCTTGCAGGCGGACACAGTATTGGTGGCCGTGGGCGGCGGTGGGCTGATTGCCGGAGCTTTGGCATGGTTTCAGGGTGCGCGCAAAGTCGTGGCGGTCGAACCGGAAACCTCTTGCGCGCTGAATGCGGCGTTGGCTGCGGGCGAACCGGTTGATGTTTCCGTTTCGGGCATTGCAGCGAACGCACTGGGCGCACGGAGAATTGGTGAGATTTGCTTTGGGCTGGCCCAAGGTATGAGTTCGGTTCTGGTTTCTGATGATGCGATAGCGCAAGCCCAGAATACTCTGTGGCAGACGCATCGAATACTGGTTGAACCAGCAGGGGCTGCTGCGCTTGCCGCACTGATTTCGGGCGCTTACCAGCCGGAGCCGGGTGAGCGTGTCGCAATGCTGATTTGCGGCGGGAACATCGCGCCAGATCCGCTAACGGGTTGAGAATGCGGCTTGTAGATGTTGTTCATGGATTTTATCTATAATTCATGACCGCAACCATTGCCGACACAATCTATAATGCCCTGAGCCAGAAAATCATCACCGGCGATCTTCCTGCCGGTGAAAAGCTGCGTCAGGACCATATCGCGCGCGACTTTGAGACCAGCCATGTGCCGGTGCGCGAAGCACTGCTGCGGCTTGAGGCGCATGGATTGGCCAAAAGCGAGCCGCGAAAGGGCATGCGCGTCACCGCGTTGGACCCTGCCGAAGTGCGTGAGGTGATCGAAATGCGTGTCGCGCTGGAAACGCTGGCAATGCAGTATTCCGTGCAAAACATGACCCCATCTGCTCTGAAGGCCGCTGATGATGCACGAAAGGCGTGTGATGAGGCAGAGAGCATGCCTCAGTGGGAGGCGCGGAACAGGGTGTTTCATCGTGCCATCCTGACACCATGCGGGTTGCCCCGCCTTTTGCATTCTGTCGATGACCTGCACATCGCCAGTGCCAGGCACCTGTTTGCACATTGGCGGCCCAAATGGGTGCAGCGCGTCGATACGGATCACGCTGCGATCATTCAGGCGCTGAAGAGTAAAGACGTTTCCGCCGCAACCTCGATACTTGTGCGCCATATCCGTCGTGCCAGCTGATACTTTCTGCCATTGAAACGACGATCTGTGCCTCCTCAGAAGATTTGACTTGATTTTTAATAGATAAAAATGATGATCAATTCCGAATCTATGCAATATTATCTATAAAAAGAGAATGACGATGAAAGCCACTCTGCAATCCACCCTCCCGGCCGCCGGAGTAATAACCCCTGCGGGTCAGATCCTTCGTGTCGCGTTGGGTATTCTTCTTTTGACCGCCAGTGCAAAAGTCCAGGTGCCATTTTGGCCTGTGCCCATGACCCTTCAAGTCGCCGCTGTCATGGCTGTCGCCGCGGCATTTGGGCTGCGTCTCGGTTCTGCAACCGTGATCGGCTACATGGTCGCCGGGGCAGTGGGTTTGCCCGTGTTTGCCGGAACGCCCGAAAAAGGCATCGGGCTGGCCTATATGATGGGCGGAACCGGAGGTTATTTGCTGGGTTTCGTGGTCGCCTCGGTCATGGTTGGATGGGCAGCGGACAATCTGCGCAAACTGTTTCTGGTTCCGGCGATGCTGGCTGGGCTTGCGGTGATCTATGCGCTGGGTCTGGGTTGGTTGGCTCAGTTCGTGCCTGCAGACAAGGTTCTGGTTTACGGTTTCAGCCCTTTCATTCTGGGTGATCTCGTGAAGATTGCATTGGCAGCCGTTCTCGTGATTGGCCTGCCGACGGGTCTGATGCAGAAAATCCGTGGGCCGCAGCCAGATGCTTGATACCGGGCAAGATATCCGCAGCGATTGGACCGTGGATGAAGTGGAGGCGCTGATGCGCCTCCCAATGTTGGATCTGGTAGGTCGCGCAAATGTAATTCACCGGACGTATCACGATCCAAACGACATCCAAAAAGCCAGCCTGCTGTCGATAAAAACCGGAAGCTGTCCCGAGGATTGCGCCTATTGCCCGCAATCCGCTCATCATCGCGAGGTCGAGCTGACCAAGGAAAAGCTCATGAACCCTGCGCATGTCATCTCGCTTGCCAAACGGGCGCGCGATGCGGGGGCTGAACGGTTTTGCATGGGTGCTGCATGGCGTCAGGTGCGCGACGGCGAAGAATTCGACAATGTGCTGGACATGGTGCGGGGCGTGCGTGATCTGGGCATGGAGGCTTGCGTCACCCTGGGCATGCTCAAGCCACATCAGGCCAAACGATTGGCGGAGGCGGGACTTACCGCGTACAATCATAACCTGGATACTTCGCCGGAATTCTATGGCGAGATTATTGGAACTCGTACTTATCAGGATCGTCTTGAGACCCTCAGCTATTGCCGGGACGAAGGCATTGATCTGTGCTGCGGCGGCATTATCGGTATGGGTGAAAGCCTGCGGGATCGTGCCTCGCTGTTGCAGGTCCTTGCGAATTTTGACCCGCATCCCGAAAGCGTACCGATAAACGCGCTGATCCCGATCAAAGGCACGCCGCTGGCGCATCTAGAAAAGGTGGGCATTTTTGATCTGGTGCGCATGGTTGCGACCGCGCGGATCACCATGCCGCAAACACGGGTGCGTATGTCCGCAGGGCGGTTGGATTTTTCAACTGCCGAGCAGGCTTTGTGCTTTCTGGCTGGTGCAAATTCGGTTTTCTACGGCGATGTGTTGCTGACCGCACCCAATGCCGGAACCCAAAATGACCGGGATATGTTTGCCGCACTCAGCGCACTTACCGATGATTGACGCAAACCGAGGTATCCGCGTCGCATTGCGCCATGGGTCTCGCTTGCGTATAGGCCACATCAACGTGAACAGATTCTCTAGGGAGACGCCCCATGTCCAATGCGCAACTGGAAGCCGCCATCGAAGCCGCCTGGGAAGTACGTGACACAATCACCCCTGCGACCACCGGCGAGCAACGAGAAGCAATCGAAGACACGCTGAGCGCGCTGGACAGCGGTTCGCTGCGGGTGGCTGAAAAGCTCGATAGTGGTGATTGGCACGTGAACCAGTGGGCGAAAAAAGCAGTTCTGCTGGGGTTCCGCATCAAGGACATGGAAATCCAGACCGGAGGCCCGCAAGACGGCGGCTGGTGGGATAAGGTCGACAGCAAGTTCGCCGGCTGGGGAGAGAACCAGTGGCGCGCGGCAGGGTTCCGCGCCGTGCCAAACTGTGTGGTCCGCAAGTCGGCCTATGTCGCACCTGGTGTGGTGCTGATGCCCTCGTTCGTGAACCTTGGCGCTTATGTCGATGAAGGCACGATGGTTGATACCTGGGCCACCGTTGGTTCCTGCGCGCAGATCGGCAAGAACGTGCACTTGTCGGGCGGCGTCGGCATTGGAGGCGTACTGGAGCCGATGCAGGCCGGTCCGACCATTATCGAGGACAACTGCTTTATCGGTGCGCGTTCGGAAGTGGTCGAAGGCTGCATCGTCCGCGAGGGTTCGGTTCTGGGCATGGGCGTATTCATCGGTAAATCCACCAAGATCGTGGACCGCGAAACCGGTGAAGTCATGTATGGCGAGGTTCCGCCCTATTCGGTGGTTGTTGCGGGCTCGATGCCGTCCAAGAACAATGTAAGCCTGTATTGCGCGGTCATCGTGAAACGCGTCGATGAAAAGACCCGTTCGAAAACTGGGATCAATGAGCTACTGCGCGACTGATCCCCTCGTTTCAGTTTGAATAGGCCGCAGAGTGCATGCTCTGCGGCCTTTCTTATTTTGGCATGAACTCCAGCACTGTTTGCTGAAAGAAATCAATCGCCGCCTCACCTCCGGCCCCTTTGGCCAGAGGGCCGACTTGATATCGGGGCGATTGAAGGGCGCGCTGCATCTTTTCGCACACCCAGACATCCTCGGTCTGAAAATCCCCCGTCTCCAGTGGGTGCTGGGTCCAGTGAGAGGATTTGATCCGACCGGATTCCGGGTCGTATCCGGGTATGTCCGCCGCGCGATGCGTATAGGTGAACCAGCCTTTAGGCGACCAGTTTCTGACCCGCAGCAGAGTTGTGTTGGCGTCGACCGGTTCCATGGTCGATATCGAAAACCCCCAGGGGTTTGGCGTCAGGATCGTGGTCGGAAACAGCATGTAGACCCCACCATAGCCCGGCGTTTCGGCATTCCGTACCGTTTTCAGGCCGGACCCTTTGGCCGAGTTTTCAACAAACTGAGGGATACGATGTTTGACGCCTTCGCGCTCGGTCGACCACCAGACCATGTTGTGGCCAAAAACCTCCCAAAGATTCTTGTCATGGGTTGGCCCGCCCAACGTGTCTTTGTGCAGATAGGCCAGATGATAGCCGTCGATTGCATTTTCAAAGAAGACCTTCCAATTGCAGTTGATCTCATAGACCACGTCGTCGGGGTTCTCTTGTAGCTCGCTTGATGCCAGATCATGAGGCCAAGGTATTTGAGCCAGATCGCCAAGCCACGCGTCAAAGCTTTGATCCGGTTCTGGGTGAACAAAAACAAGGTTGCGGAAGACACCGACTGAGGCACCGAACAACGCGGTTGCCTTCTTGTCCAGATCCGGAAAGCACTCGCGCTGGGCTGGTACTCCGCGCAATGCGCCATCCAGATTGTAGACCCAGTTGTGATAAGGGCAGACAATGGTCTTGCCTGCGTTGCCGCAACCTTCCAACAACTCGGTTCCGCGATGGCGGCATTGGTTGTGGAAGGCGCGCAAGTCGCCATTTGCGTCCCGTATGACGATCAGAGCGTAGGCCCCGGCCTGAATCGTCCTGAAATCGCCGGGTTCGGTGAAATCCATAGTCACGCCGGCAAAACTCCAGCACTTGCTGAACAGGGTTTTCTGTTCGGCCTCATACCAACTGTCCGAGACATATGCCTCACGCGGCAGTTGTTGCTTGGGTTGATCCGGAAGTGCGTCAGGCGGCATTGTTGAGTCCGTTTATTGTCAAAAATGATAATCATCAATATTGACAATAAACCTTCGAATGTCCAGATTTCACCTTAAGATTTTTCTGAACCCGCTTGGAGGCAGGATGACTTTTATTCAAACCCTGAGGAATCAAAGGTGGATGACACTGCTAATTCTGGCGGCGCTTCTTGTCTCGACCTTCGCCGGGTATTACGGCCTTTGGGGTCTGTTGTTCATATTTTGGGGGCTCTTGGCGGTGCGCTCGGGGCAGGCCTTCTTGATCGAACCGATAAACCGCGCGACAGATCCGGCACTGTTCTGGTCGCTGACGGGTTTGTGGATCGGTTTGGGCGTTCTCTACGTTCTGGCGGATGTTTTTCCACCAGTTGCGAACGGATTCTGATGCCCCGTCCCAGTATGAAAGACGCCAGATCCGAGCAAATCCTGAACGCATTTATGCGTTGTGTCGCGCGGTACGGGCTGGATGGCTCGACCTTGGCGCGCATATCAGAAGAGGCGGGCGTCGGGCGGCCATTGCTGCGCCACTATCTGGGCAACCGGGATGAGATGGTTAGCAAGCTGCTAGATCACGTCCTGAAAGTCTTCGCGGATCAGGTTGAGGCGCTCTTCGACACTCTGCCGTGCACTGATCGGGTTGCAGCGATGCTGGACGCTTTGTTCGGACGCGGCACCTATTCTTCGGAAAGTGCTGCGGTTTTTGCCGCTTTGGTCGCAGCCTCAGAAAGACACGCGGATTTGCGAGAACCCTTGCTTGGGTTTGTCTATGACTTCGAGGCAAGGATCGCTGCTGAAATCATGAACGAACTGCCTGCTGCCAATGTGCAAGGGGTCCAAGCCGTGGCAGCTGGTATGTCCGCAATTTATTTCAATACGGATGCTGTGATGCCATTGCGACCCCGGGCGGAATGGCGCGACACGCAGCGCGTGGCAGCGCAGATGCTGTTGGACCACCTATACGCCAGCACCTGCGACTGAGTTGACCGTGCCATCGGGCCAGCGTATTGCGGGCACTATGGAAAAGCAGAAAAAACCTTCGCGCCAGCAAGTCTATACGTTGTTGGTTCAGATCGGTCGCAAAGATGGCGACGGCCTGCCCGAAGGCGCGACCGGGGCGGCGTTGATGTGTTTTGCCAGCGGCGTGGACGAGGCCGAAGCCGTGCGCGAGACAGTAGCGATCCTGAAGCAGGCCGATACTGCACCGCTGGATGTCACCGGCTATGGCACCCTGGCCGAGCGTGAGGCGCAAGGACATGATATCGATCCGGATGAGCGGGCATTGATGCAACGGGCGCTGGATGAAAACGCGGTTATCGTGGCACAGATGACGCCATTCTTCGGCGACGAGGAAACTGCTTAGTTTCTCACCCCGAACCACTTGCGATAGATTTCGTCATAGGTGCCGTCTTCGCGCAGGGACAGCAGCGCCTGATTGACGTCTTCGACCAATGGCGATCCGGTTGGAAATGCGATCCCATAGTTTTCACGCAGGAAGATGCCCCCGGTCATTGTCGCCATTCTGCGCCCTTCGTGGCTGGCATAATAGGACAGGATCGGAGCGTCGAAAACGACCGCATCCAAATCCTTATTCTCAAACGCGTTCAGCATGTCCTGCAGATCGCCATAGCCGGTATAGTCGATCTCGCGCCGGTTCAGGAAACTGGCGGCGGTTGAATCGGAAATCGTCCCGACCTGTTTGCCGTAAAGGTCGTTGACCGAATTGACGCTGCCGGTGATTGCGTCCACCGTCATCACCGAGGTGATCCGGGCCGTGAAAACGGAGACGATGAATAGGGATGACACCACCAGTACTACACCCAACAGGCGGCCAAACGGGGTGCGCGGCATCCGCTCTTCAAAGCCACCGTTCACCACCAGGTTGAGGGCCCACCAGAACGACGGGAACCACGCCTCATTCAATTTGCGATCAAAGTAGGGCTGCGCGCGTTTCTCAAAACTCCACATCAGCATGCCGCCACCAAGCAGGATCGCAAAGGCCAGCCCGATGGCGATGAACAATTCCCGAGACAGCAAAGCGTGCAACAGCGATGGCTGGCGAGCGGCCTCTGACGGGACCATGATCTGTAATCCGGCCTCAAATATCGGTTGTGTGAAATCCATTCGGGTTTCGCGCAAGGCGGTGATCGATATATTAGCGATCGCCAGATCGGCGGAGCCATCCTGAACCGCGCCCAACATTTCTCCAAATGTCTCGACGCGGTTGATCGAGTATTTCCAGCCGAGCGATTCAGACAGTGCCGCCAGAAGATCCATCGAGAAACCGGTCTGGGCACCGTCCTCGACAAATGAGAACGGAGGACGGGTTACCGTTGTAACCGTAAGAGACTGGGCCTGGCTTTGCTGCGCAAGAGTCGCGAAAGTCAGGCAGATCAATGCGAAGAAGACACGCTTCATGTGGAATCACCTGTTTCGCGGCCCTCTAACTCACTTAAGGGCAGCGCGGCAAGGCAGCCGCTGGGTCAACGCTCATGTTTTGTTGGGGTGCAAAATCAAGCCGCTTGGGCATTCGGTCTCGGAATTCGACTATTCGGGGTTGGCAATCCGGGCAATTCGTTGAATCTGTGCAGGAACACAGGCACCCATAAGGACAAGAGGCCCAATATGACCGATCCAGTTGAGCTGACAGCAAATCTGATCCGTTGCCCATCAGTCACACCTGATGAAGGCGGGGCATTGGTCTTGCTGCAGCAGGTGCTGGAGGAGGCCGGATTCTATTGCACTCGCGTAGATCGAGGTGGAACCTGCAACCTCTTCGCCCGGTGGGGGCAGAAGGGTCACGCGCGCAGCTTTGGCTTTAATGGTCATACGGATGTGGTTCCGGTAGGGGATGAAGCAGCCTGGACCATGCCCCCCTTTGGCGCCGAGGTCCGGGACGGGGTGATGTACGGCCGGGGCGCAACGGATATGAAATCGGGCGTGGCAGCATTTGCGGCAGCGGCTATCGATTTTGTGCGTGACACGCCCCCGGATGGGGCGGTGATCCTGACGATCACAGGTGATGAAGAAGGCGACGCACTGGATGGCACTGTTGCTTTACTGGATCACATGGCCGCAACGGATGAGCGGATGTCGGTTTGTCTGGTGGGAGAACCCACTTGCCCGAACACGATGGGCGAAATGATGAAGATCGGTCGGCGCGGTTCGATGACTGCGTGGTTCACTGTGACCGGAGTGCAGGGGCATTCGGCCTATCCGCATCGGGCGAAGAACCCGGTGCCAGCGATGGCACGGCTGATGGATCGGCTGGCCAGCCACGAACTGGATCAGGGTACCGACCACTTTGACGCCTCGACCTTGGCGGTTGTCACGATCGACACCGGTAATCCGGCGACAAATGTGATCCCGACGCAATGTTCTGGGACAGTGAATATCCGGTTCAATGAGCTGCATTCCGGGGCCAGTTTGAGCGATTGGTTGCAATCCGAGGCAGCCGCCGTTGCCGAGGCGTTCGGCGTCGATGTCGAGACCCGGATCAAGATTTCGGGCGAAAGCTTTCTGACCCCTCCCGGGCCGCTGTCTGATCTGGTGGCTCATGCTGTTAAGGCAGAAACCAATATCCGTCCACAGCTTTCGACCGCGGGTGGGACATCGGATGCCCGCTTCATCAAAGACCACTGCCCAGTGGTTGAGTTCGGTCTTGTCGGGCGCACCATGCATCAGGTCGATGAATGTGTCGAAGTGGCGCAAATTCATCAACTCAAGGCGATCTACACCCGTATTCTGACGGAATACTTCGCCTGATTCATGCAGAAAACGCTGGTCATCATGGTGAAAGAGCCACGTCCTGGGCGGGTCAAGACCCGTTTGGGGCGCGATATCGGCATGGTTGGAGCTGCTTGGTGGTTTCGGCACCAAACGCGTTCCCTTATCCTGCGTTTGCGCGATCCGCGCTGGCAGATAGTACTGGCGGTCTCTCCGGATCGGGAAGGAATGAACAGCCGTGTCTGGCCTGCC
The DNA here is from genome assembly GCF_056537625.1 of Ruegeria sp. C6. Classification (NCBI taxonomy): domain Bacteria; kingdom Pseudomonadati; phylum Pseudomonadota; class Alphaproteobacteria; order Rhodobacterales; family Roseobacteraceae; genus Ruegeria; species Ruegeria sp. C6. Next base: position 157,838 of record NZ_JBQFRW010000002.1, on the reverse strand, counting down.
GATTTGCCACGCATGGCGCAAGGGCGCGGAGATTTGGGGGACCGGATGGGGCGGATGCTGCGCGCTGCCCAAAACGGGCCGGTTTGTCTGATTGGTGCGGATATTCCGGGAATCACACGGGGTCACATCGCGCGGGCCTTTCGCGCGTTGGGACAAGCTGAGATGGTGTTCGGGCCATCCCTGGATGGCGGCTATTGGTTAGTTGGTGCTCAGCGTTATGGCGCGTTGCCTTCGGGATTATTCCGCGATGTGCGCTGGTCAACGGAACACGCGTTGGAAGACACACTGAATTCGGTTCGCGGGTGCCGAGTAGCGTTGCTGGATAATCTGCGCGATGTGGATACCGTGGCCGATCTGCACGGCTGACATGAGGCACCGCTTTTTGACCATGACGCGGTCGCATGCCCGTGCTAGGCCAAACTCATGACACGCATTCCGACCAAGCAAGAGATCCTCGACTGGATCTCGGCGAACCCTACCCTGACCTCGAAACGTGATATCGCCAAGGCTTTTGGCATCAAAGGCGCGGATCGGATCGATCTGAAGCGTATCCTGAAAGAACTTGAGGCCGACGGCCATCTGGAAAAACGCAAGCGCAGCTATCGCGATCCGGATCGTCTGCCGCCGGTCAGCGTGTTGCAGGTGAAGGCCCCGAACGTAGATGGCGACCTGTTTGCGCGCCCGTTGGAATGGCACGGAGAGGGGGTCGAGCCCATCGTTCTGCTCGTAACGCGTGCCAGCGATCCGGCGCTGGGTGAGGGTGACCGCATTCTGGCCCGCCTGACCGTGGTGCATGAGGAAGATCACAATTACGAAGCCCGCTTGATCCGCCGCATCGGCACCAACCCGCGCAAGATCGTCGGCATTTTCCGCAAAGGGGCCGAAGGCGGGCGGATCGTGCCCATCGACAAGGCTGGTCAGACAGAATGGCTGGTCGCGGACGGGGCCGTTCTGGGGGCCAAGGATGGTGAGTTGGTTGAGGCCGAACAGGCCGGACCCAAGAACCGCATGGGTCTGCCGCGTGCGCGTATTGTTGAAAGGCTCGGCGATCCGACCGCGCCCAAGGCTGTCTCGTTGATCGCCATCCACCAACACGGTATTCCCGACGATTTCCCGGACAAGGTAATCGAAGAAGCCGACAAGGCCAAACCCGTTGGACTGAAAGGGCGTGAAGACCTGCGGGATATGCCCTTGCTGACCATCGATCCTGCGGATGCACGGGACCACGACGACGCCTGCTATGCCCATGCCGATGACGATCCCAAGAACCCGGGTGGCCATGTGATCTGGGTCGCCATCGCTGACGTCGCCGCCTATGTGAAACCCGGTACGGCGCTGGATCGCGAGGCACGCAAGCGAGGCAACTCCAGTTACTTCCCGGACCGCGTAGTGCCGATGCTGCCGGATCGCCTGTCCGGCGATCTATGCTCCCTGCACGAAGGCGTCCCGCGCGCTTGTATCGCGGTTCGGATGCAGATTGATGCCGAAGGCAACAAGATCGGCCACCAGTTCGTGCGCGGCCTGATGCGCTCTGCCGCCTCGCTGAATTATACCGAGGTGCAGGAGGCCATCGACGGCAACCCGAACGACCGCACCGGGCCGCTGTTGGATACGGTGCTGAATCCGCTTTATACCGCGTATGCTGCGCTGAAAAAGGCGCGTTCCGTGCGGCAGCCGCTGGAGCTGGACCTGCCTGAACGCAAAATCGTACTCAGCGATACGGGTGAGGTGACCAGCGTCGCGTTCCGTGACCGGCTGGATGCGCATAAGCTGATCGAGGAATTCATGATCCTCGCCAATGTCGCCGCTGCCGAGACCCTGATCACCAAACGCCGCCCGCTACTGTTCCGCGTCCACGAAGAGCCCGCGCCCGAAAAGCTGGAAAGCCTGAGAGAGACGGCGCAGGCGGCGGGATTAAATCTCGCCAAAGGGCAGGTATTGCAGACCCGACATCTGAACGCGCTGCTAAACGCCGCCGCTGGTACCGAGGATGCGGAGCTGATCAATCTGACGACCCTGCGGTCGATGGCGCAGGCCTATTACAACCCCGAAAATTTCGGCCATTTTGGGCTGGCTCTGCGGAACTATGCGCATTTCACTTCTCCCATCCGGCGCTATGCTGATCTGATCGTGCATCGCGCGCTGATCTCAGCCCATGGCTGGGGCAAGGACGGTTTGACCGAGGATGAGATTGCACGGTTGGAAGAAACGGCAACCCATATCTCGGATACCGAGCGCCGCTCGATGATGGCCGAGCGCGATACGACTGATCGCTATCTGGCGGCCTATCTCAGCGAGAGGGTCGGCAATGAGTTTTCTGGCCGGATCAGCGGTATTGCCCGGTTCGGTGCCTTCGTGAAGATGGACGAGACCGGAGCGGACGGTCTGGTTCCAGTGCGTTCGCTGGGGCGAGAGTTTTTCCATTTCGACCGAGAGGCCGGGACGCTGATGGGCTCGGACACCGGGCTGATCATCGCCATTGGCCAGCGTGTCACGGTGCGGTTGACCGAGGCGACGCCGGTGACGGGCGGATTGGAATTGGAGTTGTTGTCCATCGATGATCAGGCGCTGCCGCGCGGCCGTGGCCCCGCCAAGCGCGGAACGCGGCGCAAGGCCGCCAGCACCAAGCGCAAGAAGGACAAGATCAAGCGCAAGGTCGAACGCAAACGCCGTCAGAGGTGATAAGTAAGCGCGCGCGCAATCAGCCAGCCATGGCGCGTAGGATCAATCTGATCGGGCCGGTCGAACAGAATCGCGCGATTGCCGTCGATCCGATCCTCTCCAGGAAAGGCGGAGGTAAAATCCCCCATCAGTCGGCTTTGGCAGTGTACGAACAACGCAAAGCAAGCCGCCTTGTGTCCGCCCAAACGAATCGTCGAGCCTTTGGGCGCCAGATAGGCGGGCTGGCCCCACCGCAACGCTTCTTCCAGAGGCTGAGCGCGTGGCAGCGAGGCCGCAGTTTCGAAGATCAACTCGCGCAGCGCTAGTGCCCCATTGCGCGTCTCTTCCGGAAGCGCCTCATAGGCTGCAGCGACTTTTTTGTCCTCAAAGGCTGTCATGATAGCGGGATCGCCTGCTCCATTCGGTCGATATATCTGTTGAGCAGCTTATCTTGTTTAATCCGACGGGTCAGGGGGGTGTCTGATGGTGTCGCGCGCATCGCCGCCAGCATTGGACCGACGCTCATGTCCGCCGAGGTAGGTTTCTCTCCCATCAGATAAGGCGATTGCCAAAGATAGGCCGAGATCGCCTCAAAGTCGCGCTCCAGCCGGTCTTGTCGTTCGACGGGCGAAAAGCGGGATACACCTTGAAACGCGAGCCCCTTGAGAACGGATTTCCGGATCGAATTCGAAACCGGCTTGCGGATCAGTGCGGGAATGACGGTAAAGAATGTATCGCGCAGGATTGGCCAAACCTCATCATTGGCCCAACGGTCCTGCACGACATGAAAGTAAAGGTGTTCCTCGGCCATGCGGACCAGTGCGCGGGACTGGGCTTTTTGCAGGTCGGTCAGGCCAGCATCGAAATCGGCCCCCTGAGCCTCAAGCCAGTCGCGGATCAGGTCGCTGTCCGGAATCAGACGTTCAGGCGTGCGAAGAACCGGCAGCTTCTGGTGTGGCATCTTGCGTGGGTCCAGCAGATCGGACCGTTGCCAGCGCAGGCCCGCGTTTTGAAGCATCAGGGCCGTTTTCACACAGAATGGGCTGGCGCTGAACAGGCCAAAGGCGGAGGGGAAGGTGAGAAGGGTCAGCATCATCAGCTCCATAGTTGGGACGCCTGATGGATACGCCGGACTGATGACATATTCTGACATTAGGCTTAGAGTAGAATATACTATGTCCCGCACCGCCCGTCTTTTTCAGTTGATGCAGGCCCTACGATCTGGCCCCTCGCCCAGGACGTCGGTTCAATTGGCGCAGGATTTAGGCGTTTCGCCGCGCACAGTGCACCGGGATATCGATGCATTGCGTGGCCTCGGGGCGATAATCGACGGAGAGGCCGGGTTCGGGTTCACCCTAATCGAGGATGCCACCCTACCGCCGTTGGGTTTCACCAATGATGAGCTCGAAGCGCTGGTGTTGGGCTTGCGCGAGGTGCAATTGATCGGAGACCCGGCGCTGTCGGATGCCGCAAGTGCAGCCTTACGCAAGCTGCAGGGCCGATTGCCGCAGCGCCAGTCGCACCGATTGAGCCACGCCGTTTTGACCGCCACGCGATTTGACAGGCCGGCCGTGCCAACCATCGATGTCGCCGAACTGCGCCAAGCCGCGTGGGACGAACGCGTGATCGAGTTCGCCTATACCGATGCCAAAGGCGCAGACACCCGTCGTCGGGTCAATCCGCTGAGCATCGTCTATATGGACCGTGCCAGCGTATTGCTGAGTTGGTGCCACCTGCGACAGGATTTCCGAGTGTTTCGGCTGGATCGTATGCAGGGCATGGATGTGACCGAGGATAGCTTCCGACCCAATCGCGTATTGCTATTGCGTGATGCCATTGCCCGTATTCGTGCGGAACGTGAGGAACAGGTTCAGGAAACCTGACGCTCTGCGTTTTGAGAAATCCCGATTGTGCGCTATCATCGGCTCTGAGCAGTAATCAGGATAAAACGGAATGCGTAAGTGTGTAGGTGGCGTTATGACCGCCGCATTATGGGCATCCATCGTGCAGGCGGATACAACAGACAATTCGATACGGCCTCTGGCCCGACCTTTGGTCGACAATGTGCAACTGGCCTCGGCGGACGTGACGGTCTCGGTACGGCCCGTGCTGCGGCCTAAGGTCGAGGTGCAACGTGTATCGGCAGACGGGAATGCCCGATTTCAGGCTTGGCTGGGGGCATTTCGCAAGCGGGCGCAAGAGCAGGGCATCTCGGTCAATACGCTGGATCGGGCGTTGGCTGGGGTGACCTATGACAGTGACATCATCAAACGCGATCGCAATCAGGCGGAGTTTTCCAAACCGATCTGGGAATATCTGGACGGAGCGGTTTCAAAAACGCGGATTTCCAACGGTCGCGTTGGACTAGACAAGCACCGAGAGACTTTGACCCGGATCGAAGCCCAGTACGGCGTCGAAAAAGAGGTCGTGACCGCGATCTGGGGTCTTGAGACTTCGTTCGGCACCTACCGAGGAAGCAAGCAAACCATTCGGTCGCTGGCGACTTTGGCCTTTGATGCTCGACGAGCAAGCTTTTTTGAGGGACAGCTGATCGCCGCGTTGCAGATACTGCAGGCAGGGGATGTCGACCCTGAGAATATGGTAGGCAGCTGGGCTGGGGCGATGGGGCATACACAGTTCATGCCGACCTCGTTTCTTGATTACGCGGTTGATTTCGATGGAGATGGGCGTCGCGAGATCTGGTCGGATAATCCAACTGATGCCTTAGCATCAGCTGCTTCCTATTTGGCAAAACATGGATGGACCAAAGGCCAACCTTGGGGGGTCGAAGTGCAACTACCATCCGACTTTGACTACGCCAACGCGCGGCGAGATTTCACTCTGATGCCGTCGGAATGGGCGGCCCGTGGGGTTCTTGATTACTCGGGCAAGGCAGTGCCCGATCACGGGCAAGCAGCAATCTTATTACCGGCGGGTGGTCGGGGTGTCGCCCTGATGATCTTCAATAATTTCAAAGTGATCGAGGCCTACAACGGCGCCGATGCCTATGTGATCGGAATCGGGCATCTGTCCGACCGGCTTGCAGGAGGCTCTCCGTTTGAGGCCGATTGGCCGCGTGGCGATCGCGTATTGAGCTTTACTGAAAAGAAAGAACTACAGCGTCGGCTGACTCAGGCGGGCTTCGATACACAAGGGATCGATGGGCGCACCGGGCCAAATACGATTAACGCGGTGCGCGCGTTTCAGGTTGCTCAGGGGTTGATCCCGGATGGATACCCGTCGCTCGGCCTGCTGGAAAGGATGCGCTGATAATCAGGGCGACCCAATTGGGTCGCCCATGATCTAATGATCAGGACGCAGGCTTCATCAGACCTTTTTCGTTGATTTCAACCAACGCATCATCCAACGATTTTTGAATGCGCACGAACATCTCGTCGATTTCGGCCGGGGTAATGACCAACGGCGGAGAGATGACCAGGCGGTCGTCCACATGACGCATGATCAGATTGTTTTTGAAGCAATGTTCGCGGCAGATATATCCGATCGTGCCGGGATCTGATGCGAACTTGGCTCGGCTTGCCTTTTCAGGCGTCAATGCGATGGACCCCATCAAGCCTGCGATCTTTGCCTCTCCGACCAGCGGATGCTCGACCAATGCGTCCCAATTCTTTTTCATATAGGGCGCGGCCACGTTGCGCACGTGATCGACGACGTTTTCTTCTTCGAGGATGCGCAGATTTTCGAGCGCAACTGCTGCGGCAACCGGGTGGCCGGAATAGGTGTAGCCATGGTTGAACTCGGTGGCGCTGATGACACGGGCGACTTCGTCGCAGACGATCGACCCGCCAATAGGTGCATAGCCTGAGCTAAGGCCCTTGGCGATTGTCATGATATGTGGTTTGATCCCGACGGTTTGCGAGCCAAACCAGTTGCCGGTTCGGCCAAACCCGCAGATCACCTCATCCGCGATCAGCAGTATATCGTACTTGTCGCAGATGCGCTGAATTTCGGGCCAATATGTGTCGGGTGCGATGATCACGCCGCCTGCGCCCTGCACAGGTTCGGCGATGAAGGCAGCGACGCGATCTTCGCCCAGTTCCTGAATGGCTTCTTCCAGCTCGCGCGCGCGGGCAAGGCCGAATTCCTCGGGGCTCATATCGCCGCCTTCCGCCCACCAGTTCGGCTGGTTGATATGGTGGACATTCGGGATTGGAATGCCGCCCTGCGCATGCATTCCTGCCATGCCACCCAACGACGCCGATCCAACAGAAGAACCGTGATAGGCATTCTTGCGGCTGATGATGATGTTCTTGTCCGGCTGACCTTTTTCGGCCCAATAGGTGCGCACTAGACGGATGTTGGTGTCGTTGGCCTCGGACCCGCTTCCGGCAAAGAAGACATGGTTCAGATCATCTGGCGCAAGCTCAGCCAGTTTTGCAGCCAGCGCAATGGCGGGCGTATGGGTCGTCTTGAAGAAAGTATTATAATACGGCAGCTCGCGCATTTGACGTGCGGCTGCATCGGCCAGTTCGTTGCGGCCATATCCGATATTCACGCACCACAATCCGGCCATACCATCCAGAATTTCATGACCTTCGCTATCGGTCAGATAGACGCCCTTGGCACGGGTGATGACCCTGACACCTTCGTCTGCCAGCGCCTCATTGGTTGAAAAAGGATGCAAATGGTGTGCTGCGTCCAGCGCCTGCAATTCGGCAGTGGGCATGTGATTGGTGATGGTAGACATCTCGGATTCTCCAGCAAGCGTCGTTGCCAGATAGAATATGATCAAATTTTATGCTGTCAATCGAATCGCTGGTTTCTAGGTGCTTGGCAAAGCATCGCCCATCATTCCCATACCCTGCTCAATGTCCTGCGCTGTTGCTAACGCGGCCTTTTCTGCATCTCGCTCACGTAGCGCGGCAATAATGTCTTTGTGTCTGTCGGGCAGGCTTTGAGTGCCGAAGCGACCGCAAACGATGCGCAACGAAGGGCCGAATCGCAGCCATAGCCGTTCGGCTAGATCAACAAGTATCGGAGCGTCCGCATGGGAATACAAAGATTGGTGAAAGGCGTGGTTCAAACGCAGGTAACCCCCTACATCCCCATCCGCGATCATATTGTCCAATCGTTGATCCAGCTGCTCAAGATAGTCGATCTCGGTTATAGATATGTTCTTTGTGGATCGCCTGGAAAGCTCTGTTTCTATTGAAATTCTTGCGAAAATCATCTGCTCGATGTCGTTGGCTGAAAGCAGCGGGACGCTCACGCGACGATTGCCCTGAAAAATGAGCGCGCCGTCGGAAATCAGACGGCGTATTGCCTCGCGCACCGGAGTCATGCCGACACCAAGCGAATCAGTCAGGCCCTGGATCGTGACCGGCTGCCCGGGCACGAGATCGCCAAACAGAATCTGGGATTTCAGTGTCCGATAGACCTGTTCGTGCGCTGGGCGTTTTTCTTCATCTACCGGAGGTGTATCTGCTTTATTTTTGATCAAATCCAAAAGGTTTGCCTCAATCCATGTGTTTCTGTCTTGCCAGAATCTTCACCTATTCCGACCATAGGTGAAACCGTCGTGAAACGCAAAACTTGATCAAATCCAAAAAAAGGTCAAAATGGCCGCACAGTTGCAGGGAGAAAAATATGAAACTGAAAACGCTGGGGATGACAGCGATCGTCGCATTGGGGACTTCGGCCGCGTTTGCTGAAGAAGTGCGCGTCTATAACTGGTCCGACTACATCGACGAAGATCTGCTGAGCAAATTCGAAGAAGAAACAGGGCTAACCCTGATCTACGATGTGTTCGACAGCAACGAGGTTCTGGAAACAAAAATGCTGGCCGGTGGGTCAGGCTATGATGTGGTTGTGCCTTCAGGCACTTTCCTACAACGCCAGATCCAGGCCGGCGCATTCCAGGAACTGGATGCCGCCAAGCTGTCGAATGCAGGCAACCTATGGGATGTGATCCAGGAACGAACCGCAGGGTATGACCCCAACAACGCCTACTCGATCAACTATATGTGGGGCACGACAGGTATCGGGTTGAATGTCGGCAAGGTCAAAGAAGTGCTGGGCGACGATGTTGCGCTTAACAGCATGGATCTGGTGCTCAAGCCCGAGAACATGGAAAAGCTGGCCTCGTGTGGGGTGCATTTCCTCGACGCACCGTCTGAGATCATTCCGATGGTGCTGCAGTATATCGGCGAAGACCCTGACAGCCACGACACAGACGTAATTGGGAAAACCGAAGAGATTCTGACCAGTGTGCGCCCGTATGTTCAGAAATTCCATAGTTCGGAATACATCAATGCGCTCGCCAATGGTGATATCTGCGTTGCTGTCGGCTGGTCGGGCGACATCTTGCAGGCACGCGACCGTGCGGCGGAAGCGGATAACGGCGTGGAAATTGAATACCATCCCTTTGCGGAAGGCTCGCTGATGTGGTTTGACCAGATGGCTATTCCGGTCGACGCACCAAACCCCGAAGGCGCGCACCAGTTCCTGAACTTTATCCTGGATGCCAACAACATGGCTGCGGCGTCGAACTATGTGTACTACGCCAACGGCAACAAGGCCTCGCAGGAGTTTCTTGAAGAGGACGTGATCGGTGATCCGGCGATCTATCCGGATGATGCGACCATGCAGAACCTCTACATCACCACACCTTATCCGGCAAAGACCCAGCGGGTGGTGACACGTCTCTGGACCAAAGTGAAATCAGGCACCTGATCTGATCAAAGCGCAAGGCGGGCCCACTGCCTTGCGCCATTTTTATCCTGACCGATAAACGGGGGCCGCCTTGAATTCTGAAGTCTTTGCGCCGTGGGATGACCCGCAGGCGAAACCCTTGATCCAGTTCCAGAACGTCACCAAGCGTTTTGGCGCATTCACCGCAATCGACAATCTTTCATTGGATATCTACGAGCGTGAGTTCTTTGCGCTGCTCGGCCCGTCGGGCTGCGGCAAGACCACGATGATGCGGATGCTGGCCGGATTCGAAACCCCCACCGATGGTCACATCCTTCTGGGCGGACAGGATATCGACCCGATCCCGCCCAACAAACGGGCGGTAAACATGATGTTTCAGTCGTATGCGCTGTTTCCTCATCTCAGCATCTGGGATAACATCGCCTTTGGCCTGCGCCGGGACAACATGCCCAAACGTGATCTGGAAGAGCGGGTCGATGAGATGCTGCGCCTAACCCGGCTGGAACAGTTCGCACGCCGCAAGCCGCACCAGATCTCGGGTGGTCAACGCCAACGCGTTGCGCTGGCCCGGTCATTGGCCAAAGCACCAAAACTGCTATTGCTCGACGAACCTTTGGGCGCTTTGGATAAGAAACTCCGTCAGGATACCCAGTTCGAGTTGATGGACATTCAGGAAAAAACCGGCACGACCTTTGTCATCGTGACGCACGATCAGGAAGAGGCGATGACCGTTGCCAGCCGAGTGGCCGTGATGGATCAGGGCAAACTGATGCAAGTGGCAACTCCAGATCGCATCTATGAGACGCCAAACTCGGTTTATGTTGCTGATTTCATTGGGGATGTGAATATCATTGAGGGACGCGCTACCGCAGCAGGCGACGAAAGCTATCAGATCGAGTGGGCAGAAGGGCAACCCCCGTTAGCGGCGTCTTCCGCGACCCAACTGTCCAATGGTCAGAGCTGTCATCTGGCGATCCGGCCTGAAAAGGTCGCGATCTCTGCCGAGCGCCCGGTCGATGCGATCAACGCCATTCAAGGCAAGGTGCATGACATCGCCTATCTGGGCAACTTGTCGACCTATCATGTCGAACTGCCAAACGGCACGATTATCAAAGCGCAAACAGCGAATACCCGCCGCATCTCGCGCCGCTCGTTCACCTGGGAAGACCCGGTTTGGCTGTCCTGGACAGCGACTGCCGCAGTTCTGCTGGAAAACTGATGCGCCGCGCTGTTCTTATCGCTGTCCCGTATGTCTGGTTGCTGGCACTGTTCTTGGTGCCGTTCTTTATCGTCCTAAAGATATCGCTTTCAGACACCGCACTTGCCATTCCGCCCTACACTCCGACGCTGGACCTGTCCGCAGGTTGGGCGGGTATCAGGGATTTCTTCAGTCAGCTTGATCTGGAAAACTTTGTCTGGCTGACTGAAGATGATCTTTATTGGAAGGCCTATCTGTCCAGCGTAAAGATCGCGCTGATCTCAACGGTGTTGACGCTGATTGTCGGGTATCCGATCGCATATGCGATGGCGCGCGCACCTGAAGAGTGGCGACCTACATTCATGATGCTGGTCATCCTGCCGTTCTGGACTTCGTTCCTGATCCGGGTTTACGCATGGATGGGTATCCTCAGCAACGAAGGCTATCTGAACCAGCTCTTGCTTTGGACAGGCATCATCTCAGCGCCGCTGACCATTCTGAACACGAATACCGCAGTTTATATCGGTATCGTTTATACCTACCTACCTTTTATGATCCTGCCGATTTATTCGTCGCTTGAACGGATGGACGGGTCGCTGATCGAAGCCGCTGAAGACCTTGGGTGTTCGCGTCTGCAGGCATTCTGGTTGATCACAATCCCCTTGTCGCGCCCCGGTATTATCGCGGGCTGCTTCCTCGTGATGATTCCGGTGATTGGGGAATTCGTAATCCCCTCGCTACTGGGCGGATCGGGGACCTTGATGATCGGTAAGGTGCTGTGGGAAGAGTTCTTCTCGAACCGCGATTGGCCCGTCGCCAGCGCGGTGGCCGTGGTTCTGTTGCTCATCCTCGTGATCCCGATTGTGCTGTTCCAGCGCAACCAGCAAAAGCAGACGGAGGCAGAACAATGAACAGGCTGAGCTGGTTCAACACTGTCTCACTGACGCTGGGATTTGCCTTTCTGTATATCCCGATGATCATCCTGATCATCTTCAGCTTCAACGAAAGCAAGCTAGTCACTGTTTGGGCCGGTTTTTCGACCAAATGGTACGGCGAGTTGATGCAGAACGAAGCCTTTCTTGATGCAGCCTGGGTCACGCTGCGTGTGGCTGTGTTCTCGTCAACGTTGGCCACGATTCTGGGCACCGCAGCAGCTTACGTTCTGGTGCGCGGCGGACGGTTCTTTGGGCGCACGCTGTTTTCCGGGATGATCTATGCCCCGCTCGTGATGCCCGAAGTGATCACGGGTCTGTCGCTGCTGTTGTTGTTCATTGGCATCGGATTGGACCGGGGGATCTTGACCATCGTTCTGGCGCACACGACGTTTTCGATGTGTTTTGTCTCGGTCGTCGTATCCTCGCGTCTTGTGACCTTTGATCGGTCGTTGGAAGAGGCGGCGCTGGACCTGGGCTGCTCTCCGGCGCAGGCGTTTCGTCTGGTCACACTGCCAATCATCGCGCCTGCAGTGATTTCGGGATGGCTGCTGGCTTTCACCCTATCGCTGGATGACCTTGTGATTGCCTCGTTTACATCTGGACCTTCTGCCACCACGTTGCCGATCAAGATTTTCTCGGCTGTGCGTCTGGGGGTCAGTCCAGAGATCAACGCGCTGTCGACGTTAATGATCGCGGTTGTCACGGTGGGCGTTATTACCGCGTCCCTGGTGACCAAGCGGGCGATGGTTCGGCAGAAACAGGATGAGTTGGCCGCGGCAAGCGCTGAATGAGGCGTATATTTCCTGATTATGCCTACGGCCCCGCGCCACGCGCGGGGTGTTGGTGGGATGAGACGATCGCGACCCCTGCTTGGCCAAAGCTCGAAGACGATATCAGCGTTGACGTCGCCGTCATCGGGGGCGGGTTTACCGGCTTGTCCGCCGCATTGCATCTGTCCGAGGCAGGGGTTTCGGTCGCTGTGTTCGAGGCGGAAACACCGGGCTGGGGGGCGTCCGGTCGAAACGGGGGCTTTTGTTGTCTGGGCGGGTCAAAGCTCAGCAAGGCTGGTCTGACCCGTCGCTATGGTCAGGTGGCAACGCAGGCCTATTACCAAGCGGAAGAAGACGCCGTTTCACTGGTTGCTGACCTTCTGCGTGATAACCAAATCGACGCCGAAACGCATTCCAAGGGTGAAACTCAACTGGCCCATTCACGGCGCGCGATGGAACGATTGCGCCGGTCGGCCGATCCGGCCGGACAATTGCACGAAATCGGCGAACTGAGGAGCCTTGGGTTGGGCGGTGCGTTTTTCGGCGGCTATACAACTCCGATTGGTTTTGCCCTGAACCCCCGAAAGTATCTGTTCGGCTTGGCAGGCGCTGCCCAGGCAAAGGGCGCAACTCTGTTCCAGAACAGCCCGATCACGCAGATCAAACAGGCCACCTCGGGATTCGTGCTGACCTCGCCTGCGGGTCACGTTCGTGCTTCGAACGTTCTGTTGTGCACAAATGGCTACTCAAGCGAGGATCTGCCGCCCTGGTTGGCCGCGCGTTATATGCCTGCACAGTCAACGGTTCTTGTGACGCGGCCTCTGACTGATGTCGAGCTGCAGGCGCAAGGCTGGACGTCGGATCAGATGGCCTATGACACGCGTAATTTGCTGCACTATTTCCGATTGATGCCCAATCGACGATTTCTGTTTGGGACACGAGGGGGGCTGCTTTCATCCCCTGGGGCTGAGGCGCGCATTCGGCAAAAGGCCTTCGGGGATTTCAGGCGGATGTTCCCCGCCTGGGACACGGTCGATGTCACACATAAGTGGTCCGGCATGGTTTGCCTTGCCCGGAACCTTGTGCCCTTTGTGGGCCCGGTTCCTGAGCATCCGGGGATGTATGCAGGGTTTGCTTACCACGGCAATGGTGTGGCGATGGGAACCTATTGTGGACGTGCTTTGGCGCGACTGGTGCTGGGGCAATCCGCAGACATTCCGTCCCCTATTGCGGGTGCGCCGGGGCGGTTTCCCTTTGGCCGTTGGCGTCGCGCTGTCATGCCGCCAGCCTATGCGTATCTGGGTCTGGCGGACCTATAGGGCCTCAACTTCCAGCTCATACCCAATGGCATAATCAGCCGCACCGTTTTCGGCCCGCCAAAGACAATAAGCTGCCATGCGCCAGGCAAACCAAGGCCTCAATGACAGATAGCGTTCGGTGATATCGGGTTGGTCGTAGGCCTTAAGAAACAGCGTCTCTTCGGCCTCGGACAAGGGCGCGCCACGATAGAGTTGCTGCATCGCAGGTGAAAGGAATATCGCCAAGTCTTCACATGGGTCACCGAAGGCCGGGCATTGCCAATCGATCAGCGTCAGCCCATTTTTCGATTGCAAGATGTTTCCCGCGACCGGATCGCCATGGATCAAGCACCGCGCGGATAACGGCGGTACTTGGGCCTGAGGTTTTTTTGCAAGCAACGATCGCCGCTCTTCCGCGTGGCAATCAGCCAGAATTTGACACGCGTGCTGTTCCAGATCTTCGCTGCCATTGCAGCCGTTAGGGAGGTCCAGATTGACCGGAATTTGGTGCAACCTTCCAAGCAGATGGGCCACGCCCGAAACATCGTCCTGCCAAGGGACGCCCGGTGCGTGGTCATAGTAGACCCAGCTGTCGTCTCCAAAGGAACCCGTGGCACGTAAATTGGGCACGAAGCCAAAGCTGTTGAGCGTGCGCAGACATTCTGACTCAAGCCGGGCATCGTTGCGAAACAAGGGGTTCTGAAACCCGGTGCTGAATAACTTCAGAACGGCATCACTATTGCCGGACAAAACCTTCCAGACATGATTGGTCCGCCCACCGTACAACACCTCGAAGGTCACGTCGTGGCGGATCAAACCTTGGGTGCTGAGCTGGGCAACAAGACCCGGGGGAGGTTGGTGATGATCAGACAGGAGAGATACCGGTTTAGGGGGCGAGTCGCGATGCACCAAGCTTTGGCCCGCCTTGCCTTCTAGATCAAGCACCCGTGCGGATTTGCGTGACCATTTCGGCGGACACCTCTGCACCGCTCTCCAGTTTCAGGATGATGCCACCTTCACTGACCTGTGCCTCTACCACCCGACCGAAGGCAGATGCGGGCGTGCTGGTTAGTAACTCACCTCTTTTGAAGCTCTCCAATGTGGCTGAGTAACTGCCAGCGGGAAAGGGATCACCGGCACTGCTGACCCCGGCCCACTCGAATTCGGCCTTATCGGTAGGCACAGGGATGCGATCGACAATGGTGCCCTGGTCGTTGCGGATGACCAACTCGGCCCGGTCGGCAGTGGGTTCGGCCTGAGCAAAAATCGGAACAGGCTGATTTACAAAGCGAAACGGTGCATCGGTTTTGACATTCATCCCAACCCAGCCGGTGAGCTGATTAAGATCGACTGCCCCCATTGTCAGCGCGAGACCAGACAGAAGCTCATTGGCTTTGACTTGTTGTTCGACCATCGAGAACTGCGCCAGCTGAGAGGCATATTCGGAGGAATCCAGAGGTTCAAGCGGATCCTGATTGCGCGCCTGCACGGTCAGCATGCGCAGAAAGGTCTCGAAATCTGACGTCAGTGCCGAGCGTTCCGAATTGTTGTTTGCGCCGGGATTTGCACCCGTTGCGGTCACTGAATTGGTCGCTGAAATCATCAATTAAAGCCTCATATCAAGGCCCCTTTCAGGGCCAGCCGAAAGTGTGGGTGCCTTATGGTCCGCGTCGCGAACCATTTCGACCGTTTCTGAGGAAGGGCCAGGCTCTGATGGGTCACCATGCTGGGACGAGTCCCCGGACATGCTAAGGTCAAGCGACAGATCCCCATAACCCAGCTTTTCGAACTCAGCCGACAGGATCGCAATGTGTCGCCGCATCAGGTCCAGTGTTTCAGGCCGTTCGGCCGCGATCGATAGATGAAACCCGTCTTCTCGACCGTTGAGCGAGATTGATACGCGCCCAAGCTCTTCGGGGTTCAGGGCTATTTCAACGCCACCGGTATTTGGTCGGGTCGAAATCGAAGCGGCCAGTTGCCCCGCAATCGTGCGTGCCGTTTCCGCGCGGGCTGCGGCGATGGGCATCGCTTGCGTCGTGTCGCGTATCGTGTGGCCCACCGCTGTGTCTTTGACAGCAAAGAGGTCATCAACTTCCGCGCTGATCGCCGTTTCAGCAATAGCATCGCCCGGAGCCCGGTCGAGATTCCAAGCTGTTGTCTGCGGTTTCAAGGCGGCAGAAATGACAGTTTGCCGGGTTATTCGAGCCTCTACAGGCTCAACTGCGCGTGCGACGAGTGGCACCTCTGGTTCGGGACTTGGCGGTTCCAGTTTCGAAAACGTATCCCCCAAAAAGCTAGCATTTAGCGCGTGTGAGGCCGGCCTATGGTGTAGATATCCATTTCCGCTAACATCAGGGATCGGAACTTGGGTTGGCGCTCGAAGCACGTTTGCGTCAGGCCTTGGGGCAGCCGCTTCGGGCGAGCCTGCATTTTGTCTTAGCGTTGAGTTTTCAGAGGCCAACTGCGAAATTTGCTGTACCGGGCTGGGCGGAGCGGCAACATGGTTCGTCTCACCGACGGCAAAATCTGCGTGGTGTTTCGGCGCATTTGCGACCTCTTGCGCAGCCACCTGCAGTTGGGCGGGCTCTAGTTCGTCGGTTTTGATTGTCTCAGTTGAATCTGCCGTAGAAACAGATGGAATTTCTGATTGTTTGGGTGGCAGGTTTGAATCAGCCACAAACGGATCTACATCCTTCAACTCGATTTGTTCGACATCCTCATTGAGCACTTCCTCAAAGGCAAACCCACCTTTGGTATCACGCTCTTTACCCTGAGATGCCCCCGGTTTGTCACCCGTGGCAGATGCAGGCGACATGATCGTCAGCGGGTTGGTCATTTTTCGCTCCGGGGTTTCTTTGATCTGGCCGGCACTGTGCCCACAGGAAGTTACGTTTATTTTAACCGCTTTCCCCTTTGATCGAGAAAGTTCATAGCAATTTTCGGAGAATCCGATGACGATTACATCTACCAGTGCGACCATGCATTCCGCCCAGATTCCACAGAAGCTGAAAGCCGCCTCTGTTGAGCTGGAAGCCGCTTTTCTGGCTGAAATGCTCAAATCAGCAGGACTCGGCCAAGCACGAAGTTCCTTTGGCGGTGGCGCAGGCGAAGATCAGTTTGCTTCGTTTCTGGTGCAACAGCAGGCACAGCAAATGGCAAAGGCGGGTGGAATCGGCCTTTCGGAAATTTTGTTCAATGCAATGATGGAGAAGTCCGATGGATAAAGATCCGATTCAGGCACTGGAAGACCTTTTGGATCTGGAGCGCACAGCCCTGGTTCAGGGGGATTTGACCGATCTGGATCGATTGGTGCCTGAAAAAGAGAATCTGATCGATGCAATAAATGATCTGCAGGTGTTGGAAAGCGATGATCTGATCCGGATCCAGACGAAGGTCGTGCGCAATCAAGCCCTTTTGAATAGTGCGGCCGAGGGTATTCGGGCTGTGGCGGACCGAATGGCGGAACTGAAACAGGTCCGGCAGGAGTTCAGTACTTATGACGCCTCGGGGCAGCGTAGTGGGTTTGCCTTGCGATCGCGGGCAAAGCTGGAAAAACGGGCATAGCATCAGGTTTGATTCAAATTCGAGATATCGGATTTGCCCGTCTTAGCACTCCGTTAGGAGATCGGGGGCAAATGTGGCGATGCACCTGAAACAACGGGTGGCGCGAAGGCCACAAGGCACGACGCACAGGTCAGAACGACAGAATGCCTGCCGGTTTGGTGGGTCCAACATGGGCGTCAAACGCGCCCGAACGCTAAGAGGATGACAAATATGTCCAGCATTCTGACGAACAATGGCGCAATGGTTGCGCTGCAAACTCTCAAATCGGTCAACAAGAACCTCGCACAGACGCAAAACGCGATCTCGACCGGCAAGGATGTGGCTACAGCCAAGGATAACTCGGCTGTCTGGGCCATCTCAAAGGTGATGGAATCAGACGTCAACGGCTTCAATGCGATCAAGGACAGCCTGGCCTTGGGTGAATCCACTGTCGCAGTTGCTCGAAACGCCTCAGAAACTGTGACGGATCTGCTGAACCAGATGAAAGGCAAGATCGTTGCGGCGCAAGAAGACAACGTTGATCGTGCTAAGATCAACACCGATGTGGCCGCGCTTAGGGATCAGATCGAATCGGTTGTCGGCGCTGCCCAGTTCAATGGCCTCAATCTGGTGAACGGTGGGGCTGGCGCAAGCATTCTGTCCTCTTTGGATCGAGACAATGCAGGCAACGTGACAGCGTCTTCCATTAGCGTATCGGCGCAAAACCTGTCGACAGGTGGTTACACTGCTGCCGACGTGTTCACTGGAACTGACGGGGTCACTGCGGATACGGCCGACGCATTCGGATTTTCGTTGGATGGAAACGGCGGAAGCGATGATGATGGAAGCATCGTGATCGCTGATCCGGGCACATTGTCCGCTGGCGATACTTTCACGGTCCGACTGGGCGACGATGTCGCGTCTTATACAGTCCGGGCTGAGGATATCGCCGCAGGCAACGCGCCCGAAGAGATCATCGCTGCGGGGCTAAAAGCTGCCATCGAAGCTTCGGATGCAAATGTTTCGGTCGTCTATGATCCGGGTACGAATGCTGCGCAACTCGATATCACCAACGAAGGGTCGGATTCGCTGCAGATCAGCGGTCAATATGCCAATGCGAACTCTGGCGGTCTAGGCGCTCTGGCCTCGATTGATGTGTCGACTTCTGCCGGCGCATCCGCAGCGCTTGGCGCGATCGAAGGCCTCATCGATACTGCGATTGATGCCTCGGCGGCTTTTGGTTCGGCGCAGGGTCGGATCGAGACCCAGAAAGAGTTCATCTCGAACCTGTCTGACTCGTTCAAATCCGGTATCGGCTCGTTGGTTGACGCTGACATGGAAGAAACCTCGGCGCGACTACAAGCGTTGCAGGTCCAGCAACAGCTGGCAACCCAATCGCTATCGATCGCGAACCAGGCGCCACAGTCCATCCTGTCGCTGTTCCGTTAACTTTGGAACTGATCCGGGGCACGCACGCCGTGCCCCGGACTTGATCGCCCGTTGAAGGACAATTGGAAGGATTTCAAGTGACACCGCAAACGCTTGCTCACCGCGCTTATGCGCAATCTGCTGCACCGACGCGAACACCTCGGGATACAGAGTATGAGGCGATTTCCAGGATTACACATCGGTTGAAGGCTGCTTCCACGCGGAAAGCGGCTGATTTCGGAGGGTTCGTTCAAGCCTTGCACGAAAATCGCCGCCTGTGGACTGTGCTGGCAACCGATGTGGCGGATGCGGATAACGGGCTGCCGAGCAATCTGCGTGCGCGGATTTTCTATTTGGCTGAGTTTACCGAACAACACAGCAGCCAGGTGCTGGCGAACAAGGCGACCGTTGAGCCGCTGCTTGAGATCAACATGGCCGTGTTGCGCGGGCTACGTCAAATGAGGGGCAACTGATGGGAGGTCTGGTCCTGAAACTTGCCCCAAAGGAACGGGTTCTGATCAATGGTGTTGTAATCGAAAACGGGGATCGACGCAGTCGGTTTTCGATCATGACACCTCAGGCAAATGTCCTGCGCCTGCGCGATGCCATTCACCCGGAAGAGGTCAACACGCCGGTACGCCGTGTCTGCTATGCCGCGCAGTTGGTTCTGTCAGGCGATACCGAACCTGAGCAGGCGCGCCAGCAACTTCTGCGGCGCGTGGAAGAGCTGAGCCAGGTTTTCACGGATGCCGACAGTCGCCGGGTCCTGGCCAACGCAACTGAAGCATTGGTGGCAGAGCAATACTATAAGTGTTTAAAGGCCTTGCGTTCACTGTTGCCGCGCGAAGAACGTCTGATGGCGTATCAGCAGTGACCTTCCTGCCGGTCATACCTTCAGGTGGTCTGGTTGGCTGGCGCTTTTTGCAGCGTACCTATGATGCGCAGCTTCAAAGCTATTCTGCCTCGGGGATCAATGAACGGGACTCAAGGTATTTTCTAGACAATATCGGCAAGGTCCAGACGGCCGAGGATCTGGTTTCGGACCGACGGTTGTTGCAGGTGGCATTGGGTGCGTTTGGCTTGGAAAGTGATCTCGACAATCGGTATTTTGTCCAAAAAATCTTGTCCGATGGAACGCAGGCTGACGATGCGCTTGCGAACAGGCTGGCCGACGGCAGGTACCGTGATTTTGCCAATGCCTTTGGACTTGGTCCCGGCGATGTGCGCAAGACCGGATTGGTGGACGCCATGGAAAAGATCGCTGACGACAACTTGATTGCGCGATTTGAAATCTCGGTTGGTGAAGCAGATGAATCGATGCGTATCGCGTTGTACACCCAGCATGCATTGCGCGATCTGGCTGGCCAGGGTGGCAGTGAGGACAGAAGGTGGTTTGATCTGATGGGGCTGCCTCCCTTGCGCAATATGATGGAAACGGCATTGGGGCTGCCTGCAGCATTTGCGCAACTGGATATCGACAAGCAGCTTGAGGTTTTCAAAGATCGATTGCAGCGTATTACGGGTTCATCCGATCTGGCGCAGTTCACTGAAAGTGAGGCAATCGAAAAGCTGACCGACACGTATCTGGCCCGCAATCAGATCAATCAAATCCAACAGACGATCTCACCTACGCAGACGGCTCTGATCCTGCTGGGCGGTGGTTTTTGAACCATTGATGTCAACTAGACACGGTGTGTACGGTATCTCGCGCAAGGCCATAGGTTGACCGATCCGAGATAGTGGGTGGCACAATTTGAGGTTCAACTCTTGCGAAGTGAACTGCCAAATCAGGCATCGGCTGAGGTTTGCAGGGCAAATGATTTGATCGGTTGCGAGACGTTGTGCAGCTTGATCGCCCCTAAAGGGATCGCCTGTTTGCAAACAGGTTCGATATCTTGCGAGACAACAATTCTATGTCCGACGGTTTTGCCATATTCGCCCAATCTGGCAGCGACATTGGCGGCCTGACCGATCACGGTAAAGTCCAACCGTTCGCGTGAGCCCACATTGCCATAGGTGACGCGGCCATAGGCGACACCAATCGAGCAGTCGAAATCATGATCACTTCCGTCACTGCGCAATTCACCCAGTTTTTCGACGATCTCAGTTGCCGAAAGCTGCGCGCTGGATCGGGCTTTGGCGGCATCGTCACCCGCCGGGAAGACGGCAAGAACAGCGTCGCCGATGAATTTCAGAACTTCTCCGTCATGGTCGTGCACGATCCCTGAAACTGTCTCAAAAAACGCATTCAGTAGCTCGATATAGTCATCACGCCCCAGTTTTTCTTCCAATGCGGTTGAATTTCGAAGATCGCAAAACATGATCGCCGCATCTATGTCATCGCCATCACCGCGGCGAATCTCGCCCCCCAGAACGCGCGCACCGCTGCGCTTGCCTACATAGGTTTCCAGCAGAACCTGCGCGTTTTCGCGCTGCATGAAGACCTCGTAGAACCGCGCGATGACAGTAGAGCATTCAAAAACCAGACCCAGGTTCTCGGTCGTGAACCCATCGGGATGATCGCAAGTCAGGGTCAGGACATTCGTCCGCCCATCCGAGAAAGGCAGTGGCATGGCAACGTAATCGGTGGCCCCTTTTGCGCGCAGGTCTTCGATGATCGGAAAGCTGTTATGCGGATTGTCGTTGTTCAGGCGCTGGCGGACACCACCCAACCCGTTTGAAACGTGACGCAGAGGGCTATTGGTAAAGGCAGGGTGATCATGAATTTCATAGGTCGGAGTGTGGGTCGAAATCTCAGCCGAGTCTTTCTCCCAGATATAGTGTTTGCCTGCGATCAGCGGATGCAGCGACCAGACCAGAATGCTTAGGCGTTGAATAGCGATGCCATGTTCCAGCATTTTCTCGGCCAGCGTTTTTGTAAAGGCATCAGGAGTGTTAATTTCGGACGCACCGCGCATCAGCCAATCGATCAGGGGGCCGCTGATATTGCCATCGTCGGGTTGACGCAGTTGGTTGTCGCCGAGGTCGATCCGCGTCGCGGTATCCGGCATGAATCCAATATGGCCCTGAATGGCCGCGCTTTCAGGGAAGGCGTCTTCATAAGCCCAAATCGAGTTCGTAAGGCGCTCTTCCGGTAGGCTAATGTCGTGATAGGTTGCGGTACCCTTGAAGGGGCAGAACGTCTGCAATTCGGTCTCAGGGCTGAGTTCGACGCACAGGTCTTCGCGCGGAACATAGATCGCGGGAGGTAGCCGCGTTTCGTACATCACTTTGGCGTTGTGGCTTTCGGCCAGCAGTATATCACCACGGTAGATCGCGATCCGTCCCTGCAGCGGCTCAACTGATATCCCATAGCCTTTGACATTCGGTGTGGCATGGACGTTCATCTGCAACCTCCCTTGGCCAAGCCCTTATATCATGGGTCTTGAGGGCGAGAATTCCAAGATGCGCACGTAGATTTTACCGCAATGGCATCCTCAGACCATTTGAATAACGTCTTTCTCAATCGATAGCATATAGCCCTTCTTGGCGATGTTCTTCACCAGCAGCTCACTGACCATCTGATTTCCCAAGGCGTCGCGCAGGCGTTTGATCCGGGTTGCCCCGGCGGCCTCATCGCAATCTGCAGCGTTTCTGCCCGAGATCATCGCTTCGATCTGGGCACCCGACAGGACCTCGTCATCCAGCCTTGATTCAGCCAGAACCGAAAGCGTTTCCATCGCGGCGGGGGTCAACTTAAAATCCATGTTGTTGAGATAAACGGTATTCTCTTCACGGCTGATCAGCAGGGATGTTACCTGGATCCCCGTCCGCTCAATCTGGGCCATGCGGCGGTTCAGCAGAACCAGCATGACCAGAAAAACAAGCGCGGTGATCAGCATGGCGCTGGCAAAGACCAACAGCACGAAGATGACCATTCGATAGCTGGATAGCGTATCGGCAAAGGCGGTGCCCGATTGCGCCAGAATCTCGAGCAGACGGATTTCCGATTGCGAGGTCAGGTCAGCCTCGACAAACAGCCGTTCAACCCGCGCGTTGAAGGCATTTGCGTCCGGTAGCGTCCAGAACAGGAAAACCGCTGCAGTCACCAGGATCGCGACGATTGCCGCAATCCCCAGACCAACCAGCCGAACCCCCGAACGACGCGCCTCAGTAACGGAGATAGTATTTTCCGGCATTGGCCTTCCTTTGATCCAATCCACCCGCCTCGAAAACGGTCATCACGTTCAGCAGGGTCCAGCCGTTTGATTTCAGCCGCTTGGCGACTTCTTTCCGGGCGGAGCCTTTATCGCAGCTTGAGACCTGCATGACGCCATAGTGCAGGCGTAAGGGATTGTCCTGCTTGGCCTTGTAGTCGGCATAGCAATCTGCCGCGATGGCTTGCGACCCAACCGATATCAGGGCCGTCAGAGCCAGAGAAGAGAGGATCTGTTTCATGGGCTGCATCCTGCGCATGGGTTGGGTGGATATTCAATAACCTCAGGGGGTTTGTGGTGCTGATATTGAATAACAGTATGCCGTTATTGCTTGTCTGAACGGGGTGGTCGCAGTGTCAGGTTATCAATTTCGCGGTCGGTAACCGGCCTGCCCATTATCCGAAAGGACACGCATCATGCACCGGAAATTTATCGCTCTGATCATAGCAACCGCCGTCGCCATCACGGGGATCTCGGCGTCGCAGGCACGGGCGGCAGATACCCGAGATATTCTCGGCGGATTGGCTGCGATCGCGCTCATAGGTGCTGCGATCAACCACTATCATCAGGAGAAAAAGCGCGACGAAGAGGCAGAGCGCCGCAAGCGTCACAAGCAGGCCGCAGCCAAGGCGAAGAAGGCCAAGAAAAAACATGCTGTACGCCCGTTACCAAAGCGCGTGGCCCGTTATGACCTACCACAGCGTTGCCTGCGCACGTTCAATGCCTATTCGAACAAGCGTCCGCTGCTTGGGCCGAATTGCCTGAAGAAGTACTATAAACATGCCGATAGCCTGCCACACCAATGCAAGGTTGGTTTCTGGAATGGTAAAAAGGTAAAACGGGCATACGAACCCGCCTGCCTGCGCCAGAAAGGATACCGTGTCGTTTACCAGTGACAGGTTTCGAGCAGGAGTGGCGCCATAGAAGCGCCGCGCGGGAGAGGGTGGCGCAAGCTGCCCTCTCTTTTTTCTTGCGAAGCGCTACGAAACGCGATTTGCCAAGGGTATGACGACACCTGATTATGAACTCGAACGGGCTTTGCTGGCACGCGGATATACCCGAATTGCCGGGGTGGATGAGGTTGGGCGCGGTCCGCTGGCCGGCCCGGTTGTAGCCGCAGCGGTTATTTTGAACCCGGATGACATTCCCGCTGGGTTGAACGATTCAAAAAAACTGACGGCCAAGCGTCGCGGCGGTTTGGATGAGATATTGCGCGACCGGGCAGAGGTCGCGGTGGCCGAAGCCACGGTTGCAGAGATCGATGAGCATAACATCCTGCGCGCCTCGCATCTGGCGATGGTACGCGCGGTAGCTGCGCTGGACCCGGCTCCGGATTTCTTGCTGATTGATGGCAACATGATCCCGCGCGGTATGAAATTACCCTCGCAGGCGGTGGTGAAGGGCGACGCACGGTCGGTGTCGATTTCGGCAGCGTCGATCATTGCAAAAATCTGGCGTGATCAGCTGATGGTGGATTTGGCGCAACAGCATCCCGGCTATGGGTGGGAGGCGAATGCCGGATATCCGACAAAACAGCACCGTGAGGCGTTGCAAAATCTTGGCGTGACCCCACACCATAGACGTTCGTTCAAACCGGTCCACAATATCTTGTATCAAGAGTAAATCGTAAGTCGCTGATTCAAAAAAGAAATTGACGGCGAATCATCTTTGACTCATCCTTGTCTCAACCAAATGAGCGCAAAAGCGCCGTGGAACTGAGGCAGTGATATGACCACAATCAAGACAAAGGGCGCAGCCGCGCTCCCTTTAAACACGATTCTATCCGGTGACTGCATCGAGGCGATGAACAGTCTGCCCGAGGCGTCGATTGACCTGATTTTTGCGGACCCCCCGTATAATTTACAGTTGAAAGGTCAATTGCACAGGCCCGATAATTCTCAGGTCGATGCGGTCGATGATCACTGGGATCAGTTCAGCAGCTTTGGGGCTTATGACCAGTTCACGCGGGAATGGTTGAAGGCTGCGCATCGTCTGCTGAAGCCCAATGGTGCGATCTGGGTGATTGGGTCTTATCACAACATTTTCCGCGTGGGTTCCGCCCTGCAGGATGCGGGCTATTGGATTCTGAACGACGTTGTGTGGCGTAAGTCCAACCCGATGCCAAACTTCCGTGGCAAGCGATTTACCAACGCACATGAGACAATGATCTGGGCGTCCAAGCGTGAGGGGGCCAAGTACACTTTTAACTACGAAGCACTGAAAGCGCTGAACGAAGGCGTGCAGATGCGCAGCGATTGGGTACTGCCGATCTGCACCGGGCATGAACGGCTCAAGGACGAAAACGGCGACAAGGCGCATCCGACACAGAAACCGGAATCACTGCTGCATCGTGTCCTGATTGGCTCGACCAATCCCGGTGACGTGGTGCTGGATCCGTTCTTTGGCACGGGCACCACAGGTGCTGTAGCGAAAATGCTGGGGCGTGAGTTCATTGGGATTGAGCGCGAAGAAAGTTATCGCAAGGTGGCTGAAAAGCGTATTTCAAAGGTCCGTAAGTTTGACCGCGAAGCGTTGGAAGTCAGCGCCAGCAAGCGTGCTGAGCCGCGCGTGCCCTTTGGCCAATTGGTCGAACGCGGCATGCTGCGCCCGGGTGAGGAACTGTATTCGATGAACCAACGCCATAAAGCCAAGGTCCGCGCCGATGGGACTCTGGTAGGGCAGAACGTCAAAGGTTCGATCCATCAGGTTGGCGCGCATCTGGAAAATGCTCCGTCTTGTAATGGCTGGACCTATTGGTGCTTCAAACGCGATGGCAAAACCGTGCCCATCGACGTGTTGCGTCAGCAGATCAGGGCCGAATTGCATAACTGAATACCGCCGGTGCCTGTGGCCTGACACAAGGCACTACGCCTTGCCCCGCCGTTACCGGCGGGGTCTTTTGTTTTTGCCTGTGAGATGATTGCATAGGGCAGCCCCTGACAGCCCTTGTGGGAGATAAAGGCAATGACCGAGACCACCGCCAGTCAATCCCGCCTCAGCCGGTTCTTTGTTACGCAACCGGACAACTTCGATCTGGACAACAAATATACCGAGGCAGCACTGGAACGACACAAGCGAGAGGGGCTTGAACTGGCTGTTCGTGCACGGTGGATCGCGATGGCGTTGACCGGGCTGTTGCTGATCTATCTGAATCCCCAGTGGGAGGTCCTATGGTACCATTTCATCCTGCTTCTGATCTGCGCCAATGGTTGGCTGATCCAACGCGCGGGTCGTGTGGGGCAATCCCGGACCGAGTTGCTTTTGATCTTCGTCGATCTGCTGATCATGACGCTGGGGATGATTGTGCCAAACCCGTTCAGCGACGATGTGCGACCACTGGCGATGCAGTATCGGTTCGACAATTTTCAATATTTCTTCATTATCCTAGCAGCAGGGACGCTTGCCTATTCCTGGCGCACTGTCATTGCGATCGGTTCGTGGACGGCGATGATGTGGACGGCTGGATGGGTGATCGCTTGGTGGGTCGCCACCCCGATCCCCGGGATTAGCGAGCGTGTGGCCGAGGCTTTGTCAGGCTACCCGGATGTGGCCGAGTTCATGGATCCCAACAGTTTCATGCCAACCCTACGCATCCAGCAGGTGATCGTTTTTGTCATGGTCGCAGTGACGCTTGGGGTGTCGATGCGCCGCCTCAATCGCTTGCTGATGTCCAATGCTGGGCTTGAACGTGAACGCGCGAATCTGTCTCGATACTTTTCGCCGAATGTGGTGGATGAGCTGAGCCAGAACGACGAACCTCTGAAGCAGGTCCGCAAAGAGGATATCGCGGTTCTATTTATCGACATCGTTGGCTTCACCAAGTTCTCGGCTGGCCGTGATCCATATGAGGTTATTGAAGTTTTGCGTGGTTTCCACGCCCGAATGGAGACCGAGGTGTTTCGCCATCACGGAACACTCGACAAATACTTGGGCGATGGGCTGATGGCCACGTTTGGAACCCCCGTACCCGGAGAGCTGGATGCAAGCAATGCGCTGGCATGCGCGCGGTCCATGGTCGAGATGATCGACCGTTGGAATTTGGAGCGCAAGCGCGCGGGTGAGCCAGAGATTCGGATCGGGGTCGGGGTTCATTATGGCTCGGTCGTACTGGGGGATATCGGTGCAAACCGGCTGGAATTTGCAGTGATCGGCGATGCGGTGAATGTTGCTGCGAAGCTAGAGGCCCTGACGCGCGATTTTCAAGCGCGCATCATTGTCAGTGATGCATTGCGGTCTCAGGCCCTTAGCGAGACGCCAAATGCGCAAGACATGATGACCGGGTTTGCACAGCACTCGGACCAGCCTGTTCGCGGTGTTACAGCCCCGATGGATGTCTGGGTGCTGTAGCAACCAGGGCTCCCGCCTGTCAGCACCGGATCAAAGATGTGATCCTTCCCGTTGGGCCGGGCAGCGCGCTGGTGCGCGCTGCAGTCAGGTGCGAGGGGCACGGTTGTGCGCTTTGTTGTAAGGCTTCCAGTTGGTGATTTCGGGATAGTATTGACGCCGCCAAGCGCGGACCCTCGGATTCATGATACGCCGCCACAAGGGCGGGATCATCGCGGCAAGGGTCATGACCGGATATCCATGAGGCAGTTGCGGCGCTGCGTCCTGCGTATGGTGTTGCAGCAATGGAAAGCGCCGGTTTGGCTTGTAGTGGTGGTCCGAGTGGCGTTGCAAGTTTATCAACAACCAATTCGAGGCCTTTTGTGACGCGTTCCAGGAATGGCGCGGGTGCACATGCTCATATTTGCCATCGCCCAGATATTTGCGCGTCAGCCCGTAGTGCTCGACATAGTTAACAAGTTCAAGCTGCCAGATCGCGGTGCCGGCCTGTACCAAAAACAGGCCTAGCCCTGCCCATCCGCCGATCAGAAATGCTAGCAGCAGCATGGCTCCTTGAAGGCTCCAATAGCGCCAGAACGGGTTTGCCGGGTCGGTCCACGGGCGGTCTTTGCGGGCCAGTTTTTCCCGCTCGGCGCGAAAGGCTGAGATGAGGCTTTGGCGCAGAACGCGCGGATAGAACCGGTGGAAACCTTCGTTGTAGCGCGCGGTTACCGGATCGCGCGGAGTTCCGACGTAGCGGTGGTGAACCAGCAGGTGCTCGGACCGGAAATGGGAATAAAGGACCATCGACAACAGGAAATCGCCCAGCCAGCGTTCCAGTTTGCCTTTCTGATGCATCAGCTCGTGGCTGTAGTTGATCCCGATCGTTCCGGAAAGGACGCCCATGCCGAAGAACACGCCGATTTTTTCGACCGAGCTTATATCTACGGCTCGGGTAGTGTACCAGATCAGCCCATAGAGCGTGAGGAATTGCACAGGTGCCCAGGCTTTGGTCAGCCAGATATACCATTGCAGCCCCGCATCTGGCGTGTCCGGGTCGGCGTTTTCAAGGTTTAGGCCGGTCAGCCGGTCAAGCACCGCAAAGACCCACCATGTCGAAAGCGGTACAAGCAGGACCCACCATCCGCCTGCCGTAGTGGTCATCCAGATCAGTGGGATCAGGAGATATGAGACCCAAAAGGGAAGGGCGGATTGCCAGCGAGACAGTGTGTCAGATGCGATCATGTTGAGGCTCCGAAACGTTGGCGACACCGTAGACCGCGCACTGGGCTTTGCCCAGCGGTCTATTGGCCGCGCCAGAGGTCAAAAGCCTTGCGCATAACCGTGGGCAGATCGCTGGGCCTGAATTGGTGTTTGTCCATGACTGTCAGACCGTTCGGATTGCAACCGTCTGGCAATTCGGTTGTCCAAATACGCAGGATCAGGTGAAAGTGGGTGAAGGTGTGTCTCACTTCACCGGGGATTTCGTGCCATCGCGCCGGGAACGGAGGGCTTTCCAGCGGTGTTTCGGACCAGTCCGAGCCGGGCCAGCCCAACATTCCGCCCAGCAGGCCCTTATCGGGGCGGCGTTCCAACAGCAGGGCACCATCGCCGCGTTGGGCGATGTAGATGTGGCCCAGCCGGGTGGGTTTGGGCTTCCTGGGCGTTTTTTGCGGCAGTTCCACCTGCGTCCTCGCCTTCCGCGCCAGACAGGCCGCATGCAGGGGGCAAATACCGCAAGTCGGAGATTTTGGAGTACAGATCGTTGCACCCAAATCCATGACAGCCTGCGCGTAATCTCCGGGCCGGTGCTGCGGGGTCAATGCCGCGGCTTTTTTCTTTAACAGGGGTTTTGAGGCGGGCAGGGGTTCGTGAATATCATAGAGCCTTGCCATGACCCGTTCGACATTGCCGTCCAGGACAGTTTCGGGTCGATCAAATGCGATGGCTGCTATGGCCGCCGCCGTATAGGGGCCAATGCCCGGCAGTTCCAGTAGTGCATCGTAATTGTTGGGAAACTGCCCGTCATGCGCGGACGCAACCACCCGCGCGCATTTCAGAAGGTTGCGGGCGCGGGCGTAATAGCCCAGGCCAGCCCATTCCCCCATGACCTGATCATCTTGCGCATTGGCAAGGGCTTCGACGGTTGGCCAGCGCGTGGTGAAACGAACAAAATAGTCGCGAACAGCGGCAACGGTCGTTTGTTGCAGCATCACTTCGGATAGCCAGACGCGGTAGGGGTCTGGTGCTAAGCCTGCGGCACGCGCTGCCGGGCCAATACGCCAAGGCATTTCACGTGCGTGGCGGTCGTACCAATCCAGCAGCGTATTGCTCAGGTCAGATTCGGTGCAGTCACGCAAGTTTTATGTAACTCTCTGTCGGGTTTCACTGGCGTCCGGGTATCAGCCTATTACAATAGCGGCGCAGGAGTTGGAAACCAGATGCAACGCAGACGTTCCTCGACCCGCGGGTTCAAGCGCACCGCCACTTTGCTGAACGACCGGATCAGGCAGGCCGGGGAAAGCCGGGGATTTGCCGTCTCGCGCCTTTTGACCCATTGGGCCGAGATTGTGGGCCAGGACATCGCGTCGATCGCCCGGCCGGTGAATGTGGGATACGCCAAGGGTGGCTTTGGCGCGACACTGACGGTGCTGACCACCGGGCCGCAGGCGCCAATGCTGGAGATGCAGAAAGAACAGCTGCGCGACAAAGTGAATGCGGTCTATGGTTACAACGCGATCAATCGGGTGCGTATCACCCAGACCGCGCCTACCGGATTTGCTGAGGGGCAGGCGAGTTTCGATCACAAACCGAAACAGACGAAACCGGTTGTTTCACCAGAAATCGCAGCTGAGGCCGACAATGTGTCGCGCGCGGTTGATGATGAAGATTTGCGCGCGGCCCTTGAACGTTTGGGCCGCAACGTTTTATCCAGACAGAAACGCTAAGAAAGGGCTGATGAATGAGCCGGATTGCAACCGTAATATGTGCGGCTGTCGCCGTGGCCGCTGGCGGCTATTGGCTGACAACGTCGAGTAACACGATCCCTTCGAACCCGCTTGTTGGTGCTGCTGAGGCGCAAGAGGCGGATTTGGACACCTCGACCATCGTCGAGATGGTGCAGGGGGCCGAAGACGCGCCAGTCGAGATCATCGAATATGCATCGTACACCTGCCCGCACTGCGCGAATTTCCATCAGGGCGCGTACAAGCAGCTCAAGAAGGACTTCATCGATACCGGCAAGGTAAAGTTCACTTACCGCGAGGTGTATTTCGACCGCTATGGCCTGTGGGCCTCGATGGTCGCGCGCTGTGCAGGACCTGACAAGTTCTTTGGCATCACCGACCTGCTGTATGAAGGCCAGTCGGAATGGACCCGTGCCGGAGGTCCTGCCGAAATCGTTGATGAACTGCGCAAGATCGGGCGTCTCGCTGGCATAGACAATGATCAGCTTGAGGCTTGCCTGCAGGACGGTACCCGCGCGCAGACACTGGTGGCCTGGTATCAGGAAAATGCCGAACGCGATGGAATTCAGGCGACGCCTACTTTCGTCGTGAATGGGAAGAAGGTTGAAAATCAGCCTTATGACGACTTCAAGACGCTGATCGAAGCCGAGCTTGGCAGCTAAATCCTGAATGGTCAGCCTGTTTTGGGCTGGCCATCTGCCTAAGGTGAAGGCGCGGCCTTCGCCAACAACTCTTTGACTTTGTCATCCTGATTGATTTGCAACCGAACCGGTAGGGTCAGAACTTTGCTGCGGAAAGTGGCGGGCAGGCGCACGGCGTCTTTCTCGGTTGTCACCAGTTGCGCGCCCAGTGCTTTGGCCTCGTTCTCAAGCCGCGTCATCAGCGCTGAAGTCAGTGGTTGGTGATCATCCAGTGCCTCGGCCCGCAGCAGTTTAGCGCCTTGCTGTCGCAGAGTTCCAAAGAACTTGTCCGGATAGCCTATGCCCGCAAAGGCCAGAACGGGTGTATTGTTCCAGTCCATTCCGGTTTGGAGCGGATACACCTCGCCGGTGGCGTGTGGGACCGTCAGGGCAGGTTCCCATCTTTCTGAAAATGTTGACTGCGCTGCGGCGTCCCCAAGCGACAACACGAGATCGGCACGTTTCAATCCAACGGCCACAGGCTCTCGCAGTGGACCAGCAGGAAGGCAAAGGCCATTGCCAAATCCGCGCTGCGCATCCACCACGATGATGGAAAAATCCTTGGCAACTGCGGGGTTCTGAAAACCGTCGTCCAGCACGATCGCGGTTGCCCCTGCCGCTGCGGCTGCCTGCGCGCCCGCTGCACGATCTTTGGCGACCCAGACCTCGGCAAACGCGGCGAGTAACAGGGGTTCATCCCCGACCTGAGCCGCTGTGTGTTTGCGCGGGTCGACCTGCACCGGGCCTTCCAGCGAGCCACCATGGCCTTTGGTCACGACATGAGGTTGATGCCAGGTATCCCTCAAATATTCCAAAACCCAGATCACCGTCGGTGTCTTCCCTGTGCCACCGGCATTCAGGTTGCCAACGCAGATAACCGGTACGCCCGGCGAGATGCCTTGCCCGCTCGCCACGCGACGGGCGGTTGCAGCGGCATAGAGGCGACCAAGTGGCGCCAACAGCCTGGCGCGCAGATCCAACCGATCAGGGGCTGAGTTCCAGAAGTCAGGTGCCCGCATCGTCACGCCCTCGCCGGTCCAGTGTATCCTGTACCATATCGATCAGTTGGTCCGCCTGTGGAGCCCCTTCGGTGACAATCCGCCATCCGGCCAATGCCATGTCTGCTGTGCGGTCAGGTGCCAACAATTCGACAACGCCATCGCCCAACTCTGTTGCGGTTCGTATCTTCAACGCGGCTTTTGCCTGCCCCAATCTGTCATAGAGACTGCGATGCTTGCTGACATGAGGCCCATGGATTACCGCAGATCCCAAGGCGACTGCGGTCAGAGGGTCGTGCCCCCGCGCCCCGCGTTCCAGTGAACTTCCCATGAAGGTAACTGCGGATACACGATGCCAAAGGCCCAGATCCTCGGGCTCGGCTGTTAGAATCACTTGTGTGGTGTCTTCGATTGGATGGCCTTCATCCCAGTTGGCGCATCGAAGGTCCATCGCTTCGAGGCGTTTAAACAGGGGCGATGCCTCGGACATATCCGCCACATGCAGGACCAAAGCCAGACGTGGCAGCATCCGCAAGGCCTGACGATGGGCCGTCAGAACCGAGATGAATTCCTTGTCCTGAACCCATGCGGCCAGCCAAACTGGGCGCCCGGCCATTGTGTGAGTGGTCTCGATCAATTCATCTTCGGGCCAGGGCTCTGGGTTGGGGCTGATATGAAGTGGTGGCGCGACCGAGATTTTTGCCGAGTTCACTCCCAGGCGTCGGATTTGGCGTGCGCTGTCATTATTGGGCGCAAGTATCGCTGTAAAGCAATCCAGCGTGTATCGCGTGATATCAGGTAGCCAACGTCCACCCCTTGCGGTTTTCACGTCGACCACAGCCTCAAGCAAAATTAGCGGAATGCCCCGCTCCTGTGCGCGTGTTATGACATTGGGCATCAGCCCACCGCCAAACCACAGCCCCATATCAGGGCGCCAGTGATCCAAGAACGTGCGCGCCGCGCCGGTATGCTCGGCGGGCAGCATTGTGATCGGGGTATCGCAATCTTCCCAGTCCTTCAGATCAACATCGGGTGGGGCGGTCAGCAACAGCGAAAGTTCTGGTCGCACAGACAGCAGCCGACGGCAAATATTGTCGACGGCCCGCAACCGATCGGGTGTACTGACATGGACCCACAGAAGTTCACCTTCCGGGCGCGCAATCTCGGGGTGACCCGTGCTTTGCGGGACGCCCCAGGACAGGACTCGATAGGCCGCAAGGCTCAGAGATCGCGGCTTGCTCATGCCGGAATTCCGGCCCCATTCGGGTTAAGTCGGGTCTGAAGGTCCGAATGCACCGCTGAACCTGCCGCCACCACGCCGTTCAGGCGCGGGTGGGTATTGTTGAAGCGCAGAGGTTGCCCCAAACGATCGGTACAGAGCCCGCCTGCCTCGCGCAGGATCAGATCTCCGGCGGCGATATCCCATTCCCAACTGGGTCGCAACGTCAGCATCCCGTCAAACCGTCCCTGCGCAACCAGCGCCATCCGATAGGCCAGAGACGGGCGGTATACACGGCGAAAGTCAGGTGCAGCACCGGATTGCCAGTGGCGCGGATCTAGATTGGGTTTTGCCGCCAAAATCTCGGCTTCGGGCAGGTGCGCTTGCCCTGACACTTGGATGGCAGTGCCATTCAACGTTGCACCTTGCCCTTTTGCAGCCGCATACAGCAGATCACGTAAGGGCAGGTAGATGACGGCTGCCGTGACCTCACCGTTCTCGGTTACGGCCAGCGAATGGGCCCATGTGCGCGACCCCTCGGCAAAACTGCGGGTGCCGTCGATGGGATCGATGACGAAGACCCGATCACGGGCCAGACGATCGGGTGAATCCTCGGTTTCTTCGCTCAGCCAGCCATAATCCGGGCGGGCCGCCTGCAGATCACGTTCTAGCATCGCGTTGACGGCCAGATCGGCCTCGGTCACCGGGCCTGCGCCTTCGGGTTTATCCCAGCGCTGGGCATCAGGACCCGAATAGCGCGTGGCGATCTTTCCGGCCTCAAGCGCAGCGTCAATCAGCAGGGGCAGGTCAGTTGCCGGCAAGTGTCATCCCTTCGATCAACAGCGAGGGTACAACGCGCGATAGGTAAGGCCGCGCATCGTTTGCCGGAATGATTCGCATCAGCATGTCGCGAAGATTGCCAGCGATGGTACACTCGTTGACGGGATGGGTGATCTCGCCGTTCTCAACCCAAAATCCCGAAGCGCCGCGTGAATAGTCGCCGGTATTCGGATTGATGGTCGATCCGATCATCGAAGTGACCAAAAGCCCGGTACCCATGTCGCGCAACAACTCGGCGCGGGTCTTCTCGCCTTGCGTCAGGCTCAGGTTCCAGTTGCTGGGCGACGGCGGCCCGGATACGCCGCGCGCTGCGTTGCCGGTCGAGGTCATTCCCAATTTGCGGGCGCTGGACAGGTCTAACGTCCAGCCGGTCAGTACGCCATCTTCAACGATCGCCCTGCGCCGTGTTGCCAGCCCTTCGGCATCGAACGGGCGCGAGCCCGAAATGCGCGGGCGATGCGGGTCTTCAATCAAAGACAAATGTGCCGGTAGAACCTGTTGCCCAAGGCTTTCCTTCAGCCACGAGGCCCCGCGGGCTATCGCCGCGCCATTGCTGGCGGCCAGCAGATGGCCGATCAGGGATGATGAAATCCGTTCGTCGAACACCACCGGAAAACTGCCGGTCTGGGGCTTGCGTGCTCCCACGATCTGAACCGCACGTTCACCAGCCGTGCGACCAATCTCGGCGGGGCTGCGCAGGTCAGACTGAAAAGTCCGGCTGTCACCGTCATAGTCACGCTCCATTCCCGTCCCTTCGCCGGAAATGGCGACGCATGAGGTTGAACGGCTGCTGCGCATGTAGCCATCCGAAAAGCCGTTTGTTGCGGCAAGATGGACCCGGTGGGTACCATAGGCGGCCGCAGCGTCGGACACCTGTGAGACTCCCGCAACGTCCAGCGCTGCTGCCTCTGCCGCCAGCGCATCCTGCATCAGAGCTTCAGCGCTGGGTTCAGGGGCTGGGTCAAACAGCTCCAGCGCGTCGATATTACAGTTGGCGACCAATTGGTCAGGCGCGGCCAAGCCGGTGAACGGATCTTCCGGCGCTTCCCGTGCCATGGCCACGGCGCGCTCGGCCATCGCGGTAAGCGTATCGGGGCGACTATCCGAACTGGATACGATTGCCTGCTGTTTGCCAAGGAAGACCCGCAGCCCTAGATCGGTCGCTTCCGAGCGTTCGGCATGTTCCAATGCACCACTACGTACCTCCACAGAAACGGATGAGCCATCAATTACTATGGCATCCGCTGCCTCGGCACCTGCCTTGCGGGCTGCATTCAGCAGCTCTTCACTGATTGTTTGAGGTGTTCGCGTCATGAGGCCTCCGGTCTTGTTGTTCTGGACCTAGCCTCGGATAGCCTGTCCCGCAAGGCCTGCAGCCCACTGGCTTTATGTGCCTCGGGCGGGAAAGGCCAGCGCAGCGGCCTTTCCCGATTTGTTTGTCACTTGATACGCTGACCGTTGGCCAGGATCTGTCCATCCTCGGTAAACTCGATTTTCGAGTTCAACGTGTCCGGTTCTTCGCCCGGAACAGCCATCAGACCCATCATCATACGCGCGCCCAGCGCGTCGTTTTCCGACACAAAGCCCATGCCGATCAGCTTGTCCAGCAGAGCGTTGGCCCCAACAAGTTTCAAGTTGGCGACACCCGACGGGGCAGGCAGGCCATCAAACTCTTCCGTGTTGGAGTTGTCGAACGCAAAGTCGCCATCACCGCTCAATTGGGCTCCGACCAATGATACGAGAAGCTTGTTGATCTTCAGCGAATGCAGTTCGCCCGGAACGATATCAGATGTCTCAAGCTCTTCGACGGCTTCCGGGTCCATGAAATCGACCAGAACTTTGGCGGTGCCGGTTGCATCCAACGCGATGGTCGCCGGATCGCGCGGCAGCGCACTAGCAGGGTCGAACATGCTCCACAACACGTCGGACATGGTGAAATCCGTCAGGTTCATGCCAAACCCAAATGGCTGGATTTCTTCCGAGGCCTGCACCGGAAGCTCGAATTTCAGCCCTGCATTTGCCATCGCGATTTCGATTGGAAAAGGCAGATCCGACGTGGTGACGGCTAGTTTGGTGCTGTTCTGCGCAAGATCGTAGACAAGGCGCTGTGCATCGATGCTGCCGGTAAAGCTGCCTCCTTCGGAACTGCTGCTGAGCGAGAATGGCTCACCCTCGGCAGTGCCTGCCATTTCGGTGCTGCCCGAGGCGTATGTGAATGTACCTGAAGCGGCGAACCCGGCCTTGTAGATGTCTTCAATGTTGGCGACATCCATACCGGGTGGAATGATTGTATCGCCATCAAATTTCAAACCATCTAATTTACCGCTGATCCGGCCCGTGTCTTCACTTTCGGGCTCGTTGAAGGCCACATCATAGGACAGGCTGCTGGCCGTGAACTGCTGCGCGATATCGCGCATCTCGCCGATCTGCATCTGCGATGTGCCTGCGATTTCGTTCATCTGAACGTTCAAGGCAAACATGTCGCTGGATACGGTTTCGCCATCAAACTCCATCGAGTCCATCGACAGAGTCAGGCTGTTCGCCGTATAGTCATATGTCATGTTTTCGGGGGTACCCGAAACGACCATTTCCAAGGCGTCGTGAGCGTACATCAGATCAGCCGAAAATGTCTCGCCCTCGGCTTCACCCGAAATTGTCATCGGGAAGCTGGCAGGAAAGCCGATATTGACTGTACCGTCGCCATTTTCGGTCAACGTCATCTCGGGGATGACCATGTCGAAGGTGCCTTCGGTGTCCGGAATGGCCATGGCCATCGTCATGTTCGCGATGGTGGTGACGTTGCCGGAAACGCTCTGATCGCCAGTGACGTCATAGCCCATGCCGCCCAGATAAGCCTGCCAATCGGCCCAGACATCATTGGCGGTAACATCTGCAAAGGCGCCGTTGGTTGCAACAGCGTAGGCCAAAGCTGCACCGCAGCTACGGCGAAGGAAAACAGTCATAAGAGAACCCTTCTTGATCAATTTGCCGGCATGGTCGTGCCTGTAGCGGCCAGCGTCAAGGGGGAAGGGGTGGACCAATTCCCCATTTGCAGGGTACGAGTTAAGACAATTTCAAATGCGGGGATTTAAACGATGCATATGCAAGGGAAAACGGTACTGATCACAGGGGCAAGCCGAGGCATCGGAGCGGAAGCCGGGCGCGTTTTTGCCGCAGCTGGGGCCAATGTGGCCTTGGTCGCACGCAGCCGCGATCAGATTGACGCTCTGGCTGCGGCATTGGGTGAAAATGCCATGGCGCTGGCCTGCGACGTCAGCGATTTTTCCCAGGTCGAACAGACAGTTGCCGATTGCATCGACCGGTTCGGCAAGCTGGATGTGCTAATCGGGAACGCGGGCGTCATTGATCCGATCTTTCATCTTTCGAATGCCGACACCCGGGCCTGGAGCCAAGCAATCGACATCAACTTGAAGGGTGTCTTTTATGGAATGCGTGCCGTCCTGCCCATCATGCGGGCAGCAGGCGGCGGGACCGTTCTGACAGTCTCGTCCGGTGCCGCGTCGAACCCGGTCGAAGCCTGGAGCCACTATTGTGCATCAAAAGCCGGGGCCAAGATGCTGACCGAATGCCTGCATCTGGAAGAGGCGCATCACGGTATTCGCGCAATGGGCCTGTCCCCGGGAACTGTGGCCACAGATATGCAGCGGGTGATCAAGGCCAGCGGAATCAATCCAGTAAGTCAGCTGGATTGGGACGATCACATCCCCGCAGACTGGCCCGCGCGGGCGTTGATGTGGATGTGCTCGGCAGATGCGGATGAGTTCTTGGGGACCGAGATATCGCTGCGCAACGAAGACATCCGAAAAAGGGTTGGGCTGACGTGATCGAACTGACACAGGATAATGGGCTGTGGACCGTCACGTTGAACAATCCGGATAAGGCCAATGCGCTGACCTCAGCGATGCTTAGCGAATTGGTACGCATCGCAGAGGCGGCAACCGAGGCACGTGCATTGATCCTGACGGGGGCGGGCCGGGTCTTCAGTGCGGGCGCCGATCTTGAAGAAGCGCGGGCGGGCCTTGCGACATCCGATCTTTGGGAGAGGTTGTCGGGTGCCATTGCCGCCTTGCCCTGCCTGACGGTGGCCGCGCTCAACGGCACTTTGGCCGGTGGAGCCAACGGTATGGTGCTGGCCTGTGACCTGCGTATCGCAGTGCCCTCGGCCAAGTTCTTTTACCCGGTCATGAAGCTGGGATTCTTGCCGCAGCCCTCGGATCCCAAGCGGATGGCAGAGTTGATCGGTCCGGCCAGAACCCGACTCATACTGATGGCGGGACAGAAGATTTCTGCAGAAGAAGCTTATAGCTTTGGGCTGGTTGATCGGGTGGTTGAGCCCGAACATTTGATACCAACTGCACAAGAACTTGTAGCCGACAGCCTGTCCGCAGATCCGTCGGTTGCTGCGGGCATAGCCGGATTGTGCCCATGAGGTTGGCCGCGCTCCGATTGCGGGTGGCGGACCCGGATGCGTTGGCGGCGTTTTATCGTGATGCGCTTGGCATGTCTGTCAGGGTTGAAGGCGCCAATCGTCGTCTTGGATATTCCGGTCAGGATGCCGATCTGTTGCTGATGCCGGGCGGCGGGGGTTACCGCCATGATCCGGGGCAGCGGTATTGGAAGATCGGGATCACGTTGCCGGATGTTGATCTTGCCGCAGAACACCTGCGCCAGAAGGGTATCCCGGTCAGCGCGCCGCGGCAGTTTCTGGATATCGGCTATATGTGCCATCTGAATGACCCCGAAGGGTTTGCCATTGAACTGCTGCAGCAGGATTTCGAGGGCAACCGGCCCGAAAATGCCGCCAGCGCGGACGCCCCATTTGCCAAGGCCTGTATTGGTCAGATCACTTTGCGAACCGGTGATATCGCTGCCGAAGATGCGTTCTGCCGATCCATGGGAATGTCATTGCTGTCTTTGCAGGATGTCGAACCTCACGGGTTCGATCTGCATTTCTACGCGTTCACTGCTGACAAACCGCTCAATCCCGACCTCTGGGCGGTTGAGAACCGCGAATGGCTGTGGAAGCGCCCATATACCACGTTGGAATACCAACACATCCCAAATGCCCGGTTTGCACCGGTGCCGGACTATCTCGGGATCGAAATTGAAGGGCTGGCTAACCCGCAAAAGGATGCATTCGGCGATCCCTGGCTTCCTGCCTGATCATCGCCCGCGTCGTTTGCCCGGCACTTTTGAGCGAAACCCCGGCGGGCGTTTGCGCACCCAATTCAGGAACTTCTCAAGCCTCGGATGTTTGCGCAGTGCATCGACGGTGTGAAAGTCACGCGCCAGTTCGGCCTCGGTCAGTGTCGCGTGGATCTCTTTGTGGCATATCTGATGCAACAAAACGGTGGGCCCGCCCTTGCCTCCCTTAAGCTTTGGGATCAGATGGTGCAGGCTTCCACCACCTTCGGGGATCGGACGGTTGCAGAGCGGGCAGATCGGATCGGAATTTGCCATGACCTAACTTCGCGCTGATGCGTGTACAGGGCAAGAGGGACACAATGGCGCAAACCATGGTCATCGGGGCAGGGCCAGCGGGGCTAATGGCCGCCGAACAGCTTGCCGCCGCCGGGCACGAGGTTGCAGTGGCCGAAGCCAAGCCGTCTGTCGCGCGTAAATTCCTGATGGCGGGGAAGTCCGGCCTGAACCTGACCAAGGATGAGCCTTTTGACATGCTTATGGGCGCATACGGGGATGCAAAGGATTGGTTGCATCCGATGATACAAGCGTTTGACGCACAGGCGGTGAAGGCTTGGGCCGGTGATCTTGGGCAAGAGATGTTCACGGGCTCTACCGGGCGGGTGTTTCCGAAAGTCATGAAGGCCTCACCCTTGCTGCGGGCTTGGCTGGCCAGATTCGATCAGGCCGGTGTTCAGATCAAGACAAGCTGGCGCTGGCAGGGATGGCAAGGTGGGGCGTTGGTTTTTGAGACGCCAGATGGCATGCAGTTTTGCTCGCCCGATGCGACGGTTTTGGCATTAGGGGGTGCCAGCTGGGCGCGGTTGGGCTCGGATGGGGCTTGGGCCCAATGGCTTGCGGACAGCGGAGTTGATCTAACACCGTTTGCACCGGCTAACGCCGCTCTGTCAGTCGATTGGAGCCCCTATATGCAGCCACATTTTGGCGCGGCGCTCAAGTCGGTGCGGTGGATGGCGGGCGATCTGGATAGCCGTGGTGAGGCCACTATTTCCGCAAAAGGCCTGGAAGGTGGCGGTATGTATGCCCTGACCCCTGCGCTGCGGACGGGGGCGCCGCTGTTTGTTGATCTGGTCCCGGATGTGACGGCTGAAGGGATGCAGGCGCGATTGGACGCGAAGAAATCAAAGGCAACGCTTTCGCATTGGTTGAAGAATGGTCTGCGTCTGTCTCCGCAAAAGATCGCTTTGTTCCACGAAATGACTAAGGGCCGCGCATTGAAGCAAACGCAATGGATCGGTGCGCTGAAAAACCTGCCTATCAGGTATGCTGGGCTACGCCCGATGGATGAGGCGATCTCAACCGCTGGCGGGGTAGCATCGGGTGCCGTGGACAGCGGTTTGATGCTGACTGCATGTCCGGGCGTTTTTTGCGCGGGCGAGATGCTGGATTGGGAAGCCCCGACCGGTGGTTATCTTCTGACCGCCTGTCTGGCGACTGGACGTTGGGCCGGTCAGTCGGCGGCAACGTGGTTGGCGCGCTAGGCCTTAACCCGATCGGGCCAGCATCGCCAGTCGGATCATTGCACGCTCTACCAGTGCCATCGCAGGTGCGGTTTGACCTGCCGAGCGCAAGGATAGGTCCGTATCTGTAAGGACGGTTAAAGCGGTCTGCAGCTTGGGCGCCCCCCATCCCTGAGCTTGCCTCAGGATCCGGTCACGTCGTTTGCCATAGACCGGAGGACGCAGCTTGCCGATTCCCTGCGCCGCGCCTCCAGGGTCGGATGCGCAGGCATAGAGCGTTCGGAAATGCCGCGTCGCCCCAATACACAAGGTGACCCCGTTGGTGCCCTGCGCCTGAAGGCGTCGGATAAGGGGGCCGATTTCCTGTGCCCGGCCCTCGGCAACGACGTTCAATACATCATCCAGCGCCGCCTCGGTCGACCGCGGCGCACAGGCTTCAATGTCTTCAATCGTCAGTTCACCGGCGTCACCGCGTTTGTAAAGCGACAGTTTCTCAACTGATTGAGTGAAATCACCAGGGCTGAGCGCCATTGCAAGTTCGCTTAGCGCCGACATCGAATCGCGCGGAATATTCTTCAATCCGGCTTGCGCCAGAATGCGCTCCACCTCGGCGCGCGAGGGCGGGTCATCGTAGATGCCAACAGCGTATGCGGCAGGGTTCGCTTCGAATGCTTTGCGGATTTTTGAGCTGGGTTTGAGCTGCCCGGCCGTTACGATGATCTGTGCATCACCATGATCCCAGTCTTCAAGGGCTGTGAGAATCGCAGGCGCTGCGACATCGGTGGCGTCTTCAACAAACACCGCGCGGGGACCGGGGAAAAATCCGACAGCCTTGACCGCGTCCAGCAACAGGGCCGGATCGCTGCGTAGATCGCTTCCGGGAATGCGGGTCAGGCGCATTTCCTCTTCGGCGCCAGGTCCCAGCAAAGCCGCCAGCACCTGTTGACGCTTCAACGCAACGCGCATCGCGTCCGCCCCGTAGATCAGCAATCCGGCTTTGTCCGCGCCCGGCTTGGAAAAATACCCTTCAGCCTCACGCGGGCTCAACTTCATGTGGACAGGCCCGGCGTGGCGTAAAGGCGGTTCACGATCTGATCGGCTAGAATCACCATCAGCCGCTCGGTCGCATCACGCTCATCGGCCAGCGTCGACACAGTTGAGCCCGCAGCAGAATAGCCGACAAATTCGGTAACGTTGCCCGAGGCGATGATTTGCCCGGTCGCATTGGATTTCAGCGCGTAAGTCGCGTTCCCGTCGATGGTGTAGCGATTGGTTTCATTTGCTGTGGTGATCGAGGCCCTGCGGGTGACCGTCGAAACCCCCACATCCAGCTTGTATTCGTTGCCCGAGGTCGCGCTTCGACCTAATTTGCGTTCCAGATTCTGAACAAGCAGAAAGCTTTCGACGGTATTCGGCGCTGACATCTCGACCTTGCCATCCAAGGCCGAGCCTGATCCTCCGGGCGCATAGACCGGCTCGAACCCGCAAGCGGCGAGCGCCAGCGGCATCAATAACAGGGTTCTACGATCAAACGACGACATTAACGATCCGGCCCGGAACAACGATCACTTTCTTCGGTGCAGCGCCATCCAGCGCCTTTTGCACAGCTTCGGTGCTGAGGGCGATTTTTTCAACCTCTGCTTTATCCAGATCTTTGGCTACGCTGATCTCGGCCCGACGCTTGCCGTTGATCTGAATCGGCAGGGTTATGGTGTCATCGATCAGCATCGTCTCATCCGCGATGGGCCAAGGCGCGGTTGCAACCAGGCCTTCGCCGCCCAGCATCTGCCAAAGTTCTTCGGACAAGTGTGGCGTCATCGGCGACATCAGCTGCGCTAGTGTCTTGGCTGCCTCGCGCTTGACTGCAGAGCCCGCTTTGGATTTGGCAAGCGTGTTGGTGAATGCATAAAGCTTTGCGATAGATGCGTTAAAGCCAAAGGATTCGACCCCGCCCGATACGTCATGAATGGCTTTGTGCATCTCACGTAGCAGCGTTTCGTCATCTGCTGTGGCCGGCAAGTCCGATTCTGCGATTTCTGCGGCGATGCGGTGCACGCGGCTGAGATGTTTGAACGCGGCTTCGGCGCCCGACGCGGTCCATTCCACGTCGCGCTCAGGTGGGGAGTCGGACAGAACAAACCAGCGCGCAGTATCCGCACCAAAGGCCGAGATGATGCTGACCGGATCGACGACGTTCTTTTTCGACTTGGACATTTTGGCTGAGGGGATGATTTCAACCACGGTGCCGTCGGTCAGTTTGCCGTCGGTCACGTCCTCGGGCAGGTGATAGACCGGGCGACCGTTGGCGTCGCGTGTCTGATAAATTTCATGAGTCACCATGCCTTGAGTAAACAGCGCGTTGAACGGCTCAATCGCTTTCTTCGGCAAATGACCAGTGATGTTCATCGCCCGCGCGAAGAAGCGCGAATAGAGCAGGTGCAGAATCGCATGCTCGATCCCACCGATATATTGGTC
This sequence comes from Ruegeria sp. C6, assembly GCF_056537625.1. Lineage (NCBI taxonomy): Bacteria > Pseudomonadati > Pseudomonadota > Alphaproteobacteria > Rhodobacterales > Roseobacteraceae > Ruegeria > Ruegeria sp. C6. The sequence continues at coordinate 114,992 of NZ_JBQFRW010000002.1, read as the reverse complement.
GACATTCATCCAATACTCGGCTTCGGCAAGATCGGTGGGTGTTTCAGCGCGCGGGGCGGTGAAACGGGCGAAGTACCACGACGAATCGACAAACGTGTCCATCGTGTCAGTTTCCCGCTTGGCTGGAGCGCCGCAGGAAGGGCAAGGGGTGTCGCGCCAGCTGGGGTGGCGGTCCAGCGGGTTGCCGGGGATCGAAAAATCTATGGGTTTGCTGTTGCCGTCATCATAAGGCAGCTCGATCGGCAGATTATCTTTCTTCTCGGAGACCGTGCCGCATTGATCACAATGCACAACAGGAATCGGGCAGCCCCAATAGCGTTGGCGGCTGAGCCCCCAATCGCGCAGGCGGTATTTGGTAACACCTTCACCCCAACCGGCCTTTTCGGCGAAATCAACGGTGGCATTGATGGCCTCGTCACCCGTTGCCTCGGTGAGACCCGCAAAATGATTCACCCAGCGGACTTTTTCGGTTTTCGGTGGAACAAACGCGATTTTGTCGACTGGAGTGTCATCATCCAGTGCAAAGAATGTATCGACCACAGGCAGGCCGTATTTGCGACAGAAATCGAGGTCGCGTTGATCATGAGCTGGGCAGGCAAAGATGGCGCCGGTGCCATAGTCCATCAGGATAAAGTTGGCGATCCAGACCGGAAGCTCCCAGCTGGGGTCGAGTGGATGTTTTACACGTATGCCGGTGTCATAACCCAGCTTTTCGGCGGTTTCGATCGCCTCTTCGGTGGTGCCGCCCTTGCGGCATTCGGCAACGAATTCAGCGACTTTCGGGTTTTCTGCCTCAAGCTGCTTGGCAATCGGATGATCGGGCGAGATGCCAACAAACGACGCGCCCATCAGCGTATCGGGCCGTGTCGTGTAGACGGTGATCGGCTCACCTCCATCGGTGCGTTCGAACCCGAATTGCAGGCCACGGGACTTGCCGATCCAGTTCTCTTGCATCAGGCGTACCTTGGCGGGCCAGTTATCCAGCGTATCCAGCGCGTCGAGCAGTTCCTCGGAATAATCGGAAATCTTGAAAAACCACTGAGTCAACTCGCGACGCTCAACCAAGGCGCCTGAACGCCAGCCACGGCCGTTTTCTACCTGTTCATTGGCCAAAACGGTCATATCGACCGGGTCCCAGTTCACCACGGCGTTCTTGCGATAGACCAGACCGGCCTCGAGCATATCCAGGAACAAAGCCTGCTGCTGGCCGTAGTATTCCGGATCACAGGTGGCGAATTCACGAGACCAGTCGATCGACAGGCCCAGCGGCTTCATCTGTCCGCGCATGTCGGCGATATTGCCGTAGGTCCAATCTTTGGGGTGGCCACCACTGGCCATTGCGGCGTTTTCCGCAGGCATCCCGAACGCGTCCCAGCCCATCGGGTGCAGCACGTTATGACCGGTTGCGAGCTTGTGGCGGGCGATCACATCACCCATCGTGTAGTTGCGTACATGCCCCATGTGGATACGGCCAGACGGGTAGGGGAACATCTCAAGCACATAGTATTTCGGCTTGTCCGCCTTGTGATTGGCGGTGAAGATTCCGGCCTTGTCCCAGGCCTCCTGCCATTTTGCTTCGATTTCGTTGGCCGAGTAGCGCGACATCATGCGGTCCTTCGTGAATGAAAACGCCGGGTAGGAACCCGGCGTGGTAATAGTGTGATTTTTGTCGGGTTTCTAGAACTTGTTGTCCGCAATGCGTAGCTGACGCGCGCGAGACAGGATCGCATCTTCGACGGCGCGCGACGTTGCAGCGCTGACCGGAGAACCGCCACTGGTCTGAAGAGCTACGGACAAAGAACGCGCTTCCAAAGCGGGATCACTGATGTGAACTGTCGCGCGATAGGAACGCCCGCCGCCGGGCGGTGTGCCATAACCCGTTACGATCACTCCGGTAAACGGATCGACCTCTTGGATCGGTAAGAAATTCAGTACATCTAGCGATGCGGCCCACAGATAGCGATTTACCTGAGTGACCTGCTCTGAGGTGTTCGGGCCGAATACGTCCCAGATCGTCGAACGATTCGGGTCATTCAGTTCGCGTTCCTCGGTCGAGCTGCCATCAGCGGTCAACACACTTGCATCGCCAGGCGGTGGCCCTCCGCAGGCTGATAAGGCAGCCGTTACCATGATCAAACCTGGAATCGTAATACGGCGCATCGTTGGAAGGTCCCGTGTCACTTGTTTTGCTCTGTCGAGTGATACTCCTAGACAAGGACCCGTACAGCAACAACCCTATTCTTTTATGATCGACTCGCGCGAACCGCACGATCCGTTGAATTTGACTGTGGCATCCTTGCACCAATTTGGGCCGAATGACGTCTTTGCGTTTATGCCAAGCTTGCGCAACGGGGGCAAAAAAAGCGAAACGGTGTCCGTGCTGAGACGCGTGCTTTGCATGTGTCGAGTAGAAAATCTTTGAAACCGAGGGAAACAAGATGAAAAAAGTTCTCTTCGCAACGACCGCACTGATTGCAACCGCAAGTGTTGCAGCGGCCGAAGTAAAGTTCAGCGGTTACGGCCGCTTTGGTCTGGGATACCTGGAAGACCGTACAGGTACCGTTGACGCAATTGGTGGTGGTGAAGCGACCGGCGTAGAAACCGACGAAACCATCCTGGTCTCGCGCTTCCGTCTGAACATCGACGGAATCGTTGAAACTGACGGCGGCGTTCGCTTTGAAGGCCGTGTTCGTCTGCAGGCAGACGAAGATGCCGGCAACGGCGAAGCAAACTCCGCTGGCCTGAACGGCGCACGCTTCTCGGTCATCTTCGGTGGTCTGCGTGTTGACGCCGGTAACGTAGCCGGTTCGTTCGACAACTTGGCAAACTACTACGGTAACGAGCCTGGCCTGGAAAGCTTCATTGGTCAGTACTCGGGCGTCGACTATGACTTCCTGGCGTATTCGTCGACCGGTTCGGGCGCAAACGCTGTGTTCTTCCAGTACGCAGTTGGCGACTTCGCCTTCGGCGCGTCGTATGACCAGCGCACATTTGCTGACGAAGCTGTTGCGGGTGCGGACACTGATGATGCAGACCGCTGGGACATCAGCGCAACCTACACCTTCGGTAACGTAACTGCCGCTCTGGCCTACGGTCAGACCAGCGGTCTGGGCGACGCCGACAAGCAGAGCCTGACCGTTCTGACCCTGGGTGCAGAATTCGGTGACTTCTCCGGTACTCTGTTCGTCGCAGACGATGACGTTGCAAACGATGACCGCAACGGCACCGCATACGGTCTGTCGGCAGCCTACAACCTGGGCGCGGCAACCACTCTGACCTTCGCTTACGGTGACGGTTCGGCAGACGACGATCTGCAGCAGTACGGCATCGGTGCCATCTACGACCTGGGTGGCGGTGCATCGCTGCGCGGTGGTATCGGCAACCAGAAGCGTGGCGACGGCGACAGCCAGCTGCGTGCCGACTTTGGTGCTCAGTTCAACTTCTAAGTTGATCTGAACCACAAGGTTCAAGGGCAGGTCTTCGGACCTGCCCTTTTCTTTTGCCGCCACATGGTGTTTTGCTGCTGCAAACGCAGAATGAGGGACCCATGTCGCTGCAAGAAATCACCGATCGAATAGCCAAAGCTGAATCTGCGGCAGGACGCGCCGAAGGCTCGGTGCAATTAATCGCGGTTTCCAAGGTGCAACCTAATGACCGGGTCGAAGCCGTGTTGAAGCAGGGCCACCGGTGTTTCGGAGAAAACCGTGTGCAGGAAGCCGCTGGCAAATGGCCTGCATTTCGCGAGAGTTTTCCGGACATCGATCTGCATCTGATCGGTCCATTGCAAACAAACAAGGCACGTCAGGCGATCGAGCTTTGCAATGCCATCCATTCAGTTGATCGACCAAAGCTCGCCAAAACATTGGCGCGATTGGCACAAGAAATGGGTAAGTGCCCCGATCTTTTTATACAGATCAACACAGGCGAAGAGGATCAGAAGGCCGGTACTCTTCCACAAGATGCTGATGCGTTCATTGCTGAGTGCCGCAGCCTGGACCTGCCCGTCCGAGGTTTGATGTGCATTCCACCGGTTGAAGAAGAACCCGCGTTGCACTTCGCGTTATTGGCAAAAATCGCAGAGCGGAATGGGCTGGAGGGTTTGTCGATGGGAATGAGCAGTGATTTTGAATCGGCAATCGCCTTGGGTGCCACACACGTCCGTATTGGGTCTGCCATATTCGGGGCGCGGGTTAAGCCTCAGGGATGATCAGCCGTGTGCCCGGCGTGATTTTTTGGGCAATCCAACGTAGGTGGTCGCGCCTGAATGCGATGCAACCTTCGGTCGGAAACCGTGGGCGTCGCCATTGATGCAGGAAGATGGCCGATCCCCGGCTGGGTTCTGAATTGGGATAGTTCCAATCGGTTATCAAGATCAGGTCATAAAGCGGATCTGGGCGACGCAGTTTTTCGTGACTGAAATCATGAGGCGCGTGCACCAAATGGTTATACGCATCGTCCTCTATGTCATCAGACCATAAATCGCGGGGTCCGATCGGTCGTGCCCAATGCGCCGGTCGTGGCATTCGGTCTGCGCGATAGAGCATACCCACAATGTGATGCACACCTGATGGTGTTGCCCCATCACCTTCCTGCTTGGTTGGGCTCAAGCCCCCTTTGCCTATAGCGCAGGGGAACAGGTGCCCGAGAAACCGAACGCCACGCGGTGTCAAAACCAGATCGCTTGGTGTCACAGCAGGTGGCCTGACTTTGCCGCTTTGGTCGCCAGATACACGCGGTTGAAATCTGTTTCACCTACTTTCAACGGAACCCGTTCGGTGACGGCGATACCTGTGCGTTCCATCATCGCGATTTTTGCAGGGTTGTTGGTCAGTAGACGGACCGAATTGAAGCCCAGCGATTTCAGGATATCCGAGCCGAGCCTGAAATCCCGTTCATCGTCTTCGAATCCAAGCCGGTGGTTAGCCTCGACAGTGTCAAATCCCTGATCCTGAAGAAAATAGGCGCGCATCTTGTTGGCAAGCCCGATCCCACGCCCTTCCTGATTCAGATAGAGCAGGACGCCCGCACCCTCGTCCCCCATCTGAGCCAAGGCCCCGCGCAGTTGCGGGCCACAGTCACATTTCAGGCTGCCCATGAGATCGCCCGTGAAACAGGCCGAATGCAGCCGCGCGAGGACGGGCTTGTCGCGGTCAGGGCGACCGATTTCAACCGCATAGTGTTCTTCTCCACCATCTTCGGGGCGGAATACATGTAGGCGCCCGGCCTCCGACACTTCCATCGGCAGGCGTGCGGCGACGACAGGGTGCAGAGCGCTGCGATCTGTCAGATGTGGCGCGGCCCGGGCATGGTCAATGCAGGTCAGACCATGATCTGCCGCAAATTCGCGCCCGTCTTGAATTGGGGCGACGACGGCGGCCGGAAGCAAGTGCGCCGACTTGGCCAGCGCAATAGCGATCCGGTGCAGATTTGCGCTGCCTTGTCGTTCGGTCATCAGCGGGCCCTTCATCGGGGCGTTCAGATCATCGGACGGGTCGGCCACCGCCTGCACCCAGCTCAGCCCAGCATCCGCCGGGATCATGACACGAGCAAGATCGCCGTCATATGCACGCGCTTTAAGTGTTTCAGCGCGCCGAACCGTGATGGCGACAACGGGATCCCCGCCCAAGCCGCGCAAATCGGCCAACCTTTGCGGGCTCAGGGTCTCGGTGGCGAATGCGAGTACTCCAAATCCCAGTTCGTCGGTCAGAACAACGGGAACACCCATACGCAGGTCAGCCCGCGCCCGTGCCAGCAATTCGGTGATGTCGGGAGTGAGACTCATGCAGTTTACCTTGAAACGATCAGACCCTGTCCTACCCCGATCACTGGAAAATGTGAAACATTTCCTCGGCGTCAGACACGAGGGCGTGAGACGACTGCAGTAAATCTTGCTGATTGCATTCTTCATACGCAAGTGATGGAAAAGGCTTAGGAGGACCGTACATGGCTCAGCTCAAGAAAATCCTGCTGGTGGATGACGACGAAGACCTGCGCGAAGCGCTCAGCGAGCAACTTGTCATGACCGAAGACTTTGACGTGTTCGAGGCGTCCGATGGCGCGTCGGCAATGGAACGCGCGCGCGAAGCAATATACGATCTGGTGATTCTGGATGTCGGCCTGCCGGATACCGATGGCCGTGAGCTGTGTCGCCTGATGCGCAAGCAGGGCGTCAAAAGCCCGGTGCTGATGCTGACTGGGCACGACAGCGATGCTGACACGATCCTGGGCCTTGATGCTGGCGCTAATGATTATGTCAGCAAGCCTTTCAAATTTCCGGTTCTTCTGGCCCGGATTCGGGCCCAACTGCGCCAGCATGAACAATCCGAGGATGCGGTCTTTGTTCTGGGGCCCTACACCTTCAAACCGGCCATGAAGATGCTGATGACCGAAGATGATCGCAAGATCCGCCTGACCGAGAAAGAGACTAACATTCTCAAGTTCCTCTATCGATCAACTGACGGCGTCGTTGCACGTGATGTTCTTTTGCATGAGGTCTGGGGTTACAACGCAGGCGTTACAACGCACACGCTTGAAACCCATATCTATCGTCTGCGTCAGAAGATTGAACCCGACCCGTCGAATGCGCGCCTTTTGGTCACAGAATCGGGCGGATATCGCCTTGTTGCTTGACTAATGGTGGATTGACTTGGATCAAAGTGATACTCTGTAGGTATCTTTAGATTACTCCCAACCCGCGCATGTCCGGGTTATGACATGCACCTCCCTGTTGGACTGCCGGGCCTGATGGCCCGGCTTTTTTTTTGTAGGGTGCAACTGTATCGTGCAGGGCGATATCGGCACCGGGCATCCGATTTCATTCAATGAAATCGGACCGGAAACTTTGCAAGTTTCCGTCACCGCCGGGTCAGGCAACATTGCTTTGTTTTTCGATGGCACCTCGCTTGGCGCCGCGCTAACCTGCGGCAACTTCGACAAAGGAACCCCCGGATATGCCCTTCACCCTTGCCACATGGAACATCAATTCGGTCCGCCTGCGCGAGCCTATCGTTCTGAAATTGCTGCAGGAAGAGGCACCGGATGTGCTGTGTCTACAGGAATGCAAATCGCCGGTCGACAAAATCCCAACCGAAGGGTTCGCCGAGCTGGGCTATACGCATATGATTGCGCGGGGCCAGAAGGGGTATAACGGCGTCGCCATCCTGTCGCGCCTTCCGCTTGAGGAAGTAGGGGATAAGGATTTCGCGGGTTTGGGTCATGCGCGACACATTGCGGGGCGGTTGGAGAATGGCGTGACCATTCATAATTTCTATGTCCCCGCTGGGGGCGACGTGCCGGATCGCGAAGTGAACGAGAAGTTTGGCCAAAAGCTGGATTACCTCGCTGACATGCGCGATTGGTTCCATGCGGAAAAGCCGAAAAAGTCCATTCTGGTGGGCGATCTGAATATTGCGCCCCGCGAAGATGATGTCTGGTCGCACAAGCAGTTGCTGAAGGTGGTTTCACATACGCCGATCGAGGTTGAAACGCTAGCCGAGACTCAGGATGCAGGTGGCTGGGTCGATATCACCCGGCAGGATATTCCCGAGGGCCAGCTATACAGCTGGTGGTCTTATCGGGCACGAGATTGGGATGCCGCCGACAAGGGACGCAGGCTGGATCATGTGTGGGCTACGCCCGATATCTCGAACGCGGGTCATTCCAGCCGCATTCTGCGCGACGCGCGCGGATGGAAAAAACCCAGTGATCACGCCCCGGTATTTGCTACGTTTGACGTCTGACCGAAGCAAATTCGCCGAACTCCCCCCTTGGTTTCTGCCGCATTGGACTGCATATAGGGCGCAAGTTCGAACCAGAGAGTATAAGCCATGGACCTTCTGAACGGCGCAGGCAGCCCCCAAGCCACTGATCTGATTAAAGACGGGACCGAGGCCACCTTCATGGCCGATGTGGTCGAAGCCTCACAAGAGACGCCGATCATCGTTGACTTCTGGGCGCCTTGGTGCGGCCCCTGCAAAACGCTGGGCCCGGCGTTGGAAGAGGCCGTGACCGCTGCCAAGGGTGCGGTCAAGATGGTCAAGATCAACGTGGACGAAGCGCAGATGATTGCAGGACAACTGCGCATCCAGTCGATTCCGATGGTCTATGCATTTCACAAAGGCCAACCGATCGACGGGTTTCAGGGCGCTTTGCCAGGGTCCGAGATCAAGGCCTTCATAGATCGTGTGATCGAAGCCGCGGGCGGTGAAAGCCCGGGTGGTCAACTAGATGATGCTGTGCAAGCTGCCGAAGAAATGTTGACCGAGGGGGCCGCTGTAGACGCGGCACAGACTTTTGCCGCCATACTGGGTGAAGACCCCAATCACGCTGCCGCTTATGGCGGGTTGGTGCGCGCGCATATTGCATCGGGGGATCTGGATCAGGCTGAGGCGATCCTCAATGGCGCTCCTGCCGAGATTTCCACTTCACCCGAGGTTGAAGCGGCCCATGCGCAACTGGAATTGGCCAAGCAGGCTGCAGATGCTGGTCCGGTAGGTGAGTTGACTGCAACAGTTGAGGCCGAGCCAGACAACCATCAAGCCCGTTTCGATCTGGCGCAGGCCCTGCATGCCAATGGCGATGTCGAAGAGGCAGTGGCTCAACTGTTGGAATTGTTCCGCCGCGATCGCGAGTGGAATGATGGGGCAGCAAAGGCGCAGCTCTTCACAATTTTCGATGCGCTCAAGCCCAATGACCCGATTGTTCTGAACGGGCGGCGCAAGCTCAGCTCGATGATATTTGCCTAATCCCCGATCAGAACTAAACTCGGGTACATGATGCATCCTGCCGATTTGCCGGAAACGGTATCCGTTTTCCCTTTGCCCGGAGCGCTGCTGCTGCCACGGTCTCGCCTGCCGCTGCATATTTTTGAGCCGCGCTACCTACAGATGCTGGACGACGCGCTGAAAACGCAAGAACGCCTGATCGGGATGGTGCAACCGAATACCTGTCAGGGGGACGAAACTAAGTTGCACCAGATTGGATGCGCTGGACGGGTCACCCAGTTTTCCGAGACCGAAGACGGCAGGTATCTGATTACGCTGACGGGAATCTCTCGGTTCAGGGTCAAATCAGAGTTGGACAGTTTCACCCCGTATCGTCGGGTTTCGGTGTCTTGGGACGGGTTTGACCGAGATCTCGGCAAGGCCGAGGTAGATGACGGTTTTGATCGGAACAGGTTCCTGCGGCTGTTGGAACGATTTTTTTCGTCCCGTCAGTTGTCCACCGATTGGGACACAATGAAAGATGCCGATGATGAGCTTTTGGTCAATTCCCTGTCGATGATGCTAGAGTTTGACCCCGAGGAAAAGCAAGCCCTGCTTGAGGCCCCCTGCCTGCGCACCCGGCGCGAGACATTGGTGACATTAATTGAATTCGCCATGCGCGGCGGATCGAATGAGGAAAAACTGCAATGAGCGATACCGAACACGCCTTTGACCGCCATATGCTTGAGGCGTTGATTTGTCCGCAGACCCACACGACGCTGCACTATGATGCCGAACGGCAAGAGCTGGTGTCAAAAGCCGCCGCTCTGGCCTTTCCAATCCGCAACGGTATTCCAGTGATGCTAGTGGATGAGGCCCGAGAGCTGGACTAGATCGGGTGTCCCTGCAGCAGTTTCGGCAGGTCTCCGGTCAGACCTGCAGCCTCGCGCACGAAACCTCGGCGCAGCCCGGGCAGCGATCCGACGATACCCATTCCAATATCCCGACCTATGCGGAGTAGGGGATTATCGTTCGAAAACAGCTTGTTGAACATATCAGTCGCCATCGCAAGCGAGGCTGTGTCGAACCGGCGCCACTCTTGATAGCGCTCCAGCACAAGCGTTGATCCGATATCCTCGCCACGTCGTCCCGCAAGGGTCAGAACCTCGGCCAATGCACCGACATCACGCAGACCTGCGTTCAGGCCTTGCCCGGCGATGGGGTGCATGCCATGGGCGGCGTCTCCGACCAAAGCCAACCGGTCCGAGATGAAGGAATTGGCGATGGTCAGGTTCAACGGGTATGTGAACCGGTCACCCTGCAGGCGGATATCCCCCAGGAAATCGCCAAAGCGCGGGCGCAGAACTTGTAGGTAATCTGCCTCGGGCAGCGCATTGATCTGCGCGGAGGTCTCAGTGCGTTCGCTCCAGACGATGGAACTGCGGTTCCCGGTCAGCGGCAGAATCGCCAACGGGCCGGGGGGCATGAAGAACTGATGGGCGATACCGTGATGCGGTAGCTCGTGTTCAATGGCGCAGACCAGAGCGGTCTGTCCATAGTCCCAGCCGGTTCGCTTGATTCCGGCGCGCATAGCGGTCCCGCTGCGGCGGCCATCGCAACCCACCAGAAGGCTGCCGGACAAGGTGGACCCGTCATCCAGTGTAAGTGTTGCCCCGTTTGCCGAGATGTCCTGAGACACGACCGTTTTTCCGCTGAATTCGGTAACCCCGTCTTGTTCGGTCATGGTCTCCAGAAAAGCCCGCCGCAGGTGGCGATCTTCGACCATATAGCCCATCGGGCCTTCTTCGATCTCGGCATGATCAAAATGCATGAAGAACGGGGAAGGTCCGGCACCGGCATGGCCATCCGTTACCTTGATCTCCAGCATCGGCTGGGCGTGCTCTTCCACCTTTTCCCAAACGCCTATCGCGTCGAGCAGACGTTGCGACGCCAATGCCAGCGCATAAGCGCGCCCGTCGAAGGTCGCATTCTTGCGCACTTTCTCTGCCAGAGCGTCAACAACCACGACTGAATGCCCGGTCTGGGCCAGCGCCAGCGCAAGGGCAGGGCCGTTCAGGCCACCACCAACGATCAGGATATCGGATCTGTGTTCCATGTGCTGCAATATGCGCGCCCTTTCGGGATTGTCCATGTGCGGTCCTGTCGCTACCGTCCGATCACGGAATTACTCGGGAGGGGACCGGATGCAAGACTGGCTGACCATGACGGCATGTGATTTGGGCCGTGGTATCGGAATGGGGCAGATCGATCCGGTTGAACTGACAGAAACTTATCTAAGCGCGATTGACGCCCATCCACATCGCGATCGGATCTATGCCCGGGTGACCCACGATCGCGCCCGCGCCGAGGCCCTTGCGGCGCAAGAGCGGGCAAAGCTTGGCCTGCGGCGGTCTTTGTTGGATGGCGTCCCGATCAGCTGGAAAGACCTGTTTGACACGGCAGGCGTAGGGACCGAGGCCGGTTCGGCCCTGTTGGAAGGCCGCGTGCCCGAATCCGATGCGCAGGTGGTGCGGAACGCGACCGCGATGGGTACGGTCTGTCTGGGTAAAACGCATATGAGCGAATTGGCGTTCTCGGGTTTGGGTCTAAACCCTGTGACGGCTACGCCTCCATGCGTGAATGACGAAGACGCAGTGCCGGGCGGCTCATCTTCAGGTGCAGGAGCTTCGGTGGCTTGGGGGCTTGCTGCAGGCGGCGTTGGCTCGGACACGGGTGGATCGGTGCGGATTCCCTCGGCCTGGAACGATCTGGTGGGGCTGAAAACCACGGCGGGGCGCGTTAGCCTTGAGGGCGTCGTGCCGCTCTGCCTGAAATTCGATACCGTTGGGCCTCTGGCGCGATCAGTTGAGGACGCCGCACATATGCTTGCTGTGCTTGAGGGCACCGCCCCGGCTGATCTGCGCGGGGCGTCATTGATCGGTCGCCGCTTTGCTGATTTGCAGAACGTGGCCAAGGACGATCTGCGCGAAGCTCCAGCCAACGCCTATGAAGATGCGCTGGCGCGCCTGAAAGAGGCCGGGGCCGAGATCGTTCCGCTTGACGTGCCTGAGCTGAACGAAGCGATGAGCCTGTCGGGTGTGCTCTATACAACCGAAGCCTACGGCTTGTGGCGAGATGTGATAGAAGCGAACCCCGAGGCGATGTATCCCGAAATCCTTGAACGGTTCCGAATGGGCAAGGCCTATTCCGGCCCCGATTACGTGGCCGCTTGGTCGAAACTAACCGCTTGTCGACAGGCTTGGGATGCGGCCTCTGCGGGCTTTGACGCCGTGCTTGCGCCGACGGCCCCGATCCTACCGCCCAATCTCGACCGGTTGATGAATGATCATGACTACTATGTTACCGAAAATCTCTTGGCTCTCCGCAACACCCGGATCGGCAATCTGATGGGGCTTGCGGCACTGACTTTGCCCACGGGAACACCCGGTTGCGGGCTGATGATGTTGGGCTATCCGGGGTCGGAAGAGGCCTTGTTACGGCTCGGCTCATCAGCCGAAAGGGCTTTGACCTGAATGCCACAATCCCCTGATTCGGCACCTCTTTGTCTGGACGAAGCCCGGGTCGATCTGTAATCTGCCATAAAACGGGGCGCAAAATGACCCCGAAATTGAGGCAGTATCATGAATTTCCCCGAGCGGTTTTCGAACCTACCGGAATACGCATTTCCGCGTCTACGCGCCCTGTTGGATCATCATCAGCCGGGTGGTGAAGTCGTTCACATGACCATTGGCGAGCCCAAGCATGATTTCCCTTCTTGGGTGACTGACGTGATCATGGAAAACGCCGCCGGGTTTCAGGGCTATCCCCCGAACGAAGGCTCACCTGAATTGCGCGCAGCGATCACGGGTTGGATCAACCGCCGCTATGGTGTGTCGATGGATGCAGATGCCAATGTGATGGCACTGAACGGTACGCGCGAGGGTCTTTATAACGCTGCAATGGCGCTCTGCCCTGAGCAGAAAAATGGGCAGCAACCGATCATTCTGTGCCCGAACCCCTTCTATCAGGTCTACATGGTTGCCTCGATTTCGGTCGGTGCGCAGCCATATTTCGTGCCGGCAACCGCTGCCACTGGCCATTTGCCAGACTATGCAGGCCTGCCCGAAGAGGTTCTGAACCGTACTGCTGTAGCCTATATCTGCTCGCCCGCGAACCCTCAGGGGGCGGTCGCCTCGCGCGATTACTGGGTTGAGCTGATTCAATTGGCTGAAAAGTACGATTTCCGCATCTTTGCCGATGAATGCTATTCCGAAATCTACCGCGACGCCGCGCCGGTTGGCGCGCTGACCGTTGCGCAGGAACTGGGTGCTGACCCCGAACGTGTCACGCTGTTCAACTCTCTGTCCAAGCGGTCGAACTTGGCCGGGTTGCGGTCGGGGCTGATCGCAGGTGGACCTGAAACAATCAGCCGTGTCAAACTGTTGCGCAGCTATGCGGGTGCCCCTTTGCCCGCCCCGCTGCAGGCCGCCGCCGCCAAGGTTTGGGCGGATGAAGCGCATGTGCAGGAAAACCGCGCGCTGTATCAGGAGAAATACGCCGTCGCGGATGAGGTTTTCGCAGGCGTACAAGGCTACATGCCGCCCGAGGCCGGGTTCTTCCTGTGGCTGCCGGTCGAAAACGGTGAAGAAACCGCATTGAAGCTTTGGCAGGAAACCGGTGTTCGGGTTCTGCCGGGCGCATATCTTTCTCGAGGTGATCCGGGGCAAAACCCGGGCGAGCAATTTATCCGGGTCGCGATGGTGGCCCCAAAAACAGAGATGAAGCGCGGGCTGATTACACTCCGCGACTGCATCTATTCGTGAGGTACGAGGGCAAAATGGCATCATATAACGCGCGAAACCGTGACCCGCTGCTGGACAGCAACACGCAAGCCGCCATTGAACGGCGTAGCAAAGAACTGATCGGGATCGCTTTGATCCTGTTGGGGTTGGCCGCTGCAGCGATGATCTGGTCCTATACGCCCGATGATCCAAACTGGATGGTTTCGACCGATGCGCCCGTGCAAAACTGGATGGGGCGCATTGGGGCCTCGATTGCCGCGCCGTTGTTTATGATCGTGGGTTGGGGCAGCCTGGGTGTCGCCTTGGTGCTGATCACTTGGGGCGTTCGATTTGCAGGCCATTTAGGTGAAGACCGTGCCATTGCCCGCCTGATTTTTGCGCCGATCTGGATCGCCGTTCTGGCTGTCTATGCAGCGACTCTGGTGCCGGGTGCCGAATGGCGGACGACGCACAGCTATGGCTTGGGTGGTCTATTCGGCGATACAGTGATGGGCGCGATTTTGACGTTGTTGCCGATCTCATCGCATTTCCTGGTCAAGCTGATGTCGCTGGCGATGGCGGTCGGTATGCTGGCTCTGGGTGTATTCGTGTTGGGTTTCGGCAAAGCGGACGTTCGCAATGGCTTCCGGGCGTTTCTGTTGGGACTGGTCATGGCCTATGATCTGTTGATGAACGCGCTGGGACGCGGGGCATCGGCGACAGCGCGGGCAGCACGGGACCGGAAGGCCCAATGGGCCGAGCGCAAGGCCGAACGTGCAGTTCCGGTTCAGGCGGATTTTGACGACGACCTGGCCTACGCTGATCCGGTCTTTGAAGACCCTGAGATTGAAGCGCAGGAACCTGTCGCCAAGACAGGCCTTCTGGCTCGAATGCCTTCGCTGATCCGTCGTCCTGACCCAATGCCCGAGCCTGAGTTGGTCGAAAACGTTGCGGTCGAAGGGTATTACGACATGCCGGGTGAGGATCGCATCCGGTCCAAGATTTCCGCCGCTGTACGCAATCGTAAAGTGGCCGCTGGTGTGCTAACGCCCGAACCCGATCCCAACTTGCCATTGACCAAAGGGCGGGGCAGGGGACCTGACCCGTTGATTTTGAACTCTGGCGCGGCAGACGAGTTGCCGCCCGAACCCCCGATGACCTCTGCAGGTTTGCCCCCCGAACCACCGCTGACAGCAGGATCTGATGTTGAGACGCTGGCGGCTGACTCCGAGGCTGATAATTGGATGCAGCAGGACTATGTTTCCGAACCGGACTATGATGATGGGGCCGTGTTTGATGATGCCCCCGAACCCGCGCTCCAACCGAGACAGGCTGTCAAGATTCCTGTCGCTGAGCCGCGTAAACCTGTAGTAGCTCAACCGGTCCGACGCACTCCTCCACCTTCGCGCAGGGCGCAAGCCGAAGCACAGCCGACACTTTCTTTCGAGGAACGGCATTCCGATTTCGAACTGCCACCGCTGGGCCTTCTGTCCAACCCTGCAAGCATCCAACGCCATCACCTAAGCGATGAGGCGCTCGAGGAAAATGCGCGGATGCTGGAAAACGTGCTGGATGACTACGGCGTCAAGGGCGAGATCGTAAGTGTCCGCCCTGGTCCGGTTGTGACCATGTACGAATTGGAGCCTGCACCGGGTTTAAAAGCCAGCCGTGTGATCGGTTTGGCCGACGATATCGCGCGCTCAATGTCGGCTTTGTCCGCGCGGGTTTCAACTCTACCGGGGCGCTCGGTTATTGGCATTGAACTGCCCAATGAAAACCGTGAGATGGTGGTGTTGCGCGAAATCCTCGCCAGTCGCGATTTCGGCGATGGTAATCATGCGCTGCCCTTGGCGTTGGGCAAGGATATCGGCGGTGAGTCCGTGGTGGCGAACTTGGCAAAAATGCCTCACCTCTTGATCGCTGGTACGACCGGTTCCGGTAAGTCGGTGGCAATCAATACGATGATCCTGTCGCTGCTTTATAAGCTAACGCCGGATGAGTGCCGCCTGATCATGATCGACCCCAAGATGCTGGAACTGTCGGTCTATGACGGTATCCCGCACCTGCTCTCGCCTGTTGTGACCGACCCGAAAAAGGCGGTTGTGGCTCTGAAATGGGTCGTGGGCGAGATGGAGGATCGCTATCGCAAAATGTCCAAAATGGGCGTGCGCAATATCGCGGGCTACAATGGCCGCGTGAAGGATGCGCTATCCAAGGGCGAGATGTTCAGCCGCACGGTCCAGACCGGCTTTGACGATGAAACCGGCGAGCCAATGTTCGAGACCGAAGAATTCGCGCCCGAAGCAATGCCTTATATCGTTGTGATCGTCGACGAGATGGCTGACCTGATGATGGTTGCGGGCAAGGAGATCGAGGCCTGCATCCAGCGTCTGGCGCAGATGGCGCGGGCTTCGGGCATTCACCTGATCATGGCGACGCAGCGTCCCTCGGTCGATGTGATCACCGGGACGATCAAGGCGAACTTCCCGACCCGGATTTCGTTCCAAGTGACCTCGAAAGTCGACAGCCGCACGATCCTGGGCGAGATGGGTGCCGAGCAACTGCTTGGTCAGGGCGACATGCTGTATATGGCGGGCGGGGCGAAGATCACCCGTTGCCACGGTCCGTTTGTCTCGGATGAAGAGGTCGAAGAAATCGTCAACCACCTGAAACAGTTCGGTCCGCCGGCCTACATGAGTGGCGTGGTCGATGGCCCGGCTGAGGAAAAGGCTGACAATATCGACGCTGTTCTGGGCCTGAACACGGGTGGCAACACGAACGGAGAAGACGCCCTTTACGACCAGGCAGTGGCGATTGTGATCAAAGATCGCAAATGCTCGACGTCCTACATTCAGCGAAAACTTGCCATTGGCTACAACAAAGCTGCGCGGCTTGTTGAGCAGATGGAGGACGAAGGCGTTGTTTCCGGGGCAAATCACGTTGGAAAACGCGAAATCCTCGTCCCCGAGCAGTAAGATATTTAATAACAAGGGCAGAACGCCTATCTGGGTCCTATGAAACAGATTGCTTTTGCCCTTGCTCTGACACTGGCTGCGCCCGCCGCGTGGGCGGCTGAAAAGCTGCCACTGTCGCAAATCTCTAACTACCTGAACCAGATGAAGACGGCTCAGACCACATTCACGCAGGTGAATGATGACGGATCGCTTAGCACCGGTAAGCTGTGGCTCGAGAGGCCCGGAAAAATGCGGTTCGAATATGATCCGCCCAACAGCGCGGTAGTTTTGGCGCGGTCGGGGACGGTGCAGATCTTTGACCCGAAATCCAATCAGCCGCCCGAACAGTACCCGCTGAAACGCACACCGCTGTCACTGGTGTTGGCGCGGAATGTCAATCTGGGGCAAGCCAATATGGTTGTTGGGCACGATTTTGACGGGACCGCCACGGTTGTGACGGCTCAGGACCCCAAAAACCCGGAAAGCGGGCGGATCGAGTTAATGTTTACATCCAATCCGGTTGAGCTGCGCAAATGGGTGATCCACGATAACGCTGGAAGTCAAACGACCGTACTGCTGGGGCCGTTGACTGAAGGCGGAAACCTCGATTCCAGCGTGTTTTCAAGCAAAACCCGTATCAGGTCAGACGATCGCTGACCTGACAGGGTTTGTTTAGTAACGGCAGTTCGCCAGCTGCGCCTGATACAGTTGCGCTCGGGCGTCTACATCATTCGCAACGTTCAACAGCCAAGATTTGCTGTTGTAGCTGCCGCGCGCGTAGCCGGTTTGCCCTTCGTGATAGGCCAGGTATTGGTTACGCGTGTCGGTGGGATGAATCCCGTTCCGCTCATAGCTTTTGTTCATGTACCAGCCAATGAAATCTGACGCATCACGGATGCGATCCCGCTTGGCGCGGCGTTTGCCGGTTTCGCGCTGATACTGCTCCCACGTGCCATCAAGTGCCTGACCATAGCCGTAAGCACTGCTTTGGCGACCCATCGGGATGACGCCCAGCACGTATTTGTGCGGTGTGCGCGCATCTGCGCGATAACGGCTTTCTTGGTAAATCGTGGCCATCTGAACGTGAACGGGGACACCCCATTTGCGCTCGGTGCTTTTGAAAGCCTTGATATAATCGGGTTTTTCGCGCGCAATGCTGCACGCGTCATTCAGTCTGCTCGGTGGCTGTTTGGACCCGCCACCACAGGATGCCAAAAGCAGCACCCCGAAGAGTACGAAAAGAATTCTGCTCATGTGCCTCGTGCCTTTTTTCTTTATTCTAGCGCAGATTGAGCTCTGAGGAAATCACAATCGTTACAGAATAATAGCGAGAATTATAGGCAGTGCGGCAACCGATAGCACGGTCGAGACCATGACCATGCCTGCAACCGCATCTGAATCCGCCTCAAACCGCTCTGCCAGCAGGTATGAGGTGACAGCGACTGGGGTACACATCTGCAAAACTAAAACTCCGAAAGCCACAGGGCCCAGTTCAAAACTGATGGCAAGAACCCAGCCCAACCCGAAGCACACCGCGAGTTTCAGCAAGGACAACCATATAGCCTGTTGCAGCTTCTGTGTTGTCAGGCGTGCAATCGCGACCCCAAGGGTGATCAGCATCATAGGCACCGCCATCTGGCCCAACAGTTCCAGCGTGTTGGTTAGAAACAGTGGCGTCTGCCATCCACGCCACAGAAACAATGCCCCCAGCAGCGTGGCCCAGACCATGGGCTCGCGCAGAACCCTGCCAAAGGCGCCGCGCCCCGCGACCAGATAGATACCGTAAGTGAAAGAAAACAGAGCGGTAACGGCCAAAAAGATCACCGCGAAACCCAACCCAGCCTGCCCAAAGGCAAAGATGCACAAAGGCAGGCCCAGATTCCCAGTGTTACCGAAGATAAGAGGTGACAGATAGGTCCGCTGCTCAAGCCCTGAGGCACGTACAAAGACCCAGAAAACCACCGCCAAAGCAACATGTGATGCAATCGCAGCGAGCGTGAAAACGGTCAATTCACCGCCAGGAATGTCGGTTTGCATCAAAGCTACGAAGATCAGGCTGGGCACTGCAAGCGTCACCGCAAACCTCGTGACAAATTGTAACCGATACTCGAACCCAAGCTTGACCCACGCAAACCCGATCCCGGCCAGAAGGAACACTGGGGCAACGATTTCGAACACTGTTAGGAGTAGGTTCACAGACTGTTTCCCCGAATTTCAGCTCATTGGTTGGCTTTTCTGCCCGAAAAGATGTACTAAATGCTTTGGGGGCCGAAACAATGCTAAAGACACAAGCCAAGTACCGCCTGGGACAGGTGGTTCGACACCGTAGACACCCTTTTCGAGGGGTTATTTTTGATGTCGATCCGGAATTCTCGAACTCGGAGGAATGGTATCAGGCCATTCCCGAAGATAGTCGCCCGCTGAAGGACCAGCCGTTCTATCATTTGCTGGCTGAGAATGATCAATCCTTCTATGTCGCTTATGTTTCAGAACAAAATCTGGTTGAGGATCAATCGGGTGAGCCGGTAGACCATCCCGATATCCCCAACATGTTCGGCCCGTTTCAGGATGGATCTTATCCGCTGCACTTTCAGTTGAACTGAATATGTCCGTCATAATGGCGTGTGTCAGTAGCCTAATGCGCAACCATCTTTACGGGGATCGCTAGCACCTTCCAGAACTCCGTTTGAACAGATTCGAATGGCTTGCGCACCACCCAGAGACGTTTCCGGTATTTGGACAGTGTGCCCCATATCGGATAATTGTTGCAGAACGGCATCGGAATAGCCTCGCTCAATTTTCAGAACACCCCCATCTGCAAATGCCCGAGGCGCATCGATGGCTTCCTGCAGCTCTATGTCGAAATCCGTGAGATTTGACACTAGCCGAGCGTGTCCGGTTGGTTGATAGGCACCTCCCATGACACCAAAGGGCATCGCGATGCGGCCTTGGGCGCGCAACATTCCCGGTATGATTGTGTGCATTGGTCGCTTTCCACCGGCAAGCTCATTTGGATGACCGGGTTCGAGGTTGAAACCAGCACCCCGATTCTGCAGCAAAATGCCGAACTTTTCCGAAGCGATGCCCGACCCGAACCCGTGGTAGATCGAATAAATAAGTGAAACGGCCATGCGATCCCGGTCAACCACGGTGATATAGACGGTGTCTTTGTGAACAGATTCGGTCAAGGGAGCGGCGGCAGCCATGGCGCGTTTCGGATTGATCAGCGCGGCAAGTTGGGCGGCTGTCTCAGGTGCAAGAAAATGAGCCATCCGCGTGCTGTGGTCGGGATCGGCGATGAAACGATTGCGTGCGTCGTAGGCCAGTTTGCTAGCCTCGGCTTCGATATGTATGCGTTCAGCCCCCCAAGGGTCCATTGCGGCCAGATCGAAGTGCTTCAAGATATTCAGCAACAGGATTGCCGTCGCGCCCTGACCATTCGGTGGGTGCTCGACCAGTTCGACACCGCCATAATCTCCGCTGACGGGCACAGTTTCATCGCTTTGCACGGCCGCGAAATCCTGCGCAGTCTGTACTCCACCCAGATCGGACAGGGCCGCAAGCATGTCATCGGCAATCTCACCAGAATAAAATGCCTTTTGACCGTGTTGGGCCACGCGCCGAAGAACTTCTGCCTGACCGGGTGCGCGAAAAACCTGCCCGGTTTGCAGGGGTTTGCCGTCAATCAGGTAATGATCACGGGCCGCGCCTTGCAGGGTGGATGCGCTGTTCATCCAATCAAAGGCAACGCGAGGAGCCACCGGAACACCTGACTCGGCATAATGGATTGCGGGTTGCAGGATTGCTTCCAGGCCCAGCCGACCTTCGGTTTTTGCTAGACGGCAGAATGCCTCAACCGCTCCGGGAATTGTCACGGCATCCGGGCTGGTCTCGGGAACCGAATTTGAACCGCGATCCCGCAATGCCTGTGCATCCGCTGCTGCCGCGGCCCGACCCGAACCGTTTAGTGCGCGAACAGTCTGCTCGCCTGCGCGATTGTACAGAACAAAGCAATCTCCGCCCAAGCCGGTCATTTGCGGCTCGCAAATTCCCAGAAGCACCGCGCCTGCAATGGCTGCGTCCATGGCATTGCCGTCCTGCTGCAGAATATCCAGCGCGATTTTGGCGGCCAACGGATGGGACGTTGCGCACATCCCTTCGGTTGCCAAAACTTCAGAACGGCCTGTCTTGTGAAAATCGCGCATGGGTCTTTCCTTCTGCAAACACGCAGACACTAAGCCGCAGCTGGGAATTGTCCAATGCTATCAGAGGAAGGAGGTCCTCGGCGCCGCTCACTGGGTGGGGGCTGTGACGCTAGGCGCCGAGGGAAGCTATCTGAGCTACCCCTTACTTATGACCTTTGTTTGCGGCGCGACAATGGTTCGATCTAGGCCTTATTGTGGCTATTTGATGCCTGCTAGGGCATCTCGTCAAAGTCGAACCGCAAGCAGAGCAGATTCCCGCCGCTTTTGCGTTCATATTGTATGTCGCTGGCAAGTTGATGAATCAGGTGCCAGCCAAAGCCGCCCTCGGGCAGGTCCTGCAAAGCAGTGTCGACAGATGGTGGAGTGCCGCTCGGTATCCGCAATTCGGGCATCGGGTCGCCGGTATCGATGATCTGAATCACCAACTTCTTTGCACATAATGAGCAATCGATTTGAATGTCAGCGGCGGCCACCCCGGCATAGGCATGTTCGACCACGTTGTTGATCGCTTCGGTCAGCGCGATTCTTACGTCATCTGCTTTGCTTTCCGGCAATCCCTGCGCCACCAGCCGTACGCTTAACGCCGCGATCCCTGCGCTGGCCTGCACTTGTGTCGCGGGAAAGCTCACCTCCAGGCAGTTTTGTTTGCAATTCGAGCACACGCGGTTCCACCTCTGCCGATCGTCAGTCTGCACCAGCGCCGATCGCCTCATCCAGCGATTTGAACAGTCTGAACACGGTGTCCATGCGGGTCAGGCGGAACACTTTTTCAACGATCGGGCGCAAGCCGGCCAGATCCAATCTGCGCCCTTTTTCCAATTGTTTCATCGAGGCGACAATGGCGCCCAGACCGCTGGAATCGATGAATTCAACAGAAGACAAATCCAACACCACCCGTTTGGCATGGGTTTGGGTTTCCGCGCGCATATCTTCCTTGAATTGAATCGCCATCGCGGCATCAATTCGATCACAATGAACGGATATTATCTGTGTCTCGCCAGTGATCTCGCTGCTGAGCCCCATGTTCGTCCGCCTTTGGCAATGCAAAATGATGGTAGAAATACGCTAGACGGTAATTCTTACCATTCGGTATCCATAGGCTGGAAAGTTCAAGGAGATTTCGGATGAACGAGGTTGTGATAGCAGGTGCCGCGCGTACACCAATGGGCGGCTTTCAGGGCATGTTTGACGGCGTCGCCGCTGCTGATCTGGGCGGTGCTGCTATCCGCGCAGCGCTGGAGGGTGCTGGCACTCGGACCGTGGATGAGGTGCTGATGGGCTGCGTCCTGCCTGCCGGCCAGGGACAGGCCCCGGCGCGTCAGGCTGGGTTTGCCGCCGGTCTGGGAGAAGATGTACCTGCCACAACGCTCAACAAAATGTGCGGTTCAGGCATGAAGGCCGCAATGATCGCGTTTGATCAGATCGCTTTGGGCCATACTCAGACCATGGTCGCTGGCGGGATGGAGAGCATGACCAACGCGCCCTATCTGCTGCCCAAGATGCGCGGTGGCGCCCGGATCGGACATGGGCAGGTCGTCGATCACATGTTTCTGGACGGGCTCGAAGACGCCTATGACAAAGGTCGGCTTATGGGCACGTTTGCCGAGGACTGTGCCGAATCCTATCAGTTCACGCGCGAGGCGCAGGACGAATACGCCCTGCGATCGCTTTCGAACGCGCTGTCCGCGCAGGAAAATAATGCGTTCGACCAGGAAATTACACAGGTCAAGCTTCAAACCCGTAAAGGCGAGGTTGTGCTGGAGGCGGATGAGCAACCAAAATCGGCGCGACCCGAGAAGATACCCACACTGAAACCAGCCTTTCGCAAGGACGGAACGGTTACGGCAGCCAATTCTTCTTCGATCTCGGATGGCGCAGCCGCCCTTGTGCTTGCCTCGGCAGAGGCGGCAGAACAGCAGGGCCTGACCGTGCGCGCACGAATTCTCGGCCACGCCAGTCACGCGCAGGCACCGGGGCTGTTCACAACTGCTCCGGTTCCGGCAGCGCAGAAATTGTTGGATCGTGTCGGTTGGAAAAAAGAAGATGTCGATCTGTGGGAGGTCAACGAAGCCTTCGCCGTTGTGCCCATGGCTTTCATGCACGAAATGGGCTTGTCGCGTGAGATCGTGAATGTGAATGGCGGCGCATGTGCGCTTGGCCATCCGATTGGCGCTTCTGGGGCGCGGATCATGGTCACGCTGCTGAATGCGTTAGAAAAGCGGAACCTCAAGCGCGGTGTCGCGGCAATCTGCATCGGCGGCGGAGAAGGGACGGCCATCGCAATAGAACGCGTTTGACGCTTTGTCTTTTTGCAAATACTCCGGGGAATTGGCGGCAGCGCCCGCAGTTCCTCGGATGCAAGGTCTACCAACATGAATGCCGACTACGACACACTCGCCAAAACCATTGCCGCCTTGACCGAAGGTGAAACCGACGAGGTTGCGCTGATGGCCACGGTTGCATGCGAAGTGCATCACTCCGACGACCGTTTCGATTGGACAGGGTTCTACCGCGTAACTGAGCCCGAGGTGCTAAAGATCGGGCCTTATCAGGGGGGGCATGGCTGCCTTGTAATCCCTTTTGAACGCGGTGTGTGTGGTGCGGCTGCCCGTACAGGGCAAGTGCAATTGGTTTCGGATGTAGATGCTTTCCCCGGCCATATCGCCTGTGCGTCATCCACTCGGTCCGAGTTGGTTCTACCAGTGCGGGATGCGAATGGTAACGTGATCGCTGTCTTTGATATCGACAGCGACCAGCCCGACGCGTTTACCAAAGATGATGCGACTGCACTTGGTGCTATTCTAACGGATGTATTTGCGCGTTAGAGGGTTCCGACCTATCGCAAAAATGCGCCAAGATCTCGGGACATAATCAGATAGCAAAGCCCGGCCTGAAACGCTGTGATCGTGTATAGCCAAGCCGAGAAACCGCGCTTGCGGGTCTTGTGCCCGAAGATCCAGCGCCCCAGTAGCGCGGCCAAGCTGCCACCTAGTGCCGCCAACCATAACAAGCGCCGCTCGGGGATGCGTCGCCTTCTACGGCGCGCGCGCAGCTTATCCCAGCCAAACGCCATCAAAGTCAGGGCATTAATGGCCCAAAGATAGATTACGGCAATCCACATGGACCGTGCATAGCCAACTAAATTTGCAGACCCAAGTGAAAAAATGCTTGGAAATTTCACCGATTCGAGGCACCGTGAAAAAGTAACAGAAAATTTCACGCAGACTCGGAGCGCAACTTGAATTCGCAAGCCCCTCATAGCGCATCCCTCGGTGCCGATCTGCGCGCACTGCGCAAGGCGCGTGGGCTGACTCTGACTGAGCTCGCCAACCGATTGGATCGGTCCGTCGGCTGGCTCAGCCAGGTCGAGCGTGACATGTCCGAGCCGTCGATTTCGGATCTACGCCAGATTGCCGAATGTCTGGGTGTGCCGATGTCGATGCTGTTTGCCCATTCCGCTGCGCCGGCGGATGAGCAAGGGTATATTGTGCGGGCAGGGTCCCGTCGCCCGATGGGCTCTGGTGAAGAAGGGTTGATCGAAGAACTGCTTTCGCCTGACCTGACCGATGATTTCGAGATGGTGCATTCGACCTTTGAGCCGCATTCGCAGATGCAGACCCCGGCAAACCGGCCGACGCAGGAAGTCGGCTATATGGTTTCAGGCCGTCTGGAACTGACGATCGGCTCGCGCAGCTTTCAGGTCGGCCCCGGCGATAGCTTCCGGATCAAGCACGAGCCCTACACTTGGTCCAACCCCTTTGATGAGCCCGCTGTGGCCATCTGGGTTATCGCCCCACCGGTGTACTGATGAGTTTCGAGGCCTGGACCATATTCGCCCTGTTCTGGGTGGTGTTCGTTACCACCCCGGGGCCTAATGCGGTCAATTGCATCTCAAATGGGATGAGCCTGCCGTTCTCCAAGGCTATGTTGGGTGTCTTGGCTATTTTGACTCAGGCGAGTGTGTTCCTGATCCTCTCGGCTGTGGGAATCACAGCGTTGATTGCCGCGTCGCCAACAGGTTTCTTTGTCGCCAAGCTGATCGGGGCCGGGTTTCTGATCTGGATGGGCATTCGCGGTTGGATGAACGCAGCGAAACCCGCTCCGGCGTCAGAGCGTCCGGCGCGACATGTTTACTTTCACGCGTTGGCTGTTGCCACGATCAACCCCAAAAGCGTCGCCGGATACCTTGCGGCGTTTTCGCAATTTGTGCAGCCGAATGTACCCATCTGGCAGCAGATGGCGGTGATCATGCCGACGGCACTGGTCATCACGACGCTCAGCTATACCGGGTTCACCTCGCTGGGGGCGCTGATGGGCAAGGCTGCGTTGGGGGCGGTGTTCAATATCTGGGTACGCCGCGTGATGGCGACCTGTTTCATCATTTATGGCGTTTTGCTGGGTGCCAGTTCGACGCCGACAGCGAGGGGGTAAGGATATGCATACCGGTTCCTGCCTGTGCGGCGCGGTCGCTTTTGTTGTTGACGGAGACCTCACGCCACCAAATGCCTGCCATTGCGGGCAGTGTCGCAAACAGTCGGGTCACCTGTGGGCCTCGACCGTTACGCAACAGGACAATCTCAGCTTTACCACCAGCGAAACGCTGGGCTGGTATCGCGCCTCTGACATTGCCAAGCGCGGATTTTGCCGCGCTTGTGGCTCGTTCCTCTTCTGGCAGCACAATGACGAGGACACGATCGCAATTTCCGTGGGCTCATTGGATGAGCCGACCGGGTTGAAACTCGCCCAGCACATCTTCGTTGCGGACAAGGGCGATTACTATGACATCAAAGACGACCTGCCCCAGCGGGCACACTAATAGGGAACCAAACACATGAGTGATTTTCCAACCAAGGCCCGTGTGGTCATCATCGGCGGCGGCGTTGTGGGCTGTTCATCGCTGTATCATCTGGCCAAGAAGGGCTGGACGGATTGTGTTCTGCTGGAAAAGAACGAACTGACCGCAGGCTCGACATGGCACGCGGCGGGTAACGTTCCGACGTTTTCGACCTCGTGGGCGATCATGAACATGCAGCGCTATTCGACCGAACTGTATTCGCGCCTCGCGGACGAGGTCGACTATCCGATGAACTACCACGTTTCCGGGTCAATTCGTCTGGCGCACAGCAAGGAGCGGATGCAGGAATTCGAACGGGCCATGTCTATGGGCCGCTATCAAGGCATCCCGATGGAGATGTGGACTCCGGAAGAGGCCAAGGAACGCTATCCTTTCCTGGAGACCCATGATCTTGAAGGCGTTCTGTATGACCCGACCGATGGTGACATTGACCCGGCGCAGCTGACTCAGGCTCTGGCCAAGGGAGCGCGGGATATGGGGCAAAAGATTATCCGATTCTGCCCGGCAACCGGTGTGACACAGCAGGACGACGGCACATGGACCGTGCATACCGAAAAGGGTGATATTGCCTGCGATTATGTGGTGAACGCCGCCGGTTACTATGCGCAGCGCGTAGGGGAATGGTTCAAACCCTTTGGCGGCCGAACCGTCCCGGCAATGGTCATGAGCCATCAGTATCTGTTGACCGACGAAGTTCCTGAAATCGAAGCGTGGTCGAAAGAAAACGGTGGCAAGAAGCTACCGCTGCTGCGCGATGTCGATATCTCGTACTATCTGCGGCAGGAGAAGAACGGCTTCAACCTTGGCCCTTATGAGCCCAATTGCAAGGGCCACTGGATGACCGAGGATGACCCGATGCCCGAGGATTTCAGCTTCCAACTGTGGAACGATGATCTGGACCGGATCGAGGATATCGTGACCGATGCGATGGAACGGGTTCCGCTGATGGCAACCTCGGGCGTTGGTCGCGTCATCAATGGCCCGATCCCCTATGCACCAGATGGTCTGCCGTTGATTGGCCCGATGCCGGGTGTGACAAACGCGTTCGAGGCTCATACCTTTACTTTCGGTATCGCCCAAGGTGGTGGTGCAGGCAAAGTTCTGGCCGAATGGATCGTCGATGGTCACACCGAATGGGATATGTGGGCCGTCGATCCGCGTCGTTACACCGACTACACCGATCAGGACTACTGCAATCAGAAAGGGATGGAAGTCTACGGCAACGAATACGCCATGCATTTCCCACATCACGAATGGCCTGCCGCACGCGACAAGAAGGTCTCGCCTGTGCACGCCAAGGTCAAGGAATTGGGCGGTGTCATGGGCGCGTACAACGGCTGGGAACGCGCAAACTGGTTTGCGCAAACCGGCGATGACACGTCACTGGAAGCCACCCATACCTGGGGACGTTCGGGCCCCTGGGAGCAACGGGTCAAAGAAGAATGCGAAGCCGTGCGCGATCACTGCGGGGTGCTGGATCTGCCGGGCTTCTCGCGGTTCTGGATACAAGGCGAGGGGGCGGATGACTGGCTGCGTGGCTTCTGTACCGGAGGTATCCCTAAAGCAGGGCGCATGAATCTGATCTATGTCTCGGATGAAAGAGGGCGCATTCTGACCGAGCTGTCCTGTATCCGTCTGGCTGAGAACAATTTCGTCCTAATCACCGCTGCCACGGCACAGTGGCACGATGGTGATTTGATCCGCAATTCGGTGCCCGAAGGTGTGACCGTTCGGGAAACCACAACCGAGCGCGACACACTGATCGTGACCGGACCGATGACGCGGAATGTATTGTCCGGCATCACCGATGCAGATTTGCAGCAAGGGTGGCTGACCCACCAATTCGCCAAAGTTGCCGGGCAGGATGCCTTCCTGATCCGTGTATCTTTCGCGGGTGAGTTGGGTTGGGAAATCCATGCTGAAAATGATGCGATGCCCGCCATCTACGAAGCTGTGCTGGCTGCCGGAGCGAAACCTTTTGGCATGTATGCGTTGAATTCGCTGCGGATCGAGAAAGGCTATCGCGCGTGGAAAGGCGATCTAAGCACGGATTACTCTCTGCTGGAAGGTGGCTTGGGGCGCTTTGTCAAGCTCGATAAACCGCAGGATTTTGTTGGCAAAGCAGCCATTCAGAACGAAAAACAGCAAGGCGTTAAAAAGTCCTTTGTCACTCTGATCGTGGACGCAGGTGAGGTCGATGCGCCTTACATGTCCTGTATCTGGAGCGGTGATGAGATCGTGGGTGAAACCACATCGGGTGCGTGGGGGTATCGCATTGGTGCCTCGGTCGCGCTGGGCATGGTGCGCGCAGATCTGGCTGTCCCGGGAACTGAGCTAGAGGTTGAAATCTACGGTCAGAAATGTCGTGCTGTTGTTCAGGAGGATCAGCCGCTCTGGGATCCTGCAAATGAACGGTTGAGGGCCTGACCCCTACGACAGAAAGGCGCTGATATGACCCGGCAGATGGAAGGCGTATATCTGACTGGCCATGGAGGTCCTGAGGTGTTGGAATGGCGGGAAGACGTCCCCGTTCCGACCCCCGGTCCAGGGCAGGTTCTGGTGCGCGTCGCCGCTGCCGGGGTGAACAACACCGACATCAACACGCGGATCGGCTGGTACTCGCCGGATGTTACAGAAGCGACGGATGCGGTAGATCAGCAGGTTGAAGCCGGCGGGTGGGGAGGTGCGCTGCACTTCCCCCGCATCCAAGGCGGTGATCTGTGTGGGATTGTTGAAGAGGCTGGACCGGGGGCAGCGTTCAAGCCCGGCCAACGCGTGACCTGTCCTATCAACTTGCCACGCCCGGGGCCGGGTAGACCGCATGGTTTTATCGCGCTTGGTTCAGAAATCGACGGAGCGTTTGCCCAATACTGTCTGGTCGAGAGCAATGATCTCTATGATGTGACCGCCTCGCCCCTATCAGACGTGGAAATCGCCGCTATTCCCTGCGCGTTTGGGACCGCAGAAAACCTGCTGACTCGCGCTGGTGTATCGGCAGGCCACACAGTGCTGATTACAGGGGCTTCAGGCGGTGTGGGCCTCGCCGCGGTCCAGCTCGCGGCGCTACGAGGAGCGACGGTCTGGGGGGTGACAAGTGCTGCCAAGGCGGATGTGGTCAAAGCGCAGGGGGCGTCGGCAACCTTTGACCGGGATGTGCAGCTGCCGAAGGATATGTTCGATGTCGTCATCGATGTGGTGGGCGGCTCGGCTTGGCCCGATCTCATACTGGCGCTGAATCCCGGCGGGCACTATGCGGTGTCAGGTGCAATCGCTGGCCCCATCGTCAGCGCCGATTTGCGAGACATCTATCTGCGCGACATCACAATCCATGGCTGCACCCATCAGCCTCCCGAAGTCTTTGGCCGACTTGTTGTGCTGATGAATGCAGGTCGGATCAGGCCTTTGATCTCAAAAACCTACCCGTTGCGTGACATTGTTCAGGCGCAAGAGGATTTTATGTCCAAGACCTTGCCCGGGAAACTGGTATTAATACCGTGAAAGGGGGGTAGATGGCTGACATTACGCTTTTAGATGGCTCGATCGGGCAGGAACTGGTGAAACGCAGCGGTGACCAGCCCACGCCTTTGTGGTCAACGCGGGTGATGATCGACAAACCTGACTTGCTGACCGAAGTTCACGCGGCCTATTTCCGCAGTGGCGCGACGATTGCCACCACGAATACCTATGCCATTCACCGCTCGCGGCTGGTGCGTGAGGGGATCGAAGACCAGATGCCACTTCTGATCGAGGCTGCTCTTTCGCGGGCCGAGCAGGCTTGCGCGGGAACTGACGGTCGTATCGCTGGTGCGCTTGGTCCGCTTTTGGCCAGCTACCGGCCCGATCTGAACCCCGACCCAGACGATGCGGCTGAAAAATTTGCCGAGCTGGCTCAACTGATGGCAGACCGGGTTGATCTATTCCTGATCGAAACCGTGTCCTCGGTTCTGGAAGCCGAAGGTGCGCTTCGCGGTACCGAGAATTGCGGCAAACCTGTCTGGCTGGCAATGTCGGTTATGGATGATGACGGCACGCGATTGCGGTCAGGCGAAGCGCTGGAGGACATCGCCCCGCTTGTTGCGCGTTACGCCCCCGAGGCCGTTTTGATCAACTGCGCGCGCCCGGAAGCGATTCCGGCTGCACTGGAGATCATCGCAAAGCTGGGTCGCCCGTTCGGCGCTTATGCCAATGGCTTTACTGGTATCAAAGACGGTTTTTTGAAGGATGCCCCGACGGTTGACTCTCTGGAAAGCCGTCATGACCTAGACCCTGACGCCTATGCGCAGCATGCCATGGGCTGGGTGGCGCAGGGCGCGACGATCGTTGGCGGTTGCTGCGAAGTTGGGCCAGATCACATCGAAACCCTTGCCGACAGTTTGCGCGCGGCCGGGCACACAATTGTTTGAGTGTGCCTCATGTCGATCCGCAACAAACCTGAACGGCGAAAAGATCGGGATCAGCAGCATTTCGATATTCTGGTTGCACCCGGTTTCGTGTTGCTTGAATTGGCCTCGTTGGTCGATGTGTTGCGCCTGGCTAACCGGGTTTGCGCGCATCCTCCGTTCACATTCACTTACCGGTCCCGAAAGGGGGGGCCTGTTGAAAGCAGCAGTTGCGCGACGGTGTCGACCGAAACCATACCTGCGCAGCCCGATGCGGATTATCTGTTTGTGATCGGAAACTCGGATCCGGATCAGCCAGAGCTTTCTTTAGGTCGCGTCGTGCCCGACTATACATACCGGGGAGCCCAGGTCTTTTTGCTGGCCGAAGCGGCAAGCAGGTACATCGATGAAAACGGCGCTGATCATATGGCAACCCATTGGGAAAACGCCTCTTTCTTACGCGAACGTGGCGCGCGTTTTGAGGCCAAGCTTTCAATTGCGACCGAACAGGGTTCGGTGGTCACCTGCGCGGGAATGGAGGCAACGACGGATGTGGCACTGGCGGTGATTGGGCGGCACATTTCGGGTGCAGCCAAGATGACAGTTGCGGACATCATGCTGCACGAGAACATCCGCGATTTCTCATCCATGCAGCCGTTTTCTGGCGCTAGGAATACAGCCACGGGTGATGCAAAGCTGGATCAGTGTATCAAGCTGATGCAGGCAAATATTGAAGAACCGCTACCGATCAATCAGATCGTTGACATGTTACACGTGTCGAACAGATCGCTTGAGCGCAAGTTCAAGGCAACTTTCGCAACCACTCCAAACGGATTCTACCGAGAAATGCGCTTGGCCAAAGCCAACAACTTGCTTTTGAACACAACGATGAGCGTGCGGGAAATCGGCTTGGTGTGCGGCTTTCCAAACGGATTCTCATCCGTTTACAAAAGCGTCTTTGGCGTCACTCCGTTTGTTCTGAGACGTCAAAAAAGACGTGCAGAATATAGGTGATTTTCGCGATTGAGGTGACGTTTTTGACGCTTTTTTTGTCGATCCTTCATGGCATTTTGCAAAAAACCTGAGACAGCGGAGACATCAGGATGGTTGATCTTCCCACCAAGGCCCGTGTGGTCATCATCGGCGGCGGCGTCATCGGATGCTCGGTCGCGTATCACCTTACCAAGAAAGGGTGGACCGATGTTGTGTTGCTTGAGCGCAAGCAACTGACCAGCGGCACCACATGGCATGCTGCAGGTCTGATTGCGCAGCTGCGCGCGACCGCAAACATGACCAAGCTGGCCAAGTACAGTCAGGAACTCTATGGCGCACTTGAGGAAGAAACTGGCGTTGCCACAGGGTTCAAGCGTTGCGGATCGATCACGGTGGCCCTGACTGAAGAGCGCAAGGAAGAGATCTATCGTCAGGCCGCCATGGCCCGCGCCTTCGGGGTTGAGGTCGAAGAGATCGACAATGATCGTGTGCAGGAGCTGTATCCCCATCTGAACCTCGAAGGGGTCAAGGGGGCGGTTTATTTGCCTTTGGACGGGCAGGGTGATCCAGCGAATATCGCTCTGGCTTTGGCTAAAGGTGCGCGTCAGCGCGGTGGCGTCGTCAAAGAACGTGTGAAAGTCACCGACATCGTCAAGCAGGGTCGTAAAGTCACCGGCGTGGACTGGATTGCGGACGATGGCAGTTCCTCGGGCCATATCGAATGCGACATGGTGGTGAACTGTGCGGGCATGTGGGGCCACGAGGTTGGTAAGATGGCAGGTGTGAACGTGCCGCTTCACGCCTGCGAACATTTCTATATCGTGACCGAAGGGATCGACGGGCTGACCCAACTGCCGGTGCTGCGCGTACCGGATGAATGTGCCTACTACAAAGAGGATGCCGGAAAAATCCTGCTGGGCGCGTTTGAGCCAAATGCAAAACCCTGGGCGATGAACGGCATCCCCGACAGTTTCGAATTCGACCAGTTGCCAGAGGATTTCGATCACTTTGAACCAATACTCGAAGCGGCCTGCAATCGGATGCCGAAGTTGGCCGAGGCGGGGATTCACACCTTCTTTAACGGCCCCGAATCCTTTACGCCGGATGATGCCTATCACTTGGGACTCGCCCCCGAGATGGATAACGTTTGGGTCGCTGCAGGGTTCAACTCGATCGGTATTCAGTCGGCGGGTGGTGCCGGTATGGCACTGGCCGAGTGGATGGACTCGGGCGAGAAACCGTTCGATCTGGGCGATGTTGACATCAGTCGCATGCAGCCGTTTCAGGGCAACAAGCAGTACCTCTTTGAACGTTCGAAAGAGACGCTCGGCCTGCTTTATGCCGACCACTATCCCTATCGCCAAAAGGCCACCGCGCGCGGTGTGCGCCGGACACCGTTTCACCATCACCTGATCGAACAGGGTGCCGTGATGGGCGAATTGGCTGGGTGGGAGCGCGCCAATTGGTTTGCCAACGAAGGGCAGGAACGGGAGTATCAATACAGCTGGAAACGGCAGAACTGGTTCGAGAATTCGGCTGCCGAACACCGCGCCGTGCGCGAAAATGTAGGCATGTATGACATGTCGTCCTTCGGCAAAATCCGCGTCGAAGGGCCGGATGCCGAGAAATTCATGAACTATATCGGCGGCGGCGATTATTCAGTGCCCAATGGCAAGATCGTCTACACCCAATTCCTAAACCGTAGCGGTGGGATCGAAGCAGATGTCACGGTCACACGGTTGACTGAGACCGCCTACCTGGTCGTCACCCCCGCGGCGACCCGATTGGCGGATCAGACATGGATGATGCGTCATGCAGGCGGCTTCAGTGTTGTTATCACCGATGTCACCGCTGGCGAGGGCGTTTTGGCCGTCATGGGGCCGAATGCGCGTGCATTGCTTGAAAAGGTTTCGCCCGCTGATTTCTCGAACAGGACTAACCCCTTTGGCACAGCACAACAGATTGAGATCGGTATGGGTCTCGCTCGCGCCCACAGGGTGACCTATGTGGGTGAGCTAGGGTGGGAGATCTATGTGTCGTCCGACATGGCAGGTCATGTTTTTGAGGCGCTGCACGAAGCCGGACAAGATATGGGCCTGAAACTCTGCGGCATGCACATGATGGACAGTTGCCGGATCGAGAAGGGTTTTCGCCATTTCGGTCATGACATCACCTGCGAGGATCACGTGGTCGACGCGGGATTGGGATTTGCCGTCAAAGTGGACAAAGGCAGCGATTTCATCGGTCGCGAGGCGGTGATGGCCCGAAAGGAAAGCGGGCCCAAGAACCGGCTTGTCCAGTTTAGACTGACTGATCCCGAACCACTGTTGTTCCACAACGAACCAATCGTGCGCGATGGTGAATATGTAGGTTACCTTAGCTCGGGCAATTATGGTCACACGCTGGGTGGTGCCATTGGTCTGGGCTATGTGCCATGCGAGGGCGAAAAGCCTGCAGATGTGCTTGCCTCGACCTATGAGATCGATGTCTGTGGTGTGAAAGTCCAGGCAGAGGCGTCGTTGAAACCGATGTACGATGCGAAATCCGAGCGGGTCAAAGTCTAGAAAACATCGACAGGGGTAGGCTCTGCCCCACCGTCCGTAACGGGCGACGCGCGCGAGAGTATTTTTGGCCAGATCAACAAGGGATCACCTGCTCATCTGGCCAACAATATCCATGGGCGTGAGACAGCGCTTCGCATGTAGGTTGGCTGCAGAACGCGCGACCTATCAGAAACTTTGATGCCCTGCTTCACAGTTTTGATAGTTCCCAAGCCCATCTGATTTGCCGTAGAGAAACACGGTATCAGTCGGAGACTCTCTGTGGCAGACACCCGCGTACCACCAAACAATACCGATACGCCTAAAGGGCTGGCGTTGGCTGTGATGGCCTATGTGCTTTGGGGCTTCCTGCCGCTTTACATGAAAGCAATGGAACATATCGGCCCGATCGAGGTAGTCGCGCATCGGGTGATCTGGTCGGTGCCAGTGGCCGGGCTGCTGCTGATAGCGCTCGGGCGGACCGGCGATCTGAAAACTGCACTTCGCAATCCCAAAATGTTGGGTATGGCGGCAATTACAGCGGCGCTGATCTCAGTCAACTGGGCGATTTATGTCTGGGCGATTTCATCGGGGCATGCGCTGGACGCGGCTTTGGGCTATTATATCAACCCTTTGTTCAGCATTGCGTTGGGTGCGATATTGCTGCGCGAACCTCTGAACCGAACACAGTTGGTTGCGGTCGGGTTGGCCGCTTTGGGGGTGTTGGTACTGGTGTTTCAGGCGGGAAGCTTACCCTGGGCGGCTTTGGGCTTAATGTTCAGCTGGGGGTTTTATGCGTTGTTCAAGCGCTCACTCCCAATTGGGCCCAACCAAGGGTTTTTGTTGGAAGTCCTGATTCTACTGATACCCGCCCTGGCCTACGTCACCTGGCTTGGAACAAGTGGTGCCGGGCATTTTGGAGCAGCCGTGTCAGACACTGCGCTGCTTGCAGGCGCGGGGCTGGTGACTGCAATTCCGTTGCTGCTTTATGCCAATGGGGCCAAACTGGTGCGTCTGTCGACGATGGGTATCCTGCAGTACATCGCGCCCACGATGATTTTTATCACCGCGATCACGTTGTTCGGAGAGCGTATTGATCAGGCAAGATTGATCGCGTTCCCCCTGATCTGGGCCGGGTTGATTGTGTATTCGATCCCGATGATCCGGCAAATACGGTCTCAGGCCTAGCGAATGAGCTGGGCAAGCTGTTCCGCCCAGATTGCATAGGCCTTGGGGCTTGGATGATATCCGTCCGGCGCGGCGAGCGCCGGGTCATCGGGCAGGTTCAGCGCCAGATGTGAAACTTGCGGATATGCTGCAGCCACCGTCTGCAAGCCGTGATCCAGCCTTGCAGCCTGTTGCCCCAAAAACCAGGCCAGAGGCTGAGGCAGAGCGGGAAAACGCGCCATCTGAGGAACCGCAGACACGATCACCTGCCGGGCTTTCATCGGCCCGGTCAGAAGGTCCAATAGGCGTGCTTGGTGGTCCTCAAAGCTTTGTCTGCTTACCGCTCGGGTCACGTCGTTCACACCCAGCGCCGTTACGGCCACATCAAACTGTTCGGAAAGCCCTTGCAGCTGCTCAATAGTGTTTTGAGTGGTATGCCCGGTGGTCGCTTCAAGCCGCCATTCCACGGTATAACGCTTTGCCAATTGGCCGACCAGTTGCCCGGATAGCGCCTGGCCTAGGGTGCCCGCCCCAACGCCAGCGGCCGAGCTGTCCCCGGTGATCAACAAGCGCAGTCTGGGCCCGCGCCCTGCACACCCTTGGCGGGGACCAGTCGGTTCTGGCAGAAATTGCGCATTGCGTCTTACCGCGAACCCCTGAATTGCCAGAATAGGCAAAAGCGGAATTCTGAGAATCTGATCGGCGGCAACAGGCAAAGGAACCGTTAGCTCAGCGCATCTTTGAACTTTAGAAAGCGCGCATCTTTCATGACTCGTGCCATCATGGCTTCGCGCAAGGCTCCGACCGTCTTGTAAGGACGCATGACGACCTCAAATTCCTGAATAAGTCCGTCTGCGTTCAGCGTGATCAAATCTACACCCACGGCGTCCAAGGCACCGACTTTGCATTGAAACTCCAATGCCCAATCGTCGCCGTCGCCCATGATCCGACGATACTGAAATTCGGAAAACACCTGACCCACATGACCCAGAACCGCTGCAACAGGTTCACGCCCGGTCCAGGTGCTGTAGTAAGTGGGTGGTGAAAACCGCACATCTTCGGCCAGCAACTCTTGGATCAGGCCTTCATCGCCTTTGGCCACCACTTCTTGCATTCGTTTGATCGTCGGGTGCATACCGTCTTCCCTCTTGTTGACCAAAGAGTTGCTGAACCTTTTCACTCACGCAAGGACGACGTTGCGGGAGGGGGCCGCCTGAGATAGGCAAGCGCGCATGAGCGAAACCTATGATCCCCCAAACTCCCCTCTGGATGTGCTGTTTGAAGACACGCAATTGATCGTGCTGAACAAGCCGGCGGGTTTGTTATCGGTGCCGGGGCGGGGCGCGCATCTTGCTGATTGTCTGCTAACCCGCGTGCAAGTTGCGTTTCCACAAGCGTTGCTGGTGCATCGGTTGGATCGGGATACATCCGGTGTAATGGTGTTTGCACAGACGCCGCATGCCCAGCGGCATCTGGGGCTACAGTTCGAAAATCGCCAGACCCGCAAAACTTATGTCGCGCGCGTATGGGGGCGGGTAGAACCAAAGACGGGAACGGTTGATCTGCCGCTGATCGTCGATTGGCCCAATCGCCCCCGCCAGATGGTCTGTCACGACACCGGCAAGTCTGCTGTTACGGATTGGCGCGTGGTTAAATACGAGGGCGAGACAACGCGTGTTCGTCTGTCTCCCAAGACCGGACGATCGCACCAGTTACGGGTTCATATGCAGGCGCTGGGGCATCCTATCTTGGGTGATCCGTTTTATGCCGATGGCGCGGCGCGCGACTTCCCGCGGTTGATGCTTCATTCGGAAGAACTGCGCCTCAAAAATCCCGAAGGCGGGGTGTCGATGAAATTTCGCGCGCCAGCCGAATTCTGATTCTAGGCGTTACTGGTCCAAAGCATCTTCAGGTTTCCCAGCGAAAACCGCCGGGTGCGTTTGACCGGGCGTATAACTTGGCGTTCCCGTGCGGCAGCAATTTCACGTTCGATTTCGAATCCGCGCAAAACGTGATCTTGGGACCAGCGATCCAGTTTCAAGGTCATCATGACGTGATTGTCGAGGTAGGGCATGGTCAATCTCCTGAATTGCAATTGCCCAATCTTCGCCCAACACTCCTGACACCGCCTTGTCAGGGGGGTGTGCTAAGTTGTCAGCAGATATTTAGGAGACCCGGATGCGCCGATCGACACGTCTGTTCGAAATCATTCAGATCTTGCGTGCTGCTGAAGCGCCCGTGACGGCCGATGCGTTGGCCGCCAAGCTCGAGGTTTCGGTGCGCACCGTCTACCGCGATATTGCCGCGTTGCAGGCCCAGCGTACGCCAATCGAAGGCGAAGCGGGTGTTGGCTACTTGATGCGGCGCGGCTATGATCTGCCGCCATTGAATTTCGATGCGGAAGAGGTTGAGGCCCTGTGGGTGGGCCTGTCGATGCTGGCCCGCACTGGTGACAGTACCCTGCAACAGGCCGCTGACCGAGTTTGTCGGAAGATCGAGGCCCTGCGCGCGCCAGCCGACTGGCTACAGGTTGCGCCCTGGGGTGCACCGATGGATGATCCGGAAAAGGGATGTGTGCCCGTCGTGAACTATCGCGAAGCGATCCGGGCTGAACGTAAAATTCGCATCACCTACGTGAATTCGGAAGATGAGCGTACCGAGCGCACGATACGGCCCGTCGCCCTGATCTACCATATTGAATGCACCATGCTGGCCGCGTGGTGCGAGCTGAGAAACGGGTTTCGCCACTTCCGCACGGATCGGATCTGGGCCTGCGAACTGACCGAGGATCATTTCTGCGGGCAAGGGGAACCTCTGCGCGCGATCTGGCAGGAGCAGAACAGCTGGGATAGCTCCAAAGGGGTCGCCTGAATGGCGGGTATTCGCCGATCTCACTCAATTGCTGCTTGAGGCCCATTGTTCTCACTGTGTTATACTAAGCGGAACGAAACAAACCCGGCGAACGGGTACGTGAGCAGAAGGTGATTCCATGACGATTTCCAAATGTGCACTGACGGTTGGACTGTGTTCAGCCATGTTTTTAGGGGCGTGTACGGACCCGGGCACTCTCAGCGTGCAAAACGATCCCAATCAGAATGCCAAGCAAGGCGCGTTGCTGGGTGGTCTGATCGGCGCTGGTGTGGGCGCAATTGCCAATGACTCTGACCCACTGTTGGGGGCGTTGGCCGGTGGTGCCATCGGTGCCGCAGGCGGTGGCGTGATCGGCAACCAACTTGACCGGCAGGCTGCAGAGCTGCGGCAGCAGTTGGCAAATGACGGCATCACGATCGTCAACGCGGGTGATCGCCTGATCGTCACGGTTCCGAATGACATCACCTTTGACACCGACAGTTCCACCGTGCGCCCGGCCTTGCGTGCCGATTTGGTGAAGGTGGGGCAGAATTTGGTTAACTACCCGAATTCGAATGTCCAGATTATCGGTCATACTGACAGTGACGGAGAGGCGTCCTACAACCTCGGACTGTCTGAACGCCGCGCCAATGCGGTGGCTGATATTCTGCAGGCCAATGGTGTCAGCTACGCCCGTATCACTACTGTCGGGCAAGGTGAAAACAACCCGATCGCATCGAACCTGACACCCGAGGGAAAAGCCCAGAACCGGCGGGTCGAGATTGTGGTGGTTCCCAGCGACAACACCTGATCACGCGTCTCGCGCACAATGACTGCGCGTCATCGGGCCTTTGGTTCGATGGTGTCTCGGGATAACTAAGGGGAAACACCAAAGCGGAGTTTCCCCATGTCCCAACCGATCCTTCTTGGCCTTTCCGGCTCGCTACGGCAGGATGCGACCAACCGTAAATTGCTGCGCGAAGCTGCACGCTTGTTCGAACCCGGCACGTTCATTGAGGCTGATCTCAATCTGCCGCTTTATGACGGCGATCTCGAAGTTGGCGAAGGCATACCTGAAACCGTGCAGGTTTTGGCCGATCAGATTGCTCAGGCCCACGCGGTGATCATATCAACCCCGGAATACAACAAAGGGCCTTCGGGTGTTCTAAAAAACGCGCTGGACTGGGTCAGCCGGACGAAAGGCAAACCATGGATGGATAAACCGCTCGCCGTCATGTCTGCGGCTGCGGGCCGGGCCGGGGGGGAGCGGGCGCAAATGATCTTGCGGTCCTTCATGGTCCCCTTTCAGCCACGCATTCTGCAAGGTCCCGAGCTTCACTTGGCGGACAGCTCGAATGAATTTGATGCAGGCGGGCGGCTGTCTAACGACCGCTACGAGCATACGCTGCATAACCTGATGCAGAAGCTGCGGGCAGAGGCCGGGTTTTAATCCCCTTTGCTTGCCGGTCTGCACCGCAACTTCTAGGTTATGCGGATGAAGGATCAAGACCAGATAGAGACTCAGGCCGATGTCGTAGATCCTGCCCGAGCGGCTGCACTGCAGGTAGCAATGGGGCGGGAACCGACGATTGAGGCAGGCTCAGTACTACCTCCCTTCTTTCATCAGCTCTATTTCTGGTCGCCGCATGTGCCGAGCGATCTGGGGCGTGATGGACATCCTCGGATAGGCCAAGGTCTGATCCCCGATATGGGACTACCAAGGCGCATGTGGGCAGGTGGGCGACTGCAGTTTCATCAGCCCTTTGTGGCAGGGGTCGCAGCCGAGCGTCGGACGGTCAGAGAAAGCGCCGTGGCAAAGACAGGACGTAGCGGACCGTTGGCATTTGTCACACTGCGTCACGAGATTTGGCAAAAGGGCGCGCTGAGCGTGACCGAATGGCAGGATCTGGTTTACCGTGAAGATCCCTCATCAGACGCACCGGCTCCAAAAGTTCCGATGGCTCGAAGGGATGAGTTGGATCACCGCATTGTTGAATTTGATACAACCCTGTTGTTCCGCTATTCGGCGCTGACGTTTAACGGACACCGGATCCATTACGATCTTGACTATGCACGCGACGTGGAAGGCTATGCCGGGCTGGTTGTCCATGGGCCTCTGCTGGCCCAATTCCTCATGTTGTTCGCAACCGATCTGATGGGGCCTCTGGCGGAGTTTACGTTTCGCGCATCGTCGCCACTGATGCATTTCGAAACGGCGACCCTGTGTCGGAACGGTCAGGAGTTTTGGGTGCGTGGACCCGGAGGCCGACAATGCATGTCAGCCAAGGCAATACCGCAATCAGAGTGAAGCTTCGGGCAGAAAATCCTGCGGGATTCTATCGCGCCCTTCCAGCATCAAGTCGGCCATGACCTCGGCCACCTTCGGTGCCATACCAAAACCGATCTTGAATCCCCCATTAGCGATAAACTGCCCTTTGTGCAGGGGATACGCGCCCAGCATCGGCGCGCGGCTTTTGCTGCGGGGGCGGACACCGGCCCAGCGTTCGATTACTTCCGCCCCGTGCAGAACCGGCACGGCACGCATGGCGCGGTCCAGTACATCGTCTAGAGCGGCATCTGTGCTGGTCGGATCGTCGTATTCGCGTTCTGATGTCGAGCCAATGGCCAACGTACCATCGGCATGAGGCACGATGTGAACGGCATCGGCAAACAACTGTGGTACGTCGCCCGCATCAAATCGCAGCAACGCTGCCTGTCCTTTCACGCCGTTACCGATTGTCTTGCCAAACGCCTTGCTGAGCTCTTGCAGACCCGCAAGTCCAGTGGCGTGTACGACTTGTCCCTTGTCGGGCGCTTCGGCGGTAACTTCTACTCCCATTACGGCAAGCGCGGCCACCAGCGCCACGCAGGCACGCCTTGGGTGCATGCGCGCGCTTAGTGTATCGTGGACGACATATCCCGTCGGGCTGGGTGGGCACCAGGCACCAATCTGATCTACCAACCGGACGCGCCAATCAGCCTGACCCTGCCAGAGTGTTGCAGCTGTTTGTTCACGCGCTTGGGCCAGCTCCAAACCGCGTGCGTCTGGTATGGGTTGCAGACGCCCAAGACGTGCGTAGCCGGGCGACAC
The DNA here is from genome assembly GCF_056537625.1 of Ruegeria sp. C6. NCBI lineage: Bacteria > Pseudomonadati > Pseudomonadota > Alphaproteobacteria > Rhodobacterales > Roseobacteraceae > Ruegeria > Ruegeria sp. C6. The sequence continues at coordinate 74,475 of NZ_JBQFRW010000002.1, read as the reverse complement.
ACCACCGGTGGCCTCGACTTGTTTCCAGAACGGTTCAGCCATGATTAAACTTTCAAACTGGAACGCCTTTTTGGTGTTCCAGTTTTCGGGCACATGTGGGGCCAGCGCGCCAACAAGCCCTCCACTGGACCCCGCGCCCGGACCAAATGGGTCGACGATCTGGACCTTCGCGCCGCGCCGTGCGCAGGTCCAGGCGATGGAGAGGCCAAATATTCCTGCGCCCCGCACCGTCACATCGACCATTGCCAATCCCCTTTTCGTTGTTCAGTGTCGCGCCGCTTAGCTACAGGATTCCCCGATGGCAGACCAGCGTGCCGAACTTACTTGGACGGAAGACCAGATCCCGGTCTCGGATCGGTTCGATGACCCCTATTACTCGTTGCAGAACGGGTTAGAGGAAACGCGGCATGTGTTTCTGGCAGGCAACGATCTGCCAACGCGCTTTGTACCGGGGTTTCACATCGCTGAACTAGGCTTTGGCACCGGCCTGAATCTGTTGACCGCGTGGTCGGCGTGGGAAGCAGCAGGGCAGACTACACCTTTATGGTTCACCAGCTTCGAGGCCTTTCCGATGGCGCCTGACGATATGTCGCGTGCTTTGGCGGCCTTTCCCGAGGTGGCACCGTGGGCCGATCGCTTATTGGAAACATGGAATGGGCAGAAATGCGTGCTGGACACGTTGCATCTTGAGGTCATGGTCGGAGACGCGCGCCAGACCTTGCCCACATGGGCAGGTGAGGCAGATGCGTGGTTTCTGGATGGCTTCTCACCCGCAAAAAACCCCGAGCTGTGGGGGGCTGAACTGATGCAGCAGGTGGCGGAGCACACGATTCAAGGCGGTACAGCGGCAACCTATACTGCCGCGGGTTTCGTGCGTCGGGGCCTATCCGACGCAGGTTTTGATGTTACCCGCAGCCCCGGCTTTGGCCGTAAACGGCACATGACCCGGGCGGTGAAGCAATGAGCCAGAAGAACAACGTCAACGCCGGTATAGCGCTTATGGTCAGCGCGACGATCGTGTTTGCTTTGCAGGATGGGATTTCGCGCCATCTGGCCGGTACCTACAATACGTATATGGTGGTGATGATCCGGTACTGGTTCTTTGCCGCATTCGTGATTGCTCTGGCTGCGAGATCCAGCGGAGGTTTGCGGGCGGCGGCGCAAACCAGCCAGTTGGGACTCCAGATATTCCGGGGTGTGTTACTGGCCGCAGAAATTTGTGTCGCCGTTTTCAGCTTTACCATTCTGGGCTTGATTGAAAGCCAGGCCGTTTTCATCAGCTATCCGCTGCTGATCGCTGCCCTCAGCGGCCCGGTTCTGGGTGAGAGAGTCGGCTGGCGTCGCTGGGCCGCCATCGGGGTCGGCTGCATCGGGGTGTTGGTCATCCTGCAGCCCGGTGCCGGTGTGTTCAACCCTTGGGCTGTGATCCCGCTGATCTCGGCGTTTATGTTCGCGATTTATGGCCTGCTGACACGGTATGCGGCTCGGCGGGACAGTACTGCGACCAGTTTTTTCTGGACTGGGGTGGCTGGTGCAGTCGCAATGACTGCTGTTGGTGTCTGGTTTTGGGAACCGATGGCCAGCAGCGATTGGTTTTGGATGGGGTTGCTTTGCATCGCAGGTGCTCTGGGACACTGGCTATTGATTAAGTGCTACGAAATGGCCGAGGCCAGCGCCGTGCAACCCTTTGCCTATTTCCATCTGATGTGGAGCGCAATTCTCGGCATCACGATCTTCCACGAGACCCTGCGCCCCGAGGTTGTTCTGGGCGCAGCTTTGGTGATCGCGGCGGGCCTGTTCACCTTATGGCGCGAACGACGAAAGGGTCGAACCGGTTAGTTCCTTTGAGAATGGCACTGGTAAAGCTGGCTGCCCAAGCCGAGCGCGATAGACCGGCAGGCTTTCGGCGACACGCATGACATAGTTGCGCGTCTCCTTGAAAGGGATGGTCTCAATCCAGTCGATCACGTCCACCTGGCCCCGGCGTGGGTCGCCATAGCGTTCCATCCACGAAATCGGCCGTCTTGGCCCCGCGTTATATCCAGCGGCCATCATCACGACATTGCCGTTGAAGTCCTCTGCAAGCGTTGCAAGATAATTCGCCCCCAACTTTGCGTTATATTGCCAGTCCGAGGTTAGGCGCGCGGTTTTATGGCCACCCAGAATACCCAAATCCTGAGCCACAAGTTTGGCGGTAGCGGGCATGACCTGCATCAAACCGCGCGCGCCTGCGCCACTGATGACTACCGGATCGAACTCACTTTCGCGTCGGGCAATTGCCAGCGTCATTTCCTTCGCCATGGGAAGTCCCATATCTGCGACCGGGTGCACTGGGTAATAAGCGGCAGGCAAAACAACACCGGTTGTTGCCGCGCGCTTGGCGATCATGACGGCCAGATGCGGTTCGTTCAGTTCGATCACCAGGTCCCCCAGCTGAGCGGCTTGGGTTTGATCGAGACCTTCCACCAAATGGGTCAGAAACCGTTCTGAAAGGTTTCCCTCTCCTGCGCGCTGCAACAGCAATCCAGCCTCCAACACGCTTGAGTCAGCGAATGCGGCTTGTTTCCAATGCGGCGCGCGGCGTGGGTTGGCCAATTCGCTGTCAAACGGACGGCCGATTTGTTCCGCCGCCAGCAACCCGTAGAACGAGGTCTGATAGTTCGCGCCTTCGGCATAAGCCTCGTGCGCCTTGTCAGCATCCCCCTGCGCCGCATAGGCGCGGCCCAGCCAATATCCACCGCGACCCTTCGAAATCGGCGATTGCACCGCCTCCGAGAAATTCTGGAAATGCCGCACCGCCGTGGCCGGATCATTCAGCTTGCGCAGCGCCAGAAATCCCGAGAGCCACTCCAAATCAGCATAGCCATAGCCCATTTCGGGGGTCATGTGGTGATTGGCGGCAATCGCATAGGCGCGTTCGGCATCTCCCGTGCGCATCTCAAGACGTGCCAGTCTGCGTCGCCCTTCCGCCCATTTGTCGGGTTCACCCAGCGATTTTGGTCCGGTCGAGCGTGCCAACATCAGATCAATGGCGCTGTCGTCCAGTTCTTTGCGATCCCGCCACACGAAACGATCAAATGCCAGGCCAGGGTCTTTGGCCAGTGATTCCGGCACTGCGGCGACTTTGCCGTCCACTCCGTTTTCGCGCTTTTGCAGGGCAATGCGCGCCTCGGCCAGTTTGCGCTGATCAGAGTTGACCAGGGGCAGCATCCGCCCGGCGCTGACAAGATGCCCATCCCACAACATCCGATCCAACCTGGCCTCGTGATGTGGTCTCAGAAGCTTCCCGAAGTTCTCAAGATAATCCTTTTGTAGGCCCGACCCCATCGGCATAGTTCGCCACGCGGTTACGACGTCGGCTTCTGCTTCACCATTGCGGCCTTGGCTTTTCAAGGCCACGGCATAATTCAAAGCACCTTCTGCTGTTTGCGGAGGCAACCCTTCGTAGAATTTCAGAACTCGATTCGGATCGGCCCCGGTGAATGATGGCTCGCTTTTACGGCGCAGCCAGGCCAAACCGGGCCAATCCGGGCGCCGCTCAAGAAACACCAGTACATCGCCCGAGCTGCCAAAACCTTCGCGTAGCCAATGCCAGACAATAATGTCCCGCGCCACCGATCCACGCTGGCCTGCCACGCGCAGCGCGGCATTCCAATCGCCCTTGCGCATCTCATAGAGTCCCGCGCGCAAATCCTGCGTCGCATCCGCACGAGTGGCATGCGGCTGTAGCATCAGCGCCAGAATCATCGCTATTCCAAGCGACAGAATACGTCTCATCCCTTGCATTCCCCAACAAACCAAGGATACAGCCATGCAGGATAAACCTTGCGCCGCCGGGATCAACTCACAAACCCTTAATCGTGACAGACCGGTGCGCAAAAAACACCTAAGGAGCGTTCCATGTTTAAAGGCTCAATGCCAGCCCTGGTCACCCCGTTCAGCAACGGCGCGTTGGACCTGGAAACGCTCAAACACCTGGTGGAATGGCAAATACAGCAAGGTTCGACCGGTCTGGTTCCGGTTGGTACGACCGGCGAAAGCCCGACCCTCAGCCATGAAGAACATGAAACGGTTATCGCCGAAGTGGTGAAGGCTGTAGCAGGCCGCGTGCCTGTCATCGCAGGCGCGGGCTCCAACAATACTGTCGAGGCAATTCGGTTTGTTCAGTTTGCGCAAAAAATCGGTGCGGATGCGGCGCTGGTCGTAACCCCCTATTACAACAAGCCGACCCAGAAGGGGCTGCTGGCGCATTTCCAAACTCTGCATGACAGTGCCGATATCCCGATCATCATCTACAATATCCCGGGTCGTTCGGTCATCGACATGAATCCTGCAACGATGGGTGAGCTGGCGAAACTGCCGCGCATCATCGGAGTCAAGGACGCGACCGGAGATCTGGCACGCGTCAGCCAGCAGCGTGCAAGCTGTGGTGCGGATTTCTGCCAGCTATCCGGGGAAGACGCGACTGCACTGGGCTTCAATGCTCATGGCGGAGTGGGCTGCATCTCGGTCACCGCAAACGTGGCTCCGAAGCTCTGTGCTGAATTCCAGCAGGCAACGCTGAATGGCGACTACGAAATGGCGCTGGAGTATCAGGACCGCCTGATGCCCCTGCACGAAGCGATCTTCATCGAGCCCGGTCTGGTTGGCGCAAAATACGCGCTCAGCAAACTTGGCCTGTGTGGCACCGAAGTGCGCTCGCCTCTGACCGAGCTGGAAGACAGCACCAAAGCCGCTATCGAAGCAGCAATGGCGCATGCTGGATTAACCTGAAATCAATATACGGACTCGTAAGGGCGGCCTCGAAGATCGAGCGCCGCCCTTTTTTAATTCGGGATCCAAATTTCATCTGGCTAGAAATACCTCGGGGGAGGCGCGGCTTGCCGCGACGGGGGCAGAGCCCCCATCAACGCTTGCCGTAGTACAACCCAACCACATGCTCTGCTTGCGCGAAGAACAACCAGCGTGAAACAGCAACGCCGGTGACATGCGACAACACCGCCACAAGCGCAAAGACATGCTTGATCAGAACGCCGCCAAAGGGGATCAGAAGCAGCAGTAAAGGCAGCACAAAAGCCAGACCAAAAGATATCATCCGTAGTTTCTGCGCATGCTTCCGACCGACCACATGCACAAACTCACGCAGCAGATAGTTTGTACCTGTATGAGGTGGTTCGAATGCGCGGACAGCGCCTCGCTCACCAAGCCCTGTCGCGGTTGCCAGCGTGGTTCCCGATCGGGACAACGCATCGTCGCCCTTGGCCCAATAGGCAAGCTGTACAGCGCCGGCAATAGCCAGCAACCAAGGGGCAAGCGCTTCCGCTCCGGCCAACAAAGCACCGCCTGCAAGGCTGAACGACAAGAACATGGCCGGTGTCAGGTTCATGTTCCAGCGAGGGATGGTCTTGAGCTGCGTGTAGATCATCGATGTGGTGAAGACCGTGGCCAGCGAGAATGCCGCCCCGATCCAGCCCAGCACACCCCAGCGTTGGCCTAGAAAGACCGCACCAATTGCATAGAGCCCCATGACGAGCAGCGCGATGACCGCGCACCAGCCCTCGCGGCTGAGCCAGCTTGAGCGCCACTGTGTGAAGGCTTTCCAGGCGCGCTCTGGGTGGCCGAGGTGGAAGGTCGACGCGAGCAAACCGCCGACGGACAAGCCATAGGCAATTGCGAAAAACACAAACGCGACCCAGCCCGAGACGTTAGGTATGCCGAGCCCCAGGAAGAACAAGAGTCCAAATCCGAGACCGGACAGGGTGGTAAAGATGATAACGGAAGGTGCCGGGTGCATCAGAGCTTCTCCAGGGTCTTGTCGAGCCAGCCGAGGAAACCCTTGGGTTCTTCGGCGACCGGGGCCAGCAGAGGGGCTAGGATGTCAATCTGCTCCTCAATTTTGTCCTTGGGTCGGGGCGGCAGGTACTTGTTGACGGGTTTGGTGCCCTGTTCAGGCATCAGGTCCATGCCGCCACGTTCGACGACCAGCTTGCTGACATCACTGCCAGGGTCGCCGAGATCGCCAAAGTGTCGGGCACCTGCCGGGCAGGTGCGCACACAAGAGGGCACACGATCCACCTCGGGTAGGTTCTCGTTGTAAATCCGATCGACGCAAAGCGTGCATTTCTTCATAACGCCTTCGGCCTGATCCAGTTCGCGTGCGCCATAGGGGCAGGACCACGCGCACAGGCCGCAGCCGATGCAGTCATTTTCGTTGACCAGAACGATTCCGTCCTCGACCCGCTTGTAGCTGGCACCGGTGGGGCAGACGGTCACGCAGGGTGCGTCTTCACAATGCAGGCAGGATTTTGGGAAGTGGATCAATTGGGCATGCCCTTCGGCGGGTTGCACCTCGTAAGAGTGCACCCGGTTCAGGAAGGTACCTGAAGGGTCAGCACCATAAGCATCCTGATCCGACAGTGGCGCGCCGTAGTTTTCGGTGTTCCAGCCTTTGCATGAAATGACGCAGGCATGGCAGCCAACGCAGGTGTCCAGATCAATGACCAGACCCATCTTGCGTTCGGTTGATTGGGGGAGCTGGGTCATGACGGCCTTGCCTCTGCGATTGTGGTCAGGGCGGGCTGGGGCTCTGCCCCAGACCCCGAGATATTTATAGCCAGATGAAGAACGGATCGGGTCATTTGCCCACCTTCCAGGCCAAATCCTTTGGCCCCTGCCCGACCGGCGATTTGATTGGAGCGAATTCTGGCTGGCTTTCAGCATCGCTTGGAGCGGCGGCCTTTTCGATTTTTACCTTCAGATCGAACCAGGCGGCCTGACCGGTGATCGGATCAGAGTTTGCCCAGCGCAGGCCGTCACCTTTGGGGGGCAGCAGTTCGTGGATCAGGTGGTTGAGCAGGAAACCCTTGGTGGCCTCGGGGGCGTCTTTCTGCAAGGCCCAGGCCCCTTTGCGCTTTCCGATGGCATTCCAAGTCCACACGGTATTGTTGTTCAGCGCAGCCATCTCCATGACGGGTACCGTGATCTCGCCATGTGGAGAGCTGACTTTGGCCCAATCGCCGTCTTGCAGCCCGTGTTCACGCATCAGCTTGGTCGGGACGTATAGCGGGTTGCGCCCATGCAGCTGACGCAACCAGGCGTTTTGTGTGCCCCAACTATGATACATCGCCATTGGCCGCTGGGTCAGAGCGTTGACGGTGAAACCTTCATTGCTGGTCTGATCGGTTTCGTACCAAATGGGCAGGGGGTCCATTGTATCTTGGATATGCGCGCGCAGGTGATCTGGGGGCTGGCGTTCCCCGTAGCCTTCGGCGGCCAGTTGGAATTTACGCATCGGCTCGGAATAGAGCTGGAATAGATAGGGCTGTGGGCTGTCATAGATACCCATGCCCACAGCCCAGTCTTGATAGGCAGTGTTCCAAGGTTTGTAGTAATCCGCACCTTCGGGAATATGCGCGACATAGAAGCCACCATTCTCGATGTATTGGTTCAATTGGTTGGGGTTAACCTCGCCACGACCTTCCTTGTCGCCGTTTTCGCCCCGGAAACCGGCAAGCGGTCCAATGCCCGGCTTACGTTCGTGGTTGACGATATAGTCGGCGTAATCCGTCCACTTGGCGCTGCCATCATCGTTGGTAAAGCCGGGCAGATCCATGCGATTGGCCAGATCAATCAGCACCGACTGGAAGCCGCGTACGTCGCGGTCGGGTTCAATCACCGGCCAACGGATCGCGTCTGCCGCTGCCTCGGCCTCGCAGATCGGGCGGTCCAGCAGCGAGATACAGTCGTGTCGTTCCAGATAAGTTGTGTCGGGCAGGATAAGGTCGGCATAGGCCACCATTTCCGAGGAATAAGCATCGGAATAGATGATATGCGGGATCACGTAGTCGCCGTTCTCATCCTTGTCCGTCAGCATCTCCATGACACCCTTGGTGTTCATGGTCGAGTTCCAGGACATGTTCGCCATGTACATGAACAACGTGTCGATCTTGTAGGGATCGCCCGCATGTGCGTTCGAGATCACCATATGCATCAGCCCGTGGCTGGACATCGGGTTTTCCCATGTAAACGCTTTGTCGATCCGCGCCGGGCTGCCGTCTTCTTTAAGCGCCAGATGCTCGGGGCCGCGAACAAACCCCAGATGCGGCCCGTCCAGAGGTGTATTCGGAGTCACCTTACAATGCGGAGTCGGATGCGCCTCAACTGGCTTGGGGTAGGGCGGCTTGAAGCGGAAGCCGCCGGGGACTTCGACCGTTCCAAGCAGGATCTGCAACACATGCAGGGCGCGGCAGGTCTGGAAACCGTTCGCGTGGGCCGAAACGCCGCGCATCGAGTGCATCGCGACGGGGCGACCAATCATCTTCGAGTGTTTCTCGCCCCGGAAATCGGTCCATTCATGGTCCAGTTCGAACGCTTCATCAAAGGCCACACGGGCCAACTCGCCAGCAATCGCGCGAATGCGGGTCGCTGGTACGCCGCATTTTTCTGCGATTGCCTCGGGGGCGTATTCATCCGCCAGATACCGTTCTGCCATGTGGTGGAAGACGGGGCGGTGGGTGACACCGTCCTTTTCGTAGGTCGCTGATAGATCAGGGCGGACGCCGGGGGTGTCGAAAGCAGTCAGCTTGCCGGTATTGCGGTCGATGACCAATGGCTTGCCGTCATCGTCTTTCAGGAACAGACCCTTTTCCGGACCGTCGGATGCGTTGATCAGGACCGGCGCGTTGGTGTAGCGACTTAGGTAATCCAGATCGATTTTGCCTGCCTTCATCAGCACATGGATCATCGACAAGATGAACAGGCCATCGGTACCGGGGGTGATGCCGACCCAATCATCTGCCACGGCGTTATAGCCCGAGCGGATCGGATTTACCCCAATCACCCGGGCACCGCGCGCCTTGATCTTGCCGATGCCCATTTTAATCGGGTTGCTGTCGTGGTCTTCTGCAACGCCGAACAGCATGAACAGCTTGGTGTGATCCCAGTCGGGCTGACCGAACTCCCAGAATGCACCGCCCATCGTGTAGATGCCACCGGCTGCCATGTTGACCGAACAGAACCCGCCATGGGCCGCATAGTTACAGGTGCCGAAATTCTGTGCCCAGAAACTGGTGAAGCTCTGGCTCTGATCACGGCCGGTGAAAAAGGCCAGTTTCTCAGGGTTGTCTTCGCGGATCGGTTTTAGCCAACCGACAGCGATCTCGAGCGCCTCGTCCCAACTGATCTCTTCGAACTCGCCAGACCCACGCGGGCCGACGCGTTTGAGCGGTGCGCGTAGGCGCGACGGGGCGTTCACCTGCATAATCCCCGCGCTGCCTTTGGCGCAGAGAACGCCCTTGTTTACCGGATGATCCCGATTGCCTTCGATATAGGCGACCTTCCCATCCTTCATGTGCACGTTGATACCGCAGCGGCAGGCACACATGTAGCATGTAGTCCGGCGGATCTCGTCTGACACGGGTGGGGATAGGTTGAGGTTCGGTTGTTGATTCACGCTGTCTCTCCCTGTGGCGGATCGCCTTGGTACCTGTACGTGTTGAACACACTGGAGCGTAAGCACACCGGGCTCAACCATATAGAGGAAGAGAGTGCAGGCACCCCCTTCCTCTGCTTTTTTTAAGGGGACCGGTTGAACCCGGTCCGACTTATGTTTTTGACAGCAATCAAACCTGCTGCAGACGCATGTCGCTTGCGTCGATACCTGCAACCTCAACCGGCTTCTTCATCGCGTCGCGACGGAAGGGTTCACCCAGTTCCTGGTTGATCATTGCTTCGATCAGGGTGGTGATGCCGTTCTTCTGATCCTCGATCGCCTGGCTCAGCGCCGCAGTCAGCTCATCCTGAGTGCGTGCGATGACGCCTTTCAGGCCACAGGCGTTGGCGATGCCGGCATAGGACACTTTTGTGTCCAACTCGGTGCCGACGAAGTTGTCATCGAACCACAGGGTCGAGTTGCGCTTTTCCGCACCCCACTGGTAGTTGCGGAACACAACCTGAGTGATGGCTGGCCATTCTTCGCGACCGATGGCGGTCAGTTCAGTGACTGCAATGCCAAAGGCACCGTCGCCAGAGAAGCCGACAACTGGTACATCCGGGCAGCCGATCTTCGCGCCAATGACCGAAGGCAGGCCATAGCCACAGGGGCCGAACAGGCCGGGGGCCAGATACTTGCGGCCTTCTTCAAACGAAGGATAGGCGTTGCCGATGGCGCAGTTGTTGCCGATGTCGGACGAGATGATCGCCTCTTTCGGCAGCGCGGACTGGATCGCGCGCCATGCTTTGCGCGGGCTCAGCCAGTCCGGCTTGGCAGCGCGCGCGCGTTCGTTCCACGTGGTGCCCGGATCGTCCTGCTCGTGGTCCATCGAGGTCAGCTCTTGCGCCCAACGCGATTTGGTTTCGGCGATCTTAGCCTTGCGCGCGTCGCGGCCTTCGTCACCGGCTGTGTCGGACAGTTGGTTCAGGATGCTGGTGGCAACGGTCGCCGCATCGCCCACGATACCAACCGAGACCTTCTTGGTCAGGCCGATGCGGTCGGGGTTGATGTCGACCTGAATGATCTTTGCATCTGCAGGCCAGTACTCCATTCCGTAACCCGGCAGGGTCGAGAAGGGGTTCAGGCGGGTGCCGAGGCATAGAACAACGTCTGCTTCCTTGATCAGCTGCATACCGGCTTTTGAGCCGTTGTAGCCCAGTGGGCCAGCGAACAGTGGGTGCGAGCCGGGGAAAGCGTCATTGTGCTGGTAGCCAACGCAGACCGGAGCGTCCAGACGCTCGGCCAGTGCTTTCGACGCTTCGATGCCGCCTTTCGACAGAACGGTGCCTGCACCGTTCAGGATAACGGGGTTCTTTGCGTTCGACAGCAGAGCTGCAGCTTCGGACACGGCCGTTGCACCACCCGAAGGCAGTTCAAACTCAACAACAGCAGGCAGCTCGATGTCGATCACCTGAGTGAAGAAGTCGCGCGGAACGTTGATCTGCGCAGGTGCCGAGGCGCGCTTGGCGTTCATGATCACCCGGCTCAGAACCTCTGCCATACGGCTGGGGTCACGCACCTCTTCCTGGTAGCAAACGCAGTCTGCGAACATGCGCATCTGCTCCATTTCCTGGAAACCACCTTGACCCATGGTCTTGTTTGCGGCCTGCGGAGTGACCAGCAGCAGCGGAGTGTGGTTCCAATAGGCAGTTTTGACGGCGGTCACAAAGTTGGTGATGCCGGGGCCGTTCTGGGCGATCATCATCGACATCTTGCCGGTTGCGCGGGTATAGCCGTCGGCCATCATGCCGCCGGACCCTTCGTGGGCACAATCCCAGAAAGTGATGCCTGCTTTGCCAAAGATGTCGGAGATCGGCATCATGGCCGAGCCGATGATACCGAACGCATGTTCGATGCCATGCATCTGCAGGGTTTTTACAAAGGCTTCTTCGGTGGTCATCTTCATCTGCGTAATCTCCGATCATAGAAGGATGGAACGGGGGTTTTGCACCCAGTTTTCTGATCGGTTTTGGCGTACGGGTGTCTGTGGCGTTAGGGCCAGAACCGGTAGCGGTTTAAGTCCAGAGTGCTTAAGAACGCCGGATCGCTTCAGCAATCTGTTGGATTCCCGGTTCGATACGATCCGACGAGATTGAAGAGTAGCCCAGCCGATAAAAGTTCTTTGGCCTGTTCTGGCTTGAAAAAAATGCCTCACCCGGTTCGATATGGACGCTTTGGCGCTGCAGGTCTCGGGCCAGTTTGCTGGTGTCTACATGCAGCGGCGCTTGCATCCAGATCGATGATCCACCCAGCATCCCGCGCCCAGCAACAGTCAGACCATATTGTCCAATCGCCTCCTCAATCGCTTCGCGACGGCGTTGCAGCGTTTTAGACATGCGCCGGATCTGAGCATCATAGTGGCCGAGCGATAGGAAGTAGGCTGCAGTTCGCTGCATGTGGCCAGGAGGGTGACGCAAGACCAGAGATCGCAGGGCGCGCGCTTCACGGATAAAGGGTTCGGACCCGACCATGTAGCCCAATCGAAGCCCCGGAAACAGCGACTTGGAAAAGCTGCCCACGTAGATCACCCGCCCATCGCGATCCATTGACCTGAGCGCCGGTGACGGGGCCCCGAGAAATGACATTTCAAATTCATAGTCATCCTCGACGATCATGGCATCCAATTCGCGGGCACGACGCAGCAGTGCATGTCGGCGGTCCACCGGCATGGTCGCGGTTGTCGGGCTCTGGTGGCTGGGGGTGGTGAATATGACGTCGGTATCATCTGGGATCGTTTCCGGGGGCAACCCGTCCCGGTCGACCTTCAGATAAGACAGTTTGCATTCCGAGTGAATCAGAAGATCGCGCAGGGCGTAATAGCAGGGGTCCTCGATCGCTGCCCTACGGTTCCGGTTCAGCAATATACGAGACGCCAGCCAAAGGGCGTTCTGAGCGCCCAGGGTGATCAAGATTTCTTCGGGCCGGGCTACAATTCCGCGGCGGGGAAGAGTATGCCGGGCGATGAATTCAAGCAGCAGCGGGTCATCCTGATCGACATAGTCTCCGGTCAAAGAATCAAAGTCCTTATGTCCCAACGCCCGAACTGCGCAGAGACGCCAGTTTGCATGATCGAACAGCTTTCTGTCGACTTGGCCATAAATGAAGGGATAGCGGTAGTCACGCCAGTTGCTGGGTTTTGTCAGCACATCACCGCCCGAGAAACGGCGGGCAAACGCCTGATCCCAGTCAACCACTTCGGTGTCGCGCCGCACTGGCGTGTAGGTCGGCGGCACTGGCGCATTTTCTGAAACATAGTATCCCGACCGGCCTTTGGCGGTCAGGTAATCATTGGCCAGCAGTTCAGTATAGGCAAGCGTGACCGTAATCCGGCTGACACCCAAATGGGCAGCAAGTTTACGGGACGAGGGCAGCTTTTCCCCGACGTGGAAGCGTCCTGACAGAATGCCTTCGGCAATCAGCTGTTGCAGCTGCGCCTGTAAGGTGCCTTGCCCATTGCGTTCCAAAAAGAATGTGTCGACCGAAATACCCATTGCATCGTTATAGGTTGGACCTAAGGCGGTGGCAATCTGGACTTATGGCCCTGCGAACCATGTGGAGAGTTTTACGCACACGTGTGGTTGACGCAGGATACGAATTAAACTAAATAACCATAAATCTAGTTTAATGGAGATAAAAGATGTGGGAAGAAGCTGCCGCAGGTTTCTCTGCCATGGGCTCGGAAGCCCGATTGAAGGTTCTTAAGACCTTGGTTCGTGCTGGGGAAGCAGGCCTGACCGTTGGAGAAATTCAAACGAGGACAGGAATCGCGCCCTCGACTCTGGCGCATCATCTGCGGTTTCTGGCTGCTGGCGGAGTAGTTGAGCAAGAGAAGATCGGGCGTAGCACGATCAACCGCGCGTGCTTTGACGAATTGAGAAACCTGGCGCAGTTCATCCTAAGTGAATGCTGCGCAGACGAAATCGGAAAGGCCGCAAACGATGGCTGAACTGACCCAAAACCCCAAGCCACTTGCCAGAAACCTGATCGACCTGATCAAAACGCCCTGGGCTCTGATCGTGGTCATACTGGCGCTGGTGGCCATTCTTGATCCGGGCAACTGGACCGAGGTCGTGAGTTTTGCAGCCAAAGCGCTTGCGCATACGGGCCAGTACATCCTGTTTGCTGTTCTGCTGCTATCATACCTGAAGGCAACCGGGGCCGAAGTGATGGTCGCCCGTGCATTTGAGGGTCGCGAGACACGGATGATCTTTCTGGCCGCGTTGTTTGGCGGGCTGGCCCCATTTTGTTCCTGCGAAGTGATCCCATTCATCGCAGGCTTGCTGGCTCTGGGTGCGCCATTGTCGGCCGTGATGGCATTCTGGCTCAGTTCACCGTTGATCGACCCCCCGACGTTGCTGATTACTGCGGGTGCGCTGGGTTGGCCGTTTGCAATTGGTAAAGCGGTTGCCGCTGTCGCGTTGGGTTTGTTCGGCGGGTTTGCCGTGCGCACCCTGATGCAGGGAGGTGCCTTTGCGCAGCCGTTGCGTGAATACAAACCCGCTGGTTGCTGCGGTTGCGGACCAAAGCAAGATGACAAACCCGTCTGGAAGTTCTGGCAAGACCCTGACCGTCGGACGCGCTTTCGGGTTGAGTTCGTTCATAACGGTCTGTTCTTGCTCAAATGGCTGGCATTTGCCTACGTGCTCGAAGCATTGCTGGTCAGCTATGTTCCGGCAGACCTGATCGCCCGCGTTGTTGGTGGTGAGGGTGTTGTACCAATCGTCATCGCAGCCTTGGTCGGAATGCCTGCCTATCTGAACTCTTACGTCGCACCACCGCTTCTTGCGGGTCTGATGGAGCAGGGTATGAGTGCGGGTGCTGCGATGTCGTTCATGGTGGCCGGCGCCGTCAGTTCGATACCTGCGATGGCGGCCGTGTGGTCACTGGTGAAACCGCGCGTCTTTGCCACCTATCTGGGATTGGGCATCAGCGGCGCTATCGTAGCAGGCATCCTGTTTCAGATGATCTGAACAAAAAACCGCTCGGTTGAGCCACCGGGCGGTTTTCCTTTTCTAGCTAGCTTCGCAATATCGTGGCAGTTTGAACCGATACCTTGGCTCTCCACTTTCAACGAAAACCCGTTTCTCGATACAGGCTTGGGTTCCAACTGTCTGAGCAATCGGCCCTTCGGTCGAGGTGATTGATGCTGCCGAGCCATCCGGCAAGCGCACCGAAGCAATGACCCCGTTCTTGAGATCGCCATTGATCGGTGTCGCCGACAAAACCGCGACGGTGAGAAACGCCTCGTGCTCGTGCTTGCCGTCGTCATTCAGCAATAGCAAGCCAGCGACTATTGCAATCATCACTACGGCACCTGTAATGGCCAACCACCAGGATTTCAGGAACACATAGATTGAAACGGCACGATGCGCGTCGAAGAATAAGGATAGAACCTTTAGCATCAAATCACCCAAAAAATCGGGTCCCGGCTATTCGAGGCCGGGACCATGCGCATCTCAGGGGCGCAGATCGTCTTCGTCTTCTTCATCACCACCACCCTTGGGCAGGTTGAAGAAGCTATCCGCATCGACGATGGGCTCTTCTTCTTCCTTCTCGTTGGTGTCCTCGGACAACGAGAATGTCTCGAGACCTTCGATCGCGGTCGGGATCTTGGGCGCTGAATCCATCTCAAGCGACTGTTCGGTCGACACCAGTTTGCGACGCTCATCATCGCTCATCACGCCACCTTCAGCTGCTTTCTTGGCCGCAGCCTTTTGCACGATGGCATCCAGTTCGGATTGTTTGCACAGACCCAGGGCAACCGGATCGATCGGCTGCATGTTCGAGATGTTCCAGTGCGTCCGCTCGCGGATCGACTGGATGGTCGGCTTGGTGGTGCCGACCAGCTTGGCAATCTGGCCGTCGCTGAGTTCCGGGTGGAACTTGACCAGCCACAGGATCGAGTTCGGACGGTCCTGACGCTTGGACAGCGGGGTGTAGCGCGGACCACGGCGTTTCTCTTCGCCTGATGCCGCCGGATTGAATTTCAGCTTCAGCTTGTGCAGCGGGTTGTTTTGCGCGGTGTCAATTTCTTCCTGAGTCAGCTGGTTGTTGGCAATCGGGTCAAACCCTTTGACACCTGCAGCCACATCACCATCCGCAATACCCTGCACTTCCAGCTCGTGCATGCCTACGAAATCCGCGATCTGCTTGAAGCTGATCGTGGTGTTGTCCACCAGCCATACGGCGGTTGCCTTGGCCATAAGCGGTTTTGCCATCAGCCCGTCTCCTATAAATACATCTGTCCCGTCGCCGGAATTCGGCGGCCCCGAAGCTATGGGGCAGGTTTCCGTTGTCGGGGAACTTGGGGCCTATATAGTCGCGACAGCTAAAGAAGGGAAGAGGCGAATGCGCTGGGCGATTTTGTGGGTGCTAAGTGCCATGGCTGCGATGGCCGAGGGCGAAAAGGCGGGCGATTTTGACTACTACGTCCTGTCGCTCAGCTGGTCGCCCAATTGGTGCGCCCGCGAAGGCGATGCGCGCGGATCGGATCAGTGCAACGCACGACACGATCACGGATGGATATTGCATGGTCTCTGGCCGCAATTCCATCAGGGTTGGCCTTCGTACTGTCGCACGTCCGAAGCGCCACCCACACGCCGCATGACGCGGGAAATGGAGGATATTCAGGGCTCATCCGGGTTGGCCTGGCATCAATGGAAAAAGCACGGCACCTGTTCGGGCCTCAGTGCACCCGACTATTTCGCCCTGTCGCGGCAGGCTTATGCAGGAGTTGCGCGCCCCGAAGTGTTCCGCAAGCTGGACGCGACGGTCAAACTGCCCGCTTCGGTGGTGGAAGAGGCCTTTCTCAAGGCCAATCCCACGCTTGAACCCGACATGATCACCATCACCTGCAAGCAAGGCTATATCGAAGAGGTCCGCCTGTGCTTGTCCCGCGATCTTGATCCGGTGCCCTGTGGCCGCGACGTGATCCGTGATTGCACCGCTAAAGACGCGGTGTTTGATCCGATTCGTTAGAGTTTTTTGTTCTGGCAGTCGCGCGCATAATCCAGTGCTTTGGCGGTGCCTTTCAGATCAATCGCCATGACGGTCTGACCTTCTGGATTGTAGACGGTCATGGTCTTGTTCTGCGCAATCGAGGTGACGAAACTCCGGTCCGTAAAGAACACCGTCGCGCCGGGCACGCGATCCTGCTTGAACCCGATGGCGGTGGCATCAAAGCTCTTGCCGTCCAGCTCAAACCGGATTGGATATTGTTCCCCCGGTTTAATGTCGCCCCAAGCCTTGTTGTAAACGGTGAAATACCCGCGATTATCCAACGCGTCATAGCCTAGCCGCACCACCGAGAGGTCCTGATACACCGTCTGGATCAGGCACCCATTGCCAAGATTGGGGTCCATCATGATGTTCCAGCCTTCGACAAAACCTTTGTCGATGAGTTCTTGGGACAGTGCGGCGGTGGCAGTGAAGGTGGCTAGGGTGAGGGCGAGAAGGCGGCTCATAGTATGGTTTCCCAACATCATGTGGCGATTTTGATGCCTACTAACGTAGTAGGGTCAATCAATATGATAAACGTGTAATGACGCCCCATCGTTGAAAACAAAGTAGCTTTCAAACTACTGGCAGTCGTCTGAGTTTAAAACGTCGAAGTTGTTGCGGAGTACTGCAGCAATATCTTCAGCGTAACACGCCAACGATTTGTAGTTTGTGCTCGCAAGAGCGTACGCAACAATCCTCAATTCGGTGCCACTAGACCTCTTGGCCGATGCTTCGAATCTTACAGTATCTGGACGGTTCTTTCCGATATTCGCAAATAATGGGTCCAGGGGACCACCATTTGGAAGAATTTCAATGTCCGCCCAGTTTTCTAACAGAATGACAAGTATGTCTGTATCATCGATTCCACTTGGACGAGCAAAGGGGTCGACGACCGGGTTTTCTGCGGCAATTCTATTGTAAAACGCATCAAGTGTCTGATCGTCCATGTTTGAGATCACAGCTAGTCTAAGATGTTCTGGACTCGCCGCGCTTGCGAGACAGCTAAACACTACAGCACCTAGTGCCAAGATCTGCGAACGCACTGCTGGTTTGAGTTTCTGCATCTTAGTTGTTACAAATTTCATCTTTGAAGCGAAAAAGACTATAATTCCTTCCTCGCCCTAAGCGCTGCCGTAATCGTCCCATCATCCAGATAGTCCAACTCGCCCCCAATCGGTACACCTTGCGCCAGGGATGTCAGACGAACCTGCCCCTCCAACTGATCAGCGATGTAGTGGGCAGTGGTCTGGCCATCGACGGTGGCGTTCAGGGCGAGGATGATCTCGGTGATACTCTCGGCCACAACCCGGTCCTTCAACCGGGGGATACGCAATTCATCCGGGCCGACCCCGTCCAAAGCCGACAAAGTGCCGCCCAGAACGTGATAGCGACCCTTGAAGACCCCGGCACGCTCCATCGCCCAAAGGTCGGCGACGTCCTCGACCACGCACAGCTCTCCGGTTGCGCGAGCCTCGTTGTTACAGATGTCGCAGATATCAGTGGTGCCCACATTGCCGCAGTTCAGGCATTCACGGGCAGTTACGGCTACCTGCTGCATGGCGTCAGAAAGCGGCGTTAGCAGCAGGGCGCGTTTACGGATCAGGTGCAGGACTGCGCGGCGGGCCGAGCGGGGGCCGAGACCGGGCAGCTTGGCCATCAGGTCGATCAGATTGTCGATGTCACTGTTCGAACTCACCGTGAGACCCTCGCAATTGGGCCAGAGAAACACGCCCCGGCCATAGATCCGTCAGGAGGGTGTATCAGAACGGCAGCTTGATGTCTGCGGGCAGGCCCATGCTTTCGGTCAGCTTGGCCATTTCTGCCTGTGAACGTTCCTGCGCCTTGGTTTGGGCGTCCTTGATCGCGGCGAGGATGAGGTCTTCGACCACTTCCTTATCGTCACCGTTAAAGATCGACGGGTCGATATCCAGACCTTTCAACTCGCCCTTGGCGGTCGCGGTGGCCTTGACCAGCCCGGCACCGGATTCGCCGACAACCATGATGGTGTTCAGCTCTTCCTGCATGTCAGTCATCTTGGTCTGCAGATCCTGCGCGGATTTCATCATCTTGGCCATGTCACCCAGGCCGCCTAAACCTTTTAGCATCGGTAATCTCCTGTCACTCGATTTGTGGCCTAGATACGAAGCGTAACCGTGCGGCACAAGAGGTCAGGATACTCCCGCCCGTCGTCAAGGTCTTTGGCAAGACCTTTCCTCCCGTTGGGCCCGGCAGCGCGCAAGGCGCGCTGCCGGGCCCAAAGCCGCTCAGGGGTATCGGTGCCAGCCGATGGCCCGTGGCGGGTGCGGGAGCATTTGGTTGAGGTGCGCTTATGCTCGAAAGTCAGTCCTCTTCAAACGGGTCCCATTCGTCTTCGACCTCGGGCAGGGCTTCGGTTTCGACTTGAGCGGCGCGTTGTTCTGCGGTTTCGATGCTCTTGATCCGCGCTTTCGGGAAATGAGTCAGCACTGCTTGCACCAGAGGATGCTGTTCAGCCTCGGCTTTCAGGGCCAAGTCTGCAGCGTCCCGTACCTCGGCAATGGTCGGTGCGTTGCCCTCAGCGACAATAGAAACGGCCCACCGGTTGCCTGTCCAACGCTGCAGCGACGCGCCCAATCGTTGTGACAGGTCGGTCGGGGCGTTGTCGGTTGGGGCAAACTCGATCCTACCCGGTTGGTAGGATACCAGACGCACGCCGTTTTCGACCTCGACCAACAACTTCACGTCCCGGTTGGCTCGGATCAGTTCGACCACATGTTCAAATGTTGGATAGCGTGCCAGCGCTGCCTGCACATCTTGGGCCAGCGCAGCTGTTGGCCCGCCTGCGTTGCCGCCGATTCCCGATGCGGCATAGGCCGATCGGGCCACAGCCTGTGGCGCGGCAGGAGCATGTCCCGGCGCACCGATTCCCCTGCCGGGGCCACCATTGGGCGGCGGAGGCGTATCTTGCAGACGCTTGATCAGCTCCTCCGGGCTAGGCAAGTCGGCCACATGGGTCAGGCGGATCACGGCCATTTCCGCAGCCATCATTGCGTTGGGTGCGGCGGAAACTTCCTCGAGCGCTTTCAGCAGCATTTGCCACATGCGTGTAAGGACTCGCATGGGCAGAGCCTCGGCCATTTGTTGACCTCGGGCGCGTTCGTCGGGGGAAACGGTGGGATCTTCGGCGGCATCCGGGGTGATCTTGACCACCGAAACCCAATGCGTGATTTCAGCCAGATCGCGTAAGACGGCGAGTGGATCAGCCCCTTCGGCATATTGCCCGCTCAGCTCGGTCAACGCGCCTGCAGCATCGCCGCGCAGGATCATATCCATCAGATCCAGCACCCGGCCCCGATCGGCCAGCCCCAGCATCGCGCGCACCTGATCCGCGCTGGTTTCACCGGCCCCGTGCGAGATCGCCTGATCAAGCAGCGAGGTCGCATCCCGCGCCGATCCCTCGGCGGCCCGGGTGATCAACGATAACGCATCCTCGGCAATCTGTGCCCCCTCGGCACCTGCAATTTTGCGCAGCAGTCCGATCATATCCTCCGGCTCGATCCGGCGCAGATCAAAGCGCTGGCAACGGGACAGGACGGTCACCGGGACCTTGCGAATCTCGGTGGTGGCAAAGATGAACTTCACGTGTTCGGGGGGTTCTTCCAGCGTCTTGAGCAGCGCGTTAAAAGCGCTGGTCGACAGCATGTGAACCTCGTCGATTATATAGATCTTGTAGCGCGCGGATGCAGCGCGATAGCGTACGCTGTCGATGATCTCGCGGATGTCATTGACACCGGTGCGGCTGGCGGCGTCCATCTCCATCACGTCGACATGGCGGCCCTCCATGATGGCTACGCAGTGTTCACATTGACCGCAGGGTTCGGTGGTAGGGCCGCCGCTGCCATCGGGACCGATGCAGTTCATACCCTTGGCTATGATCCGAGCGGTCGTCGTCTTGCCGGTACCGCGGATGCCGGTCATGATGAAGGCCTGCGCGATCCGGTCCGCCTCGAAGGCGTTTTTCAGAGTGCGCACCATGGCGTCTTGACCGACCAGATCGGCAAAGGTTTCGGGGCGGTATTTGCGGGCAAGAACCTGGTAGGCGGGGCTGGGCGTCTCGGTCATGTCTGCTCTGTCGGATTCGCGTTACGCCGCAGCGTAGAGGCCCCCGCCGCCCGCGTCCACAGCCAGCCGGGACGATTTTCATTTTGGAATGCGTGGGTATGCGGCTAAAATCCACTCTATTCTATTTACTGGACCAGTATGTTGTTGGGTGAAGTTTGTTTGGGGGGAGATTATGTCGCAACTGGTGGTTTATGCGTTGCAGGTTGGCGGAGGTACGTTGGCCTTGTCCTCAATGCCTGGGCGTGGAGGAACGTATACAGAAGACCTTGATCTTATCGCAGACTGGAAGCCGGGACTTGTGATCTCGATGACCACTGAGGTCGAGATGATTCAGGATGGTGCGCGGAATTTTGGCGCTGATATTCAGGGGCGTGCCAGCAGATGGGTGCATTTGCCGATCGAAGATTTTGGCACGCCACCCAAGGAGATTGTGGAGCGCTGGCCCCGCGTTGGCGCGACTGCCCGTCAGGCGTTGTCAGGTGGTGGCCGTGTGCTAGTGCATTGCCGTGGTGGCTGTGGCCGATCCGGGATGGTGGTTCTGCGTCTGATGGTTGAATGCGGTGAACGGCCTGAGGCGGCATTGAAGCGATTGCGTACGGTGCGTCCTTGCGCAGTCGAGACAAATGCCCAGATGCTTTGGGCCGTTGAACCGGCCCGTGTTCAAGCCGTTTGACGGCCTAGACACCAACATGTGGCGAGATTTCGCCACCGGTATGTGGTACCAGAAGCGAAGCCTCAAGCATGGCGCACGGATGGTTCCTCAGCAGGTCAGAGGGCAGGCTGCTGAACTCGGTCCCGAACATCATGTCAGCGTAGTCATCAAGCCGGTCGATCGCAGTTTCAGGATCGGCGCCGCAGAATACGCGGATCTGATCACATTGGGCGCGAAAGCGGGCGGTACACCCCTCTGGGCAGTGCGACAGGTCTATGCTGCCTTCAATTTCGAACTCAGGTTTTGTGATCGGCTGTGCAGACGACATGGCCTGCGTCAGAGCCCGCGCCATCTGCGCCAATGCGGGGCAGGGTGCGCCAGTACGTTGGCACACGGTCGCCGTGAATTCGTGTGTTTTGGTCTTCCAGATCATCAATGCGCCCTCCGCGCGCAAGGCGAGGGCGTGGCACAGGTTGGTCGTTGCGGAGCACGATCAAACCCGTCCCGGACACCCCGCCCGAGTTTCGGTTCTACATCCGATGGCAGGTCTCCTGACTTGCGGGTCATCGCTTTGCCGACCTTCCCAGCCTTCAAGGCCAGTGGTATCTCGGCATTGCTCTCCGCTTACAGTTGCGGGGGCAGTCTCGGACTAGGTTCTTTCCGGATTTATCCGGGCAGAACCGCACCGTGTTCCCTTTTCATCCCGGCCCGATTGGGCGCGAGAACCATCGCGCCATGGCTAGCGGCTGCGCCGTGCCCGAGTCAAGAAGATTGCGTCAGGCAAGTGACGTACGGTCCAGCCACGTCAACCTTGACTTGAGGCGCTTCGGGTGAACTGATCAGTTCAGTCGGTATTGGAGGGCACCATGTTGGACACGCAGCTGGCGGTTGTGACCGAGGATTTTCAGATCCCGTCCGACCCGGCAATGTTGTCGGCGCGGCTTTACCGTCCGGTTGCCGACCCCGAAAAGGTGGTCGTCATAAACGGTGCGACTGGGGTGCCGAGGGATTACTATCAGTACTTCGCCCGATGGCTTGCCGAAGAACAGGGCATGGCCTGCCTGACCTATGACTACCGGGATTTTGGTCACTCTTTGGTGGGTTCGCAAAAGCGGTCAAATGTCACCATGGCCGATTGGGCGTTGATCGACATTCCAGCCGCCCGGGCCGAGATGCGCCGACGGTTTCCGCAGGCCAAGCTATGGAGCATCGGTCATTCCTTGGGCGGAATGTTTGGCCCGATCCAACCCGATATCGATCAGATTGACAGGATGATCTGTGTCTGTTCGGGTCTGGTAACGCTGGCGGATCACCCTTGGCCTTATCGCGCTTTGGCGGCGTTGTTTTGGTATGGTCACGCGCCGCTGGTGGTCAAGGCGCTTGGCTACCTGCCCGGGCGGTTGGTCGGGTTTGGATCGGACCTGCCTGCCCAAGTCTATTGGCAATGGCGCAAATGGTGCACCGCCCCCAAAAGCTATGTGCCAGAGATCGGCACGACACTGCCCGCCGCCCGCTGGAAAGACTTGGGCAAACGTGTCGATCTGTTTACCTTCGCAGATGATGAAATGGTGCCGCCGGATGCTGTCTGGCGTCTTGCCGATCTCTATGGACCCAAAGCCGGGCGCCATCTGCTTGCACCAAGCGAATTCGGAGTGTCCAAGATCGGCCATATCGGTGCATTCGCAAGACGGAATGCGGCAGTCTGGCCTAGGCTGATCGCCTGATAGCGCTGGGCACCGGTAGGTCGGTGCCCAGCTTCGTTATAGCCCTTTACGGGATTTTTTCTCGTGCATCACGCTGCGCACCATCTTGCCGAAAGCCTTGTCACGGGCGCGGGCCTGCGCCACCGAAGCGGAATTGTGTTGGTCTTCGCGCCGCAGCTTGCGCCAGCGGTCCAGCCGCGCGGGATCAAGCGTACCAGCGTCGATTGCCGCCTGCACCGCACATCCGGGCTCAGACTCGTGCTGACAATCCGAGAAGCGGCAATCCAGGCTGAGGTCTGAGATGTCCGAAAATACCTCATCCAACCCCTCCTGCGCATCCAGCAGACGCAACGCGCGCATGCCGGGCGTATCGATCAGCCAGCCGCCATTGCGCATGCGATGCAAGGCGCGTGCAGTTGTTGTGTGCCTGCCGCGCGCATCGTCTTCGCGAATACCTGCGGTGGCCTGATCCTGCCCCGTCATCCCGTTGGCGAGCGTCGTTTTCCCAACGCCGGATGATCCAAGCAAGGCGCTGGTTTGTCCTTTCGGACACCACGACAGAACTTGTTCGAGATCGCCGTGATCCAGCGCGTTGACCGCAAGTACCGTCAGAAACGGGGCGAGCGATTGGGCTTGATCTACATAAAGGCTCGGATCATCGCACATGTCCGATTTGGTCAGAACGACCACCGGATAGCAGCCTGCCTGATGCGCCAGCGCAAGATACCGCTCCAATCGTGGCAGATTAAAATCGGCGTTGCAGGAACTGACGATGAACAGCACGTCTACATTTGCAGCGATCAACTGCGCTGCAGCTCCGGTACCTGCCGCTCGGCGTTGAAGCAGGCTTCGCCGGTCCAGCATACGGCGTATTCGTTTGTTTTCATCCACCAGAACCCAATCTCCGACGGCATATGCACCGGTTGATTGATCCGGAGATAACAAAGGCGATTCACCTTCAGGGCTCAGCCCGATCAGTCGATCCCGGTGTACGGCCGAGATGCGATACGGAAGAAGAGACGGATCAGCCGTATGCTGAGCCGCGAAATGAGAGGACCATCCGAGGTCCGATAAGGAAAGTAACATTGGTCTGCCTGTGATCAGAAACAGCAATCCCGTCGAATGGCAATCGCGCATCCGCCGGCGACGTGTTCAGGCAATCAGTTGATCGGAAAGGATCAGAACCGGTCTGCCCGAAGGGTTTTTGCTACAATCATAAACGCCCTCCTGCGGCTGATAGGTTCTAAGTGAGAGGTTGGACATCGACCCAAGCGGGGCTCGTTGTGGCTGCTTCCTTCCGGACCTGACCAGGTTGGCGAGGCGCTCGCCCGCGCCAACCTCTCAAAGCCGATATAGGTGCATCCCCTGAAAATGGCAACCCGTCAGAAGGTCAGATGAATACGCATGAAACCATCCGCATCGTCGGGCAGAATGCGTGGATGATACTCAGCAAGCTCTGCAACATGGTGTAGCGCGCGCGGCCCCGTTGTCAGGATCGCGCCCTGCCTTTGGTTTGGTACAAAAGAAAAGGGGCGCGGTGCATGCGCGAGTGGGTCGGCGGGCAATGTGCCCGCGACGTATTTGCATAGAATATCCTGTATGCTGATCTGAGGCAGGTCAATCATACGGGCTTGTCGCGCAATTGGAAAATGACCACCGCCATTGGCGCGGTAGTTATTGGTGGCGACAAGGAAACTCTGGTCAGGCGCAATCGGCTGCCCATCGAATTCCAGGTTGCGAATGCGGGAAAATGCCGGATCAATCACTCGACCGAGCGTATCGAACCGCGCCGGTTGCGAAAGATCGATCTGGTAGGTGACGCCATGCAGGACATCGAAATTGAAGCCCGTGCGCTGAGGATCGGCAAGATCGATCGGGGCGTCTGATCCAAGTTGATGGAACAGCCCGGCTGACATCTCAAGCCAGTCCCGAATCTGAGAACCTGAGGCCAGCACCGCGCGCAATTCATTAGGAAAGACACTGAGATCGGCGATATGTCGAACTGAAATCTCGCCTGAGGGGATATCCGTGTAGTACTTGCTTCCTGCGCGCCCGCCGAACTTTGCCGGGGCGGCTGACGATATGATCGGCAAATCTGCCCAGTCGGTATCGACCAAATGCGGGCGTAGGGCAGCGGCCTGAGCCGCCGCAACCAAGGCCAGACCGCGATCCGGTAAGCAATATGAGAAGTAGCTGTGTAGCGTGTGTGGGATTGTGCCCACTGGCCTGGTCACCCTTTTGCGCGTCGCAGCGTGGCCGGTCGCAAACAGCTCTGTGATCCTTGGGCATTCGGGTATTTCTGTGCCCGATTGAGCGATTGCCCGTGCTTCGACATGGCTGCCTGTAATGCGCCAATCGCCGGTGGTATCTTTTTGCAGTGTCAGATCAATGATCCCAAGATGAGACCCGGCCCAACCCTGCATGACAACCGGCGTTCCATGGACAAGCCCCCGCGTACTGTCGACGAATGGATAACCATCATGCGCCTTTCCGGGCAGTGTCAGATGGGTGTGGCCTGCGACGACGGCATCAATCAGCGGCATCTCGGCCAGCGGGATGATCGCGTTTTCCATATCCGGCTCGGCCATTGCCGATCCCAGTCCGGTATGCGCAAGGGCGACAATCAGGTCGCAACCTTGCACGCTGAGATATTCAGCAGCGCGCCGCGCAGCGGCCAGAATGTCTGTTACCACGACCCGGTCCGTTAGCAGATGTGCTTCCCACTGTGCGGTTTGAGAGGGCAAAACAGAAAGAACCCCGATGCGGATTGCGGTGTCCTGTCCATTTAGTCTGACAACCCGATGCAGAATCGTGTGTGCATCCCAACCTTGTTCGGTCTGAGTGGTTTGCATATTGCTGCAAATCATTGGGCAGGCGGTTTGGCGAGCGATGCGATTGACGAGTTCCAGCCCAAATCCGAAATCGTGATTGCCCAATCCGATCGCGTCATAGTTCAACGTGTTGAACGCGCGTGGCAGGGGATGGGCGTCTGGCACGTTTTCAGCTGCCCAGTTGCCAAATGGCGTTCCCTGCAGGCTATCACCATTGTCAAACAACAGCACAAGGGCGTCATCGCGTTCAGCCTGTCTGCGCGCCTCGTGAATCAGGCTGGCGGTACGGGTCAAACCAATCGCAGGTTCGGGGCGATCCGAATAGTAATCATATGACGTCAGGTGCATGTGTAGATCGGATGTAGCAAGGATTCGCATCCGTGCGCTATCATCCGCATCTCTTCGTTGTCGCATTAAATGATTTGATTTCAATATTTTAAACTTCTAGCTGTCAGTGTGCCAACGCTTTCACCATGAGGTCGATTTAATGCAATTTCCGGGGCGATGCCGCGGTTATTCCGCGGCAGGGTCGAAAAATGTTTGGTCGATACCCGTTGCACGATCAGGTAAGACGTGGCAGCCCTTTGCGCGGCAGTCAGGAACGGCAGGCATGAAACGCGCAGAACAGGTGACATTTGGCGGCTCGGCACTGGATCGGGCGGGTTTGCTGCGCGGCGACGCGGACAAACTGGCACAGGTTTATCGTGACCCTTTGGCAACATGTGTGTTGCTGTGGCGCGGCAAACTGTTGGTTGAGGGTGAGGCACTGGACCGGCTCGTCCGGCTTCCGATGAAGCACAAGATTCTCGATCAGGGCCCGGGCGGTGTGATCGAGCAACCGATTTTCCTCGGAAAATCCGAGGATGGATCGCCGCTTTTTGCCATGGATATCTCGGGTTGGGCGGCTGAAGGGCTGGATTTATCCGGTGTCGGAGATTTTGTCGACCGCAGCGAACAGCAGCACCCTGACCTGCCCGAGGGGTATGTTTTTGCCGAACTGCGCCGCATCATGACGCGCCTCAACCCACGAGACGCAGAGATTGCGGCAACCGCCAAGGCGGTGATCGGCTGGCACGAAACGCATCAATTCTGTGCCCGATGTGGTGCCCGCAGCGAGATGTCTCAGGGTGGATGGCAGCGCAGTTGCCCGGCCTGCGGCGGCCAGCATTTCCCGCGCACCGATCCTGTGGTCATCATGTTGATTACCCATGGCAATTCGGTGCTGATGGGGCGCTCTCCGGGCTGGCCTGAAGGCATGTATTCGCTTTTGGCTGGTTTTGTTGAGCCCGGTGAAACGCTGGAAGCCGCTGTGCGGCGCGAAGTGATGGAAGAGGCCGGCGTGCCCGTGGGCGCGGTGAGCTATCTCGCAAGCCAACCCTGGCCATTTCCCGCATCCCTGATGTTTGGATGCGCAGGCGAGGCGTTATCGCGCGATATCCAGATCGATCCGGTCGAGATCGAGGATGCGATCTGGGTCACACGGACAGAGATGATGCAGGCCTTCGCTGGGGATCACCCTAAGCTGTTGCCTGCCCGAAAAGGTGCGATTGCGCACTTTTTGTTGCAACACTGGCTTGCAGACACGTTGGACTGACGAGAAACTGAACCCAATCTAGGGCAGAGAAAAGCAAACATGCAGTTTTCAGCGCAGGAAGATATCGATGTCCCGATCGAGACGGTCTTCAACATGGTCTCGGATTTTGAACGCTTTGAACGCAAAGCCTTGCGGCGCGGGGTCGATGTGCGTCGGGTCACGGGGTCGGTTGTGCCGCAGGCCGGAATAACCTGGGAGACCGAATTCAAGATACGTGGCAAGCCACGTCATATCATTATCGAGATGACTGAATGCGACCGCCCGTCCTTGATGCGGTTCCAGTCCAGCAGCAAGGGAATGAACGGCGACACGGTGATCGAGCTTTTGGCGCTTTCCCAACGTCGGACACGGCTGCGCGTTGAAACATCGCTGGGTGCGAAAACGCTGCCCGCCCGCCTATTGCTTCAATCCCTGAAGTTAGGGCAATCCCGATTCAGGCGGCAGTTCCAGACCCGTCTCAGCGAATTCGCGCGCGATATGGAGGAACGACACCTCCATGGTGTCTGACAACCGAGAAGTAGATGAGCACTTTAACGAGACCGATCATACGCGACGCTGTCGAAGCCGATGCGGATGGCTTGTCCGGTGTGCTAACAGCGCTTGTAGCGGCTGGAAAGCGGACCAAGCCCGCCGACAGCGCCTTTGCACTGACGCATTACATCTGCGACCCTGAGCGGATTCAGTGTAGCCTTGCCGTTGCGCCGGACGGACAGATACTGGGTTTCCAGTCGTTGAAGCTTGCCAACCGAAACAACCCGTATGGCGTTGCGGTCGGGTGGGGCATCATTGGGACGCATATCAAACCGTCCGCTGCGCGATGTGGTATCGGTCGGGCGTTGTTCAAACGTTCTCTTCAAGCCGCTCGGCAGCAGGGATTGCCCGCTATCGATGCTACGATCGGGGCCAATAATTCCGACGGCCTTGGCTATTATGAGGCGATGGGATTCAGAGAGTACCGGCAGATGGATGGCGCGATATGCAAGGTCTTTCGCATGGGGACCGGAGTGACCAACCCGTAGTCCGCCGCACTTTCAGTATGTCGCACCGAAGGACTCTAATTACTGTTCTAGGGTGCAAGCGTAGCTGCCCCGCCTATCCAGGCCGTTCCTTTGAAGGGCTGCCCCGCCTATCCAGGCCGTTCCTTTGAAGGGGCGAGCCGATTGCCTGCACTAACCACGAGGTTGCGCAGCCGGATAAACGCCGAGGACCTCTACGTTGGTGGTAAAATGCTCAAGCTCATCCATCGCCAGTTGCACATTTCGATCGCCTGGATGACCCACGATATCGGCATAGAACTGGGTCGCGGTGAAGGACCCGTCGACCATATAGCTTTCCAGCTTGGTCATGTTGATTCCGTTGGTTGCAAATCCGCCCATCGCTTTGTACAGCGCCGCCGGGATGTTACGCACCTGAAAGACAAAACTTGTGATCATGCCGTGATCACCACGGCGCGATTCGTCGGCCTCACGAGACATCACCAGAAAACGGGTCGTGTTGTCGCCCTGATCTTCAATGTGACGGGCCAAAACGTTGAGGCCGTAAATCTCACCTGCCAGCTCACTGGCTAACGCTGCGGAGTGTTTGTCGCCGATCTCGGCGACCTCGCGTGCGGCACGAGCATTATCCGGGCTGACCCTGCCACGAATTCCGTGTTGCTTCAGGAAACCTGCGCATTGTGGTAGCAAGACGAGGTGGGAATGCGCCTCAGTGATATCCTCCAGAGTCGCGCCCGGTACGCCCAACAGGTTGATGTGCACGCGCACAAATGCTTCGTCGATGATGTGCAGCCCGCTATGCGGAAGCAGGCGGTGAATATCGGCCACACGACCATAGGTGGTATTTTCCACCGGTAGCATGGCCAGATCAGCCTCACCTGAGCGCACTGATTCGATCACATCTTCGAAAGTGCGGCAGGGCAGGGCGTCCATATCCGGTCGCGCGTTCCGGCAGGCTTCGTGACTGTATGCGCCGGGTTCTCCCTGAAATGCTATGCGATTGGTCATTTGGTCGTTTCCGTGCAACAAGTTCTTGAATTGGGCGTTTAGTCGCGGTGTCTATACCTTGCGTCTTCTCAGGGGAAGCCTTAGACACCCCGCAGACAGCTGAAATGGACACGCGATCAAAATGTTCGACACGATGACAGTTACCAAAGCCGCAGCCGGCTTGTTTGGCACCTTCCTGGTGTTGCTTCTGGCAAAATGGGGGGCGGATGTCCTCTATAGCTCTGACAGCCATCTTGCCGAAGCTGCTTACATTATCGAAACCGAAAGCTCGGGCGAAAGCGCGGACGGCGAAGAAGTAGTCTTTGAAGATATGTTGGCTGCAGCCGATCCGGAAAAAGGCGCGCGCGTATTCCGCAAGTGCACCGCTTGCCACAAACTGGAAGACGGCGCCAATGGTACAGGTCCTTACCTTTACGGTGTCGTAGATCGCCCGGTTGCCTCAGCAAAAGGCTTCACCGGTTATTCGGCCTCGATGCAGGCGCATGGCGGCAACTGGACACCCGAAGCCCTGGACGCGTTCCTGGAACGCCCAAGCGCCTATATCTCGGGCACTTCGATGAGCTTTGCTGGCCTGAAAAAACCACAAGAACGCGCCGATCTGATTGCGTATCTGCAGACCATCGGCAACTGATCTGTTGATCAGATTTGCAGGATTTAAAGCCGCTGCCTTGCGCAGCGGCTTTATTTTTTGTCTGAGAAGAACTTCACAAAGCGTTCACGCATTCTAAACTTGCAACTGACAGTGCTGGACCTTTAGCTGGCGGGCACGACAATGAAGATGACAGAAATTCAGAGGACGAGCCTGATGAAACCCCTTCTGCCCCAGATGCGCTTTACCGGAATTCACGCTTGGGCTGCGGCTTTGGGGATTTCGGCGACACTGGTTCTGGGCAGCAGCGATCCTGCCCGTGCCAATGAAGAGGGCGTCACGCGCAGCCACGGGTATTCCTATTTCGGAAATCTGGATTATCCGGCCGACTATCCGTACTTGAACTACGTCAACCCAGACGCACCAAAGGGCGGAGAGCTGTCTTTGGCGGGCTCAGGTACGTTTGATTCCCTGAACCCTTATTCGCGCAAGGGGCGGGCAGGCGCTTTGACTACGCTTCAATATGACCCGCTGATCGAAAGCACCGCGGATAGTGTCGGGCAGTATTATGGGGTTGTTGCGGAAAGTATGGAATATGACGAAGGGCGCAATTATGTGATCTTCAATCTGCGCCCCGAAGCTATGTTCTGGGATGGCACCCCGGTGACTGCCGAAGACGTCGTCTATAGTCATCGTTTGTTCATTGAGCAGGGTTTGCCGTCTTATGCGCAAGCCGTCGGGCGCATGGTTACAGGGGCTGAAGCTCTGGATGACCACACTGTAAAATTTACTTTTAGTCCGGATGTCACCCGGCGCGGGTTGATCGAAACCGTCGGGTCGACCCCGGTATTTTCAAAAGCCTGGTTCGAGGCCGATGAAAGCCGTCGTCTGGACGAACCGCGGCTAGAGGTCGCCGTTGGTTCAGGTCCTTACAAACTGGACAGCTATGACATCAACCGTCGTATAGTCTACAAGCGTCGCGACGATTATTGGGGCAAGGATCTGCCGATCAACATAGGCCGCAACAATTACGACACTATCCGGATCGAGTATTTCGCGGACCAGACCGCCGCCTTCGAAGGGTTCAAGGCGGGCGAATACACGATGCGTATCGAAAGTGACCCCAAGCTCTGGGCCTCTAGTTACGATTTCCCGAAACTCAGCGAAGGGTTTGTCGTGCAGGACGAGATCGTGGATGGTAGCCCACCAACGCCATCGGGTTTCGTTTTCAATCTGGGCAAGCCTCAATTTGCCGACAAGAATGTGCGTAAAGCGCTGGCGCTGGCGTTCAATTTCGAATGGGCAAATGAATCGCTGATGTTCGGTCTGAACGCACCGCGCAGTTCATTCGTGCAAGGGACACATCTTGAAGCGACAGGCGTGCCGGAGGGTGCCGAACTGGCGTTTCTGGAAACGCTGGGTGACGTGGTTCCGGCCGAGGTGTTCAGCGAGCCTGCGCTTGTCGTCCACGAATCCAATCCAGCTCGGTTGAACGACCGTCGCAATTTGCGGCAAGCCTCGAAACTGCTGGACGAGGCTGGTTGGCCCGTCGGCGACGGCAATCTGCGCCGCAATGCCGATGGGCAGACGCTGAAGGTCAATATTCCGTATGCGTCGAGCATTCCAACCTCGACCGCCACCATGATCGAGACCTATGTGCAGAACCTGCAGTCGATCGGTGTGGATGCTTCGGCCGAGAAGGTAGATCCTTCTCAATTCACCCTGCGGCGGCGTGAGCGTGATTATGATATGGTATATTCGAACCGCTATGGCTCGTTCCTGTCGACCGGCGGGGGTCTCAGTCAGATGTACGGATCGGAAGAAGCCGCGTTTAGCTTGTTCAATCCTGCCGGTCTTGCCAGCCCACTTGTTGACGCTGTGATCGAAGCGTCATTCGACACGACAAATCAGGCGGAACAGGATGCTGCGCTGATGGCGTTGGATCGTGTCTTGCGTTATGAGTTCTTCGTCATTCCCGATGGGTATGTGGCGGATTACTGGACGGCTTATTACGACATGTACGAATACCCTGAAAACCTGCCTCCATTCTCGCTTGGGTATCTCGATCTGTGGTGGATCAACCCCGAGAAAGAGGCTGACCTGAAAGCCAAAGGCGCACTGCGATAACATGGGCGCCTATATCCTAAGACGCCTGTTGCTGGTCATTCCGACCCTTCTGGGCATCATGATCGTCAACTTCACGCTGGTGCAGTTCGTGCCCGGTGGTCCCATTGAACAGATCATCGCGCAGATCGAAGGGCAGGGCGACGTCTTTGCTGGGTTCGCTGGTGGTGGCGATGCCGGAGCCGGGGCCGAGCCCGCAGGTGGTGCCTTTGATGACAAATACGTCGGTGCGCGTGGCCTTCCGCCCGAATTCATCGCTGAACTGGAAAAAGAGTTTGGCTTCGACAAACCGCCACTGGAACGCTTTCTAGGCATGATGGGCAACTACCTGACGCTGGATTTTGGCGAGAGCTATTTCCGCTCGATCAGTGTGATTGATCTGGTGCTGGAAAAGATGCCGGTGTCTATTTCGCTGGGTCTGTGGTCGACGCTGATCGCCTATCTGGTCTCGATCCCGCTAGGTATCCGCAAGGCGATCAAGGACGGGTCGAGCTTTGATACTTGGACCAGCGGTGCGATCATCGTGGCCTATGCGATCCCCGGTTTCCTGTTTGCCATTCTGCTGCTGGTGTTGTTCGCCGGTGGCTCTTACTGGCAGATTTTCCCGCTACGGGGTTTGACTTCGGACAACTGGGACAGCCTCAGCCTGTTTGGAAAGATTACTGACTATTTCTGGCACATCGCTTTGCCGATAATCGCGCTGACCATCTCGGCCTTTGCGACGCTGACGCTGCTGACCAAGAACTCGTTTCTGGATGAAATCAAGAAGCAGTACGTGATGACCGCTCGCGCCAAGGGTTTGAGTGAAAGCAAGGTGCTGTATGGTCATGTCTTCCGCAACGCGATGCTGATCGTGATTGCAGGTTTCCCTG
This sequence comes from Ruegeria sp. C6, assembly GCF_056537625.1. Taxonomy (NCBI): domain Bacteria; kingdom Pseudomonadati; phylum Pseudomonadota; class Alphaproteobacteria; order Rhodobacterales; family Roseobacteraceae; genus Ruegeria; species Ruegeria sp. C6. Next base: position 41,517 of record NZ_JBQFRW010000002.1, on the reverse strand, counting down.
CTGTATTCATTGGTGTGTTCTTCGGTGGATCGATCATCATCGAGACCATTTTCTCGCTCGATGGTCTTGGGCGTCTGGGCTTTGAGGCCGCAGTGGCGCGCGACTATCCGGTGATTTTTGGTACGCTTTTCATATTTGGCCTGATGGGGCTGGTCGTCGGCATTATCAGCGATCTGATGTATGTGCTCGTTGACCCACGTATCGATTTCGAAAAGCGGGAGGGGTAAATGGCACTCTCCCCTCTCAATCAGCGCCGTTGGCGCAACTTCCGGCGCAATGGCAGGGCGTTCTGGTCGCTGATCATCTTCTCGGTGTTGTTCGGCCTATCGCTGTTTGCCGAGTTCATCGCCAACGACAAACCGATCCTGGTAAATTACCGGGGTGAAATCTACACGCCAGTCTTCAACTTTTACGCCGAGACTGAGTTCGGCGGTGATTTCCAGACCGAGGCGATCTATCGCGACCCCGAGGTCATGTGCCTGATCGATAGCGGCGGATTGGATCAGTGCTTCGACGACCCCGAAGGTATCATCGACGAAATCAAGGCGGGCACGTTCGAAGCGGATGGGTTTGAGCGAGGCTGGGCCATCTGGCCTCCAATCCCGTATTCCTTCAACACCAGCGTGGACCGCCCGGGCGCTGCACCGCTGCCGCCCAATGGTCAGAATCTGCTCGGCACTGACGACACCAAGCGAGATGTGCTAGCTCGTGTCATCTATGGCTTCCGCCTGTCGATCCTGTTCACTTTATTGGTCACCGGTGTCGCCAGTCTGATCGGCATTTTTGCCGGGGCCATTCAGGGGTTCTTTGGCGGTTGGCTGGATCTGATCTTCCAACGTATTATCGAGATCTGGTCTGCGACACCCTCGCTTTATGTCATTATCATCATGTTCGCGATTCTTGGGCGAAGTTTCTGGCTCTTGGTGATTCTGATGATCCTGTTCAGTTGGACCGGATTGGTGGGCGTCGTGCGCGCTGAATTCCTGCGGGCACGAAATTTGGAGTATGTCCGTGCCGCGCGGGCGCTGGGCGTGGGTAACATGACGATCATGTTTCGCCACATGCTGCCTAATGCGATGGTCGCCACGCTGACCTTCATGCCGTTCATCGTGACCGGAACCATCGGTGGGCTGGCTTCGCTGGATTTCCTTGGCTTCGGTTTGCCGTCTTCAGCACCGTCGCTCGGAGAGTTGACCTTGCAGGCGAAACAGAACCTTCAGGCACCGTGGCTGGCCTTCACTGCCTTCTTCACCTTTGCCATCATGCTGTCGCTGTTGGTCTTCATTTTTGAAGGCGTCCGCGATGCGTTTGATCCCAGAAAGACCTTCTCATGAGCCTGTTGGATGTGAACAACCTCAAGGTCTCGTTCCGGCAGGACGGGCAGGTGAGTGCGGCAGTCAAAGGCGTGTCCTTTACCGTCGACCGGGGTGAAACGGTGGCTTTGGTGGGCGAATCCGGCTCGGGCAAATCCGTGACGGCGTTGAGCACTGTGTCGCTGCTGGGTGATAGCGCAATTGTCGAAGGCTCGGTCACTTATGAAGGGCAAGAGATGATCGGCGCGTCCGAAGACAGGTTGATGGACGTGCGCGGCAACGACATTAGTTTCATCTTTCAGGAGCCGATGACCTCGCTCAATCCATTGCACACGATCCAGAAACAGATGGCGGAATCGCTGGCTCTACATCAGGGCGTTACCGGCGATGAGGCGCGGGAACGGATTGTAGAACTGCTGACCAAAGTCGGCATCCGAGACCCCGAGGAGCGGCTGGACAGCTATCCGCACCAGTTGTCCGGCGGGCAGCGTCAACGCGTGATGATCGCGATGGCGTTGGCGAACAAGCCGGACATTTTGATCGCGGATGAGCCGACAACGGCGCTGGACGTCACCATTCAGGCACAGATTCTCGAATTGCTGGCCGAACTACAAAAGTCCGAGAACATGGGGATGTTGTTCATCACGCATGACCTTGGCATCGTCCGCCGCATCGCCGACCGGGTTTGCGTGATGAAGGACGGTGAAATTGTCGAAGCCGGAGTGACAACGGAGATTTTCGACAACCCGCAACACCCCTATACTCGCAAGCTTCTGGAGGCCGAGCCGTCCGGGCACCCCGACCCGGTGGCCCCGGATGCCGAAGAGGTAGCCCGCACCGATCACCTGAAAGTCTGGTTCCCGATCCAGCGCGGTTTCCTGAAACGGACCGTAGGCTATGTGAAGGCCGTCAACGACGCGACCCTCAGCGTCCGTGCCGGGGAAACGCTTGGGATCGTGGGGGAGAGCGGCTCGGGCAAGACGACGCTGGCGCTGGCGATCATGCGTCTGATCGCGTCCGAGGGCGGGATCACTTTCCGCGACCAGAATGTGCGCCGCTGGTCAACGCGCGAGTTGCGGCGGTTGCGCAAGGACATGCAAATCGTATTTCAGGATCCGTTCGGCAGCCTCAGCCCGCGGATGACCTGCATGCAGATCATCGCCGAGGGGCTGGCCATCCATAAGGTCGATCCTCATCGCGCCCCGCGCGATCTGGTGGCCGAAGTGATGAACGAGGTCGGATTGGACCCCTCTGCGATGGACCGCTATCCGCATGAGTTTTCCGGCGGGCAACGCCAGCGGATCGCCATCGCCCGCGCCATGGTGTTGCGGCCCAAGCTGCTGGTTCTGGACGAGCCTACAAGTGCGCTGGACATGACCGTGCAGGTGCAGATCGTTGACCTGCTGCGTGACCTGCAAAGGAAATACGGGCTGGCCTATCTGTTTATCAGCCACGACCTGAAGGTCGTGCGCGCGATGTCACATAACGTAATCGTCATGCGAAACGGCGATGTCGTCGAGATGGGCGCTGCCGAAGATTTGTTCGAACACGCCCAGACCGACTACACCCGCGAACTGATCGCGGCAGCGGGCTGATACGCAGCCCGCGCCTTCGATGTCAGGCTATTTCCTTGTTTTTGGCTGACGCGGGAACGGGGCCGCGCAGTTCTTCATAGTGATCGAATTGCAGTTTGACCCAACCGGTGCCACGGGTGGCACTGGCGAGGGTTCGGTGCAGTTCATCTTCCGCAACGGCGGGGAGTGTCGCATTGAAGATTTCCCAGCCTGAGGCGTTGGGGTTGCCTTCGAAACCTAGGACTTGTCCCTGCAGCGAGCTGATCGTTGGAACGAGATCGCCTACGAAGGTTGACGGCAGATGGATCTCGGCGTTCAGGATCGGTTGCAGCACGACTGGTTTCGCTTCGGGCAGCGCTTCACGCACCGCGTTCTTGCCAGCGGTGCGGAAGGCATAATCCGAACTGTCCACGTTATGGTGCTTGCCGTCGCTGAGCGTCACCTTAACGTCCACCACAGGGAAACCTTCGGGGCCTTCGACCAGTGCGTCCTTGGCCCCGTGTTCAACCGAAGGAATGTAATTCCGGGGTACGGCCCCACCTTTCACCACTTCCTCGAACTGGAACCCCGAGCCGCGCGGCAGCGGAGCGATGGATATGACCACATCGGCAAACTGCCCCGCACCGCCGGATTGCTTGCGGTGGCGATGGCGATGATCGACCCTTGTGCGAATGGTTTCGCGATAGGCGGTTCCGGCGGCCTCGGCCTCGATCTCGATGCCAAAATCCTCGGCGAGTTTGGCGGTCACGCGGCGCATGTGCTGCGGGCCTTGTGAGCCCAGAATAGAATGACCGCTCAACTCGTCTTGCTCCAGGTGCAGGCCGGGGTCGATCTCAACCAGCCGGGTCAACGCATTCGACAGGCGCACGTCGTCTCGCTCATGCGCGGGCGATACGACCTGACGATGCGCGGCAGGATGGGATGAGGCCCATTCCGGCAACGGCGTTGCCGCCGCGCTGTCATAGATGAAGCCAGGATTAAGGTGGTCGGATTTGACAGCAAGGCCAATATGTCCGGCTTCAAGCGCGCTGATCTGGGTCTTGGCGTCCAAGGTTGTCAGATTTCCAACAGTTTCGCCACCAAGGGGTTCATGAGCTTTCACGCCGTCGCCCAGACCGCGCAATACGGTGATCTTGCCGATATGCTTCTTCACATCCGCAAAGCCAGCAATGGCACGGGCGTTTTCTTCGGCCTCATCCCGGTCAGCTGCAATGTTGAATTCAGGTGCTTCATGACGCAGCGCTTTCATCAAGCGGGTCAGACCGTTGCCATGGCTCGCGGCACCCAGACAAGCCGGGATAAGCTGATGGTTCTGCAAGACCTGTGCGGCCAGCTCGTATACCTCGTCGCTTGGGGGCTGTTTGTCCTCAATCAGTTGCTCCAGCAGATTGTCATCGAAATCCGATAGGGTCTCCAACAACTCGGTGCGTGCTTCCTGTTCGCGGTCTTCCGCTGATTGCGGTAGCTCGATCAGGGCCGAGGGCTGCCCCTCCTGATACTTCCAGGCGCGTTCCGAGATCAGATCGACTGCGCCGATAATGGTGTCTCCGTCCCGGATCGGCACCTGCCGCAGAGCGATGTGGTGGGTGCAATAGGTCTGCAGTGCAGCAACGATGTCGCGGATGCGACCGTTAGGGCTGTCCATGCGGTTGATGAATAAAAAACAGGGAATGCCGGCCTCTTCGACCAACCTTAGATACGGGGCACACAGAACGGCGGCATCGGGGTCAGGCGGGACAACCACAACTGCTGCGTCCGAGATCGCCATGGCCGGGCCGACATAGGCCAGCGCATCGCCGCCTCCGTCTACGTCCACAGCGCACCACGGTTCGTTTAAATAAGAAAAACCGTGCAGATGCACGGTTCCGGCAACATCGAATGTGGTGGGCCGCCCGTCGAGGCGGCTGATCGCTTCGACCAAGGTGGATTTGCCCGATTGGCTGGGGCCGAGGACGGTGAAAACGCGCATGAGTGATGTCCCTCTTTCAGGTTGCAGTATGGCTGCACGAAAAGGGCTGTCGAACGCATGCGCGTCGGCAAGAACTGTCTGCGTTTGCCTGCCTCAGGCTGTGAAGAGGTGGGTCTCTCCACCCCTTGAGTGTGGAGAAAACCGAAGGCATGCGTCAAGCCCCCGTGCCGGTTTGTAAGGGAAGGTCGCGAAAAACGACCTGCCGAAGAGTGTTCAGATCGCGGAACTATGCCCGGCCTTACTCAGATCATACGTGTCAAAGCTGCGCGCGATCATGCGGGTCAGCGCACGTGCTTCGGGCGGTATGAACAATCCGTTTTCATCCACGCGTAGCAACCCGTCGAAGGCCGCGTTTGCCGTTGCGTACATTTGCTGCAGTTCCGCAGTTGAAATGTCATAATCGCGCAGAATCTCGGCCGAGTTGATCTGAAAATCGCACATCAATGCTTCGATCAGACGAGACCGTAGAACATCCTGATCTTTGAACAAATGCCCGCGCGACGTCGAGAACCGCCCTTCGCGTATGGCCTTCGTATGAGCCGAGGTTGCCGGTGCGTTCTGCGCATATCCTTGCGGGAAGCGTGAGATCGAGCTGGCACCCAAGCCAATCAGAATAGGAGCTTGATCGTCTGTATAGCCCTGGAAATTTCGTTTTAGGCGACCCGCGCGCAACGCGTGGGTCAGTCCATCGTCCTGCGTTGCAAAGTGGTCGATCCCGATCTCGGCATAATTGTCCCATAGGAACAGTCGCCGGGCGGTTTCAAAAAGTTCCAGTCGCTGTTCCGGTGTGGGCAGGGCATCTGATGGAATCAACTGCTGGCGCTTGGCCATCCACGGCACATGCGCGTAGCCATAGAGTGCGACCCGGTCAGGGTTCAGCGACAACAGCTTTTGCACACTTTCGGTCATGCGTGCCTTGGTCTGGTGGGGCAGGCCATAAAGGATGTCCGCATTCAGGCTGGATATACCACGCGCTCGGATCATCTCGGCAGCTTCGCGGGTGGTGTCATAGCTTTGAATGCGACCGATGGTTTTCTGGATTTCGTCGTCAAAATCCTGAACGCCGATCGATGCGCGGTTCATCCCGGCTTCGGCCAGTGCATCCAGCCGAGCTTCGTCGATCTCATTCGGATCGATCTCGACGGAAAACTCGGCGTCTGGGCCTAAAGGCACAATCTCAAGGATTCGCGCGGCCAGATCCCGCATCAGGTCTGCATTCAACAGCGTCGGCGTACCGCCGCCCCAGTGTAGCCGCGACAATTTAACACCCTCTGGCAGGCGTGCCGCCAGCAGGTCCAGCTCGGCCTTTAGCACGTCGACATAGGCAATGACCGGGTTATCAGTCTGGGTGCCTTGTGTCCGGCAGGCGCAAAACCAGCACAGCCGACGGCAGAAGGGTACGTGGATGTAAAGCGAGATTGAACTGCCCGGAGCAATCCCGGAAATCCAGTCGCTAAACAGATCAGCCCCAACGTCATTGCTGAAGTGGGGTGCGGTGGGATAGCTTGTGTAACGCGGTACTTTCGCGTCAAAAAGTCCAAGCCGTGCCAGTTGAGGTTTCAGTGTCATAAAGATATGACTATAGCTGGAGGGCCCAGGGTACTTTGACCGAAATCAAATGGAAGCGCGAATGACACTCAAGGCCCAATTCGACCACACCAATTGCGCAGAATGCCCGATCCGGCATCGTGCGGTGTGCGCGCATTGCGAAAAGGACGAGCTGGAAGAGCTTGAGAACATCAAGTACTACCGCAGCTTTGAGGCGGGGCAGACGATCATCTGGTCCGGCGATCCGATGAATTTTGTCGGCTCGGTCGTGTCGGGAATCGCGTCTTTGACACAGACGATGGAGGATGGGCGCAGGCAAATGGTCGGCCTGCTGCTGCCCAGCGATTTCGTGGGTCGCCCTGGACGAGACAACGCGCCATACGACGTGGTGGCGACCACCGATCTGATGATGTGTTGTTTCCGCAAAAAGCCGTTCGAGGACATGATGATCACGACGCCGCACATCTCGCAGCGCCTGCTGGAAATGACGTTGGACGAATTGGATGCGGCCCGTGAGTGGATGCTGGTGCTTGGGCGCAAGACGGCGCGGGAAAAGATTGCCAGCCTGCTTTCGATCATCGCGCGCCGGGACGCATCGATTCATCAAGCCGGAATGGTAGCTCCGATTGTCTTTGACCTGCCACTGACGCGCGAGGCGATGGCCGACTATCTTGGGCTGACCCTGGAAACTGTCAGCCGGCAGATTTCCGCCTTGAAGAAAGATCAGGTCATTACTCTGGAAGGTAAACGCCATGTAACAATCCCCGATATGGGGCGCCTAATGGAAGAGGCGGGCGACGATACCGATGGCGGATTTCTGGTCTGATGCCTCAGCCCGCCGCCCTCGAACAATTGGGAGTCCCTTATGGAATTTAGCGGTTTACTCGCCATGCTGTTCATCGGCGCGATTGCTGGCTGACTTTCGGGAAAAATCATGGAAGGGCGTGGGTTCGGCCTGATCGGGAATATTATAGTCGGGATTGTCGGTGCGTTTCTGGCAGGCACGATCTTTCCAGCCCTGGGCTTTGCGGTTGGCGGAGGGCTCATCTCTTCGATCTTCTTTGCCACTATCGGCGCGGTGATCCTGCTGTTCCTGATCGGCCTGATCCGCAAGACATAAAGCCGCACCAGAGACGGGCGGCTTTTGCGTTTGTTGGCGTCGTCAGTGAGCCAGAAACACGGGGATTTCTGATTGCTCCAGCATATTGCGGGTCGCACCGCCCAAAATGGCCTCGCGAAAGCGCGAATGGCCATAGGCCCCCATAACGATCATATCGGCCTCGGTATCGGCAGCGTGGCGATTGAGGATGTCTGAGACGCGCGTCATGGTCTTGCTGAGCACGTCGATTTCGCACTTCACCCCATGTCGCGCCAGCATCTGAGATAGCAGACCGCCCGGGTCCGATCGATCCGGCCCATGACGCGGTGGATCAATCACAACAATCCGTGTGAGTTCGGCCTGCTTCAAGAATGGCAACGCGCGACGGATGGCGCGCATCGCTTCGACGCTTTCGTTCCAGCCCACCATGACGGTTTTAGGGGCCGAAATCGGTTTGTTATCATCGGGCACCAATAGCACCGGCGAATGGCCTTCGAACATGGCGGCCTCGACGATGGGTTCCGCTTCTGCGTCGCGGTCTTTTCCATAAGGTCGGGGCAATACCACGAGATCCGAAAAGCGTGCGCGGCGTGCGACATGTCGCCCGAGATCAGCGATCTGAGCTACCCCGTTTTCAGCGGACCAACGCACGCCCGACTTACCCAGATAATCCTGAGCGTAGGCGAGTATCTCGTCCGCCTCGGCATTGGCGCGGCTCAGGGTCTCCTGCAGAATCAAAGCGTTTGCACCGGCATAATAATAACCGGTCTGACTGCGATCGACGCCAAGACACAACGCTTCGACATGGGCGTCCTGCCCTTCTGCCAATGCCACCATTTGTGCCAGTGCGTTCTGAGAAAGCTTGGTTTCCGTCATGACCGTAAGAAGAGATTTAAATGCCATGTCGACCTCATGTTTCCGGCGCTGTCCGTTGCCAGCGCGTGTCTGTTTCTGCAAAATACCTCTCACAGAAAACAGGGGCTTGTCTTGATGCAGATCAAAGCGTCAAAGGCGACCTCGCTGCATTACAGCATGCAGTCAAAAAGGTTTCGCGTGACACGAAGAATCGCGCGAGGCATGGCAAAGGGACGCAATATGTCAAATTACATCAAGCTGATCGTGCTTGGGCTGGTGGTGCTGTTCGCAGCCATCGGCTCTAACTACGCACGGGATTTGGCGTATCAGGTGCACGCGATTCTGGTGATGTTGATCGCCGGCGGTCTGTTCATCTGGACGCTTAGAAACACGGAAGAGCCAGATATCCTCGTCGACCGCTCTGGTGAGTATATGGATGACGTGATCCGCTACGGCGTGATCGCAACCGCATTCTGGGGGGTAGTCGGGTTCCTGGCGGGGACTTTTATTGCGTTCCAGCTAGCCTTTCCGGCGCTGAACTTCGAATGGGCGCAGGGCTATCTTAATTTCGGGCGTCTGCGGCCTTTGCATACATCGGCGGTTATCTTTGCCTTTGGCGGTAACGCGTTGATCGCAACTTCGTTCTATGTCGTACAGCGTACCAGCGCTGCGCGACTTTGGGGTGGAAACCTGGCATGGTTCGTGTTCTGGGGCTATCAGCTGTTCATCGTGCTTGCGGCAACCGGTTATATACTTGGTGGAACGCAGTCGAAAGAATATGCCGAACCTGAATGGTACGTTGACCTGTGGCTGACTGTTGTCTGGGTTGCCTATCTGGCTGTTTATCTGGGCACGATCATCAAGCGGAAAGAGCCGCACATCTACGTGGCAAACTGGTTCTATCTGGCCTTTATCGTGACTGTCGCCATGCTGCACCTGGTCAACAACATGACCATCCCGGTCAGCATCTGGGGATCGAAATCGGTCATCGTCTGGTCTGGTGTTCAGGATGCCATGATCCAGTGGTGGTATGGCCACAACGCCGTGGGCTTCTTCCTGACTGCCGGTTTCCTGGGTATGATGTACTACTTCATCCCGAAACAGGCTGAGCGTCCGGTATTCAGCTACAAGCTGTCGATCATCCACTTCTGGGCGCTGATCTTCCTGTATATCTGGGCTGGTCCGCACCACCTGCACTATACTGCGCTGCCTGATTGGGCCTCGACCCTTGGCATGGTGTTCTCGGTGATCCTATGGATGCCTTCGTGGGGTGGTATGATCAACGGTCTGATGACCCTGTCGGGTGCATGGGACAAACTACGCACTGACCCAGTGATCCGGATGATGGTGATTTCGGTCGGCTTCTACGGCATGTCCACGTTCGAGGGTCCGATGATGTCGATCCGCGCTGTGAACAGCCTCAGCCACTATACCGACTGGACTATCGGTCACGTACATTCGGGCGCGCTGGGCTGGAACGGTATGATCACCTTTGGTGCTCTTTACTTCCTGGTCCCTGTTCTGTGGAAGCGTGAGCGTCTTTACTCGCTGCAGCTGGTCAGCTGGCACTTCTGGCTCGCCACCATTGGCATCGTTCTCTACGCGGCGTCGATGTGGGTCACCGGTATCATGGAAGGCCTGATGTGGCGTGAAGTGGACGCCAATGGCTTCTTGGTGAATTCGTTCGCTGACACCGTTGCCGCGAAGTTCCCGATGTATGTGGTGCGTGCGCTGGGTGGCGTGATGTTCGTCGCTGGCTCGCTGATCATGTGCTACAACCTGTGGATGACTGTACGGAAAGCGCCGGCCAAAGAGGCCAGCCTGACCGTCGCGGTCCCGGCTGAATAAGGAGGGCCGGAGCAATGGCAATTCTCGACAAACACAAGATCCTCGAGACCAACGCGACCCTCCTGCTGATCTTCAGCTTTCTGGTCGTAACTATCGGTGGCATCGTACAGATCGCGCCCCTGTTCTATCTTGAGAACACCATCGAGAAGGTGGAGGGCATGCGCCCTTACACCCCTCTCGAACTGGCGGGGCGTGAGGTTTATCTGCGCGAAGGCTGCTATGTTTGCCACAGCCAGATGATCCGCCCGATGCGTGATGAGGTTGAACGCTATGGCCACTACTCGCTGGCGGCTGAATCCATGTATGATCATCCGTTCCAATGGGGATCCAAACGCACCGGGCCGGATATTGCCCGCGTCGGTGGCCGGTATTCGGATCAATGGCAGGTGGACCACCTGCGCGATCCACAATCGGTGGTGCCGGAATCGGTGATGCCGAAATACGGCTTCCTTGAGGATCGTAAGCTAGACGGCAAGTATATCGGTGACATCATGGCGGCAAATGCCGTGGTCGGCACCCCGTATACCGACGAGATGCTTGAACAGGCGCAGGCCGATTTTCGGGCGCAGGCCGATCCGGACAGCGATTATGATGGATTGTTGGAACGCTATGGCGACAAGGTCAATGTGCGTAACTTTGACGGTCAGCCCGAGCTGACTGAAATGGATGCGTTGGTTGCTTACCTCCAGATGCTGGGCACGCTGGTCGATTTCTCGACCTTCACCCCGGACGCAAGCCGTTAAAGGAGGGTGTGATGGAACTATACACAATTCTAAGGCAGTTCGCGGATAGCTGGATGTTGCTGCTCCTGTTCTCGTTTTTTATTGGCATCATCATCTGGGTTTTCCGCCCCGGTGCCAGCAAGGAATACAAGGACACCGCCAACATCCCGTTCCGGCACGCTGATGCCCCAGCGCCCCGTCGGGGCGACGACAAACCCGCCACATCCAAGGAGGCGCGGCAATGAGTAAGACACCTGAAAAACAGCCGGGCGATCCTAACACCACGGGTCACAGCTGGGACGGAATCGAGGAATTCGATAATCCGATGCCACGCTGGTGGCTATGGACCTTTTACGCGACCATCATTTGGGGCGTGATCTACACGATCATGTACCCCGCATGGCCCTTGGTTCAATCGGCAACCGCCGGTGTATTGGGTTGGTCCTCGCGCGAGCTGGTGCAGCAGGAAATGGTCGCGTTCGAAGAAGCGAATGCGCCGTGGAATGCCAAGTTGGTGGAAACACCGCTGGAAGAAATCTCGGCCGACGCGGAGCTGCAACAATACGCAGTTAACTCTGGTGGCGCTGTGTTCCGAACCTGGTGCGCGCAGTGCCACGGATCGGGCGCGCAGGGTGCGCAGGGTTTCCCGAACCTGCTGGATGACGCCTGGCTGTGGGGCGGCTCGCTTGAGGATATCGAGTACACCATCGCCTATGGCATCCGGAACGAGGAAAGCGACGACGCGCGCTATTCCGAGATGCCGGCCTTTGGTGAGATCCTCGAAAAGGATGAGATCACTCAAGTGGTTCAATACGTCATGTCCCTGACCAACGCCCAGACCGATGACGCGGCGGCGCAGGCAGGCAAGGTTGTGTTCGAAGACAACTGCGCGGCTTGCCACGGTGATGACGGCAAAGGCGACGTTTCCCAGGGTGCGCCGAATCTGACCGATGCGATCTGGCTTTACGGCGGCAGCCAAGAGGCCCTGACCGAGACGGTCACCTACAGCCGCTTTGGCGTGATGCCCCCGTGGGAGAATCGCCTGACCGACGCGCAAATCCGCGCCGTGACGGCGTATGTTCATCAGTTGGGTGGTGGTCAGTAAGGGTTAAAAGAACACCTCCGGGCGGTCTCCCGCCCGAAGGTCTAGGCACCGGCTGTTCCATCTGTTCGCGCGTTTCCAGAACAGCCGGTGCCGATTTTCAAACAATAGGGCTGCAATCTCTGCCGGTCCAGATACGGCATTCAAACCAGTATCAAAGATCGTTCAGATTTACATCGCGCGGGTTTTCTCTCCACCAATGATGTTCGGGCAGCCAGCGCCGCTTGCGACGGCCCGGCTTTGGCGCATCGTAGATGTGAGGCGTATTGATGCGTGTCGCGTTCAAAAAAGATCTGGCGAATACGGTCAGCATGGTTTCCCTCCTGTGCAGAGTTGTTTCTGAGCTTTAAGATTGACCTTTCGCACGCCGAATGCGACTCAATTACCATTTCAATGTGTAAGTAGGGTTTACATATGGACTGGCTATCACTGCCGCCGTTGGCCTCTCTCAGGGCCTTTGCAGCCTTCGCTGAGAAGCGAAGTGTTGTCGAGGCCGGTGCTGCGCTCAATGTTAGCCACGCTGCAATCAGCCAGCAGCTTCGCGCGCTCGAGAAACATCTGGGCGCGGCTCTGCTGGACCGAACGGGCAAAGCGCTGACACTTACCGCGGAAGGTGAGCATCTGGCCCGTGCCCTGCAGCTTGGATTTGGTGCGATCGAGGCTGCTGTGGGTGATCTGGCTCGCTCGGCTCAGGACCGCCCGGTTCATGTGTCGCTGACGTCTTCCTTCGCTGCATCTTGGCTGATGCCGCGACTGCCGAGTTTCCGCGCGACGCATCCCGATGTAAACCTGATCCTAGATCCAACCTTTGAGGTGGTCGAGCTGCAACCGGGTGGCGTGGATGTAGCGATCCGTTATGGCGCCGGCGGTTGGCCGGGGGTGGAGTGTGAGATGTTGTTGCAGACGCCGATGGTCATCGTCGCCTCACCCACACTATTGGGTAACAAGACCGATTGGTCCCCGGCAGAACTTGCGCAGTTGCCGTGGCTTGAGGAAATTGGCACGACTGAGGGGACAAAATGGCTGACTGAGCGAGGTGTCGGACCCGAACGCGGCGCGGGGCGTACGCAGCTTCCCGGTAACCTGCTGCTGGATGGTTTGCGGTCTGGGCAAGGGGTCACCGTCACTGTGCGACAATTCGTCGAAGCGGACATCAAAGCGGGCCGCATCGTCGAACTGTTCGCCGAGCCGGATACGCGCGGGTATCATATAGTTACGCAAAAACAATCTCTTAGGCGATCTGTGAAAATTTTCATCAACTGGCTGAGGCGCGAAGCGCGAAGCCAGCAATAATTCACGCGTCTAAAGGTGTCTGCACGATGCGCGTTTTGACCCATGTCAAAGTCCCTTGCCTCGTGATCTGGAAGAACACACACTCAGAATAGCCAGTTGCGGAGCCAGCCTGTGAGCGATTCCAATCCCACCCCCAGTCTCTACGCCGCCAGAGAGCCGATTTTCCCGAGACGTGTGTCCGGCCCGTTTCGCAAATTGAAATGGATCATCATGGCGGTGACGCTGGGCATTTACTATGTGACGCCTTGGATCAGGTGGGATCGCGGTCCAAGCCTTCCGGATCAGGCCGTTCTTCTGGATCTGGCGAACCGCCGCTTCTATTTCTTCTGGATCGAGATTTGGCCGCACGAGTTCTATTTTGTCGCTGGGCTGCTGATCATGGCGGGTTTGGGTTTGTTCCTGTTCACCTCGGCGCTTGGGCGGGTCTGGTGCGGGTATGCCTGCCCGCAGACGGTTTGGACGGACCTGTATATCCTTGTAGAGCGCTGGATCGAGGGCGATCGTAATGCGCGCCTGCGTCTGCACAGGCAGAAAAAGCTGGATTTCCGCAAGGCGCGGCTGCGCCTGACCAAGTGGGTCGCTTGGTTCTTCATCGGGCTCGCAACTGGTGGCGCCTGGGTTTTCTATTTTGCGGATGCACCAACTCTGGCGCGTGATCTGGTCACCGGAAACGCGCATCCAGTGGCCTACACGACGATGCTGATTCTGACCGGCACCACGTTTTTCTTCGGTGGCTTTGCACGCGAACAAATCTGCATCTATGCCTGCCCATGGCCGCGCATACAGGCCGCGATGATGGACGAGGACACCCTCGTCGTCGGATATCGCGAATGGCGGGGTGAACCACGCGGCAAAGGCAAACGTACGGCTGACAGCGAGCTGGGCGATTGCATCGATTGTATGGCTTGCGTCAATGTCTGCCCGGTAGGGATCGACATTCGAGACGGTCAGCAACTGGAATGCATTACCTGTGCGCTTTGCATCGACGCCTGCGATGACATGATGGCCAAGATAGGCAAGCCCCGTGGTCTGATCGATTATATGGCGCTGAGTGATGAGGCCCGCGAACGCGAAGGTCAGCCACCCAAAAACGTTTGGAAACACATCCTGCGTCCGCGCACGATCCTGTACACGGCGCTATGGTCACTGGTCGGATTTGCATTGCTCTTTGCGCTGTTTATTCGTTCGGATATCGATTTGACGGTTGCGCCGGTGCGGAATCCGACTTTCGTTACCCTTTCAGATGGCACGATCCGTAACACCTATGATGTACGCCTGCGCAACAAACATGGCGAGGATCGGCCATTCAAACTGACGATTGCGGGCGATCCATCGCTGCAGATTGAAATCGAAGGTGTTGAAGGCGAGACTGTTAATGTCACTGCAGATACGGCACAATTGACCCGCGTCTATATCACCGCTCCGCAGGGTACTGCCCCTGCGGCGGCTGACAGCACCTCGGTTCGCATCTGGGTCGAAGATCTGGAAAGTGGTGAGCGGGCCTACAAGGATACCAGTTTCAACGGACGAGGAAGCTGAGAATGGCAGAACGTCAATTCACAGGCAAACACGCATTGGCGGTATTTGTCGCGGCCTTTGGCGTGATCATCACGGTGAACCTCGTCTTGGCTTATAGTGCAATCAAGACCTTTCCGGGGCTTGAGGTGAAGAACTCTTATGTAGCCAGCCAGGAGTTCAATGAACGTTTGAAGGAACAGCAGGCCTTGGGTTGGAATATCAAGGCCGAGCTGACCGGAGGGCTGCTGGTGCTATACATAACCGATCAGACCGGTTCCCCTGTTGAAGTGGCAGATCTGCAGGCCGTGGTGGGGCGCGCCACCCATGTGAAGGAAGACTTCTCGCCGGACTTTACTTTTGATGGCATCGCCTATGCCGCTCCGGCTGCCCTGGGCAAAGGGAACTGGAACATTCGCCTTGTGGCCAAAGCAAAAGATGGTGCCGAGTTCGCGCAACGTGTGCCCCTGTATGTGAAAGGTTAGAGATGGTTGCGCAAGCCACCCCATCTCGGGCAGCCTGTCCTGGCTGCATCGCAGCCCCGGCAGAAGCGGCGCGGCCAATCCCAGAGGATGTGCAGATCGCGCTGTCGCTGCCGGGCATCCACTGCTCGGCCTGCATCTCTACGGTCGAGCGTGAGTTGAATGCCCATCCCGGCGTTGAAGACGCGCGGGTCAATCTCACGCTGAAACGCGCGATGATCAAGGCGGCACCGGATACGCGCGCCGCCGATCTGATCCCGGTGCTGGAGCGCGCTGGCTTTGAAGCCCACGAACTGGATCCGGGTGCGCTTTCGGCTACGCAAACCGATAAGGCCGGGCGCGATCTGCTGATGCGGTTGGCAGTGGCGGGTTTTGCTTCGATGAACGTGATGCTGTTATCGGTGTCGGTCTGGTCCGGCGCCACCGATGCGACGCGCGACATGTTCCATTGGATATCGGCGGCGATTGCGCTGCCTGCAATCGCATTCTCGGCCCAGCCTTTCTTTTCCAACGCCTGGAGCGCGCTGCGCGTACGCCGGTTGAATATGGATGTGCCGATTGTTTTGGCGATACTGCTGGCTCTGGTCACGTCGCTTTGGGAAACTGCACTCAGCGGTGAACATGCTTATTTCGACGCGGCTTTGACCCTGACATTCTTCCTGCTAGCGGGCAGGTATTTGGACTATCGCACCCGTGCCGCGGCACGTTCGGCTGCCGAAGAACTAACCGCGCTGGAGGTCCCGCGCGCCATCCGGCTCGTGGATGGGACCGAAGCGGAAGTGGCGGTGGCGAGCCTTAACGTGGGTGATCTGATTCTGGTTCGCCCCGGAGGGCGCATGCCAGTGGATGGCGAAATCATCTCGGGCCAGTCCGAGTTGGACCGGTCGCTGCTGACCGGGGAAACCCTCCCGGTCTTTGCCGAGGCCGGGCTGAACGTCAGTGCAGGTGAGGTTAACCTGACCGGCCCTCTGACCATCCGTGCGACGGCAGTCGGGGAAGATACCTCGCTGCACCGTATGGCGGATCTGGTAGCCATCGCTGAATCGGGCCGGTCACGGTATACCTCGCTGGCAGACAAGGCGGCCAAGCTTTATGCGCCGGGGGTACATATACTCTCCGCGCTCAGCTTCTTAGGATGGTATATTTATTCGGGCGATATCCGGACGGCGCTGAATATCGCTGCGGCGGTTTTGATCATCACATGTCCCTGCGCGCTGGGCTTGGCAGTGCCGGCGGTAACCACTGCAGCATCAGGCCGATTGTTCCGCAGTGGCATGCTGATCAAACACGCGACCGCGTTAGAACGGTTGGCCGAAGTGGATACGGTGGTGTTCGACAAGACCGGAACCCTCACATCCGGTGCGCCTGAGTTGACCAACCTTGGTGATCATTCGCGTAGCGATTTGCAAGTGGCTCTGGCATTGGCCGAAGCGTCTTCGCACCCCTTGTCTCTTGCCCTTGCAAAGGCTGCGCGTGAAGCCGGGATCAAGCCTGCCAAGTTGCACGATGTTGTTGAGGTGCCGGGATATGGCACTGAGGGCGTTTACCGTGATCAGCAGGTCCGGCTGGGTCGAGCGGCCTGGGTCGGCGGCGAAGATGGTGAGCAGACCGCAGCCTGGCTCGCAATCGGATCGCGGACGCCATCGCGCTTTACTTTTACCGACAGTCTGCGCGCAGGCGCTGCCGAGGCGGTCGCGGCTTTCCGTGCGGCAGGCAAAGACGTCATCCTGATTTCGGGCGATACGCAAGGCGCGGTTCAGGCCTTGGCGGGCAAGCTTGGCATTGAGAACTGGATCGCCCAGGCCTTGCCTCAAGACAAAGCCGCCAAGGTGCAGGAGCTGAGTGATCAAGGTCGGCACGTTCTGATGGTCGGCGATGGGCTGAACGATACGGCGGCATTGGCGGCGGCGCATGTCTCGATTTCTCCGGCCAGCGCCTTGGATGCCGCGCGGGTGGCGTCGGATATCGTGCTACTGGGCAATGATCTGTCCCCGATCGCTGAGGCTTGCGATACAGCCGTCAGGGCGACGCGTCGGATTCGCGAGAATTTCCGGATCGCCACTGTCTATAACATCATCGCGGTCCCGCTGGCCGTTGCCGGGTTGGCGACACCCCTTATTGCGGCATTGGCGATGTCGACCTCGTCGATTACTGTTTCGCTGAACGCCTTGCGGCTGAGGTAACTCTGATGGAAGTGCTTGCCTATCTGATCCCGATTTCCCTGCTTTTGGGCGGGGTTGGCTTGGTTGCGTTTATCTACACGGTCCGCTCGAACCAGTATGAGGATCCGGAAGGCGATGCGCGCCGTATCCTAAGCGACGAATGGGATGACAAGCCCAAGCCCTGACAGAGGCGTCAACAGCCCTTGAAATTGCCGCAATGCCCGGCTATGTCCGGCCCATCCGCTAGAAGAGAGATTGTAGCCTCATGGCAACCTTAAACCCGATCCAGTTCATTCAGCAGGTCCGCGCCGAAGTCGCAAAGGTCGTCTGGCCGACCCGTCGTGAGGTTCTGTTGACCACGGTCATGGTGTTCATAATGGCGGCGCTGACGGCTGTGTTCTTTGCGCTGGTTGATCTGGGCATTCGCGGCGGTCTGCAATTGGTACTCGGCGCGTTTAGCTAAGCCGGTTTGGGCAAGCCGAAACGCGACTGCCCCCTTGCACAGCTTGCGATGTCAGAGTAGGTGACATGACTATTCGGAATGGGCGTGCGGCGAATCGGGCTGCGCGCCGCTTTTTATTCCGGGTGACGCAATAGGATTTCAACGAAGGGCGCGATGCGTCGCAGCCCAAAGGCAAACAAGGACGACAGGTTCATGGCGAAACGGTGGTATTCGGTCAGCGTTCTTTCGAATTTCGAAAAGAAGATCGCAGAGCAGATCCGCACGTCGGTGGCTGAGCAGGGCCTTGAAGACGATATCGACGAGGTTCTGGTGCCCACCGAAGAGGTGATCGAAGTGCGCCGGGGCAAGAAGGTCACCACCGAACGCCGCTTTATGCCGGGTTACGTGCTGGTACACATGGAAATGTCGGATCAGGGCTATCACCTGATCAACTCGATCAATCGCGTTACCGGCTTCCTGGGCCCTCAGGGCCGCCCGATGCCGATGCGCGACGCCGAGGTGAACCAGATCCTCAACCGCGTTCAGGAAGGTGAAGAAGCGCCCAAGCTGATGATCAGCTTCGAGGTCGGCGAGAAGGTCAAGGTCAACGACGGCCCGTTCGAGGATTTCGACGGCATGGTCGAAGGTGTGGACGACGAGAACCAGAAACTGAAAGTTTCGGTTTCGATCTTTGGCCGCGAAACACCGGTCGAGCTGGACTTTACGCAGGTCACCAAGCAGAGCTGATTGGTTTCCATCGTACCATCGTTTGGGGTGCCTTACGGGCACCCTTTTTACGTTTGGGGCGTGCTCATCTGCCAGACAGTTTGATCCTCACCAAAACCTTTAAGTGATACAGTTCCGACCGGTTCGCAGAGTGTCGGGATAAATGCTGCGGCTGTATCCGAAAGGACATGGTCGCAATCCAAGTCTGTGGCCGCCGCTACAAGTCTTGCCGCCAAATTGACGTCGGGACCGATGGCCGTGAAATCCAGCCGGTCCCCGCCACCTACATTGCCATAATGGAAACGACCGTGATGAATTGCAGTGCGCACGCCAAGCTTATGCTGGAAATCGGCCTCGGCCAGCGACGCCACACCCTCGCGCACCGCTGCGATGGCGGCCTGAATCTGCACCTTTGGCGGAAGATCCGTGCTGGTTGGGAAGATGGCAAAAAAGCCGTCGCCCATGAACTTCAGAAGCTCTCCGCCGTGGTCCATGACCGACGGGACAAGGCAATCAAACGTGTCATTCAGCAGCCGGACCAGCGTATCGCCGGAAACCGAATTCGAAAGGCGGGTAAATCCCTTGAGATCCGCAAACAGGATAACGGCCTCGATTTTGCTGCCATCACCGCGATGTACTTTACCGTCCAGAATGTGTGCACCACTGTTGCGGCCGACATAGGTCGACAGCAGGTAGGTCGCGTCGAGCCGTAACATATAGGTCTCGGTCAGGCGGGCGAGCGGACCGCGAACCCGGTTCAGGATCGCCAGATCACTCTCTGAAAACCCACCGGGCGTGGCACTTGACCAGGTGCAGACATGGGTATCGCCGTTGAGATAGATCAGCGGTTGCGCCAGGTAATCGGTGAAGCCCTGCTCGCGCAATTCGCCGACAATGATGTAATCCTCGGGGCAGTTGGGGTCTTCCAGGTGGCGGCGGATGGATTGCTGACGCTCGATCACATGCGGCAGGGGGTTATCGGTGTAGATCGCCTCGGTGAACAATTGAGACGGCGCGTCGACCCGGTCGACTCCAGCGCCCGCTTTCCACAGGAAACGTCGACCCATCAGATTGGGATGCAGCGTCCAGATGAACAAACCGAACCGGTCGATGGCGACACCGGCATCCAGCAGACGGGTGCAGATACCTTCGATGATATCGACCGCATTTCCAGCTGGGCGGGCACCGTCAACCATCCACTCGATCAAAGCGTCGATCTTGTCATGTTTTGAGATCGGTTCCGGTGGGGTCGGCATAATGGCACCCTCAATATAGAACGCCGCGATGCAAACTGACACCGCGGCGTTATTTGTATCAGCCTCGCAGTGGCTGAAACGACTGAGTGCGCGACTTACTGCGCTTGAACCATAGCCGCACGCAACAGTTGCGGGCGGTCGGTCTGGGACGGCAGGAAGACGGCTTGCGAACCGGCATCCAGTGCCGAAAGGCTGGCATCATACCACTGCATAGCAAGATCGCGACGCTGTTGCACACCGAAGCCTTCGCGCAGATGGTGGCCGATCAACTCTCCATAGGCAGGCTCACCCATCGCGACTAGCATCAATGCAGAACCGACTGCCGTGTCCATGTTGTCCTGACGGTAGCCCATCGACAGGCAGACCTTGCTTGTCGCTGCAAGATCAGCGGGGCTGAGGCCCGAGTCCAGCGCAAGCTTGCGTACCTGGGTTTCAGCTTCTGCCTTCGAGCTGATCGAAAGCGCATCAACTTGCGGTGCCAACATTTCGCCGTACGAGTCGCATTGTGCGCTCACCTGATCCGGCGTCAGCCCCTGGATATCCGCCATCAGATCTTCGCCACGCGCCATTGCATAGCTGCGAGCAAGGCAGAACTGTTCGCTGAGGGCAAAATCGGCATCCGTCATATTTGACAGCGTCGTGTAGCCCCCGTTTGTCGAGGTCTGCAGCATCACCCCGCTACACCGATTGGCCAGCGATGGGCCGCCGGTCCCGCCGGAAAACAGGCTTGGCAGGCTGGCAGAGGCGGTTTCAGTTGTATTGGCATCGGGCTCTGGTTCCTGAGCTTGAGGAACCACAACCGGAATCGTGGTTGCTGGGGCTTGTGCTGGTGCCTGAGGGGCGGCAGCCAGGGCAGAGCCGGTTTGTATCTGCCGGCGGTATTCCATCAAAAGCGGTTGGCCTGCGAGTTGAGTTGTCGTCTGACCGCCGCTTGTCGCCCAGTAATAGGCCTGCATCAGGAAGTCGCGCTGATAGGGCTGGAAGTCATAGCCATTCACGGGGTAGCCCATCGAGACCTGATAGCGTTCGATCGCAGACCGTGTGCCACGACCGACTTGACCATCAACGCGACCCGCATTGTAGCCGAAATAGTTGAGCGCGGTCTGGGTTTGCGCCCCTTGTGTGGTCGACGGAATTCCGGGGCGATAGGTGCGTGTTGTTGTTGACCTCGTCCGGGCTTGCTGTTTTCTCTGCTGATCCCGGCCGATAGCGTAGCCGATGACGCCACCAACCACAGCACCGCCCAGTATCTCGCCAGCATCGGCCCGCGCGGTCTGAGGAGAAGACGCCGCAAATGACAGCGCGATGCCAACTGTTATTAATAAACGAATGATCATAATTAACCTCCACCAAAAATACTAATTTCGTCGAGTATAGCACAGCTGCGAGTATTGAGGTGAGGGGGGTGGCGGAAACCCGACCATCCCGCAACCACCGCGCAGATTCTGCATTGATATTAATTTCTTAAGAGTTGTCAGACGCACCTTGTCAGTAACGATCTGTACGCCGTGAGCGTATAAGACCCACTTGGGGGCTTGATTCGATGTGTGAGAGCAGGGCAGGCCACTTGCCAACCCCGCCGTTCCGCTGTAAGTGCCGCCCCTATCGTCTTCGGGCGAGATTCTCTCGTGGGAGGTTGCTGGGATCGCGATCCCGGATCGGACCACGCAACATAGTCTGGGTGAAACGCGTTTCACCTAAGTTGAAAGGAAAACCAAATGGCCAAGAAGCTTGCTGGTACAATGAAGCTGCAGGTTCCTGCAGGTCAGGCGAACCCGTCGCCGCCAGTTGGTCCGGCGCTGGGTCAGCGCGGCATCAACATCATGGAATTCTGCAAGGCGTTCAACGCCAAGACCGCAGACATGGAGCCCGGCGCTCCGTGCCCGACCGTGATCACCTACTATCAGGACAAGTCCTTCACCATGGACATCAAGACGCCGCCCGCGTCTTACTACCTGAAAAAAGCGGCTGGTCTGAAGCCGGTTGGCAAGCGTAACCGTCCTCGTGGTGCGGAAAACCCAGGTCGTGAGACCGTGGCAACCGTGACCTCGAAGCAGGTTCGTGAAATCGCCGAAGCCAAAATGAAAGATCTGAACGCCAACGACGTCGAAGGCGCAATGCAGATCATCCTGGGCTCGGCCCGCTCAATGGGCATCGAGGTGAAGTAAGATGGCAAAACTCGGTAAACGTACCCGCGCTGCGCGCGAAGCTGTCGCTGGCAAGGAAAACCTGTCGGTCGAAGAAGCTGTTTCCCTGGTCAAAGGCAACGCGACCTCGAAATTCGACGAGACCATCGAGATCGCTCTGAACCTTGGCGTTGACACTCGTCACGCAGATCAGATGGTTCGCGGCGTTGTTGGCCTGCCGAACGGTACCGGCAAAGCGATGCGCGTTGCTGTATTTGCTCGTGGCCCCAAGGCAGACGAAGCGAAAGAAGCGGGCGCAGATATCGTTGGCGCAGAAGATCTGATGGAAACCATTCAGGGCGGCACCATCGAATTTGATCGCTGCATTGCAACCCCGGACATGATGCCGATCGTCGGTCGTCTGGGTAAAGTGCTCGGCCCCCGCAACCTGATGCCGAACCCCAAAGTTGGCACCGTGACCATGGACGTGAAAGCGGCTGTGGAAGCAGCAAAAGGTGGTGAAGTTCAGTTCAAAGCGGAAAAAGGCGGCGTTGTGCACGCCGGTGTTGGCAAAGCGTCCTTCGACGAAGCCAAGCTGGTCGAAAACGTCCGTGCCTTCATCTCGGCTGTTGCGAAGGCCAAACCGTCGGGTGCCAAAGGCACCTATATGAAGAAAATCGCGCTGAGCTCGACCATGGGCCCGGGTGTGACTTTGGACGTGGCGGCTGCTGCGGGCGAATAAGCCTTAGCGTTTAGCTTTGAGAACTTGATCCCGGGTAGTGAGAACTGCCCGGGATTTTTATTGCGCACCACATGAGAAACAGGCTGTAGCTGTGTGATAGCGCGGTTGCTTGCACCTCAATTGAAATCTTGAAGTTTTGCCAATTTCAAACCCGGTTACAGCTAAGCTGACTAAAAAGCAGCGATACACACAAACATAGATTCACTGCTTCAGCAGCGGTGGCTAAAGAAGCGATTGAACTAGGGGGTGCGGTCTGACACAGTTCCCCCATTGCCGTGTAGTAGCTGTTCGAGAATACCCTCAATGAACCAAAATATTCGTCAGAAATCACTTCCAGAAGATCGACGCGCCTTTTGGGACCAGTTTTATGCGAAATCGGCAGGGTCATGGGAGCTTACCTTGCCGTCGCAATTCGCAGCGTTTGTGGCAAATGAGATTGATCGGCAGTCACATGTCATTGACGTAGGGTGTGGGAATGCCCGTGACAGTTTTTTCTTTTCACGACACGGGTTCAAAGTGACCGGCATGGATGCGTCTGAGGCAGCGATTGCGTCAGCGCAAAAGCATGCACAAAAGCAGGGCGGCGACGATCTTGAATTTGTTCAGACCAATCTCGAAGATGGATTGATTGAGCGTGTGTTGTCCGAGCGACGATCTGAAATCGTTTGCGTTTATGCTCGGTTCTTTTTGCATGCGATCACAGATGATGAAGAAGATGCTCTGATCCGGGCGCTGCGGAGCGAGTGCAGGCCTGGCGATGTCGTAGCGTTCGAATATCGAACGTTGGCGGACCGAGCCACAACGAAAATTGCGGCGCCGCATTTCCGGCGATACGTAAGTGCGACGGATCTGGATTCAAAAATGGAAGCCTCAGAATTCCGAAAGTGTTATGGCGTCGAAGGCAGTGGTTTCGCAAAATATAAAACAGAAGATGCGATCGTCGCCCGCGCGATCTATGAAAAAACACAGTGACAGAAGAAGAGTTAATCAAGGAGCTTGCCTCACTTCGAGAGCATGTTTTCACCCATGCTGCGGCGCAAACTGCACTACCACGGCCTCGTAAAACGCGCTTGGCTGTCAATTCGCTAAAGGAACCAATAAAGCGCTTGGAAAACCAGGCGCTATTTGATGACTGGGAAGAGACCTATATCCTTCTTTGCTGCCATGGGAGAACAAAGCCTGCCCGGACGCACGGTAGGCTAAAGCACATGGAGACCCGCTATGCGGATCAGGGCAAAGAGGCGCGCTTTGCCTCATTTTTTGAGCGCGTGAAGCAGACGCTACACCCCGATTTCATTACACCGCATGGCTATAACAGAACATTCGGGGAAAAGGCTGGCGATGATATCTTTTCAAAACTTGACGCCGAGCTTGAACCCGTAATTCGTTTGGGGAAGCCAATCATTCTGTACGCTGGCGCTTTGTTGGGTCATGTTCGCGAGGGTGGATTGATTGGTCACGACGACGATGTCGATTTTGCAGTGTATCTGGGTGAGTCAACGCTTGAAGGTGTTGCAGGAAAATGGGCCGAATATCAGCGAGAATTGCTGGAAAGCGATTGCTTGGATGCCAATTCGCTAAAAAACAGCATACCTATATTCAAAGTTAAAAATAACTTGGGTATTGATATCGATCTGTTTCCGGCTTGGACGGAAAACGGGCGCTTTAGCGTGTATCCGTACTCACTTTATGATCTGCCGGAAAGCGCGATTTTCCCGCTTAAATCTCTTAACGGTGGGGAAATCATGCTACCGCAGGACGCGCCCGCATTGCTGGCGCAGAGTTACGGTGAAAATTGGCGGATACCGGACCCGCTATTTCATTTCGCTTGGCGAAGGGCGCGCCGCAAGTTTGCACCTTTGCTTCAGCACGACTTTAGTATCGGTTGAAAGCACCGCATCATCGTGTCCTCAAGCAACAGTCGCATTTGCCTCACGGGATAAACTGGAGAAATACTTGTCCAGATCAATATGCGGATAGGCGCTATGTCGTGGCTGGGGCGAAGCTATGGTGCGCGCAGCGAAATCCGCAAGCCTTAGTGTCGGCTCGTTTTCTGGAAACCGAGATGCCTCAGAACAGTTTCAACTATGTCGCAGCCCCTGCGCGGGCGGTGCAAGTCGCCTAAATTTACCTCTTGGAAACCCGGCCTATCTGTCCTAAGTAGACCTGCGGAATAAAGCGTGCGATTCGTCGTGCGCTTTATTTTGTTTCGTCCAAGACGGTGGGTGGGTTCATCTGGCCCCTTAATTCCCTGCCTGAGACGGGTAAGACCAAAGAATTCTGAGGGTCACGATCCTCGGGCGCATTTTGGCCAATCCCGTAACAACGGACCTGAACGCCGGAGCGAAAGCTGCGGCAAATATGAGCCGGGGTGAGATATCGCCCCTAACTTGGAGAGAACTGTGGATAGAGCCCAGAAAGAGAAAGTGGTCGAGGAACTCGGCCAAATCTTCGAAAGCTCTGGCGTCGTAGTGGTTTCGCACTACGCCGGTCTGACAGTTGCCGAGATGCAGGACCTTCGCGCACGTGCTCGTGACGCGGGTGGTGCCGTGCGTGTTGCCAAGAACAGGCTCGCCAAAATCGCCCTTGAGGGTAAGCCGTGTGAAAGCATGGCCGACCTGCTGACAGGGATGACCGTTCTGACCTATTCCGAGGACCCCGTGGCAGCTGCCAAGGTGGCCGAGGACTTCGCCAAGGATAACAAGAATTTTGAGATCCTCGGCGGTGCAATGGGCGAGAACGCTCTGGACCGCAAAGGCGTTGAAGCCGTTTCGAAAATGCCGTCTCGTGAAGAGCTTATTGCTTCGATCGTGGGCTGCATTGGCGCACCTGCTTCGAACATCGCCGGCGCGATTGGCGCACCTGCAAGCAACATCGCAAGCATCCTTTCCACCATCGAAGAGAAGGCGGAAGCTGCGTAAGCGGTTGGCACTGAATGATCTGCGTAGGGGAACCACCCTGACGTTGGAACACACACTGTAAAACGGAAAGAGCTAATACAATGGCTGATCTGAAAGCACTCGCAGAAAGCATCGTGGGTCTGACCCTGCTGGAAGCACAAGAACTGAAAACCATCCTCAAAGACGAATACGGCATCGAGCCCGCAGCTGGCGGCGCCGTAATGGTTGCAGCTGGTGGCGACGCCGGTGGCGCAGCTGAGGAAGAAAAAACCGAATTCGACGTCGTTCTGAAGAACGCCGGCGCTTCGAAAATCAACGTGATCAAAGAAGTTCGCGGCATCACCGGTCTGGGCCTGAAAGAAGCCAAAGAGCTGGTCGAAGCTGGCGGCAAGATCAAAGAAGGCGTGTCGAAAGACGAAGCCGAGGAAGTCAAAGGCAAGCTGGAAGCAGCTGGCGCCGAAGTCGAGCTGGCCTAAGCCAACCGACAGGTGCATCGCTGATGCGCCGCAAAATTTGGCTGGGTCCGGAGAAATCCGGGTCCAGCCGAACCTGTCTTAGAAAGGGCCTCATTGTCTGGGGCGTTTTCTAAGACACGGTTTTCGGATCGGGAGGCCACCTTCGGGACGGTGGTCACGAATTGATCCGGACGTGTCGTCTCGATTGTGCAAGATGCCGGGGCCCGACGGTGTCTTTGCCCGCTGAGAACATCGAAAGGTGACATCTGACATGGCTCAAACGTTCCTTGGCCAGAAACGTCTTCGTAAATATTACGGCAAAATCCGCGAAGTGCTGGAGATGCCGAACCTCATTGAGGTGCAGAAATCTTCTTATGATCTTTTCCTGCGCTCCGGCGATGCAGAACAGCCCACAGACGGCGAAGGCATCAAAGGTGTGTTCCAGTCGGTTTTCCCGATCAAGGATTTCAACGAAACCTCCGTTCTGGAGTTCGTGAAATACGATCTGGAAAAACCCAAATACGACGTCGAAGAGTGCATGCAGCGCGACATGACCTACAGCGCGCCGCTGAAGGTCACACTGCGCCTGATCGTGTTTGATGTCGATGAGGACACCGGCGCGAAATCGGTCAAAGACATCAAAGAACAGGACGTGTTCATGGGCGACATGCCCCTGATGACGCCGAATGGTACCTTCATCGTGAACGGCACCGAGCGTGTGATCGTGTCCCAGATGCACCGCTCGCCCGGTGTGTTCTTTGATCACGACAAGGGCAAGACCCATTCCTCGGGCAAGCTGCTGTTTGCCTGCCGCATCATCCCGTATCGCGGCAGCTGGCTGGACTTTGAGTTCGACGCCAAGGACATCGTCTTCGCCCGTATCGACCGTCGGCGTAAGCTGCCTGTGACAACCCTGCTGTACGCGCTGGGTCTGGATCAGGAAGCGATCATGGACGCCTATTACAACACCGTGTCCTACAAGCTGGACAAGAAGAAAGGCTGGGTCACGCCCTTCTTCCCCGAGCGTGTGCGCGGTACCCGTCCGACATATGATCTGATCGACGCGAAATCGGGCGAAGTGATTGCCGAAGCGGGCAAGAAAGTCACCCCGCGCGCGGTCAAGAAGCTGATCGACGAAGGTGCCGTTACCGACCTGCTGGTGCCCTTCGACAACATCGTCGGCAAGTATGTCGCCAAGGACATCATCAACGAAGAAAACGGCGCGATCTATGTCGAAGCCGGTGATGAGCTGACCCTGGAGTATGATAAAGACGGCGACCTGATCGGCGGCACCGTCAAGGACCTGATGGATGCGGGCATCACCGACATCCCGGTTCTGGACATCGACAACGTCAACGTTGGCCCCTACATGCGCAACACCATGGCTCAGGACAAGAACCTGAACCGTGAAAGCGCGCTGATGGACATCTACCGCGTCATGCGTCCGGGCGAGCCTCCCACCGTCGAAGCTGCGTCGGCCCTGTTCGACACTTTGTTCTTCGACAGCGAGCGCTATGACCTGTCCGCCGTTGGCCGCGTGAAGATGAACATGCGTCTGGCTCTGGACGCGCCGGACACCCTGCGCACCCTGCGTCGCGAAGACATCGTGGCCTGCATCAAGGCGCTGGTTGAGCTGCGTGATGGCAAAGGCGACGTGGACGATATTGACCACCTCGGCAACCGTCGTGTGCGTTCGGTCGGTGAACTGATGGAAAACCAGTACCGCGTCGGTCTGCTGCGCATGGAGCGCGCGATCAAAGAGCGTATGTCGTCGGTTGAAATCGACACCGTCATGCCGCAGGACTTGATCAACGCGAAACCGGCTGCGGCTGCTGTTCGTGAATTCTTTGGCTCATCGCAGCTGTCGCAGTTCATGGACCAGACCAACCCGCTGTCCGAAGTCACCCACAAACGCCGTCTCTCGGCGCTTGGCCCGGGTGGTCTGACGCGTGAGCGTGCGGGCTTTGAGGTGCGCGACGTACACCCGACCCACTATGGCCGGATGTGCCCGATTGAAACGCCAGAAGGTCCGAACATCGGTCTGATCAACTCGCTGGCCACCTTTGCCCGCGTGAACAAGTATGGCTTCATCGAAACACCCTACCGCGTCGTCAAAGACGCCGAGGTGACCGATGAGGTACACTACATGTCCGCGACCGAGGAAATGCGTCACACCGTGGCGCAGGCGAACGCGACCTTGGATGCCGATGGCAAGTTCATCAACGACCTGGTTTCGACCCGTCAGGCCGGTGACTACACCCTCGCCCCGCGCGAGAATGTGGACCTGATCGACGTGTCGCCGAAACAGCTGGTCTCGGTTGCTGCATCGCTGATCCCGTTCCTTGAAAATGACGACGCCAACCGCGCTCTGATGGGCTCGAACATGCAACGTCAGGCGGTTCCGCTGCTGCGGGCCGAGGCGCCGCTGGTCGGTACCGGCATCGAGGAAAAGGTTGCGATCGACTCGGGTGCTGCGATTCAAGCGAAACGCGCCGGTATCATCGACCAGGTCGATGCCCAGCGTATCGTTATCCGCGCCACCGAAGACCTGGAATTGGGCGACGCTGGCGTTGACATCTATCGTCTGCGTAAGTTCCAGCGTTCGAACCAGAACACCTGCATCAACCAGCGTCCGCTGATCAAGGTGGGTGACACCGTCCAGAAGGGCGAGGTCATTGCCGACGGTCCGTCGACCGATATGGGCGAACTGGCGCTTGGTAAGAACGTGGTCGTCGCGTTCATGCCGTGGAACGGTTACAACTACGAAGACTCGATCCTGATCTCGGAACGTATCGCGCGTGATGACGTCTTTACCTCGGTCCATATCGAGGAATTCGAAGTCGCCGCCCGTGACACCAAGCTGGGCCCGGAAGAGATCACCCGCGACATCCCGAACGTCGGTGAAGAAGCGCTGCGCAACCTCGACGAGGCTGGCATCGTTTACATCGGCGCGGATGTTGAGCCGGGCGATATTCTGGTCGGCAAGATCACTCCGAAGGGCGAAAGCCCGATGACCCCGGAAGAAAAGCTGCTGCGCGCCATCTTTGGTGAGAAAGCATCAGACGTGCGCGACACCTCGCTGCGCGTGAAGCCGGGCGATTACGGTACGGTTGTTGAGGTTCGCGTCTTCAACCGTCACGGCGTCGAGAAAGACGAGCGTGCGCTGCAGATCGAGCGTGAGGAAGTCGAACGTCTGGCCCGTGACCGGGACGACGAGCTGGCGATCCTCGACCGCAACATCTATGCGCGTCTGCAGGGCCTGATCCTGGGTAAAACCGCTGTCAAAGGCCCGAAAGGCGTCAAGGCAGGGTCGGTGATCACCGAGGATCTGCTGGAAACCTTGACCCGCGGTCAGTGGTGGCAGTTGGCACTGGAAGGTGAGCAGGACGCACAGATCGTTGAAGCCCTGAACGAGCAGTACGAAGTTCAAAAGCGTGCTCTGGACGCCCGTTTCGAGGACAAGGTCGAGAAAGTCCGTCGTGGCGACGACCTGCCGCCGGGTGTGATGAAGATGGTCAAAGTCTTCATCGCCGTGAAGCGTAAGCTGCAGCCGGGCGACAAGATGGCCGGTCGTCACGGGAACAAGGGTGTGATTTCCAAGGTCGTTCCGATGGAAGACATGCCGTTCCTGGCCGATGGTACTCCGGTTGACTTCTGTCTGAACCCGCTGGGTGTGCCGTCGCGTATGAACGTTGGCCAGATCCTTGAAACCCACATGGGTTGGGCCGCACGCGGTCTGGGTCTGAACATCGATGAGGCTCTGGGTGAATACCGCCGTTCCGGCGATCTGACCCCGGTGCGCGAAGCGATGAAGCTGGCCTATGGCGAAGATGTCTATGAAGAAGGCATCACCGGTCTGGACGAGGATGGCCTGATCGAGGCTGCGGGCAACGTGACCCGCGGTGTTCCGATCGCAACCCCGGTCTTCGACGGGGCCAAAGAGGCTGACGTCAACGACGCGCTGGTGCGTGCAGGCTTCTCGGAAAGCGGTCAGTCGGTTCTGTTCGACGGTCGCACCGGTGAGCAATTCGCGCGCCCGGTCACCGTGGGCATCAAGTACCTGCTGAAACTGCATCACCTGGTGGATGATAAAATCCACGCGCGTTCGACCGGGCCGTACAGCCTGGTCACCCAGCAGCCGCTGGGTGGTAAGGCGCAGTTCGGTGGTCAGCGCTTTGGTGAGATGGAGGTCTGGGCTCTGGAAGCTTACGGCGCCGCCTACACCCTGCAGGAGATGCTCACCGTTAAATCGGATGACGTCGCCGGCCGGACCAAGGTCTATGAGTCGATCGTCAAGGGCGAGGACAACTTTGAAGCGGGCGTACCGGAATCGTTCAACGTTCTGGTGAAAGAAGTCCGTGGCCTCGGCCTTAATATGGAACTCCTGGATGCGGAGGTTGAGGAATAAGAATTTTGAAAAAATTCTTGGGCGGAAACTTTTGAAGTTTCCGCTCCCCTCTCCCCCCTTCCGCAAGATTTGAGGTAACAAATGAACCAGGAAATCACCAACAACCCGTTCAACCCGCTGACGCCCCCGAAGGTTTTCGACGAGATCAAGGTCTCGTTGGCGTCGCCCGAGCGGATCCTGTCTTGGTCCTATGGCGAGATCAAGAAACCCGAAACCATCAACTACCGGACGTTCAAGCCCGAACGTGACGGCCTGTTCTGCGCGCGTATCTTTGGCCCGATCAAAGATTACGAATGCCTGTGCGGCAAATATAAGCGGATGAAATATCGCGGCGTTGTCTGCGAGAAATGCGGTGTGGAAGTCACCCTGCAGAAAGTCCGCCGTGAGCGTATGGGCCATATCGAACTGGCCGCGCCCGTCGCACATATCTGGTTCCTGAAATCGCTGCCGTCCCGCATCGGTCTGATGCTGGACATGACGCTGCGCGATCTGGAACGTGTTCTGTACTTTGAAAACTACGTCGTCATCGAGCCCGGTCTGACCGACCTGACCTACGGCCAGATGCTGACCGAAGAAGAGTACATGGATGCGCAGGATGCCTATGGCATGGATGCGTTCACCGCGAACATTGGTGCCGAAGCCATCCGTGAAATGCTGGCCCAGATCGATCTGGAAGCCGAAGCCGAGCAGCTGCGCGCTGATCTGGCCGAAGCAACCGGCGAGTTGAAGCCCAAGAAGATCATCAAGCGTCTGAAGGTTGTTGAATCCTTCCTCGAGTCGGGCAACCGGCCTGAGTGGATGGTCATGACCGTGATCCCGGTCATTCCGCCGGAACTGCGTCCGCTGGTTCCGCTGGATGGAGGCCGCTTTGCGACCTCGGATCTGAACGATCTGTATCGGCGCGTCATCAACCGGAACAACCGTCTGAAGCGTCTGATCGAACTGCGCGCGCCTGACATCATTGTCCGCAACGAAAAGCGGATGCTGCAGGAATCCGTTGACGCTCTGTTCGACAACGGCCGTCGTGGTCGCGTAATCACCGGCGCCAACAAGCGCCCGCTGAAATCGCTGTCGGACATGCTGAAAGGTAAGCAGGGTCGCTTCCGTCAGAACCTTCTGGGTAAGCGCGTCGACTTCTCGGGCCGTTCGGTCATCGTGACCGGTCCGGAACTCAAACTGCACCAGTGTGGTCTGCCAAAGAAGATGGCGCTGGAGCTGTTCAAGCCGTTCATCTACTCGCGCCTTGAAGCCAAGGGTCTGTCTTCGACTGTCAAACAGGCGAAGAAACTGGTCGAGAAAGAGCGTCCCGAAGTGTGGGATATCCTCGACGAGGTGATCCGCGAACACCCTGTCATGCTGAACCGTGCGCCGACGCTGCACCGTCTTGGCATTCAGGCGTTCGAGCCGGTTCTCATCGAAGGTAAAGCCATCCAGCTGCACCCGCTGGTCTGCTCGGCCTTTAACGCCGACTTCGACGGGGACCAGATGGCCGTTCACGTCCCGCTAAGCCTTGAGGCGCAGCTGGAAGCGCGTGTTCTGATGATGTCGACGAACAACGTTCTGTCGCCTGCAAACGGTGCACCGATCATCGTTCCGTCGCAGGATATGATCCTGGGTCTGTACTACGTGACCCTGGAACGCGAAGGCATGCCGGGCGAAGGCAAGGTCTTTGGCTCGATCGAAGAAGTTCAGCACGCGCTGGACGCGGGTGAGGTGCATCTGCACTCGAAAATCACCGCGCGGATCACGCAGATCGACGACGAAGGCAACGAAGTTCAGAAGCGCTATGAAACCACTCCGGGCCGTCTGCGTCTGGGTGCATTGCTGCCGATGAACAACAAAGCCCCGTTCGAGCTGGTCAACCGCCTGCTGCGGAAGAAAGAAGTGCAGCAGGTGATCGACACCGTCTACCGTTACTGCGGTCAGAAAGAGTCGGTTATCTTCTGTGACCAGATCATGTCGATGGGCTTCAAAGAAGCGTTCAAGGCGGGCATCTCGTTCGGCAAGGACGACATGGTCATCCCGGATGACAAGTGGGGCATCGTTGATGACACCCGCGGTCAGGTGAAGGACTTTGAACAGCAGTACATGGACGGCCTGATCACTCAGGGCGAAAAGTACAACAAAGTTGTTGATGCCTGGTCGAAGTGTAACGACCGCGTCACCGAAGCGATGATGAGCACCATCTCTGACGTTGCCAAGGCCGAAGACGGGTCGGATCAGGAGCCGAACTCGGTCTACATGATGGCCCACTCGGGTGCGCGTGGCTCGGTCACTCAGATGAAACAGCTGGGCGGTATGCGCGGCCTGATGGCCAAGCCGAACGGTGACATCATCGAGACGCCGATTATCTCGAACTTTAAAGAAGGTCTGACCGTTCTCGAGTACTTCAACTCGACCCACGGTGCCCGTAAGGGTCTGTCGGATACCGCTCTGAAGACGGCGAACTCGGGTTACCTGACCCGTCGTCTGGTAGACGTCGCACAGGACTGCATCGTTCGCGAGATCGACTGTGGTACTGAGCGTGCGATCACAGCCGAAGCCGCCGTGAATGACGGTGAGGTTGTTGCCTCGCTGGCCGAACGTGTGCTGGGTCGTGTGGCGGCTGACGATGTTCTGCGTCCGGGCACGGATGAGGTGATCGTGGCCGCTGGTCAGTTGATCGACGAACGCATGGCGGACACCATTGACGAAGCTGGTGTTGCGTCGATGCGCATCCGCTCGCCTCTGACCTGTGAGTCCGAGGAAGGCGTCTGCGCCACCTGCTACGGTCGTGACCTTGCACGCGGCACCATGGTGAACACAGGTGAGGCTGTCGGCATCATCGCCGCGCAGTCCATTGGTGAACCCGGTACGCAGCTGACGATGCGTACTTTCCACATCGGTGGTGTTGCGCAAGGTGGTCAGCAGTCGTTCCAGGAAGCCAGCCAGGAAGGCGTCGTTTCCTTCGAGAACCCGCAGATTCTGGTCAATGCCGCAGGCGAAAGCCTCGTTATGGGCCGGAACATGAAGCTGGTGATCAGCGACGAACACGGCGAAGAGCGTGCCAGCCACAAGCTGGGCTATGGCTCCAAGCTGTTCGTCAAGGACGGCACCAAGGTTGCTCGTGGCGACAAGCTGTTCGAATGGGATCCCTACACCCTGCCGATCATCGCCGAGAAAGCCGGTACCGCGAAATATGTCGACCTTGTTTCGGGCCTTGCGGTCCGGGATGAGACCGACGATGCAACCGGCATGACCCAGAAGATCGTGATCGACTGGCGCGCGGCCCCCAAAGGCAGCGACCTCAAGCCCGAGATCATTCTGGTTGGTGAAGATGGCGAGCCGGTCCGCAATGACGCGGGCAACCCGGTTCACTATCCGATGTCGGTGGATGCGATCCTGTCGGTCGAAGATGGCCAGCAAATCGAAGCCGGTGACGTTGTCGCGCGTATCCCGCGTGAAGGCGCCAAGACCAAGGACATCACCGGTGGTCTGCCACGTGTGGCCGAACTGTTCGAAGCCCGTCGTCCGAAAGATCACGCGATCATCGCAGAAGCCGATGGTTACGTGCGCTTTGGCCGCGACTACAAGAACAAGCGCCGCATCAGCATCGAACCGGCTGACGAGTCCATGGAGACCATCGAATACATGGTACCCAAGGGCAAGCACATCCCGGTCGCCGAAGGGGACTTCATCCAGAAGGGTGAATACCTGATGGACGGTAACCCGGCTCCGCATGACATCCTGTCGATTATGGGTGTCGAAGCGCTGGCGGATTACATGATCGATGAGGTGCAAGACGTCTACCGCTTGCAGGGCGTGAAGATCAATGACAAGCACATCGAAGTCATCGTGCGCCAGATGCTGCAGAAGTGGGAGATCCTGGATTCAGGCGACACCACCCTGTTGAAAGGCGAACATGTCGACAAGCAGGAGTTCGACGCAGCCAACGAGAAGACTATCTCGCGTGGCGGTCGTCCGGCTCAGGGTGAGCCGATCCTTCTGGGGATCACCAAAGCTTCGCTGCAGACGCGTTCGTTCATCTCGGCGGCGTCGTTCCAGGAAACCACCCGCGTGCTGACCGAAGCCTCGGTTCAGGGCAAGAAAGACAAGCTGGTTGGCCTGAAAGAGAACGTCATCGTTGGTCGCCTGATCCCCGCCGGTACCGGTGGGGCCACTCAGGCCGTCCGCCACATCGCGCAATCGCGTGACAACGTGGTCATCGAAGCCCGCCGGGAAGAGGCCGAAGCGGCCGCTGCTCTGGCTGCTCCAACCTTCGACGACGACATGGTCGGTGATGAGCTGGACGTTCTGGTGGAAACACCGGAAAGCCGCGAATAGGCACCCTCAATAACTAAGAAAGGCCCCGCGATTTCGCGGGGCCTTTCTTGTTGTGAGCGCTCCGAGGCGAACTCTCACAAAGATAGTTACTAATGTGACCCGGTTTGTGGCATGCTTTCGTCAACAGAGGAGGGGGCCGCAATGACAACTCGTCAAACGCATGGGCGAAAGCGTCTGTATGACAGTATTTTGGACACCGTCGGAGACACGCCAAGCATACGAATAAACAGGATCGCGCCCTCAAACGTGACGGTCTATGTAAAGTTCGAAGCATTTAACCCGGCCAGTTCTGTCAAAGATCGCCTTGCCCTCAACATCATCGAAGCGGCAGAACGCGACGGTAGTTTAAAACCCGGTCAGACAGTAGTTGAGGCGACCTCGGGGAATACCGGTATCGGGCTGGCGATGGTCTGTGCGGCCAAAGGCTATCCCTTGGTTGTAACGATGGCCGACAGTTTCTCGGTCGAGCGGCGCAAGCTGATGCGGTTTTTGGGGGCAAAAGTTGTCCTGACACCGCGCGCGCAAAAGGGGTTCGGCATGTATACAAAAGCTAAGGAACTGGCCGAGCAGAACGGTTGGTTCCTGGCCAGCCAGTTTGAAACCGCAGCCAACGCCGATATTCACGAAAATACCACCGCGCAGGAAATCTTGGGTGACTTTGATGGGCAGAATCTCGACTATTGGGTTACGGGCTATGGCACTGGCGGGACGGTCTCGGGCGTGGCCCGGGTGCTGAGGAAAGCGCGCCCTGAGACCAAGATCATCCTGACCGAGCCTGCCAATGCAGCCATTGTGTCGTCAGGATATGTGAACACGCGCAATGAAATACACCAGCCGACCGAGAGCCACCCGAACTTCGAACCGCATCCGATACAGGGTTGGACGCCTGATTTCATTCCGTGGGTTCTGCAGGAGGCCATTGATAACTCGTACTATGATGAGTTGATTCCCGTTCCCGGTAGCGACGGTATTGCATGGTCGCGCCGTTTGGCCGCGGAAGAGGGGATTTTTACCGGTATTTCTGGTGGCTCGACCTTTGCGGTCGCGATGAAACTGGCCGAGACTGCTCCGGAAGGTTCCGTCATGTTGGTAATGTTGCCAGATACGGGCGAGCGTTACCTTTCGACACCATTGTTTGATGGCGTAGAAGAGGAGATGACGGATGATGAGATCGAGATCTCGAAATCTACGCCTTCCGCCCAGATGACAGATTGAAACGACTGAAAAGTCGACAGTTTGTGTGGCTCGTCGGAACTATTACTGCAGGATTGTCCGGCGCATATTGACTTCGTGATCGATTGAACAGTGAGTACGACGATATATTGAAGACCGGGTGTTGATTAAATGAGTCCTAACGTTAAAGGCGCGCTGCTGATGATGGGCAGCATGGCGGCCTTTACCGTCAATGATGCGTTGGTGAAAGTGGTGGGGCAAGATCTGCCTCTGTTCCAACTTGTGACCATGCGCGGAGTTTTGGCGACAGTTCTTGTGTTGATAATGGCCCGTTATCTTGGGGCGCTTCACCTGAATTTTCCCCTCCATGACAAATGGCTTATCGCATTACGTTGCCTGGCAGAGTTGGCGGCGACCATCTTCTTTTTAACGGCTCTGATGCACATGCCGCTTGCCAACGTTACGGCAGTTCTACAGGCGTTGCCGCTGACCGTGACTTTGGGTGCTGCCTTATTCTTCGGTGAAGTAATTGGATGGAGACGTATTGCTGCAATTGCGCTTGGGTTCGTCGGTATGTTGTTGATCGTTCGGCCCGGTCCTGAAGGGTTCAGCATCTATGCGATTTACGCATTGATTGCGGTTGCTTCCGTAACAGTTCGCGATTTGATCACCCGCCGAATGTCAGCTGAAGTACCTTCTATGGTGGTAACACTGGCGACATCCCTCACTATCACATTGGCAGCGATCATCGTCTCCACGTTTGAAGGATGGGTGCCGGTCTCGACCGCATCTGGAGCGATGATCGCCAGCGCTGCGGTCTTTGTTCTGATAGGCTATCTGTTCAGTGTCATGGTGATGCGCGTGGGCGAGGTCGGTTTTGTTGCGCCATTTCGCTATTCCAGCCTGCTTTGGGCACTGGGACTTGGGTGGGCTGTGTTTGGTGACTGGCCGGACGCGATCACAATGCTGGGTGGTGCATTGGTAGTTGGGGCAGGGATGTTCACTCTGTTTCGCGAACGGTCGCGTCAGGCGGAGAAGTGAGGCAAACGTACGAAACCGGGGTTTAGCGCGAAACGCGTGGCAAAATCGGTCTCGATTTCGGGCGTGATCGGCGCAAGCTGCGCCTTCTGCTTTTCAGCGCGCGGCGAGTCGTTGGAGTTGTTCAATGTCCTGATCCACATCGGGCGATCAGGATAACTGACCACTGGCATGAAACGCCCGATCCGGTTGTGGGTAAAACTTATGATCGTGTGGTCGCACCCGCCCGCGATAAGCATGCCCAAGCCCACCCCAAGCAGAGATTTGTAGACTTGTGCCGCCCGAACCCCATTCGGCCCAAAGCTGGCCTGGTATCCGTTGTTGAAATCGAGGCCTATGGCCTGATTTTTTTCAATCAGCCCGGCAACATCATCGGCGGACTCGCGCAGTCTTTCGATGAAATCAATCGAAATGCTGTCGTCGTCATCATGGCGAAATTGAAGACAGGGCCGGTCCGGGTTTGAACGCGTTTCCTGAAGGATTCGTTTCATGACCTGCCGGTGTTTATGGCTTGGTTCGACGGGTCTTTGGACAATTCGTACCTGCTTGATGTCAGCGGTGAGGTCCTTGAGTCGGTCGAGCGCCTTTTTCGGCAGACAGTCCCCAACAACGACCAGAAGCTGATAGTCCCCATCTGTCTGCGCGCGAAAGCTGGGCAACGTCACAGATCCGAACAGGCGGAACCGCTCTTCCAGACGAGCAGGGTTGTAGAGATGGGCGCGCCGATCTGCGACCGTGTCATGTTCGATCTGGAAATCGCCCAGAGCAGGGAATGAAAATCGGCACAGGCCAAAGACTTGCATGGGGCATCCAATGGTTTGCAGGGCATGCTCACTATGCATCCGGTGCCGAAGTGCTGCAATGCGTCGGCGCAGTGGGAATCTCCATTAGTTCCTGATAGACGGCCGGAGCTCTTATGTACAACACGCCTTTCCCGCTGGGCTGTTGACACTCGGGCCGACTCCCCTTAATACGCGCGACATCTCGGTACCGGGGGCCGCCCCATAACCGATTTCAGTAATGAACTGGTCAAGGCCCGGACACTTTTATCGTTCGCGCCCTCTGATAACAAACCGCGACGTTCACCTCGGAATGGGAACGCTCGCGGGTTTTGCGCTTGTGGACGCATGAGTGCAGCGAATTTAACCGCACGCAACGCGCGTGCATGTCATGTGTGTTGCAAAACGGGGAAGAAACCGGAAT
The DNA here is from genome assembly GCF_056537625.1 of Ruegeria sp. C6. Classification (NCBI taxonomy): domain Bacteria; kingdom Pseudomonadati; phylum Pseudomonadota; class Alphaproteobacteria; order Rhodobacterales; family Roseobacteraceae; genus Ruegeria; species Ruegeria sp. C6. The sequence goes on along the minus strand of NZ_JBQFRW010000002.1, from coordinate 3,243 downwards.
GCCAACTATTCAACAGCTGATCCGCAAACCGCGGCAGCCCAAAGTAAAACGCTCGAAGTCCATGCACTTGGAACAGTGCCCGCAGAAACGCGGCGTCTGCACCCGCGTGTACACCACCACACCTAAGAAGCCGAACTCGGCTATGCGTAAGGTTGCCAAGGTGCGCTTGACCAACGGGTTCGAGGTCATCTCGTACATCCCGGGTGAAAGCCACAACCTGCAGGAACACTCGGTTGTTCTGATCCGTGGCGGTCGTGTAAAAGACCTTCCCGGTGTGCGTTACCACATCCTGCGCGGTGTTCTGGATACTCAGGGCGTCAAAGATCGTAAGCAACGTCGTTCGAAATACGGCGCGAAGCGTCCCAAGTAAGAAGGAGAGGCTGATATGTCACGTCGTCACGCCGCCGAAAAACGCGAAGTCCTGCCTGACGCCAAATTTGGCGACAAGGTACTGACCAAATTCATGAACAACCTGATGATCGACGGCAAGAAGTCGGTCGCAGAGCGCATCGTTTACAACGCGTTTGACCGCGTTGAGAACAAGGTAAAGCGCGCTCCTGTCGAAGTGTTCCACGAAGCGCTCGACAACATCAAACCGTCGGTCGAGGTTCGCTCGCGCCGCGTTGGTGGTGCAACCTATCAGGTTCCGGTCGAAGTGCGCCCTGAGCGCCGCGAAGCATTGGCCATCCGCTGGCTGATCACTGCTGCGCGCGGCCGCAACGAAAACACCATGGAAGAGCGCCTTGCAGGCGAGCTGCTGGACGCCGTTCAGTCCCGCGGTACTGCCGTCAAGAAACGCGAAGACACCCACAAGATGGCCGAGGCGAACAAAGCCTTCAGCCATTATCGTTGGTAATCCGAGAGGCTTAGACCAATGGCACGCGAATATCCGCTCGAACTGTACCGTAACTTCGGTATCATGGCGCACATCGACGCAGGTAAGACCACCTGCTCGGAGCGTATCCTGTATTACACTGGTAAATCCCACAACATCGGTGAGGTGCACGATGGTGCAGCCACCATGGACTGGATGGAGCAGGAGCAGGAACGCGGCATCACCATCACTTCGGCTGCGACCACCACTTTCTGGGAACGCACCGAGGACGGTCAGACCGCAGAAACTCCTAAGCACCGCCTGAACATCATCGACACCCCCGGCCACGTTGACTTCACCATCGAAGTTGAGCGTTCGCTGGCGGTTCTCGACGGTGCTGTCTGCGTTCTGGACGCAAACGCCGGTGTTGAGCCCCAGACCGAAACCGTGTGGCGTCAGGCTGACCGCTACAAGGTTCCGCGTATGGTTTTCGTCAACAAAATGGACAAGATCGGCGCTGACTTCTTCAACTGCGTCAACATGATCGAAGACCGCACCGGCGCACGCGCTGTTCCGGTTGGTATTCCGATCGGTGCCGAGTCCGAGCTGGAAGGCCTGATCGACCTGGTCACCATGGAAGAGTGGCTGTGGCAGGGCGAAGATCTGGGCGCAAGCTGGATCAAAGCTCCTATCCGCGACAGCCTGAAAGACATGGCTGACGAATGGCGCGGCAAGATGATCGAAGCGGCCGTCGAAATGGACGACGACGCGATGATGGAATACCTGGAAGGCAATGAGCCCGACGTTCCGACCCTGCGCGCCCTGCTGCGCAAAGGTACTCTGGAAATCGCGTTCGTTCCGGTTCTGGGTGGTTCGGCGTTCAAGAACAAAGGCGTTCAGCCGCTCCTCAACGCTGTGATCGACTATCTGCCCAGCCCGCTGGACGTTGTTGATTACATGGGCTTCAAACCCGGCGACGAGGAAGAAGTTCGTGACATCGCCCGTCGTGCAGACGACGACATGGCCTTCTCGGGTCTGGCGTTCAAAATCATGAACGACCCCTTCGTTGGCTCGCTGACCTTCACCCGGATTTACTCGGGCACCATGAACAAGGGCGACTCGATCCTGAACTCGACCAAAGGTAAGAAAGAGCGCATCGGTCGTATGATGATGATGCACTCGAACAACCGGGAAGAGATCGAAGAAGCGTTTGCAGGCGACATCATCGCGCTGGCAGGTCTGAAAGACACCACCACCGGTGATACTCTGTGTGATGCGAAAGATCCGGTGGTTCTGGAAACCATGACCTTCCCCGATCCGGTTATCGAGATCGCGGTTGAGCCCAAAACCAAGGGCGACCAAGAGAAGATGTCTCAGGGTCTGGCCCGTCTGGCCGCCGAAGACCCGTCCTTCCGTGTGGAAACTGATCTGGAATCCGGTCAGACCATCATGAAGGGCATGGGCGAACTTCACCTGGACATCCTGGTTGACCGTCTGAAGCGCGAGTTCAAGGTTGAAGCGAACATCGGTGCACCTCAGGTGGCCTATCGTGAAACCATCTCGATGCCGGTTGAGCACACCTACACCCACAAGAAACAGTCGGGTGGTTCGGGTCAGTTCGCGGAAGTCAAGCTGGAGATCCAGCCGACCGAGGCAGGCGAAGGCTATTCGTTCGAAAGCCGCATCGTTGGTGGTGCCGTTCCGAAGGAATACATCCCCGGTGTTGAAAAAGGCATCAACTCGGTCATGGACAGCGGCCCGCTGGCTGGCTTCCCCGTGATCGACTTCAAGGTTGCCCTGCTGGACGGTAAGTTCCACGACGTTGACTCGAGCGTTCTGGCGTTCGAAATCGCATCGCGGATGTGTATGCGCGAAGGCATGCGCAAAGCTGGCGCGAAACTGCTGGAACCGATCATGAAGGTCGAAGTGATCACCCCGGAAGAATATACCGGCGGTATCATCGGCGACCTGACCTCGCGTCGTGGCCAGGTCTCTGGTCAGGAGCCGCGCGGCAACGCAATTGCGATTGATGCGTTCGTTCCGCTGGCCAACATGTTCGGCTACATCAACACTCTGCGTTCGATGTCGTCGGGCCGTGCCCAGTTCACCATGCAGTTCGATCACTACGATCCGGTTCCGCAGAACATCTCGGACGAGATTCAGGCGAAATACGCATAAGCGAAGATTTGAGGGAGCGCGGCTAACGCGCTCCCTTCATTACCGAAAAAGGAGGCCATCATGGCAAAGGAAAAGTTTGAGCGTAATAAGCCGCACGTCAACATCGGCACGATTGGCCACGTTGACCACGGCAAGACCACGCTGACCGCAGCAATCACCAAGTATTTCGGTGACTTCAAAGCGTATGACCAGATTGACGGCGCGCCTGAAGAAAAAGCACGTGGCATCACCATCTCGACCGCCCACGTGGA